>NZ_BAAATZ010000066.1:0-815 GCF_039533685.1 Actinocorallia aurantiaca | reverse complement strand
GAGTGGCCGGCCCGGGACGTGAAGAAGCCCCTGGTAGGACGGGTGGTCTCTGACCTCCACACGCCCCCGACCAGAGGCTTCGCATGCTTTTCTATCGCTCTTCGCTGCCGTTGTCGCGCTCGACCCTGGATTACGTGACCAGGCTGGTCCGCCGACACCGCACGAAGCTGCGGAGCAAAGGCCGGGCCCTGCCGCCGGGGCAGCAGGCGCTCATGACGGTCGCGTATCTGAAGAACGGCGAGACGTTCGCGCAGCTCGCAGCAGGTTTCAACGTGGGGACCACGACCGCGTGGCGCTACATCAACGAGACCGTGACACTGCTGTCAGCCCGCTCGCCCAGACTCGATCGGGCGCTGGCGAAAGCCAAGAAGGACCAGCTGCGCCACCTGGTCCTGGACGGCACCCTCATCGCGATCGACCGCCTGGCCGCCGACCGGCTGTTCTACTCCGGAAAACACAAGAAGCACGGCGTGAACCTGCAGGTCATCGCCGGACCCGACGGCCAGATCGTGTGGGTGTCCGGAGCCGTCCCGGGCTCGATCCACGACCTGACCGCGGCCCGCAACTGGGGCATCATCCGCTCCCTGGCCACGTGCGGGCTACTCGTCCTGGCCGACAAAGGCTACATCGGAGCAGGACCGCACATCCTGACGCCCTACAAGGGCAAGAACAAGCCGGAGACGCAGAAGCGAGCGAACCGATCCCACGCCAAGCTCCGCGGACCCGGCGAACGCGCAAACGCGCAGCTCAAGTCATGGAAGATCCTGGCCAGGCTCCGTTGCTGCCCCCACCGCGCCGGTCATCTCGCCAAGGCC
>NZ_BAAATZ010000065.1:0-503 GCF_039533685.1 Actinocorallia aurantiaca | reverse complement strand
GGGTGGCGGCACGAGGTCGACACCGACGTCCAGGACGTCCCCGCCGAGACGACCGAGCAGGACCGCCCCGGCCAGCAGCCCGTCCCCACCGTCCCCGCCCCCGCTCCGGCCGCCGAGCAGGCACCGAAGCAGCCCACCGAAGCACCGACCACACAGCGCTCCCAGCGCCGCACCGCCGACACCCGCACCGCTCACAGGAGGTTCCCCATGTCCGGTTCCCCGCTCGTCACCGCGTCCGCCGAGATGGCCGCCGCCGCCGCGTCCTACGCCCCCGAGGACATGTGGGTGGTCGCCCGCGACCTCGACACGCTCGGTGAGATGCCCGTCAACGTCGCCACCGCCGTCCGCGTCTACACCGCCCGCATGGAGGGCGAGTACCCCCTCCACGAGTCCGTGACCGAGATGCTCCGCCAGCTCCACGACGGCCTGGCCATGCTCGGCGCCCTGGCCGACGAGATCGCCATCCAGTTCCGCGCGGTCCACGCCGACGACATCAAGCGCGA
>NZ_BAAATZ010000064.1:0-658 GCF_039533685.1 Actinocorallia aurantiaca | reverse complement strand
ACCTCACCGTCCGGGCCGACGACCACGACCCGCTGCTCCAGCACCAGATAGTCCTCACCGACCTCGACCACGCTGCCCTCGCAACGCACCGTCTCCTCGGCGAACACCAACGCCTTGAACGTGAAGTCCAACTTGCGCACGAAACACCGCGGACCCAGCCAGTCCTGGATCTGCTCCACCAAAAGAGCCCCGAACACCTGCCCGTCCACCACCGGACCCGGCACCCGCGCCGCCTTCACGAACTCCGGGTCGTAATGCAGCCGATACCAATCCCACGTCGCACCCGCATACGCCACCATGTCCGACAAGCCGATCCGCCGCTCCAACGCCGGCACGACCTCCCCCACCCGGTGAACCGCCCCCGCCGTCACTTGCCCGCCTCCAACGCCACGAAGATGATCGTCTCCTCGTTCTCCGCCAACAGGCCACCGTCTTGATCCGTGTAGCTCGCCCGCGAGGACACGATGAGCATCTCCGACCCCGACCGGGTCGTCTTGCCCTCCACACCCGTGATCTCCCACGTCGCCGTCACCACGTCCTCCGGACGCAGACGACGATGGAAGGTATAGGAGTTCCCACCCCGCACCTTGCGCGTCCCGGGAATCTCGATCCCCCACTCATGACCGGCATACCCGTCCGGCGGAATCGGCAGGTTCGC
>NZ_BAAATZ010000063.1:0-2248 GCF_039533685.1 Actinocorallia aurantiaca | reverse complement strand
GCGGCGCGGTCTACGCCCAGCGCCACGAGCGGATGCGCAAGGCGTTCCTGGCCCTGGACGACGACCACGACGACGTCCTGGACGTCGACGACGATGAGCCGTTCGGTCTCGTTCAGCGCCACCTGGAACTGGTCGGCGACCGCACCCCCGCCACCGCCCCGGCCACCACCGGCGGCGGCTGGGCCGACCCGCAAGAACTCCGCCGACGGGCCCGCGCCTCCTACGTCCCGACCGAGACGGCCGAGCGCGTCGTCACCGCCGAGCGCGTCGACCGGCCCGAGCCCGCGCCGGTGCGCCCCGTCCCGCCGTTCCTGGCCGCCGCCATCCGCGCGTTCGGCGCCGACACCCGGATGCACTCCGAAGACCTGGCGGCCGCGCTCGGCCTGGACAACAAGCACCGCCTCGCCGAGCTGCTCGGCGGACTGGGCGTCAGCACCCTGCCGAACGCCTTCGAGCGCAACGGCCGACCGCGCCGCGGCTACGAGAAGGCGCACCTGCTGACCGCCGCCGAGCAGGTCCAGGCCGGCCGCCTGGACGTCCCCGACGACGTCCGCAACTGGGCGGCCTGACCCCCACACGACCCCCACGTGGGAGTCCCACACCCCCACGACCCCCCCACGTGGGACCCCCACAGGACCCTTGAGCAGGGCAAACGCCCCGCCCGTGTGGGGGTCGTGGGGGGGTTGTGGGGGGTCGGGAAACCCCCCTCTGAAGGCCCCCGGACCCCCGACACCCCCATCCCGCACCCCCACAGGCGAAGCCCCCCGGAATCGTCCGGGGGGCTTCGCCATGTCTGCAGTAGCTACGGTGGCGACTGCATTACTGCGCGGCCTCGTCCAGGTGCTCGCGCAACGCCTGGCGGACCTTGGCCTCCACCGCCGGGTCGTCCAGGAGGCGGATGAACGCGCGCATCACCTCGGCCAGCGGGAGGCGGGGCGCGTCCAGGTCCAGGGCGGCCTGATGCGTCCAGGCCGACAGTCGGCGGTGAAGCTGCGGCACGAGGTCGACCGTGATCCGCACAGGCTTGGACCTGACCGCCGTCTGCCCGGCCGGGGCGGCGTCGCGGTCGACGCGCCGGGCGGCCGCGCGCTGGGCGGCCTCGCGGCGGGCCTCGGCTGCGGTCTTCTTGGCGGCGCTCACCGGGCGGCCTCGGAACGCTTGAGGAGTTCGCGCGCCAACTCCTCGGCCTCGGTGCCGGCGGCACTCACCTCCATGGCGAAGGACTGGGAGTAGCGGACCACGAACGGGAACATGGTCTGCAGCACCTCGTACCCCTGCTCGGTGAGGATCTGCCGGTAGTCGGCCGGGGCCGAGGACGACTTGTTGATGCGGTTGAGGACCACCGAGAACCGCGGCGCCACCGGGCGCACCACGTCCAGATCCTCGATCGCGTTGATGACCGGCGACATGCGGTTGACCTCGATGCCGTGCGGAGCCACGGGCAGCAGCAGTTCGTCGGCGTAGCGCATCGCCGACTTCACGATCGCCTCGTGGTCCTCCATCTGCGGGGTGTCGATGATGACGGACTCCCCGGGGCGGACGATCTCGGCGACTCGGCGATGCAGCTCGCGGGTGGGCAGGCCGACGATCCGGAACGGGAATCCGCCGGCCAGGTCCGACCACTCCAGCGCCGAGGCGGCCGGGTCGGCGTCGACGAACAGCACCGGCTCCCCGAGTTCGTGCAGGGCGTGCGCCAACCACACCGCCGTCGTCGTCTTGGCCGTGCCGGGTTTCAGGTTGATCAGGGCAACGCTCAACGTCATGCGCGAGATGCTCCCACGAGATGCGCCGTAGTTACTGCATGGACTGCACTACTGCGATGAGTCGGCCCGCAGCTGCTCGGCGACGCGCGCCAGGAGCTGCTCGTCGTCGGCGGCCAGGTGGAGCAGGGCCCGCCACATCGCCGAGTGCGCCAGCGTCGGGGTGTCGGTGGCCTCTCCCAGCTCGGCGACGAGGCGGCGCATCGTGCGGTAGTCGGCGGGGTCCAGGTCGACGGTGATGCGCACCGGGCGGCCGCGGCGCCGGTCCGTCGGCGGAACCTTCCTCGTCGCCTGGACGGGCACCTGGGAGCCCTGGCCGCCGGCGGCCGCGTCGACCTGGTTGACGATCGTGAGATTGACGTTCATGTGCTGCCCTTCGTCGTGACTCGTTTCGTTACACCGCACCGGTTCCGCCGTCTCTTTCGTTACGCCGCCGCAGGGTCTCCGCCACGCCCTCCGAGGCGGCGGTGAACGACACGTAGCCCTCG
>NZ_BAAATZ010000062.1:0-1018 GCF_039533685.1 Actinocorallia aurantiaca | reverse complement strand
ATATGACTGAACATGCAGATGGCAGGACGTGAAACAGTTGCCGATTCATTTATTTTATCCATCCTTCGCTATCTCTACATTGAAATTGACAATAGATTGTGCAAATAAATATAATTGATAGAGGATATGAATGAGTCCAATCTTTCCTTGCTGGCATTGTCTTTATTTTTAGTGCAACTGATTTGTGCAATAGTAATGATCTTGTGTGCATTTCTTCTCGGGCGGCAGGTGCAGCCATTGAACCGTTTATCTCATGCAAGAACACCGAGACTGGGTGCAGAGAAGTTTTGGCCACTATTGACTATTGCTCTTGCAGTGGCGATAATATTTTCTTTCATGGTGAGCTTTTTAGCCATCCTTGCCTTCTGGATTAATGCAAGGCCATAGGCAATGAGCTATGTCCAGTTGCAAGCCGTTCGGGCATAGAACAGCTGCAACTGAATATTGCTACTAGGGATCATCTCTGCAGAACGCCAAGTCTCCAGATCGTAAGTGCCCCCGAAGGAAAAGCCGGCCCACTGAAACCGCTGACCCCAGAAGTGGCAGTTTAGTTGATAGTAAAGACTCTTCGGCTGCTCGCTGTTCAACGAAAGTGGTAGTGCCAAAATGCAAGGCTTTGCGATATCCCACATATCCGAAGTTGCGGCAGCAATCTTATTGTTGTCTGCGTACCACGAGACACCGCCCTTGTCGCCAGGCTTAATAGCAACCTTATATCCTGACTCGTCGCTAGTAGCGGAGAGGTTCTCCACAATGCGACCAGAAGGATCACCTTTGCAGCGACCTGCAAGAAAAGAGGGGGACGTTGTCGGATTACTGGGTGAATTGCTGTCCTCTGACTTGGTAGCAGCAGGGCCCGAGGCACTACTCGGTTTATCGTCAGACTTCACCGATGGTTGCGGCTGCAACGGAACGTCCATATCCGGCTCTGATGGAGCCTCTACGTCTGGTTGTGATGAGGTCCCTACGCCCGGTTCTGGCAGAACTTCCTCCGTACCGCAATCAGGTACGTCGAAGT
>NZ_BAAATZ010000061.1:0-516 GCF_039533685.1 Actinocorallia aurantiaca | reverse complement strand
CGACGACGGGTAGCCGGCCTGAGAGGGCGACCGGCCACACTGGGACTGAGACACGGCCCAGACTCCTACGGGAGGCAGCAGTGGGGAATATTGCACAATGGGGGAAACCCTGATGCAGCGACGCCGCGTGCGGGATGACGGCCTTCGGGTTGTAAACCGCTTTCAGCAGGGACGAATCAAGACGGTACCTGCAGAAGAAGCGCCGGCTAACTACGTGCCAGCAGCCGCGGTAATACGTAGGGCGCAAGCGTTGTCCGGAATTATTGGGCGTAAAGAGCTCGTAGGCGGTCTGTCGCGTCGGATGTGAAAGCTCGAGGCTTAACCTCGGGTCTGCATCCGATACGGGCAGACTAGAGGCAGGTAGGGGAGAACGGAATTCCCGGTGTAGCGGTGAAATGCGCAGATATCGGGAGGAACACCGGTGGCGAAGGCGGTTCTCTGGGCCTGTACTGACGCTGAGGAGCGAAAGCGTGGGGAGCGAACAGGATTAGATACCCTGGTAGTCCACGCCGTAAA
>NZ_BAAATZ010000060.1:0-722 GCF_039533685.1 Actinocorallia aurantiaca | reverse complement strand
GCAGCGGCTCCCCGTCCCCGTCCAGCCAGGACCGCAGTCGCCAGGTGATGAACGATGCCGGGTTGCGCAGCTCGGCCACGTCGTAGGCGCTCCACGGGACGCCGTCCGGCTGGTGGTCGACGGCGTACAGCACGTCCCGCCCGGTCCACCCGGCCCGCCAGAAAGGCGTCAGGACGCTGCGCAGGGCCCGCGCCGAGGCCCTCCGGAACAGCGGGGAGGCGGCCCGCAGGGCCTCAGCGGCCCGCAGACGCTGGCGCTGGGTCCACCCGCCGCACGGCACGGGCTCGCTCAACGGCCGTGCCGGAGCGTCCGGAAACACCCTCTTCGCTGAGTCTTCAGTCCTTTTGTCTGATTCACTCTCGGGAGCGTCGTCGGACAGATCCCCGCCCGCGCCTCGCGCGTGCGCCCGCGAAAGGTTCTCTTCATCAGTAGAGAGAGCCTCCGGAGGTAGGGGTCCGAGTTTCATACACATGCTGGAAGAGGCGTCTGTGGACAGGGCGGGGTGGGCGTCAGGGTCGGCGGGGGGGATGTTGTCCGGGGCGGTGTCCTCGGTCGGCTCCGGAGAGCCCTTGGGCGCGTCCTCGGCCGCCTTCCGGGCGTCTTCCAGCGGGATGCACAGGAGGTATTCGGCGGCGCGGTTGCCCTCCCCGGCGTGCGGGTCGGCCACGGGGAACAGCAGCCCGGCCCGGATCGCCTCGGTCGTGCCGGTCTCCACGGTGGCC
>NZ_BAAATZ010000059.1:0-1035 GCF_039533685.1 Actinocorallia aurantiaca | reverse complement strand
GTCGTTGGTGCCCTCGCCGATGCTCATCAAGGGCGCGTCGCGGAAGAGGCGTTCGACGACGAATTCCTTGGAGTAGCCGTAGCCGCCGTGGACCTGCATGGAGGTCAGGGCGCATTCCATGGCGGCCTCGGAGGCGAAGGTCTTGGCCATGCCGGCCTCCATGTCGACGCGGTGTCCCGCATCTGCCTGGGAGGCGGCCCAGTAGACCAGCAGGCGGGAGGCCTGGACCTTGATGCCCATCTCGGCGATCTTGAGCTGGACGGCCTGGAAGTCGTGGATGGGCCTGCCGAACGCCTCCCGCTGCGCCGCATAGCCCAGGGCCTCGTCGTAGGAGGCCTGCGCGATCCCCAGAGAGCGCGCGGCGACGTTGATGCGCCCCACCTCCAGACCGCCCAGGACCTGCTGCATGCCGCGGCCCTCGATGCCGCCCAGGAGGTTGTCCTTGTGCACCCGGACGTTGTCGAGGGTGATCTCGCACGATTCGGTGCCCTTGTAGCCGAGCTTGGGCAGGTCGCGCGAGACGGTGAAGCCGGGGGTGTCGGCGTCGATGAGCAGCACCGACATGCCCTTGTGGGCGGGCGTGGCGGTCGGGTCGGTCTTGACCAGGACGGGCAGGGGGTCGGCGTGGCGGGCGTTGGTGATCCACGTCTTGCTGCCGTTGACGACGTAATAATCGCCCTCCAAGCGCGCGGTGGTCGCGATCCCTTGGAGGTCGGTGCCCGCTCCGGGCTCGGTGAGGCCGATGCCGGTACGGCGCTTGCCGGTGGCCAGGTCGGGCAGCAGCCGGGCCTTCTGCTCGGGCGTGCCGTGCTTGTTGATCATCCAGCAGGCCAGGGAGTGACTGCCCAGGATCCCGGCGATGCCCATCCACCCCTTGGAGATCTCCTCGAACACCAGCGCGAAGGACACCATGTCCACGCCCAGGCCGCCGTACTCCTCCGGGACGGTCAGCCCGAACAGGCCCAGGTCCTTCATGCCCTCGACGATCTCCGTGGGATAGCGGCCGGAGGCCTCCCACTCCTGCGCGACGGGGCG
>NZ_BAAATZ010000058.1:0-930 GCF_039533685.1 Actinocorallia aurantiaca | reverse complement strand
CGCCCAATAAGCCGGAACTGTGGCAGACTCTCAATGAGATATCGGCCAGCCGGTCATCAATGGACAATAATGAAACCGGCCGATGGTGGTGTCAAGATGTAACACGACTCTCGTGGAGACTGTACGTCCGATACCAGAACACTGATGACAGCTGGAAGAGCAAGTGGGTTTATAGGAGTAGTTGGTATGACTGGATGCCTAGTTAACTGAAGCCACATGCAGCGATGCAACTGAAGCACTGGCATTGCAAATACCATTTGCTTGCCATTCGCAGGTTATAACTCACGATCTGCTGTTTACAAGCAAGATCGAAGCTGTCCGCCCTCGTTCAGATCAGTCTCGTGACCTGCGGAGCGCCGTCGTCGTAGTCCACCGCTGTCCACAGCCATCCGCTCCCATCGTTAGCACAGTGTTAGCAAGATCGGCCGTGCCTCCAGTCCATTTGGCCTCTTCTTCGCCTACAGCGCCCGGCTACAGAACGTGTCATTCAGGGGAAGTCCCCCGCATCGTTCCGGAGTACTTGCCTGCGCGAACGGCGGGACGATGTGACAGAGGGATTCGCGCGGGCGAGTGCTCCGGCCAGCGGGGGCTGGGGCGGCAGCCCCCGCTTCGTGCTCGCTCGCCGACGTACGCAACGAGCAGCACGCGTACGGCCTCTTCAACGCGAATGGTTTTATCCATCACTGCGCCGTCGTTTTCTCTGGCTGGGAATGAGTTTCCTTAGACCACGGGCGGCCTTGCGCCGTCCCGTCCCCTCCAGCGCTTCGACGACAGCAATGACGGACCTCACCGTGTCGGGGTGGTCGTCACCCAGCACCCTGCGACGCTGCTGCAGAGTGTCCTCAACGAGAGCGAGCGCTTCCTTGCGCCGCCCCAAGGCATACAGGGTGACGGCGAAGTCGTTGGCGGATTGCAGGGTGTCGGGGTGAT
>NZ_BAAATZ010000057.1:0-12202 GCF_039533685.1 Actinocorallia aurantiaca | reverse complement strand
CTGCTGGAGGAAATTAAGGCGTTCCCGGTCATCCAGGTGCAGTATTCGGCCGAACGCACGTCCCAATGCCTCATCGCTCGTCAAATCGTGGATAGGGCGGTTGTCGAGGCCTGCTTGACGTCGGATCCGGGTCCAGCCACCACGATTTCCAGAATATAGATCTTCGAGTTCCCTGCCTGTCTTCTGCAAAAATTCAGCCAGGGTGGGATCGCCGCCTATAGTCTTGAGTTCTGTTACAACTTCAGCAGCGCGGAACCCTAGAGCTTGCTTAATATTATTGAGAACGGCTTTGCTTACTTCCCGGTCCAGGTCGATTGCGCATCCTGCTGGGAGTACGGGGAATCCCTCCGTGATCGCATCTTCAAGGTTTCCACGTGTGATCCCTGTCAGTGCACTGAGTTGCTTGTCAAAGCGGAACTCCTTGCGCTGGTGTCCTACAAAATCTAGAACCGTGAGGACAGGCTTATCCTGAGTAATTCTTAGGCCACGTCCAAGTTGCTGGAGAAATATAGTAGCGCTGTTAGTTGGACGAAGGAAAAGGACAGTATTGATGGCAGGGACATCAACTCCTTCGTTGAATATGTCAACAGCAAATACGGCCTTAAGTTCCCCATTCTTAAGTTCAATCAAGGCATTCTTGCGTTGCTCGCTACTCATCGCTGAGGTGATTGCACGAGAGGGAATTTCACGTTCATTAAATTGAGTCGCCATATATTCGGCGTGCTTAATACTAACGCAGAACCCGACTGCCTTCATTAGGGATACATCGGCTATTTTGTTCTCTATCGATTGGGCAATGATGTTTACGCGACTATCCAAGTTGGTGTACAGCTCTGTGAGCTCGCTGACGTCATACCCCAAACCACGCTTCCAGGTGACATGGGATAGGTCTACATTGTCATGTATCCCAAAGTAGTGGAAGGGAACTAGAATTCCCTGCTCGAGAGCTTCCCAAAGGCGAAGTTCAACAGTCGGCTTTCGCCCGTCGAACCAGTGCAGGATATCTTCGCCATCGGTGCGTTCTGGAGTCGCGGTTAGGCCAAGTAGAATATGTGGATCGAGGTGCTCTAGAAGATTCGAATAGGATTTCGCAGCGGCATGATGAAACTCATCCACAATGACCATCTGGAACTTGTCTTTAGGAAGATTCGACAAGTTGCGGAGCGACTGGATGGAGCCAAACACATGCTTCCACTCAGTTGGATTCTGTCCATCGACAAATAGCTCTCCAAACGATCCGTCCTTGAGGACTGTTCGGAACGTGTGAAGGCTCTGCTCGAGGATTTCTTTAGTATGGGCAACGAAAAGAAGTGATTCTACTTCTCCTGCTTCGCGCAATCGCTTGTAGTCAAGCGCAGAGACAATCGTTTTGCCAGTCCCTGTTGCCATGACTGCAAGGTTTCGTCTGTGGTCGTGCTCGACTCGAGCAGCCTCTAGCGCATCGAGTATTTCTTGCTGATACCCGTAAGGCCTTACATCAATATTAGCGATTGTAAGCGAATTGGCCTGGCTAATCTTGCCACTGCTTGCTAGAGCCTCTTTAAGACGCCCACGGTCCCGTTTAGGATCGTATTCCTCGAAGGTGGGGTCACTCCAGTACTCTTCAAAGGTGGCAGCAAAAGTCTTAATAATGCTTTCTTGTTCCGCTCGAGCTAGACGGACGTTCCACTCAAGTCCATCAAGCATTGCGGAGCGGGATAGGTTTGACGACCCTATATAAGCTGTATCAAGCTTTGACTTTCGGTGAAATAGCCATGCTTTTGCATGCAGCCTGGTTCGTCTCGTGTCGTATGAGACCTTTACCTCGGCTCCAAGTTCTACTAGGCGATCAACGGCTGCTTGGTCTGTAGCTCCCATGTAAGTGGTTGTAATAACGCGAAGCTTTCCTCCGCGTCCAACGAAATCTCGAAGAGCATCTTCGATAAGGCGAATTCCGTGCCACTTAACGAAAGCGCATATGAGATCTACCTCATCGGCAGAATCGAGCTCCTTGATTACCTCGGGCCCGATCTTTGGCTGGTCTCGGCCATTGACAAGGAGTGCGCTTGAGGAAAGGGGAATATCTGGACGCTGGAACCGAGTTACATGTTCATCCGGTTGAATGTTAGTGGATATTTCTAGCAGCAAATCATGGCTGTCTGCTATCTGGTCGCTTCTATCTGCAGCTTCGGCAACCAGGATCGAGATTGCATCTGCAATTCGATTAGCTGTGGCTACCTGAGCAGCGACCGATTCCTTGCTTCGTTCTCCAGCGATGCGCAGAGCTCGCCGCGTGAGTGTTGCCAGGTGCTTGACGAGGAGTTCGCTTACCTCGGCCTCATCCAGATCTTGGCGGTACACCAACTTCCCATCGATCGTTTGCAGCTGCTCCTGCAAACCCTCGGTCACAAGATCTTCATATACACCTGGAACAAGCTCAGTCACAGAAGTCAGCCTATCGTCTTCCTACCCCGTTAGCCATTAGTCCGTATCCAGCTACACGGGAAGGATCAAGATTTTTATGTCTAAAGCCTAGGGCCGAGGATAATTCTGTAGGGATTCGATTCCATCGTTGTGACCCTGTTCGAGGTATCCATTGGTGCGCGGTTCGATTGGGTGGGTGGCGAATAGGTACTGCAGTAGGTAGGGCGGGTGTGTTATGTGCATAAGGCGACATCGTCCCTCGTGGGGGGTGATGTCATAAGTTAAGCCGAGAGCGGAGCTGTCGACCCATGGCTGTACTTACGTCTTTGCTTGGTCCGTGCGGACGGATAGCCCATCTCTTTTACTGGCGCCCTGCCGTATCCAACTGTGTCGTATTCGTGTTGCGCCGCAGATGATCTTCCTGAGTGATGCGAGGCTCGCTCATGTTGTTTCGAGGTGGTTTAGCGGGTTGGGAGCAGTCGGTCGCGGATGGCGGTCAGCTGAGCCTGGACCGCTTCGGAGGTGTGTGCGGCGATGGCCGCTTCGACGGCGGCGAGTGCTGGGCCGTCGTTGAGCCAAGTGGACAGTTCGGTGTAGGTCGTGCTGGCGGTGTCCCAGTAGGCGTTCTGTGCGACCAGCCGTCTGTCTTTGATCTCGGTCTCGGTGGTGAGGAACTCGTGGAGGTTCGCGATGGCCGCCGCGGTGCGCAGGGCCGACCAGTCGTGCAGCCGGTGGGCGATGCTCGGCTGGGCGCTGCCCAGTGAGCAGAGCAGTTCCCCGGTGCCGACCCAGGAGGGGTCGTGGGTGAGGACGTCGATCCACAAGGCGTCCATCAGCTCTTTGAGGATCATCGCTTCGGGCCAGGACCACCAGTTCGCCTGGCCGAGTTTGATGAAGATCAGTTCCAGGTCCGGCCAGGTCATGCCGTCAGGGGTCAGTGACAGCTCCAGGAGGCGAGGCGCGAAGTAGCGAAGGTCTTCGGTTCCACCGACCGTGTTCATCACGTGCACGCCGTAGGCGACCAGATCATCCACCTGCAGCCGCTGGCGGGGCGTGTTCAGCAGGACGGCGATCTCCTCGGCCCGGATGCAGCAGGAACAGGCGTCGATGTTGGTCGGGCGCGGGGCGGCGGCGAAAGCACCGTCGAGAGCCGCGACTACGTCAGCGGGAGGTCGGACCGTCATCGGGACATTCAATCCGAATCTGAACCCTCGCGAAGACCCCTCCCGCAGGCCCTGCTCAGGGCGAGCCGACAGAGCACCCTTGCCAACGAGCACACGGTCTGAAGGGGATTTGAACACCAGATGCCACCAGGCCAGACTCCGAACATCGGACGGTTTACTGGCAGGCTGTCGTATCCAACTGTGTCGTATTCGCGCGGACGGCTTGATCGTGGACTCGTCCAGCATAGGGCGGGGCCTTGGGGGCGACTTCCGGTGGATGGCTAAGGTCGTCTCCGTGCAGGTGCTCAGCTATCACGATCAGGCGTTCATCAACTTTCGTGGCTTCGCCTTCGATAGTGGTGCCCACGGCTTCCGCTGGGTCGACATCAAATGCTTCAGGCTGAGCATGCCTGACACCGACGATATGACCCTCCTCCGTTCCCTCATCGGTCAAGAGCAGTTCCGAGACGACTACGCCGGCGGCGGCGTCGATGCAGAAGGGATCCGACACGGCCCGTACTGGGTGGATCGCATCGGCGTCGACGACTATGTAGCGGTGACGAACTCAACCGCCGTCGATGCTCTTGCCAGCTGGGCCAGGCTGCACGGGTCGGTGCCCGATGCTCTCAACGAGACGCTGGAGCTTGAGGTCTTTGCGCCGCTTCGCCAGGCCACGAGCAGCTACCAGCTGAAGGAGTTGGCTCGGACGTCACTCCACGATTGGGGCGGTGTCCACACTGAGTTTCACGAGTTCGTCTCGATAGACCGCATGACCCACCGCGTGCTCCTGATCGTGGCTGCGGACGACTGAGACCCGCGCCTCAAGAGCTCCACGCACTGCATCTGATCGAGTAACGGAGACATTGCCGACGGTTTATTCGCAAGCAGCAAGGTTTTCAGTAGCGCCCACTGATCATTAGGAGGCCGGCGGAAAGGCGGCGAGTAGTTGAGGGATTTCGGGTACCGCGGTTCAGCTCTGGTCGTTGAGGAACCCGAACTCGATGGCGTCCGCGGCCCACTTAGGGACGTAGGCGGGAGGCTCCATCCCCGCTGCGTGCATCCGGTTAAGCGCCTCGGCCCACGCTTGGAGCGCATCGGCGTAGGTCGTGCGTGTCGTCTGGATTCGCTGGGGGTCGCCGATCTTCTCGGCCGTGCGTCCCTCTAGGTCTGCCTGGTGCAGCGTCTTGGATGCCTGGGCGAACTGGTCATAGAGCCGAATCGGTTCGCTAGTGATGTTCCAGAACCGCATGCCTTCCGGGTCGTCAGGCGTGGGTCGGTTTCCAAGGCGGCTGTTGCCTGTTAGCCAGTTTCGTAGTTCGTACGGCCCGACTTCTAGGCCGGGGAGGATCGTGACCGTGACGTCTTGGCCGAGGGGGGCCAGGAGTTCCAGAGGAGGGACGTCGAGCACGTAGGCCAGGGCGATCAGCTCTTCCAGCGTCATGCGTCGGCGTCCTGAGCCGTCTCGCCGTCCGAGCTCCAGGTTGGTGATCACGGACGTCGTGAGTTCGGTCATGCCGAGGTCCCTCAGCGCATCGACCACCTGCTGGACGGTGAGATCTCGCCGCTTGCGCAGCTCTCGGAACCGGAGAGCGGCAACGTCGCTAGGGCGCAACGAATCTGCCATGGCGACAGATTAGCGCAACGACCTGCAAACTTTGGTTGTTTGCTGCGACCTTCTCTGTCTGTCTGTACACTCGCGGCCATGGACGTGGCGTGCGATGAAATTGTCTCCGGGACATTCCCGGTCCGGGTGTGACAGTTGCTTGCACTCGCAGTAGAGGCGTGCCCCGTAGCTGTGTTGGGTGGCATCCCTGCTGGTTGGACGTCGGGGAGCGGATCAACACGCAGCAACATGACGGAGGGACGGTCGTCTGATGGCCTCAGGCGATGAGGAGGCTCGACCAGCTGGGGCTGCTTCGAAGACGGAGCCCGTCCGTGTTGGCCGGTTTGAGTGGGAGCGGCTCGTCCTCATGAACGACTTCCCTGAGGCCGACCGATTCCGGCTGCTCGCCCTCGGCGTCTTCATGGATGGCATCAGCGGGGGCGGGGCGCGACCGGGTAACGCAGGATTGGCGTTGTTTGGTCCACATGAGGAGACATGGAAGAAGCTCCTCCGTCGTGCGGTTGCGGCCGGGTGGTTGGTCTTGATCGAACGAGGAGGGGCCCGGCGCGGGACTGGAGGGACGACCATCAGGCGGGCATCGGTCTACGCCGCATCGGTGCCTGCCGAGGTCTACGCCCGGCGCGACGAGATCCTCTCGGCCCCACCGTTTAAGAAGGAAGCGCCGATGGCTGATCCGACGGAAGTCGCACCAGCGTTGAAGGAAGCATGCGGAGACTTCCTTCCCCCGTCCTCGAAGGAAACCCCTGGGCGCTTCCTTCATGGAACTTCGAAGGAAGCGGAGCAGCCTTTTGAAGGAAGCGGCGAGCGTCTTGAAGGAAGCCTCCAGGGGCTTCGCCATCAAACACTTCCATCAAGCATCCCTCCATCAAGGGCGGACGCGGAAGATCAGCAGCGGACGTCCAGCACGGTTGGCAGGAAGACGCAGGAAGCTCCGAGCCTCGGCGAAACGGTCGCCGCGTTGCTTGCTGGTTACACCGGGCAGCCCGTAGATCGTTCGTGGGCGGAGAAGGTCTGCCGTCAGATCCTCAACGGCCGGGAGGTGCGCAACCCCCTGACCTACATCGCCAAGGCCATCAGTAGCGAGCCTGACCGTTACGCACCTCAGAGCGCTCCGTGGGACAGGCCCGTGCCGGTTGCTGGGCAGGCCAACCCTGATGGCTATGAGCGTGGGGCCGCGCTCGCCCGCAAACTACTCGCCGCTAAGTACAGGCAGCAAACATGAACGATCAAAGGACCCGCCCGTAGGCAGGCTGGTGGCGAAGTTGAAGGCAGAGGGTTCGTTGCGACCTGATGGGTTAGGCGTCGAGGGAGGCCCAGACCCACTTTCCGCCCGAAGGGACGGGGTGATGGCCGCAGGTTGAAGAGAGAGCTTCGACGAGGGGGAGCCCCCAGCCGCCGCCGTTGTCCCAGGTGTTCGGGGAAGCATCGAGGGCTTCGAGGGTGAGTTCGGTGGTCGGCTTCGCGATGGGGAGGGCGGGAGCCGGGTCCCAGACGGAGATGAAGATGCCCTGGCTGTTGTGGTTCAGGCGGAGCTTGATCCGCGAGTTGGGGGCGGCCTTGCTCGCGTTCGTGATGAGTTCACTGGCTACGAGGAGGACGTCGTCCAGGCGGTGGGTGTAGCCCCACGTGGTGATGCGGCGGGCGATGAGGGTGCGGGCCAGGCGGGCGGCGGTGGGGCAGGCGAGCAGGCGGATGTTCAGTTCGTCGGTCATGGTTCTCACGAGGTCTCCCAAGAGCGGGTTTGCTGATTCCGTTACGAGAATCGCATCGCGTGGCTACGCTCCGTTGTGTTTTCCAAACACGAAAACAAGGAGGTGGTATGCCCAAATTGCGCGATCCGCTGGATCCGCAGCTCTCGCTGTGGCATCTGCTGTCGTTCCAGCTGCGCCACCTGCGGGAACTCCATGGTCTGACGCTGGCCCAGGTGGGTGTGATCATCAATGCCGCCCGTTCGACGGTTTCCAACATCGAGGCGGGAAGGCTGCGTATCGATGAGCGGCAGGCCGCGTTGCTGGACCAGAGGTACGGGACGGGTGCGCTGATCCAGACGCTGCTGTATTTCGCGTGCATGGGGCACGATCCGGAATGGCAGCGCCAGTACGCCGACTACGAGGCACGAGCGACGATCATCAGGATCTATCACGGGCAGATCATCCCGACCGGGTTCCAGACGGAGGCCTACATTCGTGCGCTGTTGGCGGCACGGGTCGGGGTGAACGTCGAGGCGGCCGTCACTGCCCGGGCAAAGAAGACCGCGGCCATCTTCGAGCGAGAGGTGCCGCCGTATGTCTGGCTTCTCCTGGACGAAGGCGCTCTCGAGATCGAAGTGGGCGGCCGCGAGGTGATGCGAGAGCAGCTTCAACATCTCCTGGACATGGGGAAACGTCCGAACGTCTCGGTACGGATCGTTCCGAAGTCTTCAGGCTCGCATCTGGGGCAGGACGGGCCGATGAGGGCCATCAGCCTGAAGACTCGCGATCTTGCCTATATCGGTGCGCGTAACGGTGGCAGGCTGGTGGAGACGCCCGGTGAAGTCCGGGAACTGATCATCGAATTCGACCTCATAGGGCAGCAGGCCGCCTCCGAGGAAGAGTCGCGACGGGTCATTCGGCGAGTGATGGAGTGCAGGTATGGCGGTGCAGTGGCGGAAGAGCTCCTACAGCGGCACGACTAACGACGACATCTGTGTCGAGGTGGCGTGTTTCCCGTCAGGTGTGGGTGTTCGGGACTCCAAGAACCCAGGCCTCGGACACCTTGCTCTGACCCGGGGGCAGTTCGGGCGGCTGGCGTCCGGGCTCAAGAAGCAGGACTGACGTCTGACGGCGGCCCGTGACCCGCCCGAGGTCATGGGCCGTCCGCGTAGTGCGTCGAGCACTTTGTTTCTGCCTCAACGTGCCTCATCCTTCGCCGTCATCCTTGTTGAGATCCCGCAGGCCGGCTTCGACCTCGCTTCTCTCACCGGCCTTGCGGTGTCGGCCTACCAAGGGGCAGTGGTCAGTGGCGTGCCGTGTCATTCACAGGCGACCTCCGTCTGACCGGGTTCGTTCAGACGCGGTATGACGATCACCGTTCTCGGCGCTTACCCTGCCATGAGGCGGCTGCTGGGGGCTCCGGTCGTCCGCGACGCTGTTCGGGCTTCTCTCACCCACGGCTCAAGGAAAGGGGACTCGGTGTCCTCCTCGGTCAGCCATCCGCTGTTCGCCCGCTATTACGCCCGGTTCAGCCACTCCCTGGAGCGGGGCATCGCCCGGCACCGCCGGGCGATGCTGGCCGACCTGTCCGGAACGGTTGTCGAAATCGGCGCGGGCAACGGCCTGAACTTCGCGCACTATCCACCCACCGTCACCCGGGTGATTGCTGTCGAGCCCGAAGCGTTCCTCCGCGGCATCGCCGAACGCGCAGCTGCGGCCGCACCCGTCCCCGTCACCGTCGTCGACGGCCTCGCCGAACGGCTCCCGGTCGGCGACGGTGAGTGCGACGCCGCCGTCGCCTCCCTGGTCCTATGCACAGTCCCGGACGTACCGGCCGCCCTGGCCGAGATCACCCGCGTGCTGAAACCCGGCGGCAGCCTCCGCTTCCTGGAGCACGTCCGCTCCCCGAACCCCACCCGCGCCCGTGCCCAGCGACTCCTGGACGCCACGATCTGGCCGCGGCTGGGCGGCGGCTGCCACTGCGGCCGCGACACCGCCGCCGCGATCCGGACCGCCGGTTTCGCCATCGAGCAGCTCACCCACCTGTCCACCGCCGACACCACCATGCCCTTTCCCGCCTCCCCGCAGATCCTCGGCACCGCCATCCGCCCGCACTGATCCCTGTCGTACGGGCCTCGCGGATAGAAGGGCGGCAAGATGGTCGCGGCTTCCGCCCCCGGCGAGATCGGGCTTTCCGTCCGCTCACCGATGAGTGATCTCCGTGTGATCCCGTTCGTGCGGGCTGAGCGGGTCGGGCCTGCCGCTCGCGCGGCGGCCCTCCAGCAGCCCCTCAGAGCACCGTGCCCCGGGCGGCCTCGTCGCCGAATTCGTCTTCGTCTGCGGGAGGGTCGGGCATCTGCCAGGTCGCCACGATGAGCGGCAGCAGGACGACGAACATCATGCACCGATGCGCGTCAGATAAAGAAGCCCGCGCTACACCCCGACGGCCGAGGTCCACCCGTGGACGAGTTCGAGCGGAGGTCAGCGGAAGGACCGGCGGTAGGCGGCGGGCGTGGTGCGCAGGGCGTCGTAGAAGCGACGGCGCAGGTTGACCGCGGAGGACAGGCCGACCTGTCGGGCGATGGTCTCGATCGGGAGGTCGGTCTCCTCCAGCAGCGCGCGGGTCGTCGCGATCCGGCGCTCCAGCAGCCAGCGGCCGGGGGAGACGCCGAGCTGCTCGGTGAAGTGCCTGCTGAGGGTGCGGGGCGAGACCCCGGACCTGGCCGCGATGTCCTCGACGGTCAGCGGCTGGTCCAGCCGGGCGGCCATCCACTCCAGCAGCGGGGCCAGCGAGTCGGGGACGGGCCCGCGGGTCGGCAGCTCGGGGAACTGGCGCTGCCCGCCCTCGCGCAACGGGGCGGCGGCGAACTGGCGGCCGATCCGGGCCGCCAGCGCGGCGCCGTGGTCGCTCCGGACGAGGTTGAGGCAGAGGTCGAGGGTCGTGGCCGACGCCCCGGCGGTGGCCACATCGCCGTGGTCCATATAGAGGATCTTGGAGTCGAACCGGACCCGCGGGTGGGCGGCCGAGAGCTCGTCCACCAGGTCCCAGTGCGAGGCGGAGCCGCGGCCGTCCAGCAGGCCGAGCGCGGCCGGGATCCAGACCCCTTCGCAGACCGCGATGATCCGGGCGCCCCGTGCGTGGGCCGCCCCGACGGCCTCCAGCACCGCGGGGGAGTCCGGCCGGGAGCACCAGCCCGCGATCAGCACCGTGTCGGCCTCGGCCAGCGCCACCAGTCCCTGTTCGACGATCAGATCGACGCCGAGCGTGGTCCGGACCGGTCCCGGGTGCTCGGTGCACATCCTGAAGTCGTAGTGGTGGGGGATCTCCGTGCCGTGCCAGCCGAACACGGCGGACGCGCAGGTCACGGGATAGAGCTCCATCAACGGACCGGCCAACGCGACCACGCGATGCCTCATGGCAGGAATGTACCTGATGATGTCATTCCGGACGCCTGCCGACTTTAGCAATCTTGCTCAGAATGGTCGGCATGGAGGTTAAATGACCGCGATTCTCGACCATGGGGTCGGTCTGGAGGGCTCGTCCAGGCTGTGGACCAGGGATTTCACCCTGTACTTCGGGGCGCGTTCGGTCTCGCTGCTCGGCGACGCGATGATGCAGGTCGCCGCCGCGCTGGCCGTGGGGAAGATCTACGGGGTTTCGGGCGTCGGCTACGTCCTGGCGGTGTGGACGCTGGCTGCCGTCGGCTTCGTCGTCTTCGGCGGGGTCTTCGCCGACCGGATCGGGGCCCGGACCGTGATGATCGGGGCCGACATCGTCCGGGTGGCGACCCAGGGCGTCGTCGCGGTGGCCTTCCTGACCGGGACGCCGCCGCTCTGGCTGCTGCTCGTCTGCTCGTCCCTCGCGGGTACCGCGGCCGGGATGTTCCAGCCGGGAGTCAACGGCATGATCCCGCTGATCGCACGCGATCCGCAGCGGGCCAACGCCACCCTCAAGATCGCCGACGCGGGGTCGCAGCTCGCCGGACCCGCACTGGCCGGCCTGATCATGGCGCTCTCCAGCGCGGGCGTCGTCTACTCACTGAACGCGGCGACCTTCGCCTTCAGCGGGCTGTGCCTGATGCTGATCAGGGCACGCCCGGCGGGAGGCCCGAAGCGGTCCTCGACGGTCCTGTTCGACCTGCGGCGCGGCTGGACGGAGTTCCGCTCCCGCACCTGGATGTGGTCGGTGATCGTGATCTGGGTGTTCTTCGGGATGTTGGTCTTCGGCCCCCAGATCCCACTGGGCTCGCGGCTGATCGGCGAGCGGCTCGGCGACGCCGCCTACGGCTGGGCGATGGCCGGGCTCGGCGCCGGGACGGTCGTCGGCGGGCTGATCGCGATCAAGCTGAAGCCGGCGCGGCCGCTGGCGGCGGGCGGCGTCGCCATCTTCGGCTTCACCTTCATCCCGCTCTCGATAGCGCTGGAGCCGTCCCTGCCGTTGCTGATCGCCGGGCACCTGGTGGGCGGCTGCGCCTGGGCGTTCTGGTCGGTGATGTGGTCGACCAGCGTCCAGACGCAGGTCCCGGGCGACGTGCTGAACCGGGTGACCGCCTATGAGGTCGCGGGGTCGGTCTCCGGGGTCGCCGTCGGGCAGGCGCTGGTCGGGCCGGTCTCCGAGGCCGTCGACCCGCGGAGCCTGCTGTTCGTCTCGGCGGGCGTCTGCGTCGCGGTCTGCGCCGCGTTGCTGACGACCCGGCCGATCAGGAACCTGCGTCGGGTGTGAAGCGGTCCGGCATGTCAGCGGCGCTTCGGACTGTTTCAACACCTTTGAAACAGACTTCAGTAGGTCCAGCAGCCGCTTCCGCCGACGCTGACACCGGGGATGAGGAAGATCCATTCGAAGGGGACGAAGAGGTGGATGTCGCAGTAGGGGGCCCAGCCGTGCAGGTACGGCCCGCGGTCGTCCCATCCGATGGACGGGCCGCTGTTCACGGCGGCGATCACGTTTTCCGGGGCGCCCTGCTTCTTGAGCTTGGCGATGATCTCGTTGCGCTCCGCCTTGGAGAGCTCGACGGGCTCCCGCACCTGGGAAGTGCTCTTGTGCTCGGGCTTGGCCGCGGCTTCGGCCGGGGCGGCGCTCAGCGTCAGCATTCCGGTGAGGGCCAGCATGGAGACGGTGCGAGCTACGTGGCGGTTTCTCATCCGCCGACTATGCGCCGTTCCCACCATCGGTTCTTGTCAGCACCGGCAAGAACCGCCTACCGGGAAACTGCGTGGTCCTTGACATTCGACAGGTCCTGTAAAGCGGGGGTGAGCTGGAGGGCGGGGATGGTGCGCCCGCGTCTCACTCACCCGCCACCGCACCAAGCAGGCCGGGCCCC
>NZ_BAAATZ010000056.1:0-719 GCF_039533685.1 Actinocorallia aurantiaca | reverse complement strand
GCTGAACGCGGTCATCGGCCCCCTGGCCGTTGACGGCCTGATGGTCGTGTGCGGGTTCGCCCTGCTGGCCATCAGCCGGCACAAGGCCGCCGCCGACGAGGCCGCCGTGTCGGATGTCGTGTCGCAGCAGTCCGACATCCCGACCGACACCGCCCCCGACACGACGCCCGCCGTCGCGGTCAACGAGGGCGACATGACGGCCGACAACGACCGCGACATGACGGCGGTCGTCGCGACATCCGAGGGCGACGCGACGCCCGACTTTGACGCCGTCATGTCGCCCGACAACGCGACGCCGACCGCGACATCTGACCGCGACACGACGGCCGTTGAAGGCGACATCGATGAGGGCGACATGACGCCCGACAACGTGCGGCCGCTGCCCGTGGCCGACGAGGTGTCGCGCGACATGAAGCCGGTCGGCCGCCGTCCGCGCGTCGTCGCGACCGACGACCACACCGACCGGGCGCGTCGGCTGCTGGCCGATGACCCCGACATCAAGGGCGCCGAGCTCGGCCGCCGTCTGGGCCTGAGTGAGCGTCAGGGCCAGCGGCTCCTTGCCACCCTGCGCCCGGTCCTGCAGGAGGTGCAGACGTCATGAACGCCCCCCACGAGCACGACATCGACCACGACGCGACGCGCCTGGACGGCCTCCCGGCGGCCGCTGAGTCCGCGCCGCTGGCCGTCCCCGACTCCTACCCGCCCGCCGTCATGTCGCC
>NZ_BAAATZ010000055.1:0-2213 GCF_039533685.1 Actinocorallia aurantiaca | reverse complement strand
TGGCCAAGGTAGGATCAGATCCATCCTTCTGTAGGGAACGAATTGCGCAATATGTCCAGCGCTTTGATGTAATGCTTAACCGTGCACTTAGGCAGAGAAACGCAGTTATCCATGGGGTTCCTACCGTTCCTGACGTGATCGCAAGTATTAAGCCCTTCATTTCGGTACTGGCGGGAACCGTGGTCAACATATTGATAAAAAGTGCCTCCACTGGAGATGATGTAGTAGATCTTTTGGAAGAGGTCCGCGCTAGGAATAGGAAGATAGTATGGATGGTCGGCGAGGGGAAAACACTCACTAAAGCTATATACGGATAGTGGATATCCGTTATTTCGCTCATTGCCCTCTTGGGTGATCGCTCATGTTCAATCTGGTTTATATGCAGCAATCTCAAACCTGGTAAGCCGATCTGGGTCAGCAAGAGCGATGTTGCCGGACGTTGGGAACTCGCCAAGCAAGCTCACTAGGGTGTCCGACCACTGGGGATCTTGGGCGCTGTGCTTCAGAGCGAAGAGGCCGTAGGTGGAGCAAAGTCGGCTGATCGAGCTCGAAGCGGGGGTCTCGCGACCCCCAGCCCCCCGCGGGCCGGGGTACTCGCCCGCGCGAATCCCTCTGTCACACCTTCTCGCCGTTCGCGCGGACGAGTACCCCGGAACGACGTTTGGGGCGCTCTCAGCCAAGGGATGGGCGTTAGCGGCCTTCCTCATTTTGGGCCGCTTCGATCTCCGCGGTCCTGAGCCGGGCCTTGATCGTTTCTAGGGCTGTTGATCTAGCGTGGGCGATTGGCGGGCGATTAGCCGACCGGAGCCAGGGCGCCCGCCGCGCCGTCGTCGTCTTCGTCCTTGCGGTGGGAGTTGACCAAGGCGTCGATGCCGAGGGCGATCGCCCGGTCCGCTCGGGTGGTGGCGTGCTGGTAGATCAGCGCGGCCCGTTCGTTGTCGTGGCCCATGCGGCGCATCAGATCCTTAGTGGTGGCTCCGGTCGCGGCGGCGAAGGTGTTCCCGGTGTGCCTCAGGTCGTGGAAGCGCAGGCCAGGGAAGCCGAGGACGGTCACGGCGTGCGTCCAGCGGGTGGGCTTGTTGAACACTTCTGGGCATGCGGACTGTTCGGGCCGGTCCCGTTCCGAACAGTCCGGCTTCAGGAAAGGCTGTTGAACTGACATGAAAGTGCTCGGATTCGACATAGGCATGAGATGCGATTTCTCCTGGTATGGAGGAAGGCCGAGCCGGGATGATGGGGGTGGCGGGCCAGGATCAGGGAGGCGTAAGTGCGAGCGGGGCTGGAGATCGCGGGGCGTTACCGAGTGGGGGAGGCGTTGGGGCGAGGTGGGTTCGGTGAGGTGTGGACGGCTGAGGATCTGTTGCGGGATCGACAGGTGGCGATCAAGTTCCTGTACCGGCATGTGGCGGACTCTGAACCGTTGTGGCTGAGCAAGTTCCGGCAGGAGGCTCGGATAGCGGTCCAACTGAACCACCCGGGGGTCACGTTGGTTGAGGATTTCGGGGAATACGACGGGCAGTGGTATCTCGTGATGGAGTTCCTTGAGGGCAAGGATCTCGGCCGTGAGCTCGTTGAGCATCCACAAGGACTGGAGCCCGACCGGGCGGTGAAGCTGATCACGCAGGTGGTGCAGGCTCTGAGTGCCGCCCATGAGCACGGGATCGTGCACCGGGATCTCAAACCGGGCAACCTCATGCTCTTGGCGGGCGATGAGCTCAAGATCTGCGACTTCGGGATCGCCCACATCGCCGAGGCGTCTGCCAGCCACAGCATCAACGGGCGTCAGATCGGGACACCCGCCTACATGGCACCCGAACAATGGCTGGGGCAGCCGGTCGACCACCGCACTGACCTCTACGCAGTGGGAAGCATTCTGCATGCCCTTCTCACAGGCGCCCCGCCCTTCCCCGGTCCAACCGTCACCGCTTTTATGGGCCAGCACCTCACTCTCCCCCCACCGCTTATCACGCGCCCCGACATTCCCCGCCACCTTGGCGAACTTGTCCGTGTGTTGCTCCAGAAAGACCCCAACCAGCGCCCTGAGCACGCCTTTGTACTCGCCTCTCTGGCCAGACCGCCCAAGAACAGCGAACTCCTAACCGCCGCAGATGACCGAGCAAGAGTCGGTGACATCGAATCAGCGTGCTTCCTTTACCGGCAGGTCATCGACTCCGGACACGCAGACGCCGCACCGCGGGCCATGGCCTTCCTGG
>NZ_BAAATZ010000054.1:0-710 GCF_039533685.1 Actinocorallia aurantiaca | reverse complement strand
CCGCGCTACCCCGAGCGGCGACAAGGCGGCGGAACGGCCCCGCTGGACGACCGGGCGGTGTTCACCGCGATCGTGTACGTGCTGACCAGCGGCTGCGCCTGGCGGCACCTGCCGACCGAGTTCGGGGTCTCCTCCTCCACGGCGCATCGCAGGTTCCTGTTCTGGACCGAACAGGGCCTGTGGCCGCGGCTGCACCGGGCGGTCCTGGACGAGCTCGGCCGGCTCGGTCTGGTCGACTGGAGCAGCGCGATCGTGGACGCCGCCTCGGTGCGAGCGAAAAAGGGGGCTCGCTGACCGGCCCCAATCCGGTCGACCGGGGCAAGAAGGGCAGCAAGCTCCATGTGGTCTCGGATGCGGCCGGGCTGCCTTTGGTGGTGGCCGTCTCGGCTGCCAACACCCACGACATCCGCCTGCTCGCACCGCTCATCGAGGCGATCCCGCCGATTCGCTCCCGGCGCGGCCCGCGTCGGCGCCGTCCGGCCAAGGTCCGCGCGGACAAGGGGTATGAGTCCGCTGAGCTGCGGCGATGGCTACGCAGGCGTGGGATCGTCCCGCGCATCGCCCGTAAGGGCGTCGAGTCCAAAGAACGCCTGGGGCGCCACCGGTGGAAGATCGAACGCACGCTGTCCTGGTTGTTCGGCTACCGCCGCCTGACCGTGCGCTACGAGCGCCACGGCGACCTATTCACCGCTTTCCTCACCCTCGCGGCC
>NZ_BAAATZ010000053.1:0-651 GCF_039533685.1 Actinocorallia aurantiaca | reverse complement strand
CAGTCGGTCTCATGGGCATATATTTTGCATACGCATCGGGAGATGCGGGAGATGACACCTAGCAGTCCGGTACCTTCGTGTCGGTGTTATGTGTAACTGTACGCTGTTCGGCGTTAATCGGATCACCGTTCAAGAAAGTATTGGCGGGCGCGTACCACTCGTTGTTCCATGGTGGGCTTGCAATAAGATACCAGTATCCGTCTGGCGAGACGCTTGGAATCGTAGGCGCGAATATCTTGCAGGATACCTTCACTTTTTCGTAGGGCTTAACCGGCACACCTGATACTGCTGGCCTTTTGGCGTCAGAAAAAGTTGGTGCACCATATTGGCCAGCTTGTTCCTCGCGCGCACTCCCCAGCTTTATAGGTGCAGGCGATATTTCAGTATTTGGAGTGCTATTTGGCGGCGACCCTTCGGTCTTGTCGATACCGCGACCATCTGTAAAATTCCATATGATGATGCTGATCAATGCCAGGATTATTGTGCCAGCGGCAAGGGCTGGGGATACTGTAATCCAATGCCTGCTCGGATTTGTTTCAACAAGGATCTGGGTAACGGATTCATTCTCCTTTGACTCGCCAATTGGTGTCCCCACCTTCCGCACTTCTGCTACATAGTCGAGCAGGAAATCTGCAAATGAAGAAAATGCCG
>NZ_BAAATZ010000052.1:0-539 GCF_039533685.1 Actinocorallia aurantiaca | reverse complement strand
AGCTGGGCCTAGTGATCCGGCACCTACGTGTGGAAGTGGTGTCGCTCAACGGCTAAAAGGTACCCCGGGGATAACAGGCTGATCTTCCCCAAGAGTCCATATCGACGGGATGGTTTGGCACCTCGATGTCGGCTCGTCGCATCCTGGGGCTGGAGTAGGTCCCAAGGGTTGGGCTGTTCGCCCATTAAAGCGGCACGCGAGCTGGGTTTAGAACGTCGCGAGACAGTTCGGTCCCTATCCGCTGCGCGCGTAGGAGTCTTGCGAGGATCTGTCCCTAGTACGAGAGGACCGGGACGGACGAACCTCTGGTGTGCCAGTTGTCCTGCCAAGGGCACGGCTGGTTGGCTACGTTCGGAAAGGATAACCGCTGAAAGCATCTAAGCGGGAAACCTGCCTCCAGATGAGGACTCCCTCCACCTTACGGTGGGTAAGGCCCCCAACAGACTATTGGGTTGATAGGCCGGAGATGGAAGCACGGCAACGTGTGGAGTCGACCGGTACTAATAGGCCGAGCGACTTGACTACACACACCATCTTTC
>NZ_BAAATZ010000051.1:0-756 GCF_039533685.1 Actinocorallia aurantiaca | reverse complement strand
CGGTCGCCGGGACGGTGCTCTACCAGACGACCGGCGTCGTGGGCCTGGCCGCCGGCGGCGTCGTGACCGCGGTCGCCGGTGTCGCCTACGTGCGTCACCGCATGGGCGCCAAGGGCGACAAGAGCGGCCGCGGTCGCACCGAGAAGACGCGCACGGTCAAGACGGTTCAGTCCGCGCTGCGCTCCCCGGCCGCCGCCGGTGGCGGTCTGCTCGGCGGGCGGGGGCGCACCGCGACGTCGGGCCGCTCGGCCTCCTCGTCGCGTCTGCCCGGGCTCGGCCGCTCCGGCGGCGGCCGCCAGGGCGGCAAGGCGTTGTGGCCGTCGACGCGCTCGAGCTCGAGCGGCTCGTCTCCGGCGCGCTCCGTGCTCGGCGGCCGCGGCCGCACCGCGACGTCGTCCAGGAGCAAGGCGAACAAGGCGACCGCCACCGACGGCGGCGGCGCTGCTCTGCGCGTCCCCGCCCGCAAGGACGCCAAGACGCCCGCCACCAAGACGACCCCCGCCACCCCGGCCGCCAAGGGTGCGGCCGCCACCGCAAAGGAGGCACCGAAGAAGGTGACCGGCAAGGACACCACACCGACCGCCACGAAGAAGACCACCGCGACGCCGAGCAGCCGGTTCAGCCGGTGGGCGTCCTGGTGGGCCGAAGACCAGCCGGGCCCGATCTCCTCGCGCACCGCCCGTCTGGCCCGCCGCCTGGACGCCGCCGCCTACGGCAAGGGCGGCGTGTGGGGGCGCGTCCTGAACTGGCTGTTCG
>NZ_BAAATZ010000050.1:0-710 GCF_039533685.1 Actinocorallia aurantiaca | reverse complement strand
TAGCTGCGTGGCAACCGCACCAGAAGCAAGAACCACGACGATAACCCTCGCGATCAAAAGTCCTTGCTCGCCAGAAGCAAGGGGGATCGCTACCAGCATAGCAACTATTGCGATGGTGGCAGAAAACCACATCATAGTCCTATATCTTGCAGCGGTTGTCCTGTAGAGACATTTCCCCCAAAAAGCGTTCTCTTGCAGGTGTTCACAAAGCCTGCGCACCCCTTTAGGCGACCTACTGGCGTAATAGTCCGGGTCGACCGACCCTTGCGAAGCCCTGTCCTGGGCCGGAATATTACTTAGCCAATTGGCCAACTCCATACGCTCAGCTATTTGCCCAAAGGCATCGAATAGAAGACCCCACGTCCTTCCCGCCTCTCCAGACTTATGGCGCGAGGCGGCACGGTTCCTGACCAACCATGAAGTTACTTGGGCGACCAATGCACATACAGTAGGAATATAGGTTAGGGAATTGGGAATAAATACCGAAATGATAGCGAATACAAAGGTAGCCATCTGGAGACGACGAGCTAGTTGGTAGTCGTCTGCGGCCCGAGCAAGCTCCCCGTGGGAAAGAGCAATAATCTGGCTAGCGGACAAGGGGGAACCGGTCACCTAGAATTCTCCTCCATTCGGCACATGCTTTAGCTCCATCTCCGCTAGCCTCAGCCTCTATGGCCAGGTTTGCTATTTTTATTGTTTCTTGCACAAGG
>NZ_BAAATZ010000049.1:0-5787 GCF_039533685.1 Actinocorallia aurantiaca | reverse complement strand
CCTTCGGGCTGGTGGGCGATACTGGGTTCGAACCAGTGACCTCTTCGGTGTGAAGCAGGGCGATCGCTGCTCGATCCTGGTTCGACACATCCCCTGACCTGGCCAGAGGGTCCCCCATTGTCCCAGGGCGTACCTCTCCATGCCGCTCGGTTGTCACCCAGTTAGTCACTCATCCAAGTCTGCGGAGAGGATGCATCACTGCGCCTGGAGCCGAAACAGGCTGTGCCCGGCGATCAGACGTCGAAGTTCTGATCAGCGCCCGACCGCAACCAGCGACAACGCTGGAACCACCTGGCTGACCTGCTGCTGAAGACCTCACCAGTTCTCGACGTCTCGCGCTCGATCACAGAGCCATGTGCCCTCGATGTGCCCTCGTCAGTCCGTTGGGCTCTCCGGGATAGCCCAGATGCATCCGCGTGACTGAAGCGACTTTTCCTGAGGCACGAGAAGCTCTCGTTGCCCTCGCCTCTCGCACGCCTCGTTGAGGGCGGGCAGCATCTCCGCATTCGTGATCACAACGCGGTGGCCATCCCGGCGCCAGAAGTACAAGGCCTGCCCAGCCACCCAGTCACCGCTCCGCCAGTGGCCTCCGACCCTCATGCGGCCGTCAGGCCACTCGCCGAAGAGCACGACCATGAAGTGGAAGGGTCCGCCTTGGTTTCGCGAGACGGCCGTGTACGACTCGCCGCACTCCTCGCACTTACGGTTCAAGACTGCTGTCTCGCTCTCGTCGGGTCCAAGCAACAAGTTGATCCCTGACCTGGAAGCTTCCGTCTTATAGTCGCCTGATCTGCTCAGGGCTCGAAACCAACTGGTGCTGAGTCCCCTAGTAGCCCCGAGTACTCCTCTCGTCCGGCACGGACCTCGCCAGTCGGCTTGTAAGCCGGGTTCTCCACAGCCCCTTCCCCTGACCTGCGACTAATCCCCGCAACAGCTTCTGAGCTGGGATTTCGTCTCTCAGCAGTTGTCAACGGCTGCGGGGATCTTTGACGTTCTGCCGGAACAGAGGCGGAACAGGCTATGCCTCATAACCAGATGTCCAAGCTCTGGCCAGCGCCTCATGCTGAGTAGCCCTGGTGCTCCTGGGAAGAGATCCGACTTGCTCCAAAGCCTGCGGTTGCTCTCGACGTTTCTCGGATGATCATGGGCTCATGTGCCCTACCTGTGTTCTCGTTCCTACCCAGATGAGCTCAGGGTGCTGTACGTGCCTTGGGTAGCAATCGGCCATATGGGGGTGTTGGATCTGGCACACTCTGACCCTGGGTTGCCATTGAGAGGGCACGAGCGGTTGCCTGGTGCGTCCGCAGGGGAGGATGCGTGTCACTCTATGATCTAGTAGATCGTATAACTACAGTAACAACAATTCCATTTACTTTTATCGGGTTTAGTATTGCAATATGGCAAATAGTTAAATCCAGAAGAGCTGCCGAGGCGGCACAAAGGGCAGCAATTTCAACGCAAAAGCGGCTGGCGCGAAGCGGTCTGCTGGTTCTTATACCCCAACTTCAGCGTGCAGAAGAAGAGCTAGAGAAAGCTATTGCGCAAAATTCAAAAGAGTTCGCGATAGTCTGGCTAACTACATGGCGCTGGCAGGCTGGTCAACTTAGAGGGCATTTGAAAATAGCTTCCCCTGCGGATCGAAAACTGTTGAAGCTAATCCAAGAATCTGTCACAAGTGCCGCAATAGCAAAAAATGAACTGGTGGGAAGTTCGGCAAATAATCTAGTTACAAAAACAAAAAAAGTTCGAGAGGCGATTGCTGGAGTCACCAATGAGCTTGGTTCATTGATGGCACTCCAGGGCATGGAAATAGAGAGTGGGCAAGATGGGTGAGACAGATCCGAGGATTTTTGCAATCGTTAAGCATTTGTACCGGCTGACTAAGTACGGACGAATTGAGTGGACAATAGTCCTTGAGGGCGATCGAGAAGATATATTCGAATATTCATCGACAAGTTCCACTGTTCGCCTCGGGTCTATGGATGGGGATTCTTCGCCTCCTTTCTTTATGGAAATTTACGATAGCAGGGGAATTAAAGTAGAAAGCGCATACCGGATCGCCAGTAATTTCGATCCGGATGAGAATCAGTTTTTTGATGATGTCAGCAATCTTTATTCTATTGCTCGTCGTGGAGCGCTTCAGACAGATAAAATTTTGGATCAACTTCTTGCAGATTTGGAGGAAGAGGGAAGCTGATTGAGGGCTAGCGGTGTGGAGCTGGACGGTTCCGGACTTGTGCGGGGGCGGGGCCTCTTAGCCTTCCGGCGGACGGGCTGGCACCTGCCTGCCCGCAATGGCCCGCCGCGAGGGGTCCCCGTGCAAGTCGGGAACCGGTCAGCGACGCGCTCGCCGCACCACCAGGCCGCCCGCCCGGCTCAGCGTGCGCTGGATAGCTTGGCCCCGTGATCAGAGCGCGGCGCCCCCTGTGCCTTCGGCTCGCGGCCCCGTTTTCCTCGTCCGCGCCTGCCGACCGGCGCTGGCGGGCCCGGCCACGTAGCGGGAGCGGAACTGGCCGGGGCCGTGCCGAGTCGGCGGCACGTGCGGCCCGGTGAGGGCCGCCTTGAAGACGTAGAGGAAGTTCTCTCAAGCGCGTTGAGGCCACCGGGCTTCCTTCGACACGCTTGTTGCGCAGGAAGAGAAGATCTTCTCGAACCGACCCAGCTTGACGGCGTGAGCAGGTGTCGAGCGCCCCAGCCAAGTGATCGTTGAACGTGTTCTGTCATCTTTGGTGGCCCTCGAACGGCCCATGGACGGCCCAGCTACGAGACGTATCCATATGACGGCGGCAGAGGGCACATCACAAGGACGCCCGCCCTTGGTCGGACGCACCCCGTTGTCTACTTCGCCACCACCCAGGCAGGCGCCCAATGGCTGCAGCTTTAGGTCCTAGCAACGCCGTTTGCGACACCAGTTATGCACGATCATGGTTCCCATAATCGAAATGGAGTGCGGCTGCATCCGCCTCAATGACACGACGACCGAAACGATGTACGTCATGAGTTGCCGTCGTCGGGTCCCGGCGCTTCCGCAGGATCGTGTGGGGTTGCCTGCCAGGATCGCGGTAGCCGCAGAGCTTGTCCTGAGGTTGGAAGGTTGTTCGGTCGCTGCCCCTCTGCCTGACTGAAGTCGACCCTCCCACCAGAGAACTTCGCCTCACGGAAGTCGACCTCTACACCAGAGAACTTCGCCTCACGGAAGCCGACCTTCCCACCAGGGAACTCTGCCTGACGGAAGTCGACTTTCCCACCAGAGAGCTTAGCTCCGCCGAAGTCGACCTCTCCACCAGAGAACTCCGCCTGACGGAAGTCAATCTCTCCACCAGAGAGCTCCGCTCCGAGGAAGTCGACCTCTCCACCAGAGAACTTCGCCCCGCGGAAGTCGACTTTCCCACCAGAGAACTCCGCCCAGAGGAAGCTGACCTCTCCACCAGAGAGCTCCGCTCCAAGGAAGTCGACCCTCCCACCAGAGAAATCCGCTCCGCTGAAGTCGACCTCTCCACCAGAGAACTTCGTCCAGTCGAAGCTGACCTCTCCACCAGAGAACTTCGCTCCGCCGAAGTCGACTTTCCCACCAGAGAACTTCGCCCAGTCGAAGTCGACTTTCCCACCAGAGAACTCCGCCTGACGGAAGTCGACCCTCCCACCAGAGAAATCCGCCCAGCCGAAGTCGACTTTCCCACCAGAGAACTCCGCCTGACGGAAGTCGACCCTCCCGTTTATGAATGCGCACCCTTGGAAGCTCACGTTGCCGCCAGTAAAGCAGGCGCTGTGGAGATCACCTCCGTCAAAGACCACGTCGGTGAAATCGAAGTCGTGGCCGGACCAGGAGCGCGGGTCGTCAGTGTCCAAGCGCAGGTGGTTGCCGATTAGGCGGATGATGGTATGTCGGATCTCTCTGACGGACCGGAAGGCCTTCAACTCCTCCGTGTACTTATTCCCGCTCGGATTGGTGTCGTCTGCGAAGGGTTGCGGTTCGGGATCGTAGGGCAGGCGCAGGTAGGCGCACAGCACGTCGATGCAAGACTGACGCAGATCGCGGGTGGGGGCATCATCAGCGAGGGCTGCCAACGCGTGCACGCCGCCAAGTTGAACAGCCGGGGAGGTCTCTCCCAGTTGGCCGACAGCCGTGGAGAACCGCTCGGTGTGCAGCCGGGTCGCCTCACGCAGCGCGGCGGCCTCGTCCACCCTCTGCCGCCGGTAGGCCACCACCAAAGCGACCAATGCACCCGCCCCCGCAGCGACGCCGAACGCCAGCTTCACCAGATCGAACAGCGTCTTGGAAGACAACTGCTTCTCAGCCTTCAACCCCCGCACACCCAGCAACTCCCACCCGGCCCAGAACACCAGACCGGTCACCATGGCGGCGCCCAGGAACGTCAGCGTCAACGCCAGCCCGACCGGGATCAACCGCAGCCGACCCGGGTAAGCACGGCGCCGCTCACGACGATGGCGCAGCAGAAGGGACAGGTTCCGGAGTCTCCGGGGGGATTGAGACATGCCTCGCAGCGTAGGCGCATCATCTCGACTGTTCACAGAGATCAGCCGAGATGCCATCACCTTCTGGAATCAGGCGTCGTGAAGGAAGCCGACAGCCCCAGCGGCAAGCTGCTAGGGCTTATCCCAGGACGTCGGCAGACGGGAAGATCTTCTACTGATCCAGTTCGACGCCTGGCGTGTCCGCATGTTCGCCGAGTCGATCGGCGAAGAATCCACGACCCGTCAAGAGGCCCCTCAAGCCCTGCAAGAGCTGGCCGACCAAGGTCCGGAGAAAGCAGCCTCACCAAGCCTCTGCGCTACTACCGGAACCGCGACACATCCATCGCGGCCTGTAGCTATTTGATAGCTCAGCGACACCCCACTAACGGACTGGCTTAATAGGCCCACGCGGCAGAAACCTAAACCCAAAGAACCCTCCGTGAGGCAAGTAGCAATATGCGGACAAAGTGCCCCAAAATGTATCATTTGACACAAAATCTTGGATGGTCTAAACAATGGCCTCAATCCTGCTACCCATGGTCACTGTTGCCTTTTTCCTGAATCCTTGCGATCCTGGCGTCTAGCCGCTCAATCATCTCAACGAGTGTGCTCAGGCTTGCATTTTTATTCGAGGAAAAACTTTGAGGCGCAAAGACATATTGAGCCAAGGCCTCAACAATTCTCTGCGAATCTGCATCAATGTTTCGGTAGTCGAAACGAAGATACTGCAGGCGCGCCAGAATTTTTAGACTGGGAGGTAGGTCGGACTCAACCAAGCGACGCGCATTAGCCAGCAGGACCGGAATAATCGGAATTTTACGGCCGATCGCCTCCTGTAGCTCCATGCGGACCCAATCCTCAGAATCATCTTTAACAAATGAATTGACCCAGCCCTGCCCGACTATCGCAATTATAACCTTACTATTCGATACGGATCTGAGCAGGCTGCTCGCATAATCGATTCCGGGAGGTATGGACCTACCCGCGCGGAAGATTTCCATGGAACCAAAGCGCTCAGACAACTTCGTATCAAGCAGAGCGGCAGCGTAGGCATCATCACTACTTCGGTAGCTAAGGAAGATCGAATCCATCCACCATGTCCTCTAGTTTCACCGGATTTAATCCTACCAGAAAGCAGGATAGTGCTTCCCTGGAGATCGGCAAAGCGCCGCGACCAACTAGAAATCAACAAAATTATCGAGCTCACCCAATGGAATATCGAGCGCTACGACCAGATACGCACTTCCACCTCGTCCAGAGCTTCACTCCTCGTAAGCGCAAACACACTACTTCTAGCTGGCACTACACTCC
>NZ_BAAATZ010000048.1:0-6860 GCF_039533685.1 Actinocorallia aurantiaca | reverse complement strand
GGAATATTTGAACGCTGGCAATATGTCAACACTTAGCCCCTCGCTAAGGGTCAAATTTATTGTATTGCTTGAGCGCCTTGCCTCGGGATAGATTTTTTGAATTATTTCCATTGCTCGGGAAATAGCACCTCTGGGACTTTCTTGATTCGAGTCACCCTTTAGGACCATCACTAGATCGAGGTCCGAGAATTCACGTATTGCTGTAGTGCGAACAAGAGATCCGGACGCAAAGCAATCATCAACAATCGAGCTTTTTTTTATTTTCTCAATTATTAGATCAGCAGAACCCAAAGCCTCGGATCTTTCGGCAGGGCTCACTGAGATGCTTTTGTTAAATTCCTTAAATGCTTCTTCGATATTTCTGGCCACAAGTTCTCACTAGTCATACTTTGGGCGGGCTTAGCTGTGGATGGGTATCGATTGCGCCCTCGTTACAATATTGACGCATCGGCGTGATGAGCGGTGCCGTTTTAGGCCACCGCTAGAGACTAGTAGGAGCTGGACGGTTCCGGACTTGCGCGGGGGTGGGGCCTCTTAGCCTTCCGGCGGACGGGCTGGCACCTGCCTGCCCGCAATGGCCCGTCGCGAGGCCCTGCAAGGGGCCCTGTGCAAGTCGGGAACCGGTCAGCGGCGCGCTCACCGCACCACCAGGCCGCCCACTTGATTCAGCGTGCGCTGGACAACTCGGCCCCGTGACCAGAGCTCGGCGCCCCTTGCGGCCTCGGTTCGCGGCCCTCCTTCCTCGTCCGTGCCTGCCGACCGGCGCCGGCGGGTCCGGCCACGTAGCAGTAGTGGAGCTGGCCGGGGCCGCGCCGAGTCGGCGGCGCGTGCGGCCCGGTGAGGGCCGCCTTGAAGACGTAGAGGAAGTTCTCTCAAGCGCGTTGAGGCCACCAGGCCTCCTTCGACACGATTGTTGCGCAGGAAGTGGCGATCTACAGACCCCGAGATCGATTGACCTTGTGTACAGGGGTCGAACAGCTCAGCCGACAGTGAGTATTGAGTGTGATCTGTCGCCCTTGGCTACCCTCGGACGGCCCGTAGACGGCCCGTAGACATGACCCTGGGCGCGCGCCCTAGGCGTCTCGCAATCCTGACCCGTCCATGATTGAACTCGAAGCCTCTTCGTCCCGAAGCGTAGATACCAAGATCCTCAGCAGCTGAACGCGCTCCTTGGCCTGCCTCAGCAGATTTCCCGACATCCACCAGCGTCCGCGCTTGTCCGTTCCGATTGTCACTCATCTGGTCACCCAACCGGCCTCTACGGGGCTGCGCTCGTTGGCTAACCGAAAGCCGTCTCCACCTACAACAGCTACCCGAGTTGTCCGAGGACAAGCCGACCTGGACCACAGGGGCCGTCAGGCTTCGAGGACCGGAAGCGGCGCATCAGTCGATCACCCCCAACCACGCGCTGACCTCAGTCCCGACGTGGCGATAGTTACATAGCAGCCCATTTGTGCTCCTATCGGACTAATGTGACATTGCGTACTAATGCCTGATTAAGGGAAATTCCCTTGAAGCTCGCTGCCGCTCCTGAGACGATAGGGCATTGGCAGGAGGGAAGCGCATGACCAAAAGCAGGAAAATCAAAAAGACTACCACTACCAAAAAGTCTGACATCCCCGCCGGGTTTGATGACTACCTAGAGACCTCCCTTGGATATATGGCGCGATCCGGGCGCTACATAGAGATGAGGAATCTTTCGACTCCAGAACATCATGAGGAGATCAAAACCAACTTTATTCAACAAGCTACCGCTATTCAAAGAGAGCAGGAGGAGCTTCGAAATCACCTTATCGAGGTGCTTGGGGAAACGGACCCGATGGACCTTGTGGCTCGCGCGAGCATGAAGTATCTCCAAAGCGATCCAAATACTTATAAAGAATGGGAGGATGACCGTTCTCCATCACACATAGAATATCTGGCTCTTCAAGCACTGTCACTGAACGGTGCGGGAAGGGCTGATTCATTGCCCAACTACGGCCGAGACTATGATCGCACATTCGCAGCTCTCAGCATCGTACGCAAGATGTTCAATAATGCATCAATGCTGCTGGTGATTGAAGCTCTTGCCGCGCGCGAGAAAGACCCCAGCAATCGTTCCATTGAATACGTTCTAAAGACGCGCCTTAGTTCACTAGGAATTCGAGGTTCTGCCTACGATGAGCATTTGGTCGATGTCCTCAAAGGGACCCTAGGTGAATTCTCAGGAGAATGCACTGAGGCCCTTGGGTTCGATATCCATGATGCATTGAGGATGGTTGAGGGGATTCATCGTATTATTCAATCGAGGATCGATGCGAGAGCGCCAGAGGCTCAGGCCGGCTTCATAAGGATGGCGGAAGAATTTAAGAGAGAGCGTCGGAAGGGCAGGAGATCTGGCTATACCAGCTCCAAGTACCCCTCTTGGGCTCTCCAGCTCTCGCCAAGCGAGGGAAAACTATACCTAGCAAAGCTGATTGATACCTGGATGTTTCATGACGCAAAACAGATTGGGCTAATAAGCCCTCAAGATCTAGCTGAATCTTGCTCGCTGGATATTGAATCCTGCTTGAGCTTCCTTCGCGCGTTCACCTGCGGTCCGGAGGAGTTCATTGCGCGGCATCATGCCTATCCCACCGGTCAGCATCCCTTGGTAGCCAAACCATTTATGCAGGTTGACGACGGATTCCTATGCCCCTCGCCCGCAACTATCATAGAGAGCTTGCGGCAGAGGTTGGAGGATCTACTTAGGGAGAAGCTTCCGCCCAAGAAGTGGGAAAAGTACCTGAAAGCTCGCGGAAGTTACGTCGAGCGTCGCGCCGTAGAGCTCCTTTCCGGTGCTCTTCCTGGAAGCATTTCATGGAAGTCGCTTCAATGGAACTCCTCCGCTAATAATAGCGATCTAGATGGACTTGTTGCTGCCGACGATGTCACTCTCCTTATTCAATGTAAAGCAGGTAGGCTATCCGGATCGGCGCGCCGTGGATCGCCTGAGCGCATGAGGAGGGATATAGACAAGCTCATCAAGGAGGCGGCCGGACAGCACGAAGCACTAAACGACGCGATTAGGGAAGAAGGGGCTTCATCGCTCGGATTTGATGCGAACCAAGCTAAAGCATTGAATAGTCCGTTTTCATTCGAAGTAATCGTCTGCTTGGATGACATCACCACGTGGGCAACTCATGCTAATGAGCTAAAGGGAATTGAGGCATTGCCCGCTGGGCGGAACGTGCCATGGATTCTGTCCCTAACGGATCTCATGGTGGTTGTCGAGCTTTTGCAAGGCTCGCATCTAATAAACTATCTCACCAGGCGGCAACGGCTTGAGAGAGACTCACGTATAAAGGCTCATGATGAACTTGACTGGGTCGGCCACTATATTCTGGAAGGGCTGTTCTTCGACCAAATGCTCGACGGGCCTGGAGCTCCGAACATCTTTCGTCTTCTTAGTTATACAGAGCCGATCGACTCATGGTATTTCTGGCGCTCAGGGGTTAGGACTGTAGAGACACCAAAGCCCACTCCAGAGGTTCCAGAGGGGCTTAGGCGGCTTATCGAACGCTTGGAACAGGAACGTCCTGAGCACTGGGCGACTGCTTCGCTCGGGCTATTGTGCGGAGATGGAGATTCGCGTGATCAGTGGAATGAGGCGATCGCTCGGGTTAGTTCCCGGCTAAGTTCGCATGGCTGGTGCAATACCTCGCAGGTGTTCGGTGAAGGGCTCGGGGTTACCCTTCATATAGATCACCGTTACACCCTGGAAGGGGTCGGTCGCCAAGCCAGGAAATATATTGAAGAAAAGACTTCGAAACTAAGCATTGCAAACTGGATTGTAATTTATGAAGGACGTTCTGGAGAAATGGCGGTCGAAGTTAGGAGCTCCGATCCGAATGAGCAGCTAGCCGACTTCTTCATGAACCCTCGAAGTGTAGGCGCCGAACGGACGTCAGCGACATCTGAAAGTGGATCGTAGGGGGTCATTTCGTGCGCCGGTTGCCGGGGCGGGACTGGCCCGAAGAGGCAGCATGCCCGGCCTGGCCGACCGGAGCGGGCCGCCTTGAACCCGTGAAGAAACTTCTCATCCGGCAGGGGTTGAGACTGGTAGGGGATGTCTGTGACCTTGATGATTTGGTCTGGGCTGATGAAGCGGGAAGCGACCAGGGCACCTGACTCATGGACAGATTTACCTGCGTGGCTAGCTGAGGCGTCTTCCACGAGGTAGAGGGTGAGCCAACAGCTGGCCGACACCCGAAGCTGGGTTCATGGCCGTACAGTCGAGCGAAGGCTTCTACCCCGTTCGCTTGGAGGTATCGCGTGGCATCGGTGGGGTTCCAGGAGATCGCCGAAGAGATACGGCAGCAGATCGACGCCGGCCGTTGGAGTGCAGGCCACCGCCTGCCGTCTGAGGCTGCTCTGGTCGCCCGATTCGGTGTCGCCCGAGCGACCGTGCGGCGCGCCTTCGAAGTACTCGAAGCGGAGGGGATCGTGGAGGCCGTCAGCGGGAAGGGCCGGTTTGTCAGAGCGAAGACGAACGACGAATCGAGCCGTGAGGCGAGCGCCAAGTACGAGCAGGTTGCCGCGCAACTGCGTAGAGAAGTGACTGAGTCGCAGGTCACCGAATGGAAATCTTCCGAACTCGCCACCCGTTTCGAGGTAGCACCCGGAACGGTGAGGAAAGCCCTTCAGATGCTTGCTGACGAAGGTCTAGTGACGGCGGTATCTGGGCGCGGTTGGCTAGTCGGGTCTGGGAGCCGCACGCAAGAAGTAATGGATGCCATTAAGAATTCGGTCAAGACGGGCGAATTTGGGGTGGGTACGGCATTGCCGGGTGAGCGGGACCTCGCCGCAAGGTTCGGTGTAGCACGGATCACCGTACATCGGGCGATCGAGCGCTTGGAAGAAGAAGGCGTTCTGGAGAAACAGCAGGGCAAGGGCAGGCTCATTACCTGGCAAGGAGGAAAAACCGAATGAGGATCGAGCAAGCAAAGGACATCGCTGGCGAGCTACTCGCCGAAATCTTGCCTCGCCGTTGGAACCACGTTCAAGGGGTCGGCACCTGGGCGGAAAAGGTGTCCGAGCACATTCCTGGCTCTGTGGGAGTACTCCCTGCGGCGGCATGGTTGCATGACATCGGATATGCGCCCCTGTTGGTGGACACGGGGTTCCACCCGATCGACGGGGCCCGGCATCTGCGCCGACTCGGAGTAGATGAGCGGATCGTCTGTTTGGTCGCACACCACACGTGTGCGCATATCGAGGCCGACCTTCGCGGCCTGAGCGGGATTCTCCGTGACGAATTCTCGCATGAGCGTTCGGACGTCGCCGATGCTCTGTGCTTCTGCGACATGACGACCAGCCCGGACGGCGACCGTGTCGAGGTGCTCGCGCGACTGACGGAGATTCGGTCACGCTACGGTCCAGGCGACCTCGTGACCCAGTTCATCGACATCGCCGAGCCCGAGATCCTCGCAACGGCGGAACGCATCTCAGGCCTACTCGCGGAGACTCACCCGATGTAGGGCTCGATCTCACCGGATAGGCACCGTTCGATGCGTTCGAGCATTGAACGGTGAATTTTCAGTTTCGAAATTTGGTTGGGGGCGACCCAGAGGACTTCAGACGATTCTGAGCTTGGGGTGGGAGATCCGCCAGTTGGTTTAGCCTTGAAGACAACTGAGAATTCTTGCCGAACCTCGCCGTTCGAGGTGTATTCGATGACGTGACCGGGATTTGTGTAGATACCGACTAGGCTGGTTATCTCGCAGTTGATCCCTGTTTCTTCTTTGGTCTCTCTTATCGCAGCTTGAGCAATGGATTCACCGAAGTCCATGGCACCGCCGGGTACAGCGTAGTTGCCGTTGTCTGTCCGGCGAATCATCAATATTTCGCCTCGGTCGTTGACGACGACGACATTCACCGAAGGAACGATGCTGTTCGCGGGGGGCGCGTCAGGATCGTTGAGGTAGTCGATACGACGACTCATTTAGACAGCCTCGCTCTCTGGCCATGCTGGCATGGCTTCGTTCCAGATGCGATCGAAGTTCTTGGAGTACAGGTCGAAGACTCCACCGGAACTCAGCTTCCGAAAGTGCAGGATGGGAGCGTGGGCGGCAGGAACTCCAAGCAAGTGCGAGTTGACGAGAAGGTCGTCATCAAATCTGTAGATCGAGTTGTACAGCGTCGTTCGGTGCAGGCGAACCCGGATTCTCGGCATCCCTTCAAGCTGCTGGTAGAAGCCCAGGACGGTCCGGATCTTTTCTGCCATCGCAGCCCCGATCCCTTCCTCCGCTCCACGGTCAGCAACCTGGCTCGAATCAGGATCTCCGAGCAGGAATCGCACCTGCGCGCCTGCTATCGATTTTTCCTTCAGAGTGTCGAGCAGGTCCGGGTGGAGCTCCGGGACGAAGAGCCCCGAGTAGACGAGCACATCGAGCCTGCTCACCACCCCATGGAACAGTCTCAGCCACGTGTCCGGCGGAACTGCGGACCGGTTGGGGTAGAGCTTCACCAGCTCTGATTCCGATGCCTGTGCCTGCCGGGCCTTCGGTACAGCCCCAGGCCAGAGGTAGCTTTCGCTCTCGCCGAGTAGCGCCGCGATCTGGTAGCGCGTCTTCGGGTAGGGCGGTCGCCCCGTAGTGATCCAGCGCTCTGCGGTCTTGGGGTCTGCGCCCACCCTTTCCGCGAGCTGTGCAGGAGTCAGGCCGGCCCGCATCAGGGCGTCACGCAAGCGGTCGTTCGTCATACGGCCCTCCGGACGTCTGGGGACGTCCCGAGGCTAACAAGGACGTCCCCAGATGTCCCGCCACGGCCGTGCGGCGTCACTGACCAAAGAGAGACAGTGGTCACACCAGACGGAAACCAGCGTCTGACCAGCAGATCCA
>NZ_BAAATZ010000047.1:0-60126 GCF_039533685.1 Actinocorallia aurantiaca | reverse complement strand
CACGCGGCGGCCCGAGGCTTCAGGATTTTCAGCAGTCCTCAGGCCGTCGTGTCGCGGACGGCCTCGTCGGCCTCGTCACCGAATTCGTCCTCGTCCGCGGGAGGGTCGGGCATCTGCCAGGTCGCCACGATGAGCGGCAGCAGGACGTGGGTTATCAGCAGGGCGAAGAGAATCAAGAACAGCGCGGCGCCCGGGATTTGGGAGTCTCGTCCGTCCCTGTCGACGAGCATGGTCACGAGCAGGACGACGAACATCACGACGGACGTGCACTTGTGCGCGGCCGAGAACGCGCGGAGCCGGCCGGCCTGCTCCCTCTCGTCGAGTTCCTGCTCCGATTTGAACGTCATGCCGCGGGTGATCGCGAGGAGCTGGCCTGCCAGGGGGAAGCCCGCCACCACCAGGATGCCGAGGACCACGAAGTTGAAGATCATCGCCGTGTCGCTCGGGGCCAGGACCCAGGAGACGGCGGCGTCCACCCAGAGCAGGCCCAGGCAGGCGCCGCCCACGACCGCCAGCGTCCGGCGGGCGCGTTGCTTGGCGTAGCGGGCGGGCATGCGGTGATCCAGTTCCTCGTCCAGGGCCTGCATGCGCTCCGCGCGCTTGTCCTGCCGTCTCTGCCGCCAGGAAGGGCTGCTGTCGTTCGCCGAGCGTTCTTCGTTCGTCATGAGCTGCTCCCGATCCGGGGGAAGGGGTTGAGGGAGAAGACCACCTCGACGGGGACCTCGAAGTAGGCGGCGATGCGCAACGCCAGGTGCAGGCTGGGTCGGTACTCGCCGCGCTCGAGGTAGCCGATGGTCTGGTAATGGACGCCCAGGGCGGTGGCCAGGTCGCGGCGCGAGACGCCGCGCTCGGCCCTCAGCATCGGGATCCGGTTGTAGACGCTTCCTTCGTCTTTCTTCTCCGCGGGCATCAGGGACCGCTCACAGCGGCCGAGGCTCTCGCGGCCGGATCGTCCATGTGCTCCTCCTTGTACGAATACCGTGATGGTTCTTACTGTCTCTTGGTTCGTTGATAGTAGTTCTACTACATCCGGTCTAAGTTCCACAACCGTGGCAGCAGGGTCGAGTACGACGTCCCGCCTGGGGTTCGCCGTGTTTCCGCCCTGAGCGGTGCACCAGAAGGAGATTTCGGCCGGTATCGGAAGCGGCCGTACTTCTGGTCACGACGTCGTCCGTCCGGTAGTACAGAACCCGTGAACCCTGGCTGTCCTGAGTGCGGGCGAGAGCTGGCGGTACTGGAGGTCTTGCTGAGGCGGAACCTGTGGGGCGGCGGCGGGCCGAGGCCGAGACCGGAGCAGTGGTGGGAGTGCACCCGGTGCGATTGGCTGGGCTACCGGAGGCGTGTGGACGAAGAGCTCCGTCCCATGCGGCGCCTGACCGGCGAAGAAGCGGATTGCTTCTTCTGCGGTGACGAAGGCAACGCCTCCGGCAGGGCCTGGGAGCAGGACGGAGAGCTACGGGCATGGATGGTGTGCCTGGCCTGCGGAACGAGTAACCAGATCCGAGTGGAGAAGCGCTCATGACGGAAAACGGCCAGACCTTCCACCCCGACCTGCGGGCCGCCCGGTTCCTTCCCCGCGGCCTGGTCGGCCCCCGTCAGCTGCGGCTGATCCGCGCTCTGACCGGGCTCGCCGGCCGGAAACTCCCGCCGGGAGCCGTCCAGGTGCCCGTCACACCCGAAGTCCGCGTCGACGTCTACGGCCGGACCGTCCCGGGAGCCGAGAACGCGACCTGCAAACCGGCACTGCTGTGGATCCACGGCGGCGGCATGGTCATCGGCCATGCCCGCATGGACTCCCGCTTCTGTGCCCGTGTCGCCCGCGAACTCGGAGCGATCGTCGTCTCGGTGGAGTACCGGCTGGCCCCCGAACACCCCTACCCGACACCGCTGGAAGACTGCTACACCGCCCTCTCCTGGCTCGCCGCCCAACCCGACGTCGACCTCGACCGGATCGCGATCGGCGGCGCAAGCGCCGGTGGCGGCCTGGCCGCCGGACTGGCCCTGCTCGCCCGCGACCGCGCCGACATCCACCCGGCCTTCCAGCTCCTCGTCTACCCGATGCTGGACGACCGCACCAACACGCGAACCGACATCGACGAGCGCCACCTCCGAATGTGGAGCCCCGCCAACAACCACTTCGGCTGGCAGTCCTACCTCGGCCCGCACCTCACCCCCGGCCAGCCCGACGGCGTCCCCCACCCGGCCGCGCCCGCCCGCGCCGAAGACCTGACCGGACTGCCGCCCGCCTGGATCGGCGTCGGCACCCACGACCTCTTCCACGACGAGGACGTCACCTACGCCGAACGCCTCCGGCAGGTTGGCGTCCCCTGCGACCTGCACATCGTGCCCGGCGCCTACCACGGGTTCGACAGCGTCCAAGGCAAGACCGGCGTCGCCCGCGACTTCACCCGACAGCAGATCGCGGCCCTCACCCGGGCGATCGGCCGCCCCGCCACCTGAGCCCGCCACAGCGGTCAGGGGGAGACGCGATCGATCATTGGCGCCGGTCTCAGCCGGTCCCCGAGCCGCGGGTGGGGATCCGTGACGGAACAGGCGAGCCTTTCAGGAACAGTCACTGAAGGCCGCGGATCCGCATCGGCACCAGGGGCGCCGTCGGCCTTCGCGTCCGAAGACCGACCGACCGGACGTCAGACCTTCCCGATGCCGAGCGTGTTCACGCGGGGCAGCAGTCCTGCGCCGAGGGCCTCCAGCCAGAGCGGGCCGAGGAGTTCGGCGAGCCGCGCGGTGCCCTCGTCACCGAGTGCCTGCCAGGGAGCGGCGGCCAACTCGTCAGTGCGGCGCTCGACCTCGGCGCGCAGGGCGCGGCCCGCGTCGGTCGCCCTGCCGTCGGCGTCCAGCAGCCCCCGTGCGGCGAGCCGTTCGCGGGCGGCCGCCCACTCCGACTCGCTCCAGTCGCGGCTTGCGAAGACCTCGGCCGGGGCCGCGTCGATCGAAGCGAACGACACCAGCGCCTCCACGGGGTCGAGCCCTGCGACCAGGAGGGCGGCGAGATGGCCGTCGCCGCGGTGCTCGCGCAGGATCGTCGCGGCCTCCCACAGCACGAGGTGCGGCTCCCGGGACCAGGGCAGCGCGGCGTTGGCGGCGGCGAGCGGGCGGCCTTCGGTGCGCGCGGCCTCCGCCGCACGGCGGGCGAGCTCGGCGGCCTCGGCGAGATCGGGGCTCCCCACCCGCTCGCCGATGAGTGCGCGGTATGCCCGGTCGACGCCTTGCGTCCGGGCCGCGAGCACCTTGTCCGGTGCGGCGACGTCCCAGGCGGCGGGGACGTGCTCGGCGACCATGCGCGGGCTGAAGCTGTAGAACGCGGAGGCCACCTGAAGGGCTCCGGGAGCCCCGAGCGGCGCCGCCCGCAAGGCGAAGTAGCTCGGCCAGCGCTCGCCGGTGTCGTAACCGAGCGCCCGCATCTCCTCGAAGACCTCGGGGGCGTAGTAGACGATGGCGTGCAGGGGCTCCAGGAGGTGCCACATCTGCCGTGCGCGTCCGTTGTCCATGACGACCTCTCGTTCCATGATCCGCATATCTTGACAGTGCCTAGATTGCATTCTCCGGGTGAACTTGTCAATGCCTAGATTGCGCGTAACCTGATGACCGTGACCACCGAACGCGCCTACCACCACGGAGACCTGCGGCGGGCCATCCTCACCGCGGCCCTCGACGTCATCGCCGCCGACGGGCCGACGGCCCTGTCCCTGCGCGACCTGGCCCGACGCGCGGGCGTCTCCCACGCCGCGCCCGCACACCACTTCAAGGACCGCGCGGGCCTGCTCACCGCCATCGCGGCCGAAGGCCACGGCCTCCTGGCCGCCGCCCTCGGCGAAGCCGAAAGCCTGCGCGACTTGGGCGTCCAGTACGTGCGCTTCGCCGCCGCATACCCGGCGCACTTCCAGGTCATGTTCCGCCCGGAGCTCCTGCGCCCGGACGACCAGGAGCTCGCCGCGGCGCGCGAGCGGACCCGGAACCAGCTCCACACGGCGGTGACGGGCCGTGGCGCAGACCAGGCCACCGCCGTCATGGCGGCCTGGTCGATGGCCCACGGCTTCGCGACACTGCTGCTCTCCCGCAACCTGGACGGCCTGCTGGACGGACGAGACCCCGAACAGGCCTTCCTGGCGCTGACGAACGAGCTGTTCCAATCCGCCGCGAATCCCGCGACAGGCTGACCGGAGCCGGTAAGCGATCAGGCACCCCACGGCCAGTCGATGAGAGAGGACGCCTGGGTGAAGATGGCGACGTGAACGACCTGCGCTTCCGCCTCGCCGACGATTCCGACCTCGCCACTCTCGTGCGCCTGCGCGACGACGCCGCCCGCTGGATGCTCGCCCGGGGCGTCACCGGCCAGTGGCGGCCGGGCCAACTGGACGGCCACAAAGCGGGTAAGCCGCAGCCCGGCGGGACGTCCAAGTCGTTCACGCTCATGGAGAAATCGTGCAGGATCACACGTCGACGGCGTCTTCGGCGTGAACGCCACACCGGCGGTTCTTCACTCACACGGCGTTCTGGACGTCCCGTCGCGTGATCAGTAGCCGAGGGACTTCAGCTTGTCGACCATCTTCCGGGCGTCGTGCTCGTGGTCTGAGAGGGTGGCCAGGGGGCGACCGCCGTTGCGTTGGTTGCCGTAGACCACGATGACACGGCCCTGCCTGACGACGATGCCGTTGTTGCGCTGGGGCTCAGGTTCGTCGGGAAAGGTTCCGACGACGCTGAGCGACTCGTCGCCGATGCCGGGGCGGCCCAGGACGGCCTCGGTCCTCCCGCATTCTCTGGCCGAGCCGACGATGTCGCCCATCGTTCTGCGGGCCGCGGCCTCGTCGGCGAAAACGATGACCTGTTCGCCGCGTGAGGTCAAAGCCACCTTGTCGTCCAGCTTGAGACGGCCGTCGTAATTGATGTCGAAGCGCTGTTCGGTGCCAGGGATGCGGCGGCTGAAAGGGTCCCCCTCGCCTGGTTCGTAGCCGCCGCAGAGCTGGATGGACAGCCACCAGCCGCCGTCCTTTTCGGTGTTGACGTACCAGCGCCTTGGATCTCCCTTCGCCGCCTTCTCGCCGTAGAGCAGGTCCTTGAGCTCGAGCGGCCTTCCCTGAGGGGGCGCGGACGAGGTCACGGTCGGCGGCGTCAGCACCGGCGGCCGGTCCTCGCGTTCGGGACCGCCCTGGAAGGCGACCAGGCTCACCACGACGGCCGCGGCGGCCGCGGCGAGTCCGCCGGCCGCGAGTCTGCGCCGGACGGTCCGGGTGCGGATGCGCGAGATGATCTCCACGGGTTCGGGGCCGGCCACATGGGGGAGCATGCCGTCGCGCAGCTCCTGGAAGAGGGGTTCGACCTTACGCATACCGGTTGGCCTCCTTCATCCCGTTCGTCTCGTCTGTGAGCAGCTCGGCCAGCCGCCGGCGTCCGCGCGACAACCAGGCCTTGACCGTGCCCTCGGCGACCCCGTCCATCTCCGCGATCTCGGCGACCGAATAGCCGCCCATGTAATGCAGCACCACGGCGCGCCTCTGTCTCTCCGGGATCAGGCGCAACGCCTCGACCAGCACCATCGAGACGACGCCCGGCGGGGCGACATCCGGCTGCGGCCCCTGCCGCCACAGGTTCGCGAGCGTGCTGCGGGCCTTGCGCCACCGGCTGACGGCCAGCCGGTAGCCCACCCGCGCCACCCAGGCGCGCGGCCGGTCGTAGGAGCCCACCTTGTCCCAGCGCTGCCACGTCCGCGCGAACGCCTCCTGCGCGGCGTCCTGGGCGTCGCCCAGATCGCCGGTGTAGGCGTAGAGCTCGATGACGAGGCCGGGATAGGCGCCTCGGTAGAACTCGGCGAAACTCTCTTCGTCCGCCACATCGCCCCCTCGGCTCGGATGTCGCCCAATACACGCGGTCCTCCGGGACCCGGTTGCAGACGGAGACGAGTTTCTGCGCGCCCTCCTCGCCGGGCACTGAGGCACCGCCTGCTCCCACGGCTCCTCGGGTACCGGTCGGAACCCGGAGCCGACATCACTTCCGTTCTCCGGGGCGCACGGAAAAGCGGTAAGTATCCCGTTTTCGGCATGGACCTGACCTATCGCTATCGTGAAAAGCCTGGTCAAAGTGCCGTAGAGGTTCCGAAGAAACGCCGGGACCCCGGGTGCCGTGGGTAGGAGCCCGGCATGGCGCTGCACCGGGTGAGAGTCAAGACCGATCCGCTGGACGACGTGTTCAGCATGCCGTTGAGCGAACGCGTTCTGCCCAAACGGCGCATCCCCGACGAAGAGAGCGATCCGCGCGCCGTCTACGAGGCGATCCGCGACGAGCTGCTCCTCGACGGGAACTCGTCGCAGAACCTCGCGACCTTCTGCACCACGTGGAACGGCGACGAGGCGCGGAAACTGATGGACCAGTGCCTCGACAAGAACATGATCGACAAGGACGAGTACCCGCAGACCGCCGACATCGAGTCGCGCTGCGTGCAGATCCTCGCCGACCTGTGGAACTGCGCGTCCGACGACACCGTCGGCTGCTCCACGACCGGCTCCAGCGAAGCGGCGATGCTCGGCGGCCTGGCACTGAAACGGCGGTGGCGCCGGCGACGTGAAGCCGAGGGCAAGCCGGCCGACCGTCCGAACCTCGTGTGCGGGCCCGTCCAGGTGTGCTGGGAGAAGTTCGCCCGCTACTTCGACGTCGAGCTGCGCCAGATCCCCCTGGAGCGGGGCGCGACGGGGCTCCGTCCGCACCAGCTCGCCGACCACGTCGACGAGAACACCATCGGAGTGGTGGCGATCCTCGGCGTCACCTACACCTGCGACTACGAGCCGGTCGCCGAACTCGCAGCCGAACTCGACCGGATCCAGGCCGCGACGGGCCTGGACGTCCCCATCCACGTGGACGCGGCCAGCGGCGGCTTCGTCGCTCCCTTCCTCCACCCGAACCTCGTGTGGGACTTCCGCGTCAACCGCGTCGCCTCGATCAACGCCTCCGGCCACAAGTACGGGCTCGCGCCGCTCGGCTGCGGCTGGATCGTATGGGCCTCCGCCGACCTGCTCCCCGAAGAACTGGTCTTCCGGGTGGACTACCTCGGCGGCGACATGCCCACGTTCGCGCTCAATTTCTCCCGCCCCGGCGGCGAGATCATCGTCCAGTACCACCAACTGGTCCGCCTCGGCCGCGAGGGCTACCGCAAGATCCACCAGGCCTGCTCCGACACCGCCCGCTACCTCGCCGGACGCATCTCCGCGATGGGCCCGTTCGACCTCCTCTACGACGGCGAAGGCGCGCTCCCCGCCGTCTGCTACACCCTCAAGGACGACACGCCCTTCACCCTCTACGACCTCACCGAACAACTCCGCACCCGAGGCTGGCAGGTCCCGTCCTACCCTCTCCCCGCCGACCGCCAGAACGTGACCGTCCAACGCGTCCTCGTCCGCCACGGCATCGGGGAGGACGAGATCTCCCTCCTAGCCGACGACATCGAACGCGCCCTGCAACGCCTGCGCGCCAGCGGCGGCACCGGCGCCCCCCGACAGCCGAGCTTCCACCACTGACCCACCGGTCGCTACAGGGAACATCGAACCGGACGTCACGTCGCCATCGCCACCTTCCCAGCCCGTACCACCACGATGTCCGGCGTTTTCTCCTCGTCTGGGGGGACCAACCTCCTCGGAGCTGTTGAGGGTCGCGTCGGGACAGCAGCGGGTCCTGCGAGAAGCAGCTGATCATCTGAGAGCCGTCCAGTCCGCGCCGGACGACGTTTGAGATAGGGGAAGTGAGCCCGGTCAGGTTTGAATCGGCCAATTGAGGAACCATCGGCCGGGGCCGAGGTGCTCGACGCACGGATAGTGGTGCCGGAAGGGCGAACCTGTTTCGATGGCGTCGGCGAGCCGGTCGAACAGGTCGGTCAGGCTCGTCGCCCACGGTTGCGGATCGCAGCCGGATCCCGCGCCCCATTCGAAGACGTGGCCGTAGGTGGGGCCCGGCCGGTGGTCGACGAACGCGAGCCCACCGTCGTTGGGATGGGCGAAGGGGACCCATTCGTCGGCATGGCACTCGAGCGGCTCCTCGATGTACTCCTCCCGGAATTCCTCCCATTCCGCTGCCGTTTCGACGAGGAACTCGTGCATGCCGAGGATCAGGTCGGTGTCGTTGAGCCGGTGGCCGAGAGGCAGGAACGAGCCGGCCTGGAAGTGGTCCAAGTCGTAACTTCCCAGTTCTCTGCGCGCTCCGTCGTGCAGTTGCAGGAGCGCTTTCAGCTCGGGGTGCAACGGGAAGCCGTACAGGGTCTCGATCGCGGAGATCTGGTCGTCCGTAGCGGGTGGGCGGAGCTCAGAGTGGTCGTGCGGAGAATGCTCGGCGAGCCAGGTGGCGAAGCGGCTCCATGCCCGATGGAAGGGGTCTGTTGTTTCCACACGCCGAACCTATTGGCGGTGCCGGACATTTCTGTGATCTACCAGAGGTGTGGGATGGCGTCGGTTCGTTCTTGTTTCTTCCTCAACGGCTCGTCTCGGTCCCGTCTCGGCAGGCGCAAGTCACGTTCCCCTGGTGATGCCGCGATTACTGTGGGTGGTCGGCTGGTTCGGTTCGGGCTCTTCGGGGGCGTTGTGGCAGGGGACGACTTTCGGCTGCGGATGATCCTCGCGGACGTGCGGGAGATGTCGGACCGGCATTGGCGGCAGTTCGACGATTCCGTGCGGCTGATGGACGGCAAGGCCTGGGTGGGGCCGTCGGCTCGGGTTTTCGAGCGGGAACTGCGGCGGAACCGGCAGGTGCTTCAGGCGCAGTTGCAGAAGGCCGTGGACTCGTTGCGGAGGTCGGGGGTCGGCAGCGGGTCCGGTGTCGTCCTGTGAGCGGGGACGGGTGGCTGGAACCCGGGGTCTGCGGGGTGCAGTTGAGCATGTTCGACCAGCTCACGCTGGAAATGGGTCGTTCGGAAGGCGATCTGGAGCAGCTTGGCCGGCGTCTCTATGCCGCGCTGGCCTCGGCGGGGGCGGATACCGGGCCCGCGCTGGAGATTTCGCGGGTCGCCCGGTGGGCCCATGAAGCGGGGACGGACCTTCGACGGCGTCAGCGGCTCGCACAGGACCTTGACGCGCAGCAGCCCAGGGCGGCTTTGAGCGTGGTGGACGGGGTGTTCGTCCGGTTGCCGGACGAGTACTCCGATCAGCAGGCGCAGATCAGCGGATATCAGGCGGCGGACCTGTTCGAGCGCGCTACGGCCGGGGACAGGGGAGCGCTTCGGTCGCTGCGGAATTACGAGCGGTTCATCGGTGATCCGTACTTCGCGCGAGGGCTGCTCGAAAAGCTCGGGGCGGTCGGAGTGCTGAACGTTCCGTTCGGGCTGGGCCGGGAGCTCCGAACCGACGCCAACCGGCATGACGCGATGCTGGACGCCAATACGGCCGATACCCGGGCGGCCATGGAACTGCTGGGACGGGCGCTCGCCGACGGGACTCGGCCGTTGAGCGCGGGATATGCGGGGGACGGTTTTCTGACCGCTCTCACCGCTGCAGGGAGGGCCGGGTTCCCTCCCGAGAACAGCCGCCCGCAATACTTCGGATATCAGGGGCTCGGCACGATTCTCGGCTCTGGATCGGGGGCGGTGAAGTACTCGGACGCGTTCATGCGCGTGGTCGGGCGGGACATGCTCGCGCATGAGCGGCAGAACGACGTCGCCTCTTGGCGGGCTGTGCCGGATGCCGCCGGGATTTACGCGTCGGTCGCTTCCCAAGGAGAAGGGGAGCAGTCGGGGCATTACCTGCAAGGGCTGCTCATGGCCGCTGGGGCGTCGCGAGCGGGGGCGCAGATCCTGCTCGACTACACGCCGGCGGGGGAGACCTCCGGCAACCTGCGTTATCTGCTGCATGAACGTCGCCGTATGTGGGCGGGGACGGACCATGGGGCGGCGCTCGGGAACGTCCTTCGAACCGCCGCGTCGGGGGAGGACGAACGCTCTCGGGAGATCTTCGACGAGATCGTGCGGGTGCTGGGGGCCGATCAGCTGAAGCTGATGAAGTACGAGGCCGGCGGGCTGAAGATCGACGACCGGGAGGCGTTCGACGAACTGTCGGGACTCCGGGCGGCGATGGGCGACCTTCTGATCAGCCAGCTCGACCACGTCTCCACGAAGCTCTACGCGGCAGAGGACTCGGGGCACATCGTGCGGGGCTCCCGGGAGCGGACTCGACTCCTCCTGGCCGTCATCGCGGACACCGTGACGGATGACGCGGCCTATACGGCGCTGTTCAAAGCCCATGTCGGGCATCTGCGGCTGTGGATCGACGACCAGAACGGCAAGGGACGTGAAGGGGAGGTCGGGCTGGCGATGGGGGCCGGCTCGCTGGGGCGCCTCCTAGCCTTGCGCACGGAGACGATGAAAGCCCTCAAAGTCCAGGAGGACAAGGTCAACGCGGCACTCAAAGCGAAGATCGACTTCGGGTTGGGGCTGGTGGACCCGGCGGCCTACCTGACACGTTTCCGCGTCCCGCCCGAGATCACGGGACCCGCCGGGGCGAAGGTCTTCGACGAGATCAGCAAGCACCTGGTGGAACGGCTCGGGGAGAACGCGGAGAAGGGGAACACCGAGAACCACCGGATCAGCGACGAGGACCGCATGCGCGACCTCGTCAACCAGATGCTGCTCTCCTCGGCGGTGTTTCATCTGGAATATCAGGCTGCTGAGGTCGTGGGTGAGATCTTTGCGGAGAACGGGAAGATACTGCCGCCGTCGACTTGGGATGAGGGCCAGGCTGAGGCCTTCTATGACTGGTGTAGGGAGCGTGACGTTCCTATCCCGAAGCTGAATAACACTGTGAACAGCGCAGTTGACAGCGCGCGCGACGGAGCGATCGAAAAGTTTGCTGTCGGCGGTGATAGAAGGTGATCTTGATTGGGGTGGCTAAAGCAGCGGGCCTGGCGTTGGTCACGGTTCTAGCGTTGGTTCAGTGTGGAAGGGGTGAGGTACCAGATCAGTCGACCACCAAAAAGAGAGCGGACCTGAGCCCTGTCGCTGATGTTCCTCCGTACTGGTGTGACTTGGTGTCCGTGGACGCTCTTCAACGCATCACCGGAGCTGTATCTGGGCTTGAGGAACAACGCAGTGGGTGGCTCGTGAACAAGGGCGGCTGCCTGGTCCGTGACGGGAGTCCAGTCGGGCCGCTCGGGCTGAGATGGAGCCAAAACGAAGGTCGCGAAGCCGTCGACCGACAGCGAGAAAAATTCGTGGACTACCGGCCCGCATGGTTGGAAGAGTCGCTCGGCTATGGCTTCACCGTCTATGCGCCATCTCACCCGGGAGACCGGCCGTACTACGCGATCTCGACATTTCGCTGTGGTCAGCATGAACCCTGGCTGCGGATCGACATCAGCAAGGTGCAGGACGGTCGTGACTATCAGGAGGACCTCACCGCGCTGATGCGGATCGCCGAGAAGCGTTTCGGTGTCCTGCACGAGTGCGAACCCGGTCCGGTGAAGGACAGATAGCAAATGCCCGTGGTCCGCGGCGCGGACTGGGTATGACTGCGGGATCCGTGGCTCGGCTGAAAGGCGGAAGCCGGTGCATCGAAAAGAGCGATGATGATCATCGAAATGATTCGTTTGTCGTGATGCATCCCGATGGCGGATGCTGAGGGCAACGGCACCGATCCTTCACTGGAGGCCATCATGACCACCTCACCGCGCGTCGCGATCGTGACCGGCGGTTCCCGCGGCATCGGGCGGGAGGTCGCCGGACGGCTGGGGGCCGACGGGTTCGCGGTCGTCGTCACCTACTCGGGCAGCAAGAGCGAGGCGGACAACGCCGTCGCGAGGATCACCGCGGCCGGCGGGGCAGCGATCGCCGTGCAGGCCGACGTCGCCGAGGAAGCCGAGGTCGCGGCGCTCTTCGACGCCGCGGAACGGGCGTACGGGGGCGTCGACGTCGTCGTGCACGCGGCGGGCGTCATGATCCTGGGGCCTCTGGCCGACTTCGACCTCGACGACCTGGACCGCATGCACCGCACCAACATCCGCGGCACGTTCGTCGTGGACCAGCAGGCGGCGCGCCGGGTTCGTAAGGGCGGCGCGATCATCAACTTCTCCACAAGCGTCACCAAGCTGGGGCTCCCCACGTACGCGGCCTACGCGGCGTCGAAGGGGGCCGTCGACGCGATGACCCTCATCCTGGCGCGTGAGCTGCGCGGCCGCGACGTCACCGTCAACGCGGTCGCGCCCGGCCCCACGGCCACCGACCTCTTCCTCAGGGGCAAGGACGAGGAGACCATCGCCCAGCTGGCCGCGCGGCCGCCGCTGGAACGGCTCGGCACCCCGGACGACATCGCCGAGGTCGTCGCCTTCCTGGCCGGGCCGGGACGCTGGGTCAACGGGCAGGTCGTGTACGCGAACGGAGGCATCGCCTGACCGTTATCCCCCGAGGCGGTGTTGACGGTGGGAGATGGGCTCTTTAGGCTCTTCTGGTAATCGGACAGACCAGTCTGTCTATTGAAGAGGTCGGGCGACCACGGACGGGAACCGGCTTCAGGCGGCGGAACACGTGGCGCCCGCGAACGGATCGGGAGTTACCCATGGGCGTACACGACTTCGAAGTGGTCACGGCGGACGGATCCCTCCAGAGCCTCGGCGACTTCTCCGGCAAGACGCTGCTCATCGTGAACGTCGCCAGCAAGTGCGGGCTGACGCCGCAGTACGAGGGCCTACAGGCGCTGTACGGCGAGTTCCAGGAGCGCGGACTGGAGATCCTGGGCTTCCCCTGCAACCAGTTCGGCGGCCAGGAGCCCGGCACCGACGAGGAGATCCAGGAGTTCTGCTCGACCAACTTCAACGTCACCTTCCCCGTCTTCGGGAAGCTCGAGGTCAACGGCTCCTCCGCCGCTCCGCTGTTCGTCCACCTGCGCTCCGAGGCCCCTGGCGACTTCGGCCCCGGCAACGGATTCCTGTACGAGCACGTCAAGAACAGCCGCCCCGAGGCCATCGGCACCGACGAGGTCAAGTGGAACTTCACGAAGTTCCTCGTCGACACGGACGGCAAGGTCCTGCGCCGCTACGAGCCGACCACCACCCCCGAGCAGATCCGCGAGGACCTCGACGGGCTCCTCCCGGCCGCCTGAGCTCTACCCCTGAGCCCTGATCAGCGGGCTCACCGAACGAGAGAACCACGGATGGCGGAGCCCCATGGCCGCCCAGCGGTTCGGCCCGACCGATGAACAGCGGGCAGCCGTTGCCGACTGCGGACGGGAAGCAGTGCCGGTCGCCGTCGCGGGCGAAGCGACGGCGACCGGGCGCGGCGCGGAACGTACGCTCAGCCCTCGGCGAGGCGGGGCGGAAACCCTCCGGTGGCGACGGGCCCCCAGCGTTCGATGGTGACGCGGATCAGCGACTTGCCCTGGTGGCGCATCGCCGCGCGGTACTCGTCCCAGTCGGGGTGCTCGCCGGAGATGCAGCGGTAGTACTCCACCAGCGGTTCGAGGGCGTCGGGCAGGTCCAGGACCTCTGCCCGGCCGTCCACCTGCACCCACGGACCGTTCCAGTCGTCGGACAGGACGCAGACCGAGACCCGCGGGTCGCGCCGGACGTTGCGGGCCTTGGCCCGTTCGGGATAGGTCGAGACGACGATCCGCCCCTCGCCGTCGACCCCGCAGGTGACGGGGGAGAGCTGCGGGCCGCCGTCCGCGCGGAAGGTGGACAGCAGGCAGCGGTGCCGGGGCCTGAGGAAGTTTAGGAGCTGGTCGCGCCCGACGGTGTCGGCGGTGGCGATATGAGGTGCCATGCGTACTTCCCCCTCGTCCGGCGGCGGATGACGCCGCCGCGGTGAACAGAACCGGAGCCGCCCGTCGACGAGATCGCCGCCGACCGCACATCCCGGTAGATCCACTGTACGAGTGGGACGGACAGGGACCGGTCGAGGCAAGGGCAGGCGGAGACCTCACAAGCCACAGTCCGGTATTTCCCGGAGAAGGCGGCCGCATCGTCTGACAGCCGAGATCCTTCGAAGGGGGCGTCAGCGAACACGACCTCGTCCAGGCCCGTCGGCAGGCTGCTCGCCCCGGTCCATCGGGGGATTCGTGTGGAATCCTTGGCGGCGTGGAGCTCAGGCACCTGGAGTACTTCGTGGCCGTGGCGGCCGAGCGGAGCTTCACGCGTGCCGCCAACCGGCAGCATGTGGTGCAGTCGGCCGTCTCGGCGGCGATCTCCGCGTTGGAGCGTGAGCTGGGTGCCGTGCTCTTCGAACGCAGTGCGCAGCGCGTCGTTCTGACGGAGGCGGGGAAAGCGCTCCTGCCCAAGGCGCAGGCGACCCTCGACGCGGCGCAGGAGGCGCGTGACGCCGTCCACGAGATCGGCGGGGAGTTGCGCGGCACGGTGGTCGTCGGCTGCCTGACCGGGGTCGGAGGTCTCGACTTCGCGGGGCTGCTGGGCCGTTTCCACCGGGAGCATCCCCAAGTGCGGCTGCTGCTGCGGGCCGCGACCTGGGACGGGTCGGCGGGGCTCGCCCGGTCCCTCGTCGAAGGCGTGGTCGACGTCGCGTTCCTCGGGGTGGGCGGACGGCCTTTCCCGGGGCTGCGCACCCGCATGCTGATGCGCGTTCCGCAGGTGCTCGTCGTGCCCGCCGACCATCCGCTGGCCGTGCGGGAGACGGTGACGCTGGCCGAGACGGCCGGGGAGTCCTTCATCGACTACCCCGTCGGATACGGCAATCGGACCGCCAACGACCGGGCGTTCGACGCGGCCGGAGTCGAACGCGTCATCACGATGGAGGCCACCGACGTCAGCGCCGCCGCCGAGTTCGTCGCGCACGGGTTGGGCGTGACGATCCTGCCGACGAGGACAGTCCCGAAGGCCGTCGGCTGCAAGGCCCTCCCTGTCACGGACCAGTCGCTGGAGTGGGCGCTGCACGTGGCGACGGCCGAACACCGGCGGGTCGGCGCCGCGACGGCCGCCCTCGTCGGAATGGCCGACGACTTCGTGGACGACAGGGGCTGAGGCCCGGTCCGGCGGCACGAAGACCCCGGCCTGATCGATCCTGCGCGCGGATGCCGGATCAGGCCGGGGTGGTTCGGGGGTGCGGTCGTCGGCGAGGTGGTCTCTCTTCCCGGCCACGCGATGTCGGCATGCGAGCATCCGATCAGAACGTCGGTGGCAGGTGCTCAGATAGAGGTCACTCCGTCGGGCTGCTCTCGGGCTTCGTCGGGGAACCGCTGGGAGAGGACGAAGGGCTGCTTTCCGCCGACGCCGCCGGTTCGTCCGGCGTCGCCGACTCCGTCGGAGGGGCTGCGGGGAGCGGTGCCGCCGAGGGAGGCTGCGGGACGGTGGCTCTGGAATCCCCGGAGTCCGAGGAAGGGCAGAAGGGGATGAGGGGGGTCTGCGGCTCGTCCATGTAGGTGTTCGGGTCGCAGATGGGCAACGGGTAGGAGTTGGGGATCTGCGGGGCCCCGCCGGGGACCGACTGGTACCCGTGCCATTCGGGGTCGAGCTGGATCGGCCGACCGTTCTGGTCGTAGAGGAGGACGTCCTTGAGGGGCGTTCCGTCCTTGGAGTACGGGTAGATGTTCGCCAGGTCGCCGTTCGGCGAGAAGGCCGAGTCGGCCTCGGAGGAGTAGACGGTGGGGCCGTCGCTGCTCTCCACCATCAGGCCGAAGACGACGAAGACGGCGAAGAGGCCGGTGCCGAGGGCGAGGAAGGCCAGCAGGTAGGAGCGGCGGCGGCCGGCGCGCATCCGGTAGCCGAGGGCCACCGAGGCGCCGACGGCGATGACGAGGATCAGGAGCTCGAGGATGCCCGTCGGGAACGGGGAGACGTCGCCCGTGGTGAGGATCCAGAAGGCGACGGCGACCAGGTAGCCGCGGAACAGCCACCAGGCGGGACGGAAGTCGTTCCTGGCCGTCTCGTACCAGGGGAGCCGTTCGGCCATGCGCGTGTGGAAGGCGGCGGCACGGGCATCGAGGCGGTGAAGGAGCCTGGGCTTCTTCTTGGAGACCGGCCGCTGGTCGGGGCGCTGCAGGTAGGCGGCGTGGAGTTCGGCGGCGTACGACTCGGGGGCGCCGAGGCGGGCCTCCAGGGGCTCGTCGGACTCGCCGGCGACCTCCGCCAGGTGGTCTTCGAGGTCTTCCAGAAGCTCGGACCGGTCCGGCTCGGGGACGTCGGTGAGGGCGGCGCGGACGGCCGCGGCGTAGTCGGAGACCGGTGTGGTGATCATCGACTCTCCAAGAGGGTGTCCATGGTCTGTGCGAACGAGGTCCAGGTCTTGCGGGAATCGGCGAGGGTGGTGCGGCCCGTGGCGTTCAGGCCGTAGTACTTGCGGTGCGGGCCCTCCTCGGACGGGACGACGTAGGAGTTGAGCGCGCCCGCCTTGAAGAGGCGGCGCAGGGTGCCGTAGACCGAGGCGTCGCCGACGTCGTCCATGCCGGCTTCGCGGAGGCGGCGCACGACGTCGTAGCCGTAGCTGTCCTCCCGGTCCAGGACCGCCAGGACGGCGAGGTCGAGCACTCCCTTGAGGAGCTGTGTGGTGTCCACCGAGAACCTCCTTGTGCCGTGCACACTACTACGGATACCGCACTACCGCGCAAGAGCCAGTGCGGTCGAAAGGAGCCGGGCTCAGCAGCAGCCGGAAGGCGGGCGGGAGTCCGTGCGCAGGCGCCAGAACTCCTTCTCCGGCAGCACCGGCTCGCCCGGGTGGGCGGCGGCGCGGTGCTCCAGGTACTGCTCGTAGGCGCGGTCGCCGGTGAACTCGCGGAGCAGCCTCCAGAAGGAACGCCAGGTCATGACAGGGCTTTCATCTTCCGGCGCTCCTCGGCGGTGGTGATCAGGCCGGAGGGGGCGTAGAGCTCGGACTCGACGTAGGGGTCCTCGGTGGTGTCCACCTCGCGGCGGCGCAGCGAGATGATCCAGACACGGACGGCGTCGACGAGGATGACGATGACGAGCAGGGCGAAGAACGCCGCCAGCACGCCGTCGACCGTCGAGTTCAGGACGACCTGCTCCATCTCATCGACGTTCTTGGCGCTGCCGAGCGAGGTCTTCCCGGCGTCCAGGGCGTCCTGGTAGAGGTCGCGCTGGGCGAAGAAACCGATCTTCGGGTCGCTGGAGAACACCTTCTGCCAGGACGCGGTGAGCGTCACGGCCACGTCCCAGACGAGGGGAATGATCGTCACCCAGGCGTACCTGGCGCGGCCCGTCTTGATCAGCAGCGTCGTGCAGACGATGAGGGCGATGGCGGCGAGCAGCTGGTTGGAGATCCCGAACAGGGGGAACAGCTGGTTGATGCCGCCGAGGGGGTCCTTGACGCCGGCCCACAGGAAGTAACCCCAGGCGCCGACGATGACCGCGCTGGAGAGGTAGAGGCCGGGCTTCCAGCTGACGTCGCCGAACTTCTTCCACACGTTGCCGATGGTGTCCTGCAACATGAACCGGCCGATCCGGGTGCCCGCGTCGACCGTCGTCAGGATGAACAGGGCCTCGAACATCACCGCGAAGTGGTACCAGAACGCCTTGCTGCCGATGATCCCCGCGAGGATCTCCGAGATGCCGACGGCCAGGGTGGGGGCGCCGCCCGTCCGGGACAGGAGCGTGCTCTCGCCGACGTCGGCCGCCGCCGCGGAGAGCTGCTCGGGGGTGATGGTGAAACCGAGGTTCGCGATGGCCTGGGACGCCGATTCCAGATTCGGGCCGAGGGTGGCGGCCGGCATGTTCATCGCGTAGTACAGGCCGGGGTCGATGATGCAGGCGGCGATCAGGGCCATGACGGCCACGAAGGACTCCGCGAGCATGCCGCCGTAGCCGATGACGCGGATCTGGGATTCCTTCTCGACCAGCTTCGGGGTGGTGCCGCTGGCCACCAGGGCGTGGAAGCCCGACAGGGCGCCGCACGCGATCGTGATGAAGACGAACGGGAACAGGGCTCCGGCCACGACGGGGCCGTTCCCCTCCCAGGCGAACGAGGTGAACGCCTCGGTGCGCAGGTCGGGCAGGGTCGCGAGGATGCCGACGGCGAGCAGGGCGATGACGCCGATCTTCATGAACGCGCTCAGGTAGTCGCGGGGGGCGAGCAGCATCCACACCGGCAGCACCGAGGCGACGAAGCCGTACCCGACGAGGGCGAGGACCAGAGTCTCGGGGGACCAGGTGAACGCGGCGGCCCCCCAGCCGGACTCGGCGACCCAGCGGCCGGAGACGACCGCCAGGACCAGCAGGACCGCCCCGATGACGGAGACCTCCATGACCTTGCCGAACCGGAAGTACCGCAGGTAGAAGCCCATGAACAGGGCGATCGGGATGGTCATCGCGATGGAGAACGTGCCCCAGGGCGAACCCGCGAGGGCGTTCACCACGACCAGGGCGAGCACCGCCAGCAGGATGACCATGATGGAGAGGGCACCGACGAGCGCCGCGACGCCGCCGACGGGCCCGATCTCGTCCCGGGCCATCTGGCCGAGGCTGCGGCCGCTGCGGCGCATCGAGAAGAACAGCACCACGAGGTCCTGGACGGCGCCCGCGAAGATGACGCCGATGATGATCCACAGGGTGCTGGGCAGGTACCCCCACTGCGCGGCCAGGACCGGGCCGACCAGGGGGCCCGCCCCGGCGATCGCGGCGAAGTGGTGGCCGAACAGGACGCGGCGGTCCGTCGGATGGAAGTCGATGCCGTTGTTCTTCAGCTCCGCCGGGGTGGCACGGGTGTCGTCCACCCGCAGGACCCGGTAGGTGATGAACCGCGCGTAGAACCGGTAGCCGATGGCGTAGGAGGCGAGCGCCGCGAACAGGATCCACGCCGCGGACACGTGCTCGCCGCGGGCCAGCGCGAGCACGGCCCAGGCCAGCGCACCGACCGCGGCGACCAGGAACCAGATCACTTTCTGCCGCATGACGGGCCTCCTCCGGGGGTGATCCGTATCACTTCTCTCATGACATCACAGAAAGTCAAGAGGCGGTGGGGGTTGTGGACATCCTCGGGGCCGTGCGCGGGCGGCCCGCCATGTGTGCGGACGCCGGGGGCCGGGAAGGCAACGTCTTCAGGAGCCGAGAGCCAGGGGAGACGCCCGATGAACAGCGCGGATCTACTCGTCGACGCCTTCGGGCGAGTCCGGGAGGGTGTGCACGCCGCCGTCGAGGGGCTCGACGCGGCGGCGCTGGCGTACCGGCCGGAGGAGGGGGCGAACTCGATCGCTTGGCTGGTCTGGCACCTCACCCGGGTGCAGGACGACCACCTCTCGGAGATCATCGGGGCCGAGCAGGTCTGGACGTCCGAGGGGTGGGCCGAGCGGTTCGGCCTTCCGCTGGATCCGTACGACACCGGTTACGGGCATGCGGCCGGGCAGGTGGCCTCCGTCGAGGCGGAGGCGGAGGCGCTGCTGGGCTACTACGACGCCGTCCACGCCCGGACGGAGGAGTTCGTCCGGTCCGTGAAGGAGTCCGAGCTGACGCGGATCGTCGACGAGAACTGGGATCCGCCCGTCACGATGGCCGTCCGGCTCGTCAGCGTCATCGAGGACGACCTCCAGCACGTCGGGCAGGCGGCGTACATCCGGGGGATCTACGAACGGGCGCACGGATAGGGGCGAGGCCCCCCGGGCCCCGCCCCTAGGTCGGGCGTCAGCTGCGCGCCTTGTGAATCGCGTCCCGGGCGCGGTCGACGACCGCGGCCATCGGGCCCAGGGCGAGGTTCTTGGTCTGGCTCTCCACGCCCGGGTGCGGGTGCGTGGGCGCGACGGCCTCGGCGGCCTTGACCAGCGTGGCCATGCCGACGAGCTCGTCCTCGGAGCCCTTGATCCGCAGCTGCGGGAACTCCGTCTCCTCCTCGTGCCGCGCGTGCGCCTCGACGGCGGCGCGCAGCTTGCGGAACAGCGGTAGGAAGTCCGGCGAACCGGTCTCCACGTCCTCCAGCCGACTGAGGACCTGCTTGCCCTGCCTCTCCTCGTCGAGGATCTCGTTCACGGCCTCGTCCCCGCCGAACTTCCGGCGCGCGTACGGGTGGACGACCTCCTCCTCGGCGGTCTCGTGCACCGCGAGGAGCTGGCGCAGCTCGTCGAACTTCTGCTTCCGCCGCTCACCGCTGCTCTTCTCGACGGTGTCGAGCAGCGAACGGATCTCGTCATGCTGCTTCAGCAGCAGATCGACCACATCTTCCCGGGTCTGCGCGGTCATAGCCGCTCCTTTCGCTCCATTGGGGTACGCCTTTTCCCGTACCCCTGCGAACCGTCAAACCACGGTGACAACGGTCACTGGTCTGTCAAAGGGTCGCAATTCTCCTGGCCGTTCGCCACAAGTCTCCCTCGGCGCAGGGCAAAAGATCACGTCTGACGACGTCATGTCCCGTACAGCGGGGGAAGCCGTGAAGACGAAGACCATGAGAAACCGAACCGAGGAGGCCGGATGGACGGGCGTCAATCCACAGCAACGGGATTCGTGCTCTTCGCCGCGATCCTTTTGATCATCAATGGGCTCTGGGGCATATTCGTCGGTCTCGCCGCCATCATCAGGGACGAATTCTTCGTCGTCACCCCGAATTACGTCTACGAGTTCAACACCACCGGGTGGGGCTGGATCCACCTGATCCTCGGAGTACTGGTCGTGGTGGTCGGCGTCGCGCTGCTGTCCGGCCAGAGCTGGGCGCGCTGGCCCACCCTCGTGGTGGTGGTGCTCCAGGCACTCGCCCAGTTCTTCTTCATCCCCTACTACCCGTGGTGGGCCATTCTCATCATCGTCCTCGACGTGATCGTCATCTGGGCGCTGCTGGCCTACGAGCCCAAAGCGCTGAGGTGACCGCCTTTCAACCCGCGGGAAACACGAGAGCTGCAGAATCAGGACGCATGACCGAGGTACGAACGGGATTCGACGAGGCGCTGGAGCGGCTGCCGAAGGTCGAACTGCACTGCCACGTCGAGGGGACGATGCGCCCCGGGACGGTGATGGAGCTGGCACGGGCCAACGGGATCCCGCTGCCCGCCACCGAGGTGACGGAGCTGTACCGCTACACCTCGCTGGACGAGTTCCTGTCGGTGTTCTGGCTCGTGCAGTCCGTCCTGGTGAAGCGTGCCGACTGGGCGCGGCTGGCGTACGAGAGCGTCGTGGACGCCGCCGCGCACGGCCGCGTGTACGCCGAGGTCTTCTTCACCCCGGCGCGGCACCTCGCCGGCGGTCAGCGGCTGGAGGACATCGTCGCCGGGCTGCACGAGGGGCTCGCCGCCGGGGAGGCCGAGACGGGTTCGCGGGCCATGCTGATAGCCGACATCGACCGCGCGTACGGGCCCGCGGCCGGACTGCTCCTCGTCCAGGAGGTCGTCGGGCTGCGCAGGAGGAACACGCCCGGTGCCGAACGGATCCTGGGCATCGGCATGGACTCCACCGAACTGGGCGTCGACCCGGCCTCCTTCCGCGAGGCCTACGAGCTGGCGGGGCGTTCGGGGCTGCGCCGTACCGGCCACCAGGGGGAGAACAGCCCCCCGTCCGCGATCGCCACGCTGGTGGACGTGCTCGGCGCCGAACGGGTGGACCACGGGCTGTCGATCATGGAGGATCCGGCCCTGGTCGAGCGCTTCGCCCTCGAGCGCATCCCGCTGACCGTCTGCCCGAACTCCAACATCCGCATTGCCAACGCCTACCCCGCGCTGGCCGACCACTGCTTTCCCGGGATGCGCCGCGCAGGCCTGCTGGCCACCCTCAACACCGACGACCCGGCGCTGACCGACCTGGACCTCGGCTACGAGTACCGCTCCGTCGCCGAGGCCTTCGGCTACACCTGGTCCGACATGGTGCAGATCGCCCTGGACGGCGTCGAAGCCAGCTGGCTCGACCCCGCGGACCGGACGGCCCTGCGCCGCCGCATCACGGACGAGGCGGCGGCGCTCCAGCCCGGTTGAGCCGGTCTCGGGACCCGGCCGGGCTTCGGGGCTCAGACGCGGTCGTCCAGCTCGGCTTTGAGGAGGCGCTTGGGCTTGGCGCCGACGATCTGGTGGACGACCTCGCCGTCGCGGTACAGGTTGAGGGTGGGGAAGCCGAGGATCCCGTAGCGCCGGGCGATCTCGGGGTGGTCGTCGCCGTTGAGCTTGGCGATGGTCAGGCGCTCGCCGTACTCGGCCTCAAGCTGCTCCAGGATCGGGGCGATCATCTTGCAGGGCGGGCACCACTCCGCCCAGAAATCGACCAGTACCGGTCTGTCTGCGCGGAGCACCCGCTCGTCGAAGTTCTCCGTCGTCAGCGTGATCATTTCTCTCCTCCTGGGACAGGACGCATCCGGGGCGCGCACTCGTCAGCTGTTCGGTCAGTTCGGCCCTCCGCCTGATCAGGGCCCGGATCTCCGCGTCGACCTCCGCCAGCTTGCGCCGGTAGACGGCGACCGACTCGGGGCAGGAGCCGCCCGCCTCGTTCCCGGCCCGCAGGCACTCCAGGAACGGCCGGGTGTCCTCCAGCGAGAACCCCGACGCGAGCAGCGACCGGATCTCCACGACCAGCCGCACGTCGGCCTCGTCGTACTCCCGGTACCCGTTCACGCCCCGCCGCGCCGAGATCAGCCCCTGCTGCTCGTAGTACCGCAGCGCCCGCGTGCTCACCCCGACCCGCGCGGCCAGTTCCCCGATCCGCATGACCCCTCCCACCGGACGACCACCACAGACGCTAACCCTTGACACCGACGTCAAAGTCAAGCCCTGTGGACGAAGAGCGCTGAGCCTCCCCGCGCGCCTCGCAGCCGTCTTCGGACTCACCGCCCGGAGGCCGTCACTCCTTCGGGGTGAGGATGGCGAGGCGGGCGCCGCCGGGGTCGGTGAGCATCGCGAAGCGGCCGCGGTCGGTGTCGCGGGGCGGGAGCTGGATGTGGGCGCCCAGGGCGGTGGCCTTGGCGGCGGAGGCGTCGCAGTCGGCCACGGCGAAGTGGGGGATCCAGTGGGCGGGGTAGTGGGCGGGCCAGCGGTCGCCCATGTGGATCATTCCGCATACGGGGCGCCCGCGGAGGTGCCAGTCGGTGTAGGCGGTGTGGTCGTAGATCCTGGTGACGGGTTCCCAGCCGAAGATCTTGTTGTAGAAGCGGAGGGCCTTCTCGGTGTCTCGGCAGGCCAGTTCGACCCAGCACATCGTTCCGGGTACGCCGGCCGCTTCGGCGCCGGCCATCTCGTAGGCCTGCCAGAGGCTGAACTCGGCTCCTTCCGGGCCGGCCAGCATCGCGGTCCGGCCCGTGTCGCCCATGTCGGTGCCCTCCATGTACACCTGGCCGCCCGCGGAGCGGGCCGCCTCGACGGTCGCGTCCACGTCGTCGACGGCGAAGTAGCACGTCCATGACGGTCTCTCCGACTCGTCGGCCAGTTCGGTGATGCCGCCCACCATCGGGCCTTGGATGTCTCCGAGGGCGAGGATCTCGTAGTCGCCGAACCGGTCGGTGGAGATGGTGTAGGCGGCCCAGCCGAACAGCTCCGAGTAGAACGCCCTGGACGCCTCCAGGTCCGGGGTGGCGAGCTCCGCCCAGCACGGAGTCCCGGGGCTGTACTCCCGTACCTCGGCCATGAGCCCTCCCGCTTTACCGGCTCATTTCACGCTATGCCCGACAAAGTAAATGATCACCGGGTGGGCGGAATACATATCGCCAAGACGGGGCGGGCCGGTCAGTCCAGGGCGTTCAGCCAGGAGGCCAGGGCGGGATCGGTGTGGGAGACGCGGCGGAGGGCCGCGGCCACGTCGGCGGGCGGGAGGGCGTCGACGAGGGCGGCGGGGAGGCCGAGGAGCCTGGTCAGGTGCGGGCGGGTGGCGACGTCCGCGACCTCCTTGACCATGAGGGGGGCGATGACGCGGTCCCTGACGTCCGGGTCCTCGAAGACCTGGCGGAGCTGGGGCTCGCACTCGCTCAGGGCCGCCGGGGAGGCGCCGGTCCACCAGACGCGGTCGGTCCGCTGGGCGGGCCAGATCTTGAACACGGTGGCCAGGAACGGGGCCCGTCCGGCCCCGCCGGAGGAGAAGGGGAGCGCGGCGGCGACGGCGGCGAGGCGGCGGAGGTCGACCGCCGCCTGCTCCTGGTGGGAGGCCGACCTCAGGACCTCCTGGAGGACGCCGAGGACGTCGCCGATCAGGGCCAGGTCGTCCTTCGACGGGTCCGTCTGCGTGGCGATCGGGGCCAGCAGCTCCACCGTGGTGCGCGGGCTGGTCCTGGCGAGCGCGCCCAGCCGCAGGGCCCTGGTGAGCAGGAAGAACAGCGCGGAACGCTGGGCGGAGTCGTCCTCGTGGACCTCCGCCGCGGCCCTGGCGAGGATCGTGTCGACGTCGGCGGGGGAGAGCCCGCCGACCAGGTCGAGGGACTGGTCGTGGCCGGGGCGGGCCAGGAGCAGGCTGAGGACGGCGTGCTTGTCATCGTCCGGCGCGGACTCCACGAGGAGGTCGATCTCGGACGCCGAGAGCCTGCCCAGCCGGACGCCGACCGCCAGAGGGGTCTTCAGGTGCTCGCGGAGCGCGGCGGGAGAGGAGGAACCGAGCACGGATTCCAGCAGGGAGGGGGCCGGTTCCTGCTCTTCCTCCGGAGCGGGGGCCGCGGCCGGAGCCGCGTCCTCGGCGGGAGGCGCCGGGACGTGGTGCCTCTTCGGCTTCCACCGGTAGCCGGCCTTGCTCACCGAGACCTCTTCGAGGGAGATGAGCTTGCTCTGGATCCGGCGCCAGGCCTTGTCCACGTCTGCGGAATGGAGCCCGAACCCGACGAGAAGGCTCTTGATGTCGGCGGCCTTCAGCCGCGTGCCGTTCTCGTCGAGAAGCTGGACCACCAGCGCGAGCGGGTCCTTCTCCAGCCGGACGGCGAGCGAGGCGGGGTCGACGAACGCCTGGTAGCGCAGGCTTCCAGGCGGCATGAAGGTGGTCGTGGAACTGATCCGGACCTCTTCCACCCGGCCGTCGTCGTCCCACCGGACGGTCATCAGACCGCCCTTCCGGGACAGGAGTTCTCCGGTCCGGATCAATCCGTCCAGTTCCAGCGACTTGCTCACGACGATCTCAGCCCGTTCCACGAACGTAACTGTAGGGGCGGTCGAGCCGTCCGGGCGCCACGCGGATGGTCGGCGGGACGCCCGGACGGGTCAGGCGCGGCGTGGAGGGCAGGGGAAGAAGCCGCTGGTGCGGGCGACGTAGGCGGTGTATTCGGGGCCGCGGCGGCGGGACATCTGGCGCTCCAGGAGGGCCTTGCCGCTCTTGTTGACGAGCATGTGGGTCATCAGGAGGGGGCCGACGACCGTCAGGAGGCCGCTCCAGTGGGAGCAGGCCAGCAGGAACAGGCCCCACCAGACGGTGGCGTCGCCGAAGTAGTTGGGGTGGCGGGTCCAGGCCCACAGGCCCCGATCCATGATCTTGCCCTGGTTCGCGGGGTCGGCCTTGAAGCGGGACAGCTGGGCGTCGCCGACCGTCTCGAAGAGGAACCCGACCAGCCACACGGCGACGGCCGCGTAGGTGAGGAGGGTGACGCCGGCCGTCTGGTACATCGCGAACTGGACGGGCAGGGAGACGACCCACATGATCGAGCCCTGCGGCCAGTAGATCGTCCGGACGACGTAGGGGACGATCCTGCCGTTGTTCTTGCGCATCAGGGCGGCGTAACGGGGGTCCTCGCCGTGGCCGCGGTTGCGGCTGAGGATGTACAGGCCGAGGCGCAGGCCCCACACGGCGGTGAGCGCCAGGGCGATGAGGCGGACGGCCGGGTCGCCCGCGTCCTGGAGGAAGGACGTGAGGGCGGAGACCGCGGCGATGACGACGAAGCCGAGGCCCCACACGATGTCGATGCCGCTGAAGACGCGGGTGCGCAGGGAGACGGCCATGGTGGCGAGCATCGTCAGCGCCACGGCCAGGGCGGTGACGCCCAGGTTGACGAGGAGAGGGGCCAGGCTCACGTCGTCAGCTCCTCGGCGAAGTCCTGGAAGCCGTCCTGGGCGTGGAGGTACTCGTGGGCGGGGCCCTTGCGGCTCGCCTCCAGCAGGGACGCGAGTTCGGCGGGGTCGTCGGCGCCGGACGTCAGCGGGACGGTGCCCCACTCGACGGACGTCGCGACGCGCAGGCCGCCGCCCGCCGCGACGATGACCTGCCCGTTCAGGGTGCTGGAGGGGGAGACGAGTGCGGCGACGACGGGTGCTACGGCGGCGGCGTCCATCACGTCGCGGTAGCGGGGGTCCATACCGGCGTCCGTCATCTGGGTGGTGGCGTAGGGCAGCAGGACGTTGGTGAAGACGCCGCGGGAGGCGCCTTCGAAGGCGATGGTCTTGCCGAGGGAGATGAGCGCGCCCTTGCTGGCGGCGTACGCCGAGACGGTGGGTTCCCCGTGCAGCCCGGCGGCGGAGGAGACGAGCACGATGCGGCCGTGGCGCTGCTCGCGCATGACGGCCGAGCACGCCGAGGCGATCTGGGAGCTGCCGAGCACGTTGGTGCGGATGACCGTCTCGAACGCCTCGGGGCTGGTCTTGTGGAACATGGCGGGGCCGCTGACGGCGGCGCTGGTGATGCAGGCGTCGATACGGCCCCAGGTGTCCAGGGCCAGCCGTACGACGTCGGACGCCGTCGCGGGGTCGGTCACGTCCCCGTGCTCGGCGACGGCCTCGCCGCCCATGGCCTTGATCTCGGCGACGACGTGGTCGGCGGGGCCGAGGCCCTGGTCGTCCACGACGCGGTTGCGGTTGTTGACGACGAGGCGGGCGCCGCGTGCGGCGAGGTCGAGCGCGAAGGCGCGGCCGAGGCCGCGGCCGCCGCCGGAGATGACGACGACCTGTCCGTCGAGGGAGGTGCTCAAGGGTTCATCCGTTCGATCAGGACCGCGACGCCCAGCCCGGCGGCGCCGCTGACCGCGGCGACTCCGTACCGGCCCTCGCGGCGTTCCAGTTCCTCCACGCAGCCGCCGGTCATGATCGCTCCGGTGGCGCCGAAGGCGTGCCCCATGGCGATGGTGCCGCCGTTGGGGTTCATCCGGTCGGGTCCGGCGTCCAGCTCGCGGCGGAATTTCAGGCACATCGCCGCGAACGCCTCGGCGAACTCGAAGACGTCGATGTCGGCGGGGGTCAGGCCCGCCTTGGCGATGACGGCCTCGACCGCCTGCTGGCCCGCCGTCAGCATGATCACGGGGTCGGTGCTGACGACGGCGGACGCGACGATCCGGGCGCGGGGGCGCAGGCCCAGGGCCTCGGCCGTCTCGGGAGAGCCGAGCAGGAGCAGCGCGGCCCCGTCGGCCAGGGCGGGTGAGGTGCCGACGGTGTGCAGGTGGGCGATCTCGCCCGCCTCGGGGTGGGCGGCGAGCGCGATGGCGTCCTGGCCTTCGGCGCCGAGTCCGGCGAACGCGGACGGCAGCCTGGCGAGCCACTCCGCGCTGGTGTCGGGGCGGATCAGTTCGTCCCGGGCGAAGAGCGACCCGTCGGGCAGTTCGACCGGGACGACGGAGCGCGCGTGCACGCCCTCGTCCCAGCCCCGGGCGGCCTTGGCCTGGGTCTCCACCCCGTAGGCGTCGAGTTCCTCGCGGGTCCACCCGTCGAGGGTGGCGTTGAGGTCCGCGGCGATGCCCATGTGCACCGAACCGACGCGCCTGATCGTCTCCGGGTCCGTCCACAGGGGTCCGCGGTCGCTGAACATGGGGACGCGCGAGACGCTCTCGACGCCGCCCGCGACGGCCAGGGAGAGGTCCCCGGCGCGGATCCGCGCGGCGGTCTGGGCGACGGCGTCGACGCCGGACGCGCAGAACCGGTTGATCGTCCCGCCGGGGACGCCGTGTCCCCATCCGGCCAGCAGGGTGGCGGTGCGGGCGAGGTCGGCGCCCTGCTCGTCCACCTGCGACGCGGAGCCGACGGTCACGTCCTGGACGCGGGACGGGTCGATCTCGGTCCGGGCGACCAGGGCCTCCTGGAGCCGGACGACCAGGTCGACCGGGCTCACCTGGTGCAGGGACCCCCGCTTGGAGCCCTTGCCCCGGGCGGTGCGCACGTAGTCCAGAACCAGCGCTTCGGTCATGCGTGACCTTCTTCCTCCTCGGATTGCTCTTTTAAATGTAGTTTCATCTCGAGGGCGAGGACAAGGCCGGATTCGCTGCGTTTCCCTTTCTGTGCTGGGTGATCGACGAACCTGTCATTGACGACTTACTCTCTTTGTTGTAGTAAGAACCCAGGCGGTCCGAGCCGGGCCGCACACCGAGGGAGGAGCCAGAGATGACCGCAGCCGTGTCGATCCTGGGCGGCTACCAGACGGACTTCGCCCGAAACTGGGGCCGCACGGGCGGGGAGTTCTCCGACCTCACCGAGGAAGTGACGACGAGAACGCTCCAGGACGCCGGCCTCGAACCCGGCGACATCGAGGTCATCCACGTCGGCAACGCCTTCGGCCAGCTGTTCACCGGGCAGGGGCAGCTGGGCGGCATGCCCGCGACGGTCGTCCCCGAACTGTGGGGCGTCCCGTCCTCACGCCACGAGGCGGCGTGCGCCTCCGGAGGCATCGCCGTCCTCTCCGCCATGGCCGATCTCGAATCCGGCCGCTACGACGTCGCCCTGGTACTCGGCCTCGAACTGGAGAAGACCGTCCCCGGCGACGTCGCACCCCGCCACCTGGGCGCCGCGGCCTGGGTCGGGCACGAAGGCCAGGACGCGAAGTTCATGTGGCCGTACATGTTCAGCGCCCTGACCGACGAATACGACCGCCGCTACGGCATCGACGACGCCCACCTGCGCGCGATCGGCGAGCTCAACTTCCGCAACGCCCGCGCCAACCCCAACGCCCAGACGCGCGGCTGGGAGCTCACCGAGGCGAGCTTCAGCACCGACGACAAGGTGAACCCGCTGGTCGAAGGCCGCCTGCGCCGCCACGACTGCAGCCAGGTCACCGACGGCGGCGCGGGAATCGTCCTCGTCAGCGAGCGCTACCTGCAAAGGCGCCCCGAGCTTCGGAACCTCGCCCGCATCCAAGGCTGGGGACACAGCACGGCGGGCCTGCCGCTTCAGCAGAAGCTGGACCGCTCACGCGACGCTGAATACGCGCTCCCGCACGTCCGTGACGCCGTCCATGACGCGTTCCGCCGCGCCGGAATCCCCGACGTGGACGCCGTGGACGGTATCGAGACGCACGACTGCTTCACCATGTCGGAGTACATGGCCATCGACCACTTCGGCATCACAGCCCCCGGCGAGAGCTGGAAGGCCGTCGAGAACGGCGACCTGGAGAAGGACGGGCGAATCCCCGTCAACCCCAGTGGCGGGCTCATCGGAGGCGGCCACCCCGTGGGTGCGACCGGCGTACGCATGCTCGTGGACGCGGCCGACCAGGTCACCGGCACCGCCGGAGACACCCAGGTGGACGGAGCGAACCGTTTCGCGACCCTGAACATCGGCGGCAGCACCACGACGGTCGTCAGCTTCGTCATCGGCACCGACTAAGGAGATCGACCATGGACGTTGAAGTCCTGGGAAGGGTGCTCTCCACCCTGCCTTCCGACGACGACCACCCGTACCGGACGGGTCCGTGGCGGCCCCAGACCACCGAGTGGAAGGCCGACGACCTCGAAGTCGAAGGCGAGATCCCGGCGGACCTGGACGGCATCTACCTGCGCAACACCGAGAACCCCGTGCACCCGGCCCTGGACGGCCGCTACCACCCGTTCGACGGCGACGGCATGGTCCACGTCGTCGGTTTCCGCGACGGCAAGGCGTTCTACCGCAACCGTTTCGTGCAGACCGAGGGACTCCTCGCCGAACGGGAAGCGGGCCAGGCGCTGTGGGCGGGCATCGCAGAACGCCCGGCCAAGTCGATCCGCCAGGACGGCTGGGGTGCTCGCGGACGCATGAAGGACGCCTCCAGCACGGACGTCGTCGTCCACGCGGGCGTCGCCCTCACGAGCTTCTACCAGTGCGGAGACCTCTACCGGCTCGACCCGCTCACCCTGGAAACACTCGGTAAGACCACCTGGAACGGTGATTTCCCGTCCACCGGCGTCTCCGCGCACACCAAGGTGGACGAGCACACCGGCGAACTGCTGTTCTTCGACTACGGAACCGACGCGCCGTTCATGCACTACGGCCGCGTGGACGCCGACAACAAGCTCGTCGACTACGTCGAAGTCCCGCTGCCGGGCCCCCGCCTTCCGCACGACATGGCGTTCACCGAGAACTACGCCATCCTCAACGACTGTCCCCTCTTCTGGGAGCCGGAGCTGATGAAGAAGGGGCTGTACGCGTCCCGCTTCCACCCCGAACTGCCCCTCCGGCTCGGCGTCCTGCCCAGGCGCGGAGGCGGCAAGGTGCAGTGGTTCGAGGCCGACCCCACGTACGTCCTGCACTGGGTGAACGCCTACGAGGACGGCGACGAGATCGTCCTGGACGGCTTCTTCCAAGGGGACCCGGAGCCCACGGACACCGGCGACGGCACCTTCTACCAGCGCATGTTCCGCTTCCTGGCGCTCGACCGGATGCAGACGCGCCTGCACAGGTGGCGGCTGAACCTCGTCACGGGCCAGTGCAAGGAGGAGCGGCTCTCCGAGTCCATCACCGAGTTCGGCGTGATGAACAACCGCTACGGCGGCCGCCCCTACCGGTACACGTACGCCGCCAGCGGCCTGGACGGCTGGTTCCTGTTCAACGGCCTCGTCCGGCACGACGTGGTGACGGGCGCGGAGGAGCGCTTCTCCCTGCCGGAAGGCGTCTACGGCAGCGAGCCCGCCATGGCTCCGAGAGTCGGGGCGACGGGGGAGGAGGACGGCTACGTTATTACCTTGACCACCGACATGAACCAGGACCGCTCCGAGTGCCTGATCTTCGAGGCGTCCAGGCTGGCAGACGGCCCGGTCGCCCGCGTCAGGCTCCCCGAGCGCGTCTCCAGCGGCACCCACGCCACCTGGGCGCCGGGCTCGGCGATCCCCGGCTGGTCGGCCGCGGACTCCGCGGCCTCGGCAGTCGGTCTCTGAAAGGCGCCCCTTGACCAACCCGCCGTCGACCCCGTCGACCGACACCGCACCGCCCCTGGTCCACCCGTCGGACCGGCCCACCAGGCTGCCGGCGGGCGAGACCAACGCGGTCGGATGGACCCTCGGCCTCATCGGCGACGAGTGGAACCTTCTGATCCTGCGCTACGCGATGCTGGGTGTTCGGCGATACGGGATCTGGCGGCAGGAACTTCCGATCTCACACGCGGTGCTCACCCGAAGACTCAACGTTCTCACCGAGATGGGAATGTTCGAGAGGGTCGAGTACCAGCAGAAGGCCAAGCGCTTCGAGTACGTCCTCACCAGACGCGGACGCGACCTGTGGCCGGTGCTGCTGACGATCTGGGCGTGGGAGTCCCAGTGGGTCCCCGCGCATCCGGAGCGGCTGCCCCGGATGGTGCACAAGACGTGCGGCCGGACGTTCCTCCCGACGCTCATGTGCGCCGCGTGCGGGCGGCCCGCCAGAGCACGCGACGTCACCGGCGGATTCGGACCCAGCGGCACCTGGAGCCGCTCGGTCCCCGCCGCCACCACCCGCCGCCGCTCGTCGTCCGCCGAGGGCGCCGGGATGTTCCCCGAGACGATGGCGCTGATCGGCAACCGCTGGTCGGCGGCGCTGCTGGGCGCCGCCTTCCAGGGAGCCCACCGGTTCCGCGACTTCGAGCAGCGGCTCGGCGCCCCGCCCACGATCATCTCCGACCGGCTCCGCGTCTTCTGCGACCTGGGGGTCTTCACCCAGATCCCGGGGAGCGAGCGGGCCGACTGGCAGAGCTACCAGTTCACCGACAAGGGCCGGGCGTTCTACCCGGTCGTCATGACCGCGATCGACTGGGGGCAGCGCTGGTTCCGGGCCGCCGAAGGCCCGGCGCTGGTCTACACCCACCGCGAATGCGGCCAGGACCTGCAGGTCCAGCTCACCTGCGACCAGTGCGCCGGCGTCCTGCGCGGCACCGAGGTGCTGGTCGAGAACAGCACCTGATCCGTAGTCCCGCCCCCGGCGAGGGCCCGCGAACGCGCCGCCGCCCACCCGGACCGCATCAGGTGAACAGGCCGACACCAACAGCAAGACCTCTTCACGCGCCAGGAGCGACAAGTTCATGGGCGTGTATGGCCGCATCGGGTCATTGCACGGTTTTGGGAAGATATGCGGTGCTTGTCGCGCCACCATTCACTGCATGATCACACGGAGGGGGCGGCGGCGACTGGAGTCCGGATTCGTGGGACTGGTGCTGCTCGGGGTGGTGGGCGGGGTCGGGTGGCTCTTCTATGTCGTACAAAGTGATGGCGGCATCAGCAAGGCCGATAACTGGGCGAGTGTCATCGGTGCGGTGACCGCCATGGTCGCCATGCTGGCCGGGACCGTCGTCTGGTGGTGGCGGAAGAGACCGCAGGGCATCCTTGCGATCGAGCAGGTCGATGCCGCCGGACGGCAGCTCGCCGAAATCGTGCTGGCGCAGTGGCGTGACGAGATCAGCGTTCGCCGGTTGGACGATCCGGTGGTCGTGCACTGGCGCACGACCCGGCTGCCGGTCATGGATCATGCGCGGAACATCAGGGGCAAGCCCGGACGGGTGCTCATCGGCGGAGACACCGAGACGGTGGCCGAGCTCGCGCAGCGTTTCCGTGCCCTGCCCAACCGTCGGCTCGTGATCCTTGGAAATCCCGAGCTGGGAAAGACGACGCTTGCGGTCATGCTGCTGCGCGAGCTGCTCCTCACCCGCGCCGAGGACGAGCCCATCCCCGTGTTGTTCACTCTGGCCGACTGGGACCCGGATGTCCTGTCGTACCCCGATTGGCTCGCCCGCCGGCTCGACCGCGACTACTCCTTCCTGGCCGCCGCCGAGTACGGGGAGGAGGCTGCGCGCCGCTTGGTCCGCAACAGAAGAATCCTGCCGGTTCTCGATGGCTTCGACGAGCTGCCCGAGCCCGTCCGGCCGAAGGTGATCAAGGCGATCAACGCGGCGCTGACCGCCGATGATCCATTGATCTTGACGTCGAGGACAGAGGAGTTCCGGAGGGCGGTGACCAGGGGCGTCCTGAGCCGTAGCGCGGTCATCGAGCCTGAGGCGGTGGAGGGCCCGGCGGCCGCCGACTACCTGGAACGGTGTCTCTCCCCGGACGCTCCCGGTGAATGGCCGGCCCTCCTCTCCGATCTGCGCAACCGGCCTCGAACGGCCCTCGGGCGCGCCCTCACGACACCGCTGCGCTTGTGGCTGCTTCGCGAGGTCTACATCGTTCCCCATCGTGAGCTCGTCCTCGCCGACCTCCCTACGTCGCCGGACGGCGTGGTCCAGGCTCTGCTGGACCAGCTCGTCCCGGCACTCCTCGAGGCCAATCGGCCGTCCCGGCACCGAGACGAGGACCGTCCGTTCCGCCCCCGCCGATCCTGGGACGCCTCCGACACCCGCCGTTGGCTGGCCTTCTTCGCCGGCAGGCTCGAGGCGGAAAGCAGCCGTGATCTTGCGTGGTGGCAGCTTCACAGCGCCGTCGACCGACGTGGACGTTCCTGGAAGATCCTGTTCCTGGGCGGGTTGCTGTGCGGATTCCTTGCCGCCTACTCGGCCTCGATCCCCGGGTTTCTCGGCGGCCTGCTCTTCGGCTTGCTGCTCACTCTGTCCACCGGCGTGCTCGTCGCGTTCAACTTCCTCAAACCGGCGCCACGGCAGGTCGGTCTCCGGTTCCGGCACAAAGGCAGTGCGCTGAGGAGGACGGTGCTCTCGCCGATCTCTCTCCTCGCGGTAGCCATGGGGGTCGGAGTCGCCCTGATCGCCGGCAAGGACGCCACGCCGGCCGGCATCGTTCTCGCCGTTGTCCTGATCTGGGTCGTGACCGTCCTCTTCAGCTGGGCGACAAAGCCTGCAAGCGACCAGCAGCCCCGGACCGCCGCGAAGATCCTGGCCCACGACTTCTGGCTCCGGACGGCCTACGCGCTCGCCTTCGGAACGATCGCCGGAGCCTTGGGAGGGCGCGGCGGCGGCATGGCCGCGGGAACCCTCGTCGGCATCACTGCGAGCATGAGCGCGGGCTGGGTGTACTACCTGACGGTCATCATGCTCCGCGCAGAGTCGAAGACCCCGCTGAGAACCCTGAGCTTCCTCGAAGACTGCCACCGGCTGGGTCTTCTCCGACAGGTCGGTCCGATCTACCAGTTCCGCCATGCGATGTTCCAGGAGTACTTCGCCGCGGTGCGGCCTCCTGCAAGCGACCACTGAAGACGCCTCCATCGACAGCATCGGAGCAAGGCCGCCGGGCTCGGCCACCGAGATCCATAACCCCGGCAAGGTCGGGTGACGAGCCGCTGGTCGCTTTCGTGCGCGATGGATACGGGCATGTGGAGAAGGCAAGCGCCTTCTCTTTATGTCAGGAGAATCTGACTGGATCGTCACGCATTTCCCTCGGGGATGAAACGGACGGTCAGTCCGGAGAGCACGTGTTCGGCGGCGTGCGAGGCTCGGAGGTCGACGGCTGCCGGCCCGGTACGTCCGGCGGAGGGCACGAATCGCACCAGGCCCGAGCCCACCTGGACGGAAGAGGCGGAGGCGAGCGAGGCGTCCAGCAGGAAGGCCCACAGTTCGGCCTTCTCCTCGGGGGAGTCCACGGCGACGTCGACCGCGATCAGGTCTCTGATGGGAGCGTCTTCGGGTCGCTCGGGCACGTCCAGGGTGTCGTAGTGCCAGTGCCTTCCCTCGGGCAGGAGGTCGGCTTCGAGTGTCACGCCCAGGTCGTCCGGGTGGAGCTGGACGATGTCCGCCCCGCGGAACTCCTGCCGGTGGACCAATCGCACCCCGCGCCGAGAGGCCCGCTCGACCAGCGCGTTCGTGTCCGGCGTCCGGAGCGCGACGACGTATCCGCCTTCCCCTTGGGCCAGGAAGGCGTGCAGGGAGGAGGAAGGCCCGGCCGGTGCGAGGAACTCCAGGTACGTCCGTCCGAGGTCGAGGATCTCGTTGGCCATTCCCCAGCCCTCGAGTTCCGGGTCGACGAAGCCCCGTGGCAGTCCCAGTACCTCGCGCGGGCGGGAGGTGAGCTCGTGCCCGGCCACCGACACCTGGATCAGTTCGAGCCCGCTCATCGGCCGGTCCGCGGGTTCGAGACGGGCAGGAGGCGGGACGTGCGGCGCTCGCGTCCTGCGGTGGCGTCTTCGGTTCGGATCATTCGCCGGCTCCGTTCGGGTCGTGGAATACGAGGTCGCCGGGGCGCTCGCCGCCCGGGGCGAGGCGGGCCGGGTCGCCGATGAGTATGCCCAAGAGCCGGATCCCGGTGGACGGGGCGTCGTAGGGTCGCTTCGGGCGGTGAGTGATCCCGGTCTCAATCAAGCTACAACTACGAGAGTGTGCTGGCGATCCGTTGACGTCGTCACTCTTTCTGTTGTAGCAAGGTGTGTGACCGGCAACACACTGCTAATTGAAGTATTACCCCCCTGTAAGGAGCCGGCCGGAAGCCCGGGGCCTTCATCCGACCCGCCGGCCTGCCTTCCCCTCTTTTTCGTGCGCAAGGAAAGGACGGCCCGAATGGGACACCGAGGACTGCACTCCGCCGAGCGCGTCGCGGAGTACACCTCCGCCGGCCAGTGGGGCGACGAGACCATGGACGGGCTGTTCCGCGCCCGTGTGGCGGCCGCTCCCGGCCGGCTCGCCGTCGTCGACCCCGCCAACAAGGCGGACCTGACCGGCACGCCGCCCCGGCGGCTCACCTGGCGCGAACTGGACGAGGAGGTCACCGGCCTCGCCGACGTGCTGCTCTCGCACGGAGTCGGCGCGGGGGACGTGGTGGGGCTGCAGATGCCCAACACCGTCGAGCTCGTCACCGCCTACCTGGCGTGCTGGCGGCTGGGCGCCGTCGTCTCGCCGCTGCCCGCCCAGTACCGGGAGCACGAGGTCACCGAGCTGGGACGGCTCGCCGGATTCACCGCCTACCTGACGGTGGACCGGCTGGGAGACCGCTCGCCCGTACGGGAGATCTGCGGGGTGAAGGACGCGCTGCCCGCGCTGCGGACGGTCTTCGCGTACGGCGAGGACCTGCCGGAGGGCGTCGTCGCCGCCGTTCCCGTCCCGGGGGCGCGGGAACGCGTCGAGGCCTACGCCGCCGAGCACCCCGCCGACCCGAACGACTGCGTGACGATCTGCTGGACGTCCGGCACCGAGAGCACCCCGAAGGGCGTGCCGCGCACCCACTACGACTGGCTGGCCATCTGCTGGGCGACCGTCGACGCGCCCCGCCTCACCGCCGACGACGTGCTGCTCAACCCGTTCCCGATGGTGAACATGGCCGGCATCAACGGCATGTTCCTGCCGTGGCTGCGCGTCGGGGGAGTGCTCGTCCAGCACCACCCGTTCGACCTTCCGACGTTCCTGCGGCAGATCGCCGAGGAGAAGGCGACGTACACCGTCGCGCCGCCCGCCCTGCTGAGCATGCTGCTGGCCCGCCCCGAGCTGCTCGCCGCCACCGACCTGGGCTCGCTGCGCGTCCTCGGCTCGGGCTCGGCGCCGCTGCCGCCCGCGATGGTGCGCGGCTGGCAGGAGAAGCACGGCATCGGGGTCATCAACTTCTTCGGCTCCAACGAGGGCATCGCGCTCCTGACGGACCCGCACGACGTGCCCGACCCCGAGCAGCGCGCCCGCTACTTCCCGCGCTACGGCGTCCCCGGGGTGGAGTGGACGTCCCGCGTCTCGAAGTGGGTGAGCGTGCGCCTGGTCGACGACGCCACCGGCAAGGAGGTGACCGAGCCCGGCGTCCCCGGCGAACTCCGCATCAAGGGCCCGACGATCTTCCCGGGCTACCTCGGCGGCGCGAACCTGGCGAGTCCCTTCGACGAGGACGGCTACCTGCGCACGGGCGACGTCTTCGAGATCGCCGGCGAGGACGGCCGCTTCCTCCGCTATGTCGACCGGGCCAAGGACCTCGTCATCCGCGGCGGCATGAACATCGCCCCGGCCGAGCTGGAGGACCTGCTCTCGGCCCATCCGGCCGTCGCGGAGGTCTCCGTCGTGGGCTACCCCGACGAGATCCTCGGCGAGAGGGTCTGCGCCGTCGTCGTCCCCGCCGAAGGCGCCGCCCCCACCCTCGAAGATCTCGTCTCCCACCTCCGGGACCGGCGCATCGCGTCCTTCAAGCTCCCCGAGCGCCTGGAGCTCCGCTCGTCCCTGCCGCGCAACCCGATCGGCAAGGTCCTCAAGAGGGACCTGCGCGAGGAGCTCATGTGACCATGACCGGCGAAGAGAAGCCGCACGTCGTCCGGCAGATGGTCGACGCCTGGAACGCCACGGACCGGGAGGGGATCGTCTCCCTCTCCGCCCCCGGCGGCGTCCTCCACGGCGTCACGCAGGAGCCCCTCCGGGGCCGTGAGGCGATCCGTGAGCGCCTGAGCCCGCCGGCCGAGGGTCTCGTCCACCCGGGCCTGCAGATCCAGGCCATGGACGTCGTGGACGGCCGCGTCTTCCTCCAGTGCCGCGACGTCTTCGACGCCCCCTGACCCCGCGGGCCGGGGGATCGTCCGCGAGGACCCCCTCGGCCCGGCTCTTCGCCTGCGGGCGGCCGTGGTCTTGGTCACTGCCGCGGCCCTCGTCGCAGTCCCGCGTCCTGCGGTTTCCGGTCATCGGGACGGCCGTCCGAGGCCTTCAGGAGGGGTAAAGAAGGCCTCAACCGGGTCTTCGGCTGTGTTCGAGGTAGATCTTTGGGTCTTTTGGGTCCCGCTGGACGGTTTTTCGGCGAATACTGGAGAGGATGAAACCTTCACGCTCCACTCCGAGGCATCTGCCGACCAGTCCCTTCGCCCCGCCGCCGCCTCCGCCGCCGCTCGAGAAGTACGCCGTGGACGATCTCGTGAGCCACGACAAGTACGGTCTCGGCCGCGTCACCTCCGTGACGGAGGGCGTGGACGTCGTGGTCGACTTCGGCACCGAACGCCGCCGCATCCCGGCGCCCTTCGCCAAACTGAACAAGCTCTGACCGTTCGCCCGTCCGGTTCCGGTGCGACGGACCGTACGGGCGGGTCAGATCCAGACGGCGCAGGAGAGCCCGTCGCTGAAGGTCTCCGGCGGGTCCGGCAGGACACGGGCCTCGCCGCGGGCGGCGCGGCGGGCCGTCCATGCCGCGATCCCGGCGTCGAGCATGTCGTCCACGTTCGCGTTCAGCCCGGGGTCGCCGAGCTCGTTGGGCAGCATGATCCCCGCGCGGGCGAGCAGCTCCCGCCGGTGGTGCGCGCCCGACCACGACGACTTGCGGGAACGCAGGTGCCCGCCCGCCAGCGCGGCGAAGCTGACCTCGGGACGCACCTCGACGACCCGGACCCGCGCCTCGCGCACCCAGCGGTCCACCTGAAGGATCCTGGTCCTGAGGGAGAAGGCCTGGGGGGTGAAGCCCTCCCCGGCCAGCCGGAGGTTCGCCTCCCTCGCCGCGGCGAGGTCCTTGCTCTCCAGGGCCTCCCGCACCGGGACGATGACCACCGAGTGCCACTGCGGCCCGGCCGCCTTGCGCGCGAGCACGTCCGCCTGGCGGCGCCCGGCGTCCGCCAGGCCGATCGGCATGCCCACGCCCACCATGTCGACCTTCCCGTCGACCTCGGCGATGGCGACCAGCTCGTCGATCTCCGGAGCGTGGTAGGCGGTCAGCCCGCCGTCGTCCGAGACCGCGATTCCGACCCAGCCCTTCTTGCAGGCGTCCACACCCAGGACACGCGGCAGGTCCATGCAGTTCTCCCCGGCTTCACACTCGTCGACGACGACGACCTTAGGACTTCCGGGATCACCTCACCGGCATAACGGACAGAATACGGAAATTTAGGCCACTTACTCCTTTAGTTGACAGAGAAAATGCTCACACTCCGTGTCCGCCCCCGTCGGGAATGCATTCCTTCGGACACGTAGCGCGAGCACGGTTCGCCGTCACCGGCCCTGTCCGTGCTCCCGGATGTTCCTGCTCCGGTGCCCATTCTGCCTGAACTGTCTGACAGGCCATGTGCGCCATCACCGGGCTTCGCCGCTCTCATCACATGACCGTTACCGGCAGGTTTGTTGACCCAAGAGTTTTATGAAAGATGAGAGTTTCAGCCAATCTGGAAGCGGCCTTATATCGCAGGAGTGGCCGCTTGCAAAAGGTCCTTATGGCACTTTTTGCGAAACTCAAGGTCATCATCCCCGGAGGGTCCGCCGAACCGGCCGGAACACGGAGGTCAGGGAGAAGGGCGGACGGCGGTGGTGACGCGGAGGACGGTGTGGAGGGAGAAAGGGGCCTCGGGCAGGACGGCGTAGGCGGCGGCGCGGGCCTCGTCCAGGCGGTCGGCCGGGATCTGCTCCAGGAGGGCGCGTATGCCGTGGGACCAGAGCCAGTCCCAGAAGAGGGGCCTGCCGCTGAAGCGGGTCTCGACGGGGTGCTCGGTGATCTCGACGCCGGACCAGCCGGCGAGGAGCGAGGCGATCGAGGCCGGGTCGCGGAAGCGGTCGGCGGGACGTTCGCCCTCGGAGGGCCGGGCGAAGGGCGCGAGGGTCTTCACGACGGTCTGCAGGGCGGGGTCCTGGGCGCCGAAGGTGCTGAAGGCGAGCCGCCCTCCCGGCCGGAGGACGCGCCGGTAGGCGGACAGGGCGTCCTCGGGCGAGGGGAGGAAGAAGATGACGAGCCCGGCGAGGACGGCGTCGAACGCGCCGTCGGGATGATCCGGGGCGCCGGCGTCCCCGAGCCCCACGGTCACCCACGGCAGGTGGGCGGCGGCCGCGGCCGTCAGCGAGACCATCCCCTCGGCGAGGTCGGTCGCCACGACGGACCCGGACGGCCCGGTCGCCTCGGCCGCGGGGAACAGCACGTGCCCGCGCCCGCACCCGACGTCCAGCACCCGCATCCCCGACCGGATCCCGGCCCTTTCGACCAGCGCCCGTCCCATGGGCGTGAAGTACTCCACCCCGAGCTGCTCGTAGTTCGCTGCGGACCGGCTGAACACGTCCACCACGGGAGACCTACCCTCAAAAACGCTCATACAGGAGATTCTCGCACTCCGAGGCCCGTTGGTCCTGGAGCGATCACCCCCGAACCGGACGGGGCCGGTGACCCATGACCTGATCTTGGAGTTTCGGAGCGCTATCTCGCGAACGGGAGGGGTAGGAGGTGACGCGACCAAGACCGTCTGGCCTTCGGGAAAGGAAGCACGTGCTCCGTACTCTCCGTTTCGCAAGCGTCCTGGCCCTCGCTGTTCCGCTGACCATGCTCGGGGCGCCCGCCGCCGACGCCGGACCGCCGGGCGAGCCGGGGCCCGCGGCCGAGGAGTCGGCCGGCCGTCCTCCGGGCGGGGGGACCGTCACCAGGATCGACAACGGCGGGGTGCTGACCCGCAAGACCGCCGGGGGCAGGCAGCAGTTCGAGTACCACTTCGAGGTCTGGCAGCTGAGGGGAGGCCTCGACGCGGCGGGAACGAACACCGAGCTCTCGGCGGCGATGCAGGTTCCGCTCTCCGGGCCCGCCTCGCTGGGGGAGGCCAAGGGGTCGCTCAAGGAAGGGGTCGCCCTTCCGTTCGAGCTCAGTGTCGCCAAGGGCGACGCGCGCCTGTACCTCAAGAAGGAGAAGGAGGTCTGGGCCCACATCAAGGCCACCACTCCTTACGGGGTCTACGACCACGACGTGCACCTCTTCGACCTGGAGGGCACGACGGGCGCCGCCGAGGAGAAGGACGCCGCGGTCAAGGAGAAGACCGCGAGCACGCAGATAGTCCCGAGCAAGCAGGACGCGGCCGGCTCCTGACCGTCGCGTCCTCCACGGCCCGGCTCCCACCGCCTCGCGGTTCCTCTCACGTCGAACCCGGGTCGGTGCGGGGCCGGGCCTCCTCATGCCGGGTCCGGGGTCCGAACGGGCACCGCGGTGGCGGGCCGGCCGCGGCACGAAGCTTATGATCATGGTTATGACGCTGCTAGACCTCGATCCCGACCAGCTTCTCTCCACCACTCGCGCGGTGCGCAAACGGCTCGACTTCACAAGGGAGGTCCCCGAGGAGGCGATCCGGGAGTGCGTGGCGATGGCGCTGCAGGCGCCGTCGGGGTCGAACGTGGTGACCATGCGGTTCGTCGTGGTGCGGGACGCGGAGAAGCGGCGCGCGATCGGCGAGGTGTACGGGCAGGTCTATGCCGGGTACAAGGCCTCGCCGGCCTATCCGGGCAGGCCGACGGGCGACGCCGAGCGCGACCGCGTCCAGGCCCGGGTGGCGGCTTCGGCGGACCACTTGGGCGAGCACCTCGGGGAGGCCCCCGTGCTGGTGCTCGGCTGCAACGAGGGCACCGACCGCGCGTCGGCCAGAGCGGGGCTCGGCAACATCCTCCCGGGCATGTGGAGCTTCATGCTCGCCGCCCGCGCCCGTGGTCTCGGCACCGCCTGGACGTCGATGCACCTGGCCCGCGAGAAGGACATCGCCGACATCGTCGGGATCCCTTACGAGACCGTCGCCCAGGCCGTGCTGACCCCCCTCGCCTACACCAAGGGCACGGACTTCCGCCCGGCCCCGCGGCCCGAGCCCGACTCGGTGATCCACTGGGACACCTGGTGAGCACCGCCGGCCGGGCTCTTTCAGGTGGGATGGGCGCCGCGTTGCCGAACCTGGGGCGGGGCTAGATGATCTTTCGAGGCTTTCCCGGGTAGGAGCCGCCCCTGTCGGGTCGTTCGTTCTCGGGGGAGGAACTCCGCAGTGCTCCGTGCTCTTCGTCTCGCAGGCGTCTTCGTTCCAGCGACCCTGGCCGTCTCGGGTGTGGTGATCCCGGCCGCCCTTCCGGAGGAGGTCACCCCGGTCGAAGACGGCTACCTGTACCGGGACGTCGTCGACGGCAGGCAGGTCTTCGAGTACCACTACAAGTCCTGGAACCTGCAGGGGAACTTCAGCCCGAGGTCCCTCGCCACCGACTTCCGGGTGCGGATGGGACTCCCGGTGCTCGGCCCGGTCACCATGGGAACGGGCAAGGGCGATCTCAGGAACGGCGTCACCGTGAACTTCTCGCGTTCCGTGGCCAAGGGCAGCGCCCGCCTGTACCTCAAGGGCGGCCGGAAGGTGTGGGCCCACGTCAAGGCCGAGACGATCACTGGGAAGACCGACCACGACGTGCATCTCTTCGATCTGGAGAGAACTCCGAAGATCGCCCGCCGCTGACGCGCGCACCCCGCGCGTCCGAGTGACGTGGCCCTCGTTCGAGGGCGGCAACGCGATAAACAGGGCGATGCGGGTAGAGCGTAGCCATGTTCTTCTTCTTCTCCAGCAGGCTGGGATGTCTGGGTTCGATCCTTGTGAGCGTGATCGCCACGGTGATCCTGTATCTCGTACTGGTCCGTTGAGTCACCGGTTTCTGGTCCGACTTGGAGTAGCTATCGGCTGACTTGCTGCACAATGTCGGGGTCAGCGATCTTGGCTCTCCCCGAGGACTCCTGTGAACCCCCTCGCTCCACGTGATCCCCAGGAGATCGACGGCCACCGTCTGCTCGGCCGCCTCGGCGAGGGCGGACAGGGCGTCGTCTACCTGGCCGAGGCTCCCGACGGGCGGAAGGTCGCCGTCAAGGTGCTGCACGGCGGGCTCGACGGGGCCTTCAAGCGGGAGGTCTCCGCCGCGCGCAAGGTGGCGCCGTTCTGCACCGCGCAGGTCCTCGAGGTCGGCGACGACTACGTGGTCACCGAATTCATCGACGGGCCGTCCCTGCGCGACGCCGTCGAGGAGGACGGGCCGCTCGCCGGCGCGGCCCTGTACCGGCTGAGCGTGGGGACGGCCACCGCGCTCGCCGCGATCCACCAGGCGGGCATCGTCCACCGCGACTTCAAGCCCGGCAACGTCCTGCTCGGCCCCGACGGGCCCCGCGTCATCGACTTCGGCATCGCCCGGCACGCCGACGCGACCGCCTCGGTGAGCGGCTCGATCGTCGGCACGCCCAGCTACATGGCGCCCGAGCAGTTCTCGACGCGTTCCGTCACGTCCGCCGCGGACGTGTTCGCCTGGGCGGCCACGATCGCCTACGCCGCCAACGGGAACCCGCCGTACGGCCAGGACTCCATCCCGGCCGTCATGCACCGGCTCCTGACCGCCGAACCGGACCTCGGTCTGATCGACCAGCCCCTGCGCGGGCTCCTGGCACGCTGCCTCGCCAAGGAACCGGAAGCCCGCCCGTCCGCCCGCGACGTCCTCATCAGTCTGCTGGAGAACACCGGCCCGGGTGTCGACGCGCTCGCGCTGGGACGGGCGACGGCCGTCGAGGCTTCCCTCGACGACGACCGGACCGTCCGCTGGACGACCCTTCGGCTGACTCCGTACACCGAACCCGGCCGTCGGCGCCGCTCCCGGAAGCTTCCCTTCGTGGCGGCGGTGGCGGCGGGCGTCCTGGTCGCCGGGGGAGGCGGAATCGCCCTGGTCCAACTGTCCGGAGACCGCTCGACCGACTCCCTCGCCGCCTCCACCACGCCGGAGAGCAGTGCTGACTTCGCGAAGGCCGTCGAAACCGCGGTGGTCGGCGCCAAGACGGCGAACGTCAAAGTGGAGGGCGGACTCGAGAACAGTCTCGAACAGTTGGAAGCGGAGGGAAGACTCGACCACGGGAATGGCCGGAAGACCAATTACGACGTCTCGGTGAGCAACCCGGCCGCTCCCGATGAGAGCATCAACCCGCGCCGTTTGATGCTGATCGGGGACGAGGCGTACTCACAAGAGATCGGCTGGGGATCCAAGCAGGTCGGGGATTTCCTCTCTCACAAAGGCGACCCGTATCTGGACCTGCTGCTCCTGAACCGCTGGGTGAGTTCGCCGCAGAACCTCGTGGCGCTGCTCCGCAACACGACGTCCTTCACCCACACCAAGGACCAGGCCACCTGGACGTTGAGCGGTGAGGCCCAGGGCGCGTCTCTCGCCGAGGACCCGGCGGTCGGCGCCTTCTACGAGGGAACCGGCGGCTCCGGCCTGACGGTCAGTTTCACCATCCTGCTGTCCGCCGGGCATCTGCCCCGAAGCCTCGACCTCAACCTCCGGACCGCGGTGAACGGCGGAGAGACCTTCTACAAGTCCTTCTACAAGGTGGCCTACGACGGGTGGGGCACCAGCGGCACCATCGCCAAGCCGTACTGAGCCGTCAGTTCTGCGGTTGGGGGTTCTCCCGCAGCCACCGGTCGAACTTCGCCTTGAGCTTCAGGAACTCGTTGTAGGACGACGCGAATTCGGTGCGGCGTTCGGTCGGATTCACGGTGACGAAGTAGAGCCACTTCCCGTCGGCCGGGTTCATGGCGGCCTCGATGGCGGCGAGCCCGGGATTGGAGATCGGCCCCGGCGGCAGCCCCTTGTGCCGGTAGAGGTTGTAGGGCGAGTCGATTTCCTGGTGCCGTTCTCGCACGTCGATGGTGCGCTTCTGCCGGGCGTACAGCACGGACGGATCGAACTGGAGCGGCATGCCGATCTTCAACCGATTGTGGACGACCCGCGAGATCATCCGGCGGTCCTCGGGCCGCCCCGCCTCCGCGTCGATCAGACTGGCGACGGTGACGACCTCGGCCGGATCGAGCCCCAGCGCCTTCCCTTTGGTGAAGTCGACCTTCTGCGTCTCCCATTTGAACCGCTCGACCATCATGCCGAGCAGTTGACCGGCGGTGGCGTCCGGCGGAAGGTCGTAGCGTCCGGGGAAGAGGTACCCCTCCACCTTGCCTCCCGCGAATTCCGGAAGGCCGAGTGAAGCGGGATCGACCTTCTCGAACTCCTTGACCGGGATATCCGTCGCCTCCGACAACTGCGCGTAGATCTCCGAAGCCCACCGGCCTTCGGGAACGTGCACGACACCGATCCGGGACTTCGGATCGAGCAGAGCCGCGACGGCCTTCTCCGACGACATCCGCTTCCTCACCCGGTAGAACCCGGGCTGAAGCGTCCGGAGCTTCTCACCCGCCGCGATGGTGAACGCGTCGACGGACTTGACGACCCCCGCTTCCCGCAGCCTCCGCCCCACCGCCGCGGTGGAGTCGCCCTTCACCACCTCGACGGTGACGACTTCCGCGCCCTGCCCGGAGTAGTCCGGAGCGGGCATGTGCCCCCGCAGTTTGCTGTATCCGAAATAGCCGCCCCCGCCGATCACCGCGAGGAGGAAGAGCAGTGAGACCATGACGGCCAGTCCGCCGCGCCGCCCTTTGCGCTTGCGGCGGGAGGGCTCTTCTTCTTGCCACAGTCCCGGGTCGACGACCATCGCTTCTCCTGATCGGTCCGCTCAGCCCCCGGTGAGGCCGCGGCCGCCGTGCGACCGCCCGGTGGGGCCGGAGTCCAGAGCATGGAAAACGATGCTCTCGGTCACCCTCCCCGTCCTCCGCTCCGGTCACCGCTTCACGGGCGAGTCTTTGCCCGAAGCGTGCGTGCTGTTTCTGCGCCCCGTCCTCCGAGGGTGGACGTTCTTTTCAGGACCTCCCATAATCACCTGATCCTTTTCTTCCCCCGGAAGCAGGCGACATGAGATGGACTGCGGGTTTCCTTTTGGCCGCGGCGCTGGTGGCGGGGTGTTCGTCGGAGTCCCCGGCCCAGCCCGGCTTGAACGGCCTCGATGAGTTCCAGGAGTCGTTGACGAAGGAGAGCACGCCGGTCTCATTTCCCGACGCCTGCGAGCTGGTGGACGAACCGGGACTCCGGCTTCTGGAGGGGAACGCGCTCGCGATGAAGGACCGGTCGGAGAACGACCACAGCGTTTCCTGCGAGAAGTGGACGGAGCCCGAAGAGGGCGGGGTCTCCTCACTCACCGTCAGGGTGAGCGCCATTCCCCCGGTGAAGGAGGGCGAGACGGCCTACGAGGAGATCTTGAAGAGGATGGAGAAGAAGGAGTGCGAACGCCTTCCCGACATCAAGGACGTGGCGTGCTTTCAGCCGGCGAAGGTCGTCGACCGGTTGAGCGTCGGACGCGGCGTGTACCAGGCCGAGGTGATCTTCCGTTTCACCGGAGCGAACGAGAAGGAGAGCCGGCGGTTCGCGGAGAAGACGGCGGCGAAGGTCTCCCAGGCCCTGGCCCGCTGACCGTCCGGTTTCGGTCTTCACCGCGACCGGGCACGGCAGAGGCCGGACCCTGATGATCAAGCCCCGTCTCGTGTGACGGGGGGTGGCCGGTGCGGTGTCTCGGTAGAGTTGGGACACCGCTCGCTTGACTCCGGAAGGCCGAGATCTGCTGTGGCTGATTCGTTCGTTCACCTGCATGTTCACACCGAGTACTCGATGCTGGACGGTGCGGCGAAGATCGGGAAGATGGCCGATCGGGTGTCGCAGCTGGAGATGCCGGCGATCGCGATGTCCGACCACGGGAACATGTTCGGGTCGTACGAGTTCCACAAGAAGATCAAGGGCGCGGGGATCAAGCCGATCATCGGCATCGAGGGCTATGTCAGCCCGGCGTCCCGCTTCCACAAGAAGGCCGTCTTCTGGGGCGAGCCGCACCAGCGCAAGTTCAACGAGCAGACCGGCCTCGGCGGCGACGTGTCGGCGAGCGGCACCTACCTGCACAAGACCATGTGGGCCTACAACGCCCAGGGGCTGCGGAACCTCTTCAAGATCAGCTCGCTGGCGTCCCTCGAGGGCCACATGAAGAAGTACGCCCGCATGGACGACGAGCTGTTCGACGAATACCACGAGGGGATCATCGCCACCACCGGCTGCCCCTCCGGCGCGGTCCAGACCCGGTTGCGGCTCGGGCAGTTCGACAAGGCGCTGGAGCACGCCGCCAAGTACCAGGAGATCTTCGGCAAGGAGAACTACTTCCTGGAGCTGATGGACCACGGCGGCATCGCGATCGAGACCGCCGTCCGCTCCCAGCTGCTGGAGATCGGCAAGAAGCTCGGCATCCCGCCGCTGGTCACCAACGACTCCCACTACGTCACCGAGGACCAGGCCTCCGCGCACGACGCGCTGCTGTGCGTCGGCACCAACTCCCAGATCGCCAACCCCGACCGGTTCCGGTTCAGCGGCCAGGGCTACTACATCCGCTCCGCCGAGGAGATGCGCGAACTCGACCACGACGCGCTGTGGAAGGAGGGCTGCGACAACACCCTCCTGATCGCCGAGCGCGTCGAGTCCTACGACGAGGTCTTCGCCCACCGCGACCTCGCCGCCAAGTTCCCGGTCCCCGAGGGGGAGACCGAGATGACGTGGCTGCGCAAGGAGTGCCGGAGGGGGGCGGTCCAGCGGTACGGCGAGCCGGTGCCCGCCGAGGTGCAGGAGCGCATCGAGTACGAGCTGTCGGTCATCGAGGAGATGGGCTTCCCCGGCTACTTCCTCGTCGTCGCCGACATCTGCAAGTACGCCCGGGACAGCGGCATCTGGGTCGGGCCCGGCCGCGGGTCGGCCACCGGCTCCATGGTCGCCTACGTCACGGGGATCACCGAGCTCGACCCGATCGAGCACAGCCTGCTGTTCGAGCGGTTCCTGAACCCCGAACGCATCTCGATGCCCGACGTCGACCTGGACTTCGACGAGCGCCGGCGCGGTGACATGATCCGCTATGTCACCGAGAAGTACGGCGAGGACAACGTCAGCCTGATCATCACCTACATGACGATCAAGTCGAAGGCCGCCGTGAAGGACGCCGGACGCGTCCTCGGTTACCCCTTCGCCGTCGGGGAGAAGATCACCAAGGCGTTCCCGCCCGCCGTCATGGGCAAGGAGATCCCGCTCACCGGCATCTTCGACCCCAACCACGCCCGGTACGCCGAGGCGACGGAGCTGCGCAGGCTCTACGAGGAAGATCCGGACGTCAAGAAGGTCATCGACACGGCCCTCGGCCTGGAGGGACTGACCCGCGGCACCGGCGTGCACGCCGCCGGCGTCATCCTGTCGTCCCAGCCGCTGGTCGACGTCATGCCGATCTTCCAGCGGCCCGACGACGGCGCCCGCATCACCGGTTTCGACGGGCCCAGCTCGGAGGACATGGGCGCGCTCAAGATGGACTTCCTGGGCCTGCGCAACCTGACGGTCCTGGGCGACGCGGTCGAGAACGTCAAACTCAACCGCGGGGTCGAGCTCGACATGCTCAAGCTCGGTCTGGACGACAAGAAGACCTACGAGGTGCTCGCCCGCGGCGAGACGCTGGGGGTCTTCCAGCTCGACTCGACGATGATGAGGGACCTCACCAAGCTCATCGCCCCGACCCGGTTCGAGGACATCTCGTCGATCCTCGCGCTCGGCCGCCCCGGCCCGATGGGCGCCAACGCGCACGTCAACTACGCCCTGCGCAAGGAGGGCAAGCAGGCGATCACGCCGATCCACCCGGACCTGAAGGACGCCCTGGAGCCGATCCTCGGCACGACCTTCCACCTGGTCGTCTACCAGGAGCAGGTCATGGCCATCGCGCAGCAGCTGGCGGGCTACACGCTCGGCGGCGCCGACATCCTCCGTCGCGCGATGGGCAAGAAGAAGAAGGAGGAGATGGACAAGCAGTGGGCCACGTTCTCCTCCGGAATGGTCGACAACGGTTACACCGAAGAGATGGCCAAGGCCGTCTGGGACGTGCTGGAACCGTTCAGCTCCTACGGCTTCAACAAGTCGCACACCGCCGGATACGGGCTCGTCTCCTACTGGACCGCCTATCTCAAGGCCAACTACCCCGCCGAGTACATGGCGGCGCTGCTCACCTCGGTCGGCAACAACAAGGACCGCATGGCGATCTACCTCGCCGAGTGCCGCCGCATGAAGATCCGCGTCCTGCCGCCCTGCGTCAACGAGTCGAACCTGCGTTTCGCCGCCGTCGGAGACGACGTGCGCTTCGGTCTCGGCGCCGTCCAGAACGTCGGCGAGGGCCCCATCCACGGGATCATCTCCGCCCGCGAGGAGCACGGGAAGTTCAACGACTTCAACGACTTCCTCACCAAGGTCCCGGCGGTGGTCTGCAACAAGAGGACCATCGAGTCCCTCATCAAGGCGGGCGCGTTCGACGGCCTCGAGCACCCCCGCTTCGGGCTGCACCAGATCCACGAGCAGGCCATCGACTCGGTCATCGACGTCAAGAAGAAGGAGGCGATGGGGCAGGACTCCCTGTTCGGCGCCTTCGAGGACACCGACGCGGGCGACGACGCCTTCACCGTCGTGGTGCCGCCCATGGAATGGGACAAGAAGGTCAAGCTCGCGTTCGAGCGGGAGATGCTCGGCCTGTACGTGTCCGATCACCCCCTCAACGGGGCCGAACGCGTCCTGGAACGCAACCGCGACTACAGCATCGCCCAGATCCTCAACGGCGACGCCGACCGCGAACGCGGCGAGATCAGGATCGCCGGGATCATCTCCGGCGTCGACAAGAAGGTCACCAAGCAGGGCAACGTCTGGTCGATCCTCAAGATCGAGGACCATGACGGCTCGATCGAGGTGCCCTGCTTCCCCGCCACCTACCAGCTGTACGGCGACAACCTGGCGCCCGACCTCGTCGTCTCCGTCGCCGGCAAGATCCGGATCCGGGACAACGGCGAGGAGTCCAGCGTCAGCTTCAACGCCGTCGCCATCGAGTTCCTCGACATCTCCAACGTCCCGCAGGACGGCGGCCGCGAACCCATCACCATCGCGCTGCGCGAGGACCGGGTCGACCGGGCCCTCGTCGCCGAGCTGAAGCAGATGTTCCGCACCCACCGCGGCGACACCCCCGTCCACATCCTGCTGGAGAAGCTCAACCGCCGGAAGGTCCTCCTCAACCTCCCCGACTACAAGGTCGACCTGCGCAACGGCGCCTTCGCCGGCGACCTCAAGGTCCTCCTCGGCCCGACGGCCCTGGTCGAGCAGTGACCGCTTCCTGACGCGGGGGAAACGGCGAGCCCCCGGCACCGTGCGGGTGCCGGGGGCGTTGACCGACCCGAGGGCTACAGGTCGTAGAGCTTCAGGCCCACGTGGTCGACTATCCAGCGGCGGTCACGGGTGTCGAGGGCGAAATAGATCCTCCCGACCCGCGACGGGGCCACGTGGTCTTCCAGTTTGATGTGGTGGACCCGGCTGTACTGGTGTTCTCCGAACTCGAACTTGTCCAGTCCCTTGATCTTCAGGCCTTTGTCGATGGGGGAGTACCGCAGTCCGAACGTCGTCATCAGCCAGTCGTGGAGGCGTCCGTGTATGTCGCCGCCTCGCAGCCTCCACAGGGGCGCCGCCTCGGAGAGCCGTGTGAGTGCCCGGTACATGAGCTCCTCGTTCTGGTACTTGCACTTGATCCAGGATCTGGGGGCCGCCGAGGTGAAGACGAGCGCGCCGTCGGAGCGTTCTTCGAACCGACGGAACAGGCTCGGGGTCTCCTCGCGGCGGCCCCTGCGTCCGCCCACGTGTTTCGACGTTTCCATGTGTTGGGCTCCTCCGTTGGGGACGGACGCGCCCGCGATAGCGCGCGGGCGCGCTAACGGGTTCAGGGTAGTTCCGAGAAAGGCGAATTTCGAGAGATAGGCGGATGGGTAAGGAATCTGTCTACAAAGTGTCACGTGGAAAACGTGACTTCGGTGCCGAGGTTCGCCTTTTGCTGTCCCGCGTGGGATGTATCGGTTAATTTCACACGGGACGGTGAAAACAGAATGTGAAGAACAGAGCAAAGGCGGGGAATCAGTCCCGGGTATCGCCCTCGGCCATGTCGCCGCTCCCCGGCGCCGGGTCCGGTTCGCCGTCCCGGAACGACTCGGCGTCACGGCGCAGCTCCGGCGGGATCAGCTCCAGCAGCTGGTCCGGGCGCAGGGGCAGGTCGAGCAGGCTCAACTTGATCCTGTTCCGGCTGGCGTGCTCCTCCGTCGAGAACCGCACGACCTGCGCCGCCTCCAGGCGCATCGCGGCGGTCAGCAGGTCGCCGTGTCCGAGCTCGCCGACCGGGGCCCCGTCGACGTCGACCACGACGGACACGCTGTCCGCCGCCACGGTGAAGCGGACCCGGTCCTGCGCTCCCAGCACGACCGGCCGGCTGATGCCGGACATGGGAGCGACCGGGGTGATGACGACGGCGTCGGAGGAGGGCGACAGGATCGGGCCGCCCGCCGCGTAGTTGTAGGCGGTGGAGCCGGTCGGCGTCGAGACGACCACTGCGTCACTCCGGTAATAGCCGTACCGCAGGTCGTTGACCACCAGATCAACGGAAACCGCCCCGATGCGGTCCGGCCGGCCCAACACCACGTCATTGAAACCGAACCGAGTTCCGATCTCGGCGCCCGCGGCGTCCACCTCCAGGCATCCGTGCTGCTCGATGGTGAAGTCGCCGGCGGTGAGCCGCGCCAGCGCCAAGGGCAGCCGATCCGGGGTCACCTCGACGAGGAAACCGAGATTTCCGTAGTTGACCCCCAGAACCGGAACGGGCCGGTCGACCATCAACCGCATAGCGCCCAGCATCGTGCCGTCGCCCCCCAACGCCACGACGACGTCCACACCGGCCACGAACGCACGATCGGACACGAGGCCGACCCCTCCCGGCACCCGGTCCCGGTCGATCTCACGTGCCAGCACCCGCACGGCGCGACCGCGCACGAACTCGATGATCGTCTCGACCGACCGGTCCACCGGCTTCGTCGGATGAAGCACCAGACCGACCGTGCTCCCCCGATGCCCGGACGCCATACCCCACCCTAACCACCACCGGTCGAGCCATGCCTCCGCCACCTGCGGAGACATGGCTCGACCATGGACGTGAGGAGCACGTCGTCATGGGCTCCGTTTGAATGTCACAGTCGGATGACCGACACGAGAAGCGGGCGCGAACGACAGGCTGCGGGCGGAAGTGGTTCTCCTCCAGGTAGACGGCTTCCTTCCCCGAGGCCTCCGGTCGTTCCCGACCGGCCGCGGTCAGACCTGCAGGTGCGGCCAGGCGGCGGTGTCGCGGAGCAGCTGGCGGTCGTGGGTGGCCAGGACCACCGCCGCGTCCGTGGCGGCCAGGGCCTGGGTGAGTTCTTCGACCAAGGACATGGACACGTGGTTCGTCGGCTCGTCGAGCAGGATGACCTGGGGCCGGGCGGCCAGCAGGAGGGCCAGGTCGAGTCGGCGCCGCTGGCCGATCGACAGCTCGTTCACCGGGAGGTGCGCGGCCTCGGAAGGCAGCAGGCCGAGTCGGGCGAGGCCGATCCGGTCGCCTTCGGCGAGGGCGCCGGAGCTGATGAGGCGGCCCACGGCGGCGTCGTAGACCTCGAAGGCCCGCCGTCGTGACGGAGACGACGACTCCTGTGCCAGCAGGCCGATACGGACGCCCCGCTTGAGCTGCACGGTCCCCGAATCGGGTGTCAGGGTCTGTGCGAGCACGGCCAGGAGGGTCGACTTGCCGGAGCCGTTGGGGCCTGCCACCACGAGGCGGTCCCCCGAACGCAGGTGAACGGATCGGGGAGTTTCGAGCCTGCCGTCCACCCTGACCTCGTCGGCCCGCAGGAGCGTGACTCCCCGCGGTGCTTCCAGCGGCGGCATCTGGAAGCGCAGCGGGGGTTCGGGGACATCGAGTACGTGGGCTTCCAGGTCCTCCTGCCGCCGGTGGACGGCCCGTACCAGTGCGGGGGCACGGGTGGCGCGGGTGTGTTTGCCGGTTCCCTTGTCCGGCCGCCACCCTGTGGACAGGCGGTTCTGGGCGGCGGACAGGTCCTGCGCGAGGCGTTGGCGTTCGTTCTGCTGGTCGCGGTACGCGGTCTCCCAGCGTTCCCGCTCGGCGCGGCGGCCTTCGCGGTATCCGGTGTATCCGCCGCCGTAGGTGCGGGGGAGCCCGTCGCTGGTCGGGTCGAGGTCGAGCACGGACGTGACGACGTCCGCCAGCAGGGCGCGGTCGTGGCTGATCAGCACGACCCCGCCCGGGTGCTCACGCAGCCGGACGGTCAGATGGTCGAGGCCGCTCGCGTCGAGATGGTTGGTCGGCTCGTCCAGGAGCAGCAGGTCGTGCCCGGCGCCCAGCAGGCAGGCGAGCCGGACCCGGTAACGCTGCCCGACGGACAGGGCCCTCAGCGGACGGTCCCGGTCTGTGACCGCGCCGAGGGCGGCGAGTGAGATGTCGACGCGGCGGTCGGCGTCCCAGGCGCCGGTGGACTCCGCGGCCGCGAGCGCCGTGTCGTAGTCCCGCTCGGCGCCGGGGCGTCCCTCGGTGAGGGCGAGCGTCGCCGCCTCGAACGCGCGGAGCACGGCCCGCGCCTGCGCGAGCTCGACGTCGATCAGGTCGCCGACCGTGCGGTCGTCGCCGACCGGCATCTCCTGGTCGGCGATGCCGATGGTGCCGACCCGGTGGACGGAGCCGGAGTCGGGCGGCAGGGTTCCGGCGAGCACCTGCAGCAGCGTGGTCTTGCCGCGGCCGTTCTCGCCGACCACGCCCAGGCGGTCGCCGGGGGAGATGGTGAGGCTCACGCCGGTCAGGACGGGCCGGCCGCCGCGGGCGAGGCACACGTCGGTGGCGTTGAGATGGGCCCGCGCACGGGTGGGCAGGGAAATGCCGATGGACATGCTTCCTCCGAGGACCGGGCCCCCGCGCGCACCGACGTGGGGTGGGGAGGCCCGTGAAAGGTGAGAGACGACGTCAGGAACGTCCGGCCGCGCCCGGGCCCGTCGATCAGGGCAGAACCGGGTCAGCATCAGCGGCCGACGTCGTCATCCTCAGAGGAAGAAGAGGTATTGCATGTCACCAGGCTACCGAACGACCTCCAGGAGCCGCCACGGAATATCCCTCGGCCGGTCCCGGCTCTCCTGGTCTCGAATTCTCCGGCGTCCGCGCCGTCGATCACGATCGGCGGCGCGGACGGGAGGCCTGTGAGCGTGTTACGCGTCTACTTTGACCGGTGCGTCGATCTTCTGGGGGGTCGGGCGGTCCAAGCTCCCAGCGGTGCGGGCGTGCGTCGCGTACAGCGTGAGCCCCACGAACGTCAGGCCGCCGACGAGGTTGCCGGCCACGGTCGGGAGCTCGTTCCACACGAGGTAGTCCATGATCGAGAAGTCGCCGCCGAGCATCAGGCCGGACGGGAACAGGTACATGTTCAAGATCGAGTGCTCGAAGCCCATGTAGAAGAAGAGCATGACGGGCATCCACATGGCGATCACCTTGCCCGAGACGGACGTCGACATCATCGCGGCGACGACGCCGGTGGAGACCATCCAGTTGCACAGGACCGCCCGGACGAACAGGGTCAGCATCCCGGCGGCGCCGTGCTCGGCGTACCCGACCGTCCGGCCCTCGCCGATCGAGCCGATCTGCCGGCCGATCTCGTTCGGTTCCATGGAGAACCCGACGGTGAAGATCACGGCCATCATGACCGCGACGGTGAGCGCCCCGGCGAAGTTGCCGGTGAAGACCAGCCCCCAGTTGCGCAGGACCGACCGCGGCGTGACACCGGGCCGCCTGTCGATCAACGCGAGGGGGACGAGGGTGAAGACACCGGTCAGAAGGTCGAATCCCAGCAGGTACAGCAGGCAGAACCCGACCGGGAAGAGCACCGCGCCGAGCAGCGCCTCGCCCGTCTGCACGGTGACCGTGACCGCGAACGCCGCGGACAGCGCGAGAACCGCACCGGCCATGTACGCGCGGATCATCGTATCTCGGGTCGACATGAAGGCTTTGCTCTCACCTGCGTCGATCATCTTCTGCACGAACTCGGGCGGACTCACATAGGACACGAGGTCACTCCTCAGCCGTGGGAGCCCCGCAGGGCTCCGCGGACGCGCACCGGCATGCGGTGACTACGCATTTCACGGCGAGTCTGGACACCGAAGATTTCCGTTGTGTGACGCGGCCGGGAGCATTGAGTCACGTAGGTTTCACGCGGTCGGCGAGCCTCCGGTGAGACCGCCGACGGCGCCGCGCCTACAAAGATCACGTCCTTCTCGACGTCGTCCCGGGCCACTTGCGGGGCGATCGCATTCTCGGGAGAAGGAGCGGACTCGAACATCCGCCCGTCATAGTGACGATCCGCCGCCGGTCGGCGGCGTGGATGGAAGGCCTGCGGGTGCGGGTCGCATACAGGGCGAGCCCCACGGTCGTCGTCGGGTCAGCGCGGAACGAGTTTGATGGTGGCGACCCGGGATGCGGGATTGACGACGCCGTCGACGATGTCCTTGCTGTACCGGCGGTACTTGGCGCGGTAGACGTCGTCGATCTGCCCGTCCAAGGCGTGGTCGGCGTCGGCGAAGACCACGTCCTTCTCCACGCCGTCGGCCGAGACGTGGCCCTCGTGGCGGGTCTCGGCGCCTCGGTACCAGGCGCCGTCCGGGCCGTTCATGCAGCGGACGTACAGGTCGTCGCCGTTGCGGACCACCCACATGGTCACCGGGTCGCGCAGCGTGCCGTCGCGGCGGGAGGACTGGAGTCGCAGTTCCTCCGCGTCGCCGATCCTGGTGAGTTCGTCGTCTGTCCAAGCGGCCATCGGTTCGGCTCCTTCGTCGTTGTTCAGGTGCGTGACTCGGTCTGGCCGGAACCCTCGACGAGCTCCTTCAGCAGGGAGATCGCGTTCATGGCGTTGGGCCAGCCGGTGTAGAAGGCCAGATGGACGACGGCTTCGACCAGTTCGTCCTTGGTGAGCCCGTTGTCCAGGGCATGGCGCAGGTGGAAGCGGAGCTGGTCGGTGCGGTAGAGGGCGATCAGCGCCGAGACCGTGACGAGGCTCCTGTCCCGCCGAGACAGGCCGGGCCGCGCCCACACGTCCCCGAACAGCACGTCGTCGGTGAGCTGGACCAGCTTCGGCGCGAAATCGCCGATGGCCTTCTGCGCCGCGCTGGGCTCGGGCATTCCGTCCTCCTCGTGCGCCGGCTCCCGGACCGACCGCCGGAGAGCCATTCCTCTTGGAATCGTCACATGTCGTGATTTCTCTTCTGCGGTCGGTCGATTTCTGGCTGTTCTTTCGTATTGCCGGATCTGGGTTAAGGGCTGCCGGGTATGCCGCAAAGATTCGAACAAGTCTGGCGGGGGATCCGATCCGAGCCCGACGTATCGCGACAAATCTGCATGGCGTGAGGGGTCCGCTTCAGCGAAGCCCACTCGTTCCCGCCCGGAGGACGCCCACCAGGGCGACGCTCTCACGACGCCTGCGGCACCCCGGGAAGGGCAGGGCCCGCTCCGAGGTGCGAGCCCGGCCCGCCGGACCGGCTACTTCCCTCCGAAGACGAGGGCGGCCAGGAAGCCCGCGTACACGGCGAGGCTCGCGTAACCGATCGTGCGCGGCAGCCACCGAGGACCTCGGTCGGCGGCGGTGACGGCGAGCGCCGCCGTGAGCAGACCCCAGACCGCGGTGTGCCCGTACTCGAGGACGGCACCGCGCAGCCCCGGCGCCTCGTCGCCGACACCGTCGCCGATCGTCGCGAACACGACCGTCACCACCGCGGCCGCGACGGCGCCGAGCCCCGCGGCCATCCGAACGGTACGTCCCTGCGCCCTTCGGATCTCCACGTGCCCGCCTCCCCTTCCACACCGCGCGGAACCACGCGAAGACCTGCCCGCCTACGCGAGCAGAGCGTGGAAAGCCTAATCCCCGGAGGCGAACCGGTTCCTCAGAGACCGGAAAGGCCGCACGGCCTTGGAGATGACGACCAGCAGGCCGGCGAGGACGAGGGTGAGCAGCGCGGTGGCCGCCGGATCGTAGTGCGCGCCGGAACCCGTCAGCAGCGACCAGGCGACGTTGTAGGAGGCGTGACACACGATGACCACCGGCACGCTCGCACCCGCGCGGTCGTACGACCCCACCAGAAGGATCCGGAATCCGACTGTGAAGAGGCACTGCCAGAGAATCCAGGACGGCCCGTGGCCCGCCTGCCAGTACGGAATGATGTGCCACACGGCCCAGACGACCCCCAAGAGGACCCCGGCACCCCAGACGCCGTAACGCCGTTGCAGAGACGCTGTGGCGTAGCCCGTCCAGCCCAGTTCCTCCCCCGTCGCGCTCACCAGGTAGACGACGGCCAGCGGCACCAGCAGAGACCATTGGACAGAGTCCGGTGCGGCCGGTCCGCCCTGTGGGGAGAGCAGGTGGGCCGTGACGACGATCAGCGGCATCAGCAGCACCGCGACCGCATACCAGGCCGCCCCGCCGCCCGCCCTGAGAGCGAGCGTGGAGCCGAGCCACTGCCGCAGCCCGCGCGCTCCCACACGCCGGTAGACCAGGAACGCCGCAGCCAGCCCAGGGCAGACGAACATCAACGCGCTGGCGGGCAGCGTGCCGTCCCCCGTCCCCGCCAGCGCACCCAGCAAAGGCCCCGCCAGGTAGAACACCACGCTCATGGCGACGACCAGCGCCACGAACACCGCCACCGAGCGCCCACCCGAACCTTGCGAGGACATCTTTGCTTCTTCGCGCACGCCCTCACCGTAATAGCCGCCCCGCAAGCAGGGCGGCGAGACGAATCCGGCGGACAACCGGGCGGTATTCACCGCGCACGCACGTGCCGAGCGGAAATTGTGCCTAGCGGATACCGCCGACGAATCCCGGATTTCACCACGACGCGTCACCGCTCCGTCTTCCGCTGCCCTCGAAATCCGATGGGAGGTCAGGCGGAGACGTCGGTGACCGAGAAGTCCACCAGCGCCCCGCGATCGGCGCCGCGGGCCGCGCGTACCCGCTCGGCCAGGACGAGGACCTCCACTCCGGGATGTACCGCGCTGCTACACGACTTCGGTGAAGGGGCGCTCGCGCGGCCGGTAGCGGCCAACCTCACGTGAAGAGTCAGAGATGCCGAGTGAATTCTTTTCACTCTCCAGGAAGAAGCGGAACGAAACTCAGAGTGGTGTCCCCTGTCGGATAAGCGACTTGTTCGCTGAGCAGGAAGGAAAAGGAAAGAAGACGGCTCTCGCTGATGATCGCCATGATGATGCTTTTCCCCTGCTCCTGTGAGGAGAGACGCCCGTATGAGTGGTGACACCTTGTTCGAAAGGCTGCTCAACGGAGACCCGAGCCCGGCACCCTCTCCCCGGCCCGGCCACCCTCCTCTGGCTCCCGTTCGCCCGCCAAGCGGTATCGGGGGGGCCGGCGAGGTGAGTTTCTCGGACCTGGACAGCTTGAACCAGGCGGCCCAGGCCGCAGAGGACGTCTCATCATCGGTTCGCGAGAAGCTGCCGAAGCCGATCCGCACCGCGGACACCGCGAGCAGGGCACTTGACGGGTTTCTGTCGGGGCCCGCCATGGACAAGATGGCAGGCGAGTGGAACGGCTCACTCAAAGTCCTCAGCGACTCAGTGGAAGCGCTGTCCCCGAAGTTCACCAGAACCGTGAGGGCGTACAGGAAGAGCGAGAGCGACAGCGTCAGGGCCATCAATGCCATCTGGAAGGTCGGCGGCTGACGATGGTGACCTTCGCCCAGTTGCGTGATGTGGACCTGGAGCCGCTCGCTACCACGGCCGGAGTGTGGGAGAGGTTCGCCCAAGCCCTCAAAGACGCCCAGAAACAGTACGACACCAACGTCGTCGCCAAGACGGACGAAGCCGGCTGGAAAGGGTTGGCCGCGGACGCCGCCAGGAAGGAGATCTCCAGGCCGGCGACCCGACTGGAACTGGCGGCGGCGCAGGCGGGAAGCGTCGCGGGCTTCATGCGGGGCGGATACGACGAGCTGCGAGCCGCCAAACAACGGTTGAAGGACGCCCTCTCCGACGCCTCTGCGATCCGCCTGCGGATAGGGGACGACGGTGCCCTTCACTTCCCCGAACCCCGGGCGGAGGACGCCCTCGATCCCGCGCACATGGTGGAGTCGATACAGCTCAGGCAGCAAGCCTCCAAAATCCATGACCGGTTCGAGGAAGCCGTACGGCTCGCCACCACCGCAGACGAGAGACTGGCCGGCGGCCTGTCCCGCCTCGGCGCCGACAACCTCGAAGGGCGCACCGACCTCGCCAAGTCACTGGCTGACACGCTCGCGAACTTCGGCGACCACCCCGTGAACCTGCCGCCGGGACTGGTGGAGCTCGCCCGGCAGCTGGCGCGTCGGCACGGCATCTCCGACCGCCTCATGCTGATGACCCTCTGGCAGGAACAGCAGTGGTATCAGAACCACGGCGGCTATGGGCCCTTTTCTACGCTCACGGAGAAATTTGGAAACGAATTCAATAAGAATTACCAGAAATATCGCGACGAAACAAAATCGATGGGCATTTCCCATATGAAGGCCGAGACCGCGCGTGACATCGTCACACAACACGGGATGGCCGATTCGAACGGACGGCCGTACAGCTCCTACAACGACCAGGAGCTCGCCGAGAGGATCGAGGACGATCCCCAGTTCGCTCTCGACCTCACCGCACGGTATCTCGCCGACATTCAGAACGAGGACGAAGAACAGCCGTGGAGTGATAAGCAGACCTTCCTCCTGTATGCGGTCGGCGACGATGAGGGCACTCGAGAAGCGAACCGCCAGTACGGAGACTCCACCGAGGACCGGAAGCACGATATTCGCCTCCGTGCCGAGAACTGGGATCGTGTGGCACCGGTGATCGACGTCCAGCAGGACTGGGAAAGACTCAGTCCTGAGGACCGGCAGCGCGCGTTGGACTCTCTCGGCTCCTCAGGGCGGGGCGACTCCCTGAACCTTCCCTATGCTCAACCCCATGCCCCCTCTCCGCAACCGGGACCGAGCCCGCGCCCTTCAGGGGGATGAGCGCCGCACCCCGACCCCTCACCTCAGAAAGCCGACCGTTGAACATTCCCCTCAAGCGGCTGATCATCGTTTCGACAGCGGCCATGATGATCGGAATAGGCGTACTCGCATACTCTCCGTATCATCGGCACAATCGGCAGGCGGCCGAGTTCACCAGAGATCTCGGGAATTCCCTGACCGCAGACGGTGAGATGCGGGTCGTCGAGGACGGTCATCGGGTCGACAATCTGGGAGCGGCAGGGGGCTACTGCTATTTCGTCGCGGACCTGACCTTCAGTACCTTCCTGCCCTTCTCCGCCGCGGAGAAGAAGATTGATGCTCTCCTCGACCAGGATCTCGACGGCTACAGGATGCCCTCGATCACCGACGAGGGACACCGCGAGGGCCGGAACATCGTCAGGCTCGTGGTCAGCCGAGTAGGCGAAGGCGGTTCCATGGACCTGCGCTGCGGTTGAGCTTCCGGAGACCTCGGCGGGGTCGACCAGGCCGGGGCGTCGGAGTGCATGGGGCGCGTCGCGCGGGAGTTCAAGGGTGCCACCTCGCTCAAGTCGGCGTTCGGTTTCCTCGGCCGAGACCGAGGCGAACTACAACGAACTGATGGACCGGATCCAGAGCCGGCTCGGCAGGCTTCAGAGTCGCCTCAACGATTTCATCTCCGGTATTGCTAAGACCGTGTCCTACGTGGATTTTCGGGTGATCTACGGCGATGATCCTGAACCGTGCTGATGTCGAGTCTGGGTCTGCGGCTGGTGCCCGATGAGCTGTGGGAGTTGTGGGAGCCGCTGGTGC
>NZ_BAAATZ010000046.1:0-709 GCF_039533685.1 Actinocorallia aurantiaca | reverse complement strand
ACCTCGCCCAGGACCGCGCCGGTGGCCGGCTCCCTGACGGCGGCCGCGCCGCCCCCGGCGTCCCGCCATGTCCCGTCGAAGATCTTTCCGCCCGAGGCGGTCAGGTCGACCAGGGTGCTCATCGCCGCTCCTCCGCGTATCCGGTGATGGGGACGTCGACGACCAGCGGCGCCTCCCGCTGCCCGGCCTTCGCGACGATCTCGGCGAGCTCGTCCGCCGAGCCGGCCCGGACGGCGTCGAGCCCGAAGAACGCCGCGGCCCGGGTGAAGTCGAGGGCGGGCTGCCGGAAGGTCAGGCCGGTGCCGCGGGACGCGGGCGACTCCCGGTCGTCAAGGGTGTGCTTGAGGGTGCGGTATTCGCCGTTGTTGAGCACGACGAAGGTCACCGGCACCCGGCCGGACGCCGCGTTCCAGAGCCCCTGCAGGCCGAACAGCGCGCAGCCGTCGCCGAGGACCGCGACCACCGGGCGGCCGGGGTCGCCGAGGGCGTGCCCGACGGCGCGGCCGATCCCGGAGCCGAGGCCGCCGCCGATGGTGTGGGAGTAGCTGCCCGGCAGGTCGCGCCGCAGCACCGAGCGCAGCACGACGCCGAAGGTGATGGCCTCCTCGACGAGCAGCGTGTCCGGGGCGAGGCCCCGCGCGACGGCGCGGGCCGCGTCCAGCGGGGTCAGCGGCGGGCCGGGCGGGCCGGGCGGCGCGGCCAGCAGCCG
>NZ_BAAATZ010000045.1:0-7617 GCF_039533685.1 Actinocorallia aurantiaca | reverse complement strand
CCCTGCGACGCCGCTGCAGAGTGTCCTCAACGAGAGCGAGCGCTTCCTTGCGCCGCCCCAAGGCATACAGGGTGACGGCGAGTCCTTGGGCGGAGCGCAGGGTCTCGGGGTGATCGTCACCCAGCACCCTGCGACGCCGCTGCAGAGTGTCCTCACCGAGAGCGAGCGCTTCCTTGTACCGCCCCAAGGCATACAGGGTGACGGCGAGTCCTTGGGCGGAGCGCAGGGTCTCGGGGTGATCGTCACCCAGCACCCTGCGACGCCGCTGCAGAGCGTCCTCAACGAGAGCGAGCGCTTCCTTGTACCGCCCCAAGGCATACAGGGCGACGGCGAAGTCGTTGGCGGATTGCAGGGTGTCGGGGTGATCGTCACCCAGCACCCTGCGACGCCGCTGCAGAGTGTCCTCAACGAGAGCGAGCGCTTCCTTGCGCCGCCCCAAGGCATACAGGGTGGCGGCGAGTCCTTGGGCGGAGTGCAGGGTCTCGGGGTGGTCGTCACCTTGCACCCTGCGACGCCGCTGCAGAGTGTCCTCACCGAGAGCGAGGTCTTCCTTGTACCGTCCCAAGGTATGCAGGGTGGCGGCGAAGTTTTGGGCGGAGCGCAGGGTGTCGGGGTGGTCGTCACCCAGCACCCTGCGACGCCGCTGCAGAGTGTCCTCACCGAGAGCGAGGTCTTCCTTGTACCGTCCCAAGGTATGCAGGTTGACGGCGAGGTCGTTGGCGGATTGCAGGGTGTCGGGGTGGTCATCACCCAGCACCCTGCGACGCCGCTGCAGAGTGTCCTGTCGGAGTTGGCCGGCTGTGCTGTAGTCGGCACGGTAGTGGAGGGCGTGTGCAAGGTGCTGGGCGGCGGTGAGTGTGTCGGGGTCGTCGGGACCTAGTAGGCCGGTCCAACTGTCGTGCAGGGGGGTTGCCAGGGTTAGCGCAGCGTTGGCTTGTCCGCTGGCCAGAAGGTAGCGAAGGGCGCGTGTAGCAAGGGCACGCAGTTCAGCGTGTGGGGTGGTTGCAGGCTCTGCCGTAATGAGATGGGGGGTGAGACGGGCCCAGGCCGTCCAAGTGTTGGGGTCGTCGGGGTTGCCGGGGGCGGCCGCAGTGAGGATGGAGGTGATGACAGCGTGGTAGGCGGTGCTGTGAGTGCGGGTGTGGTCGCGGAGGATGGCCTGGGTGAGGCGGTGCAGGCGTAGCCCCTGTTGATCGACGCGCCCTAGCCCGTAGTGGCTGATATGCGCGCAGGCGTCGCCCACTGTGAATGGGTTGGAGGGTAGCTCCCCTAGTGGGGTGGCCGTATCGGACTCGTGAAGGGCGGTGGACTGACGGTGCAGCCAGGCGAACGGAATGGGCTCTGGTGCCAGGTGGCTACACAAACAGAGCAAGCTCGCAGCTGTGGGATCGGTGTTGGTGAGCTTGTCCAGGGCGACGAGGGTGGATGCGGCAAGTGATACCCCATAGGAGCGGGGCGAGCCTTTGTCCAGCACTTCAGTCGCTTGGTCCGCGAGGAGCCGCCTATACTCGACAGCGGGGATCCCCGTTTTAGCGAGCACCCCTGCGGCTTGGGCCAAAGCCAGCGGGAAGTCCCCTAGGTCCTCGGCCAAAGAGTTCGCATCGGCCTGATTGAGCCCGGCTACCCTACCTATGAGCAGCGTCATGGATTCGGCTCTAGTGAATTCCTCGACAGCGACCAGAACCCCCAACTCGGTCCAGTCGGAATTGCGTGTGGTGACCAGCACATGGCCCTGGCCCTCTGGTAGATATCCGGTCAGATAGTCGGGGTCTTCGACGTTATCGAAGACGAGGAGCCACCGTTCCACGTCATGCAACGCAGCGATTGCAACCCTCGCCGCGGTTTCCGCCTCTACTGCAGAGGTCGTCGCATCTAGCTTGATCCCCAGATCCGCGAGTTGAGCGGCGATGAGTTCGGGTTGCTCGGCGTCGATCACCCATACGGTGTCGTAGTCGGAGGCGAAGCGGTGCGCGTACTCCAGCGACAGCTGGGTCTTGCCCATTCCTCCCTGACCGTATAGCACCACTAGACCGGTGGGGGCGCTCAGGAGGGCTTCGCGTACGGCAACCAGCAAACCGTCCCTGCCGGTGAAGGCGGGATTACGCGTGGGGACCTGCCAGTTCGACGGCCGGGCCGCACCAGGCAGCCGAGGCCCCGAAGTTCCGACTGGACCCGATTCTGCTGGAGTGGATAGGCCGGGAAACCGGGGGTCACCGTCGGGACTAAGCGTGCCGGAAAGGCCTCCTAGCAAACGCCGGTGCGCTTCGGTCTTGGTGGTGTGGAACAGGTCGATGCTCTGCACCGTGCGCAACATGTCGGGAAGCTGCTCATGGTCGATGTTCTCGATCCGGATCGGGATCAACCGGCCTGGTTCCCGGTTCTGGGCGGCCATGACCGCAGTCCAGTCCTGGCCGGTGAACCTTCCGGCGAAGTAGGCCGCCGAACACAGCGCCAGCACCCGATCAGCCCGACGCAGAGCGCTCTCCCTACTGAGGATGATGTTGTCACCCGGCAACCAGTCCCACACATCCAACTCAACGGTGTAGCCGACCTGCTTCAGGTGCCAGCCGATCCACTCGGCCCACAGCCGGTCCGGCCCGGCATAGCTGATGTAGAAATCCAACCGCCGCTGCGCCTCGCTGCTCTGCTCTTCAGCCACTCTGCTCGTGTCCCTTTCCAACGCAGCCGCCCACTGCCGAGCCAAACAAACCATCCCGTGCCGTGTGTGCCATGATCATCAGCTCCGCAGAGCCTCGGCCACCCTAGTGACGAGTTGGTCATACTCGGTTCCGGAGATCTGCCGGAAGTCGGCGTAATAACGGGTCGCCGCGAACTCTGGCAACTCGACGTCCTTAATAACCAGAGGAATGAACCGGCGACCGCTTTCGATCGACCGCTGCATCAGCGTGGCGTACTCCTGCTTCACCCATCCACTGGCCATCGATGCAGGGCTGAACACCAAGATCCCATGAGATGAGTCACGAATGGCCTGCTCAACCGCGTGCACCAACACATCACCCGGCTTGAACACCACCTCATCACGAGCGACCCGCAAACCCCCATCCTCAAGTCGCTCCACGAACCGGATCACCCAATCAGCATCATCATGCGAGTAAGAGACGAACACGTCATAGACAGACCCCGCAGGTTCACCCCTCCTAGAACCTGATGAAGGCAGAGGCGGCCTCGAACCTTGAGCCCTCGATTGCGAGCGAGCTCGTACCGCGGCCCACCCGTAATAAGCTGCCACAACACCTGCCACGGTGCCGACCGCCGTGAAAATCAACCCTGCTGCTTCCATAGCAACCAGGCTAGAACCCCAACACCCGCGGCAACGACCCATCGCCACAATCCTGGTTTGAAGCAGGACGCTGACGGACTTTGGATTCCTCCGCTAATACAAACAGCCGATCGGGCGGTGCGGCGGGATCGGCCCGAAGAGGCCGCACGCCCGCTGCGCCGCTCGGTCGGCTGGCGGCTCGCGTAGCGAGGCGCCCTTGAACCCGTAGAGAAAGTTCTCATCCGGAGTAGCGGGAGGCATGTCCTGCTCGGGGAGTCTGGCCGGGTACTTCAGGCCCACAGGTCTTCGGCGTCGCGACCGGATGGGTCGGTTCCGCGGAGGTCTTCGTACAGTCCGCCGATGCGCCGTCCGGTGGGGTGACCCTTGGGGTCGGTCTCTTGCAGACACCAGCCTGGAAGCATCGCGTTATCAGGGTCCTGGGAGTGGCCCTCGAGTATGCCGATCGCGATGAAGATTGCTTCGAAGGCTGAGGCGCGCATGGTGTTGATGAGATCGGTGCGGTCGGCTCCGCCCTCCAAGAGACGGCGGGCTGCAGGGAGGTTCTCGATCGCTCCGGGCTGTTCCCACCCGTTGATGCCTTCGTCCCATAGCCGCCGCAGGATGAGGAAGCGGGCCAGCTGTGGGATGCCCTCGCTGATTTCCGACTGGGCCCAGTCTTCTGGCGCGTCGGCGCCGAGTCCGGCGAAGTGGTCTCGCAGCGCGATCAATGCGCTTCGTTCGTCTTGCGGCAGTGTGCTGAGCCAGTGCTCCCACTGACTGGGGGCGTTCGTCATGGCTGTAGAGCATGACGCACGCGTCTCAGACAGGCTGTGGCTGCGGTTCAGCTCATCGGTGTCTGCCTGTGTGTCTGTCCTGCACGAGCAGGATGGCGAAGACTGCGAGGAGGGCTAGCGTCATGAGGGCCAGGAGCACGATGCCGATGATTCCCAGAAGTGTCATGGCCGGGCCTCTGTGTTCTGCCAGGCGGTGAGCGGTGCCAGAAGCGCGCTGCACGGCGGGGCGAGTAGGAGTACTCCCAACAGGTCGGCGCTCATGAGGCGGCCTCGGTACCGGGCTGGCAGTGGCAGCTGTCGAGTGTCCAGTGGGTGGTGGTGCTGTGGGCGTCCTGGTGGGTGTGGAGGGAGCCGGCGGTGAGGGCGGCGACGGTGAAGAGGCCGCGGCCGCCTTCGGCTAGGGCTGAGATGAGGGTGTCGTCGGCCTGGTCGTCGAGGCCGAGAAGGTGGGCGATCTCGGTGCCGATCTGGGTGGGGATCTCGGGTGTCTCGTTGGTGGGTGGTTGGTGGTGGACGAGGTTGCCGGTGAGGCCTTCTGGGGTGTGGGCGAGGGTGAGGGTGACTTCGCCTCCGCCTGCGTGGGTGGCGACGTTGCCCAGGAGTTCGCTGAGGACGAGGGTGAGTTCGTCACGGGCGGCGCAGGTGGGGGAGGTGAGCGAGAGGGCCCAGCGGCGGGCTTCGGCCACGCCTTCGCCTGAGGGGTCGATCTTGAAGGGGCGCTCGGCGATCCAGGGGCCTGCCGGGTCCCGTGGAACCAGGGCGGTGAAGGGGGTGTGGGGTGGGACCACCCGGCCTTCGCGGATGGCTTGGATGAGGGTTGGGCTGATGGGGTTGTGCGCGTCTTTGCTTGCAGGAGTCATCGGGGCCGCCTCACGATCTCGCAGGTCAAGGACAGGGTGAGCGCTGTACTGATATTTAAAGTACGGCTATAGTAGAAGTAGTACAACCCATACTGAGTATCAGTGCCGCACAATAGGTACGGGTCTCGTTGTCCAGTGATCGGGAGGGCTCGTGTTCGGGCTTGTCGTGCGGTTCACCTGCAAGGATCAACAGAGCGCCGAGGCGTTCGATCGGCTCGTCGCTGAGACGCTGGAGGGGATCAAGGAGCGGGAGCCTGGAACGTTGGTGTACGTCTCGCACCTGGTAGAGGGGGAGCCGCTTCGGCGGGTCTTCTACGAGCTGTATGCGGACCGGGCGGCGTTCGATGCGCACGAGGAGCAGGAGCACACCAAGCGGTTCCTGGCTCGGCGTGGGGAGCTGCTCGCCTCGGTGGAGGTCGAGTGGGTGACGGCGCAGGTCGGTAAGGGGATCGCTTCGTGAGTACGGAGTATCAGCGGGCGCTGGGGCGCAAGATCGCCCAGGAGCGCAAGCGGCGTGGGTTGTCTCAGGCGGAGTTCGCTCGGCTGATCGATCGGTCGGTGGCCTGGGTGTCTCAGGTCGAGCGCGGTGTCCGCAAGGTGGACCGGATGTCGGTCCTTGAGGCGGTCGCTGAGGCGCTGGAAGTGCCGTTGGCGGAACTGGCTGCTGATGCGCCCGTCGTGGCGGCGGTCGCTGAGGAGATGCCGGGGGCGGCGAGTCTGCGGCTGGTGCTCTCGGGGTCTCATTCGCTGCGGGCGATGCTGCACGCCTCTCCGGCTCAACCTGTCGCGGAGTTGCAGAAGCGGGTGGACAAAGCGTGGGAGTTGGCGCACGCGGCCCGGTATGTGGAGCTGGCGGACCTGCTTCGGGACCTCATACCTGCGCTGGAGACTGCGGTGCGGACGGCTCCCCAAGAGCAGCGGGCGCAGTTGTCGGAGTTTCTGGCCGTCACCTACCAGGCGTGTTCGGCGGCGTTGGCGAAGCTGGTGGAACCTGAGGCGGCGTGGATCGCTGCTGACCGGGCTATCGCTGCGGCTGAGCGGGCGGGCGATCCGCTGCTGATGGCCGCGGGGGCGTTCCGGCTCGGGTTCGTCTTTCTGGGTGCGCGGCACTTCGACCAGGTGGAGGAGACGGCCCGCACGGCTGCGGACGCGCTGTGGCACCTGGCCGACGAGGGGCAACCGGAGGCCATGTCGTTGTGGGGTGGGCTCACCCTGCAACGCGCTGTTGCCGCTTCACGTCTGAACGAAGCCGATGCGGCCTATGGGCATCTGGCACGGACCCGAGAGGTGGCCGAGCGGCTCGGGGACGGACACAACCACTACAACACCGAGTTCGGGCCGGCGAACGTCGCGCTTCACGAGATCGCTGTTGCGGTTGAGCTCGGGGACGCCGGGCATGCGCTTCGGGCCGCGGGGGCGGTCGACGCCTCGACGTTGTCGGACGAGCGGCGGGGGCGGCTGCTCATCGACGTGGCCCGTGCTCATGCCCAGCGGCGGCAGATCGACCAAGCGGTCTCCGCGCTCCTGCAAGCCGAGGAAGTGACCCCGGAGCAGGTGCAGAACCATCGGATGGTGCGTCAGCTCGTGGCCGACCTGCTCACCATGCAGGACCCTCCCGTCCCCGAGCTGCGGGAACTCGCCGAACGGGTCGGGGCGTAGAAAGCACCAGAAAAGGCGCGGGCTGGTCCAGGCTCATCGCCTCGTGTCGCCCGACCGCATCGTTCCCTCTGCATTGATCTCGCATCGACCCGGTCGTCGCGATCACGGGAGTTCCTCAGCAGCTTCCCGGTCGAAGGCTCACCTGACAAACGTCCAGCCAGGACAGGCCGCCTGACCGGTCATTGATGAAAGTGCCGGCCACGAGACCTCGCGGCCTTGACAGGCGGAGCGCGGCGATCGGGCCGCCAGGCCCGAAGAGCCGCGCGAGACGAAAGCACGCCCCTGAACGGAGTACGAACCGCCCTCCTCGCGGGAAGAAGGAAACCGGTTCTCGAAGGCGGGGTGCGGGAGGGGCGGAGCCCCTCGCCGGGGTCCGGGGCGAAGCCCTGGTCAAACAGCAGCCCCGAGCGCAGCGAGGGACCGAGCCTGCGAGAGCCACCCGACGACAACCCTGCAGAGACATCAAAAAAGGGCCGGTCCCGTAACCGGAACCGACCCTTGTCCTGGGTGGAGATGAGGGGATTCGAACCCCTGACCCCTTCGATGCGAACGAAGTGCGCTACCGGACTGCGCTACATCCCCGAGGAACGGGTCAACCTTAGCAAACTTTGAGGGGTGGTCGTGCAAGGCGGGGCGGGGGTCAGTCGCCGACGGCTCGGCGGGGGGTGTCGGTCTCGGTGGCGTACTGGTCGAAGACCTCCTGGGGCGGGGTGAAGGTGATGATCTCGGCGGTGGGGATGAGGGGCTCTTCGATCGTGGGGGTGGCCTCCAGGGCGGCGCGGCGGGCTTCGAAGGCCTCGCGGCGGCGGGTCTGGTCGATCTTGGTGGCGGTGCGGAGGAGGGCCAGGTGGGACAGGAGGAGGGCGGTGGGGGGGAGGGGGATCCACCAGGCCGCGGCGGTGAAGACGGCGGTGACCAGGGCCGTCAGGGACAGGAGGGTGAGGGCGGCGGTGCGGCGGCGGCGGCGGGCGATGATCGCGGCGCGGCGGATGGAGGGGGCGGGGCGGGGGGAGGACAGAGGCGG
>NZ_BAAATZ010000044.1:0-5132 GCF_039533685.1 Actinocorallia aurantiaca | reverse complement strand
AGCAGCTCGTCCTCGGCCTCGGCGTCGCGGCCGGAAGCGGGATCAGCGTCGGGGTCCTGGGGGCTCTCGGTCGGCTCCTCGGCCAGCTCCTCGGCCGACGCTTCGGTCGACTCCTCGGCGGCCTGGGCCTTCTTCTTGCGACCGCGCTGGGGGCTGGGCTTGCCCTTGTCCGCGCGTGTCGGTTTCGCCGGGGCCGCGGCCAGGTCGGGACGGGACTCTGCGGTGATCGGCGGCAGTCCCTTGTCCTCGCGCTCGCGCTGGATCTGCTCGCGCTGGGCGTCGGACCACCACGAGTAGGGGATGCACACCTCCCACCGGGTAGGGCGCTGGTAGGGGGGGATCTTCAGGTACCGGGCGGGGGGCGGGGTGGTGTCCTTGCGGATCAGACCACGCTTCTCCATGTCGCGCAGTCGGCGGGTGAACGTGCTCTTGCTGACGTCCACCAGGATCTCCAGGTGGGAGCGGAGCGAACGGTACGAGTTGCACCCGTCGGCGTCGGCCGCGTCGGCCAGCGCGATCAGGATCGTCCGCTCGATGACGTCGGCGGCCGGAGCGTGCTTGATCGCCCAGATGATCGGGTAAGCGCTGCTGCTCACCGCTCACCCCCGATGGCGGCGGCGGCACGGAGAACGGTCATGACCGACGTCGGACGCCCAAACGAGGGGCGGGTACGCGAAACGTCGGCGTACTTGGGTACGCTCATGTAATACGTCTTTCTGTCAGTGAGATGAGTGGAAGACATCAGAGGGGCATGGAGCTGCGAGCTCCCTGCCCCTCTTCATTTTTGAAGAAGAGCTAGGCCCCAGTGCAGCCTGATCTGGCAGTCTGCCACGTGATCCTTACGATCGACACACGGCGCTGTGGACAACTTCTGGCACCGTGATGCCCGCAGCCGGCCGCTGGAAGAGTGCGCCGGACCCCCGTCCCGGCACAACCACCGTGCGGACATGGCTGAACCCGCGACGCAGGTAGTAGCGCTGCAAGGCCGTGTTCTCGCGCCAGCAGTCCAAGCGCAACCAACGCTTGCCCCGGGCCCGAGCTTGCTCGCACGCCCAGTCCAGCAGCTGATCGCCCAACCCGGTGCCTCGGTGGGCTGCGCCGATCATGAACTTGTACAGGTACAGGGCGGTGTCGGGGTCGTCGTCGGCGGTCCAGAAGTCTGGGTCGGCGCCGGCCAGCGTCAGGGATGCGACGATCGCTCCCCGCTCTTCGACCACGTACGTGTTCCCGGCGGCCAGGCCGTCGCGGATGTTGCGGATGCCGCGGGCCCGGTCGACCCACTGCTGGATACCCGCGGCGTGCAGCCACGTCTCGGCTTCCACGCGCAGCGCGACGACCGCATCGGCGTCGTCCAAGGTCCCCTTACGGATCACTCTCATAGCTCCAGTTCGTAGACGAGAAAGTGCTTGTCGCCGCCGAAAACGGTGACCATGTGGCGGATCGGCTGCCCGTCCTCGCCGTAGCCCGTCCGGTGGTGCTCGCCGACCGGCGTGCCCGTCGGGATGTCGAGCTGGTCGGCCTCGGCCGGGGTGGGCATCCGGATCCCGATTCGGTCCCGGATGGACACCTGGGGGCAACCGATGGAACGAAGAATCCCACCGGGAACAGCGATGTCGCGCTCTTCCATGAGCAGCGTGTCCCTGGCGATGGACTCCGGGAACCAACTGACGGACAGCTGATAAGGCACGTTGTCGACGTAGCGCACGCGGTGGCGACGCACGGCCAGGGCTCCGGGCTCCAACTCCAGCGCCAGGGCGACGTCGGCCGGCGGCACCGTGATGGAGACGCTGACCTCCTGGCGGGGCTCGCGGCCCTGCTCGGCCACCGCCGCCGCCCAGTCGTCCATGCCAGTGGAGGCGTTGTCGCGGCGCTCGCCGCGCTCGAACTTGCACAGGTTCCATTCCAGCGGCCGCTGGTCCCGCACGCGCCTGCCCAGGCGGCCCATGCCGCGGGTGATGAGGCCGTCAGCCTGGAGCTGCGCGAGCGCCTGCCGGACAGTTGTGCGGCTGATCCCGTACTGGGCGGCCAGCTGCATCTCTCTCGACACCTCGCTGTTGGGCGGCAGATCGCGGGAAACGATCCGTTCACGCAGCTCTTTGTACAGCCCTTCCCACAGGGGCGTGTTGCTGTTGCTCACCATGGCCTCCCTGCTCAGAAATTTTTTGTAGGAACAGTCGGTGCAGAGGCTTGAACACCCCGGCTTCTGTGCCTACAGTAATGACTGAACGGGGCGCGATCAAGCGCCCAGGCAAGAAGAAGGGCCCCCGGTGAGCCGCCAAGCAAACACCGAGGGCCTGGACCACAACCGACTAGAGCGGAGCAGTCCTGTGTCCATCTTCTCCATCACCGGCCACTGCGCCAAGCAGCGCCCCCAGCAGCTGGACGAGCTGCTGGCCCAGACCTACCCCGGGGCGATCACCTGGGCACTGGCCCGCACCCCCGACCTCCTCATGGAGGACGCCCTCGGGCACGGTGAGGCGCCCGTCTCCTACGAGGAGCGCCTGGCCGAGTGCCGCCTCACGTTCATGAAGCACCTGGCCACCTGGATGGACCACCACGGGCTCTCGGTGTCCGACCTCCAGGCCGCCCCCGCGATCAACATCCCGCTCCCCGTCGACCGCGACCCCCTGGTCCTGGTCCTGGACCCCGAGCTGCTGGAGCCGCTCGTGGGCGACCTGGAGGAGCTGGCCCGCACCGACGCCCTCGCCGACATCTTCGGCGAGATGCTCCTGGAGGCCGACCGCGAGATCGCGCTGGCGGTGGCGGCATGAGCATCCGCGACACCACCATCATCGCCGCGCTGGCCGCCCGCAAGGCCGCCGCCATCTGGCCCGAGGGCGTGGTGGCTCGGGCCATCACCCGCCACGGCACCCCGATCGACGTGACCGTCTCCGGTCGCGGGGGCAACCGGATGCACCACGCGGCGTGCGACGGCTGCGGCCGCAGCAAGGACACCCCCGCCAGCCACACCGGCGACATCCTGCCGGTGCTCCTGGCCTGGGTCGACGACCACGCCACCACCTGCGCGTTCCTGCCCCGCCCGACGCGGACGGAGGGCGCCCGGTGAACGCGACCTTCCTGGAGACCGTCATGCACGACGTGGCCGTCTGGACCCTGCCCGGCAACGACCCGCGCGTGGTCGGGATCGCCCGCGACCACGTGGCCGGGCACCTGGCCGGCCACCCCGCCCAGGACGGCGCCCGCCGGGTCGTCTCCGAGCTGGTCACCAACGCCCACATCCACTCGCGCTCGGGCCGCGAGGGCGGCTTGATCGGCGTCGGTGTCGCCATCCGCCGCAACGGCGACGTCTCGGTCATCGTCAGCGACGACGGCCCGGCCGAGCCGCACGAGGGTGAGCGCGTCGACTACGGCCGCGGCCTGTTCATCTGCGCCTACTTCGGCCACATCGTGATCGAGGAGGAGCCCGACGGGTGCCAGGTCTTCACCGTCACCATCGGCGCGCAGGAGGAGGACAAGTGAACCTCCGCCACCTCTACATCGAGCTGCGCATCCAGGGCCGCACCCCCGCCCAGGCCGCCGAGCAGCTCGGCCTGACCGCCGAGATGGCCGACCGCTACGAGCGCGGCGTGCGCCTGCCGCTGCTGCCGGCCGCGCAGCGGTCGGCGTTCGTGGCCGCCCTGGCCATCGTCGCCCTCCTGGCCGGCCTCCTGCTCCTGGTCCTGCTCGCGGTCTACGGCCGGGCCGCTGCGGTCCCGAATGCGGCCTGGCTGGTCTTCCTGGGCCCGGTCTGGCTGCTGGCCAACGTTCTTGCCCGTCTCGTCACCCTCATTGCTGGAGCCCGCCGATGACCACCATGATCCCCGCGTCCTCCCCCGAGCCGTCCGGCGAGGACATCGCCCGCGGCCTGGCCGCGCTGGAGCTGGCCGCCAACGACCACCCCGAGGTCGAGACGCAGACGGTGGAGCTGTTCGAGACGGCGGAGCCGACCGGGGAGACCAAGCGCGTGGCCGAGCTGCGCGCCGAGGTCGCCGAGGCCCACCGCCTGGCCGTCCTGCAGGACGACGACACCCCGCTGCTCCTGGAGAGCGACAAGGTCCGCAAGATGCGCCGCAAGGCCGCCGAGGCCGCCCGGCTGCACGAACTCGCCCAGGACCCGATGGTGCGCGCCTACAAGGCCGCGAAGATGCGCCGCCTGTTCGTGGGCGTCCTGGTGTCCGCGCTGGTGCTGGCGCTGTCCTGGTCGACCGCAGGCGTGCAGGCCTTCGCCGCCGACGGCGCGAAGGCCTGGACCGCGGCGTGGCTGTTCGCCTGGCTGGTGGAGCCGTTCATCTCCCTGGCGCTGCTGGGCGTGGTCGGCTCGCGGGCCTACCTGGCCGTGCAGGGCACGCCGCTGACCGGTGAGGCCGAGACCGTCACCAAGCGGATCGAGTGGCTCTTCCTCGGCCTGAGCCTGGGCATGAACGCCTACCCCTACCTCCCCGGGATCGCCGCCCCGTTCGAACTGCACCGCCTGGTGCTGCACGTGCTGGGCCCCATCGTCGCGGTCGCGGTCGTGCTGTACCTGCCGGTCCTGCTGCGCGGCTTCACCGACCTGAACTTCGGCACCGGCGAGGCCTCGGCCGAGGGCCCGCACAAGGGGGGTACTCCCGGCGCGTACAGGGAAAACGCCCGTACCCCGTACCCCCGTACCCCCCCGGTCCGGACCCCCAACATCGAGGCCCTGGCGGCCCGGGTGCGGGCCCTGATCGCCGCCGGGGAGCTGGCGCCGGACCCCGGAATCCACAAGATCCGCGCCGCGCTCAAGCCGATGCCGTGCAGCACCGACACCGCCCGCGCCATCAAGAACGCCCTGTAACCCGACTCGAAAGGAGAACGACCGATGAACCAGAGTCCTCAGCGCTGGTCCGGGGAGATGCTGGACGACCCCGAGATGGTGGAGGCCTACACCATGCAGCTGCGCGGTGTGCTGTCCGAGCACGCCGAGCGGGTGGCCCGCATCCGCCGGGACGCCGAGGCCATGTGGGCGGCCAACCCGCCCGCCGGCTACTCCTCGTTCGAGGCGTGGTGGCGGCACCGCTGGCTGACGGGGCCGTTCCGCGAGATCCAGGAGCACCTGGAGGCCGCCGCCGCGCTGACGTTCAAGCTGGAGGCCCGCTACCGGCGCGGCCGCC
>NZ_BAAATZ010000043.1:0-6083 GCF_039533685.1 Actinocorallia aurantiaca | reverse complement strand
ATTCACGGATTGGATCGTTGGATCATGGACCTTGCAGGAAATCTCAACCCACTGTCCCGCTGGAATTCTAGGACCCATATCAGATGCATTATGGTAGTTTTTGAAGGTATTGGCTCCACGGCTACCCTGCTGTTCGCGATACGTGTCGGCAGCAGTAGCATCTACAGGTATTGCCATGACAAAGAGGGCTAGAGTGGTAACGCCAACTGCCTCTATAGGCAACATGCGCTTTTTCATGGCTTCTCCAGCATCCAGGCGATGGATTGTATGCTGACCCAAGGTAGTCGAGTGCTGGAAGTGATATCTAGGAGATACGCAAACCTATCGAGATAGGTAGTCCTTAAAGTGGCAAAATGTCCGATTGGCGTAGATATTTAAGGGTCGGTGTGCTAGGTATTACGTGCTCCCGAACAAGATCCCTCGTTAACTGGGGAGTTGCCTCTCGGCATACGACACAAGCTCTTCCTCCAGCACCCACACGAACGCCACGCCCGACCGCGGGAACACCCATCCGTCGAAACCGATGCTCACGCTGCTGCTCGGCACGTCGGCCGGACTGTTCTCAACCCGGCTGCTCTCCGCGCTGGCGATGAAGTCCAGCGTGTTCACCCGGCGGATGCCGGCCTCCCCATAGTTCAAGGTGGCCTTGAGTCCCTTGGCTGGCCGCGGGAGATCGAGATACAGCACATGGCCATGCCGCTGGACGAGCAAGCGGTAGGTGTAGGCGACGGTCACCGGCTTGCCGTCCATGTTGGTAGTGCCGAGGTTGGCGCTGTAGCTCTGCTCGTCCTGGCGCTCGCTGCGGCGGATAGTCCGGGCCTTGCCGTTCACGCTGAGCTGCACAACCTCGAACGCTTCACGGGACGCGGCCGGTATGGGTGCAGTGCGCCCGAAGTACCAGGCCGCGTCCACTGCGGGATCACGCAGCAGCTCGCGGTACTCCTGGACATCTGAAACACAGACGAACCGCATGGCTGACTTGGCGGGGATGGTGCGGTACTCCCAACGGATGGTGGCGACGAACATTGAGCCACGGCCGGCGGCAGGTCCACTTGTCCAGGGTGCAAGGTCAACCGTGACGTGCACGTCATGCCAGCGCTCTGGGGAACGAACGACTTGTGCACGGAGGTCAGCATAGAGATCAGAGGCGAGTTGGTTGTCACCGAGACGCAGACCGAGCGCGTTGGTGGCGATGCGGTCGAGAATGTCCGGCGAGGTGATGTCCTTCAGGCCCTCGGGAGTGAAGGCAAGGCTGTCGAAGACCGCCTTACGGATCGCTGGCGCTTCGGTACGGATGGCGACACGGATGCGCTGGTCGGTGCGTTCGTCACCGTGCTTGCGGTCCATGTACTCGAAGAAGACGGCGAGTAATCCGGTGCCGAAGAGCGTGGAGCCGATCTCCGAGACGGGTAAGACGGCCAGCCAAGTAGGCGCGGAACTGGCCGTAGTCGACCAGTGTGCGAGCAGCAGGAGGGTGATACCGCTGACGAGCGACACCACGGCAATGAGCTGGAGTTTGGTTTTGTAGAGCTCGTCAAGCAGGCTGGGCATTACGAGATCAAGTATAGCAAGTATGGGTTTGGAATTCCCTAGGACCCGCAATCGCTCAGCTTGGCAGGACCGCATCAATAGCGAGGATAGCCTTGATTAGATCAAAGGTTTTACGGAAGCCTGAGAAGTCGATGTCATCAAAACCGGTGTCCTGATCATAGACATGATTCGCAAAATCGCTTTTAGTCATCGCAACCTGACGCCCGTTGTCGTCAAGGACGAGGCGGGCCCGTCCGCTAAACAGCTTTCTCGCCTGACCCTGCTGCCGCCCTGATTCGCGAGGGCGATGACGCTCAAATGAACCCTGTGGTGTTGTAGCGCGCTCCAGTTCATCCTCGAAGTACAGGCGTCTTCCATGTATGTCTCTGCGTACTAGATCATCGTCCGAGTACAGCATCTCGATACAAACATGCGGACAGCTCTGCCTGTGAACAGGCACAGGCAAGGCAAGGGAGTAGACGTTATTGCCCCATACCTGGTAGGAATCTATGTTGCCCTGCCGTGCAAGATCTCTGACAATATCGGGATTGTCGCGATCGAAGATTGCGATGACTTTGCTGCGATTCTCTGGACCAAACTCTGCAATTCGGCGGCACAGTCGCAGTAGTTCCGCATCGCCAAACGGGGCCTCTGACTGTGCGTAGCCAAGCACTAGGGTCGGCTCAAGCACTCTCCGAGCTGCCTCGAGGTGCTTCCAGTCGGTCTTGCCCTCGGTTATTATGTGCGGCTTCCGATCTCTCAAGACACGCCGCTGGATGTTCGCGATTGATCGATCGGTATGCAGCGTGTTGCAAAGCTGACCAAGCTGCTGCCAGACCTCTTGCTCGGAAGTTTTGCGCCGGAAGTCGAAGTAAAGGCCGTACTTCCATCCCATCTTGATAGCGCAGACGACAGAGTCATCAGGACGAATCGAGATCCCCTCAATCCGGCAAGTCTCGATTTTGCTGATGTCTGACACGAGAACGGGTTCGCCGGCCTCGACGTCTCGTGTGACCACGCCTTCGACTATGAATTCGATGTCGATGAAGACGTCGGCGGATGCGTCAGCGTGCTGTACGACTATGAACTTGGTGAGCTGGTCGCCTAGGATGCCGGCGGGTGCAAGGAATTCTTCTTCGATCTGGTTGATGAACAGATAGAACTCAGGAGTATCTGCAAAGCAGAATCCTTGCTGAACTACTCGGATATCTGCTCCCTCCGTTGCACTGTGGGCGGCGAACCCGGCCATGGGTCCAGCCTGTACGGTGATCTTTCGCATCTGTGCCTCCCGATAGAAGAGCGTAACGTCTGGCCGGTCTTTACTCGCTTAAAAGCACAGAAGCAGCACCCTCAGGTCCCATTGCCTGAGGGTGCTGCACCGTTCAAAGGGCGTCTCAGGTGTCGCCACCGCCGCCGCTCTCACCACCGCGCATCCTCATCACCCCCTTCCCTCCGGTCGATCTGCCCCAACTTCGCCCGGCCTGAGAATATCCGATTTTGGGATATTTCTAGGCCCGGCAGTCCTGTTGTGGCCGTGGAAAAGTCGATCTACTCGGACGAATACCAGCGGCTTTGTGCGCTCCTCAAGGAGCTGCGCCGAGAAGCGGAGCTGACCCAGGTGCAGGTGGCGAAGGCGCTCGGTGTGCCGCAGTCCTTCGTCAGCAAGTACGAGTCAGGAGAACGGCGCCTGGACGTCATCGAGCTGGGGCACGTGGCACGTGCGCTCGGTCTCTCGCTCCGTGACGTCCTGGACCGCTTCGGGGCGTAGCCGGCTTCACCGCGGCACTGAGCGGTCACGCTTCCACCGTGACCTCGGCCCACACCACCCGGCCACCGGTCCGCGAGGGGTACCAGCCCTGCCGGACACAGAACGATGCCAGCACGTCGCCGTAGTCGTTGTTCGGGGCGGGCGGCTGGTTGCTCGGGTCCCACACCCCGACGAGCAAGCGGGTGTGGTCGAGTGAGAGCCGCAAGCCGACAATGCCGGCCTGGACGAGCACGCTGCCGGACACCGACGCCGGGTCACGGACGTACTGCGCCTGCGTCTCAGCGTCCATGGTGCTGGTCAGCCGGATGGCTGTCCCCACCAGCTCGGTGACGACGAGCTGCGCCCGCGGGATGAGCGGCGCCTCGTCCCACTGCGTAAGTAGGCCGGCGCGCCCAGTACGAACCGTTGGGCGTGGCCGCGATTTGGTACTTCGCCTGCCGAGGCTGCACGCTCGGGGGCCTGACGTCTGCCTCGCTCACGGTGCCGGGTCCTTCAGGCGCAGGGCGTACGCCACCCACTCAGCCGCCGCCTCGACGTGCCGCACCGGCGCGATGGGGTCACCCCAGGACCAGCAGTAGTGCAGCTCGCCGTCTGCGTCCGAGCAAGTGACGTGCTCGGCCAGGTCGCCAACGTCCTGGTTCTGGACACGGCAGAAGGGCTCAGGCTGCTCGCCCGCGGGCTTGATGACGTTCGCCCACAAGCCCCGCGTGCGGAGCTGGGCAGCGAGATGTATAAGGAGTTCGAACCGGTCGGGTTCGCTCGTTTCCTTCGCTTCGGTATGGCACAGACGCTAGAAACCCCAGGTCAGACCGGCTAGGCCCATGCACGTCACCGCATTATTTACTGCTTCGGAATGTGTCAGCTGCCGCAGTGAGGAAGGTACGGGCCTCGTCGCCCCAGCGGGCGTGTTCGGCAAAGAAGTCGAACAGTGCCCGGTAGTGCTCGATGTCTTTGGGCTCCCTCATGATGAGCTGGCCAGTGAACAACTCGGCCGTCACGAGCCGCCGGTCGTACGTCACGAAGGTGTGGTACGCCCCTTCCGGCACCGGCGTCGAGAGCGGTAGCACCCCGAGGCGGACGTTCGGCAAGCGGGAGACGGAGACCAGGTGGTCGAGCTGCACCGCCATGACCGAGGGAGCGCAGAGCTGCCAGCGCATTGCAGACTCGGTGAGCAGGAAGGAGAACTGCTTGCGCCCGTCGTGCAGCACGGTTTGCCGTTCGAGCTTGCGCGCGATGGCCGGCGAGACGTCGCCCGCCGCGGGCTCGATGGGCGTGCTCATGGCGGCCCGCATATAGTCCGGGGTCTGGAGCAGCCCGGTGATGAGCGTCGGCAGGAAGTGCCGCATCTCGGTCGCGCTGGCTTCGAGGGCCGCGAGCTCTTGCTGCCGGTGGTGCAACCCGCGCTTCGCGCTGGCCCGGACGTCTTGGTACTCGGCGTTGGCGACGCGAGCCAGCTCGGCGAGTTCGGCGCGGGTCTCGTCATCGACACCGAGGGCGGTCAGCATGAGCTCGACGTCGAGCGCCGACGGCAGCAGCCGACCGGTCTCGATGCGGCTGACCTTACTTTGGGACATTCCGCAGCGCCGGGCCAGCCGTTCGCCAGACAGGCCGCTGGCCTGGCGGAGATCCCGCAGAGCCTCCGCCAGGTTGCGGCGATCTTCGCCTGCCTGGCCAGGGTCGAGCTTCACGGTTCCAGTGTCGCCCGGTACTTCGCGAAGGGCACGGCGTATGTAAGGGCCAGTTGCTTCCAAGCCACGTAGGGGGCCGGGTCAACGGCTTCGAGCAGTTCGCGGCCAAGCTGGACGCCGCTCTCGTCGTAGTCCATGCGGACGACCTGGCGCTCGTCGAAGAGCCAGAAGTCCTGCGACGGCAGGCCGGGGTTGGGTTGGTCGGTCAGGTCGAGGATACGGACGTCTTCACCGGCCGCCGTGGTGTAGGCGTAGACGGCGAACTCGTAGCGCAGGTAGTCAGAGAGCGGCCGGGTCAGCACGTGTACCCGCCCGATGGTGCGGCCGATGGCCCGGAAGTGGCGAACGCGGGTCAACCAGGGGTCTTCCGGCGGGATGACGAGCTGACCGGTCTTGAGGAACGTCTCGTACTCCTCGCGCTCGCTGGCCACGTCGTAGGCGGGGAGCGTTTCGAGGCGGAAGGCTGACGTCTCGAAGCTGTCGAAGAGCGTCCGCCAGGCGTCACCGTCCAAGCGCACGGACGGCCTCGTCGAAGACGCTCCGGGGGATCTCGACCACTGCCTCGCCGTCGGGCGTCTCCCTGTTGACGATGTAGCCCTGGACTACGAGCGTGCCGCGGTTGGTGGTGAAGACGGTCGGACAGTCGTCGCGGCCACAGTCACCGCCAGTAATCGTGGGTCTCGTCCATGTCGGTGCCTCGCTTCGCTCGGTGCTCTATGCGGGGACGTGACTGGACGGTAGGCGGGGGCGTTGTGGCTGGTCAAGGGGTATGCGCGTGGGTGCATAGACGTTCTTCTATTGCATAACTTGCCAGCCTATTTTATATTTCCAATAATGAAGAAAATGGAACAATCGGAAAAACTGTATTTTGGCCTTGATCAATTAAATGCTGATCAGGTTGCCACTATGAGCGAGTTCATAGTAAACGCGGAAGCGAATCTTGAAGAACACTTCCTAGAAGAGCTGCGTCAATAACCGAGGATAATCTTGAACATAGGAGTGAAGTACTTAATTTACTTTCGAAAAATGCATCTTCCGAGTATGCTCGAGGGCTAGCCTTCAGGGCTATCGCCAATTTGGCGGTCCAAGACCCGGAT
>NZ_BAAATZ010000042.1:0-37729 GCF_039533685.1 Actinocorallia aurantiaca | reverse complement strand
GCACCGCCCCCCCCGGCCAAGGCCGAGCCCCGTCCCCGCAAACGCCCGGCCCGCAACCGCCGGGCCAGCGTTCCCTCCTGGGACGAGATCATGTTCGGCGCCCGCCGCCCCGACTGATCCCCACCCGTGAGAACCCCGGCCACGGCCGGGGTTTTCTTTTTCCCCCGGTCCCCCGTCCCCCGTCTCCCGGGCCGACCGGACAAGGCGAAAGCCCCGGCGGGTGCCGGGGCTTTCGCGGTGGGCTCTTCCCGGTCGGGCGTTCTGCGGTCAGACCCTGAGGCGGAAGGCGCGGAGGCAGAGCGGGATGAAGACGACGGCGATGGCTGCGCCCCAGGCCAGGGCGATCGCGGCGTGCTCCAGGACCGGACCGCCCACCAGCAGCCCGCGGAGGGCGCTGACGAGCTGCGAGAGCGGGTTGATATCGATCATGAAGGTCTTCAACCACTCGGGGCTGCCCTCGGCGGGGACCACGAAGGCGTTGCTGAGGAAGGTCAGCGGGAAGATCGCGGTGAAGCCGAAGACCTGGACCTTCTCCGGATCGCTGGCGACGAGGCCGACCAGCACCGTGATCCAGGCGAACATCAGGGTGAAGGCCAGCAGCAGGAGGAAGGCTCCGAGCACCCCCGTCACGCCCGTCTCGATCCGGAAGCCGATGGCGATGCCCACCGCCAGGACGATCAGCATCGACCATGCCTGCTTCACCACGTCCGCGAGGATCCGGCCGAGCAGCGGGGCCGTGCGGGCGATCGGCAGGCTGCGGAACCTGTCGAAGACTCCCTTGGTGATGTCGACGTTGAGTCCGAAACCCGTGCTCATCGAGGCGAACAACGCGTTCTGCGCGATGATGCCGGGGATGACGATCGGCAGGTAGTCGGCGACGCTGCCCGAGATCGACGGGCCGAACACGTAGGCGAACAGCAGCACGAACATGATGGGCTGGATGCTGAGGTCCACCAGCTCCATCGGGTTGTGCTTGATCTGCACCAGCCCGCGCCAGGCCAGGGTCAGCACGTTGCGCAGGGCGGTGACCGGCGTGACCTTCCTGGGAAGGGCGTCCGCCTGCGGGAGTGAGGTCACTGCGGTCATACCGCCGCCTCCTCCTTTCCTGAGTCGGGAGAGGTCTCGTCGTCCTCGGCGCGGTGGCCGGTGAGGGCGAAGAAGACCTCGTCGAGGCTGGCCTTGCGCAATGACAGCTCACTCACCAGCACCCCGGCGTCGTCCAGCACCCGCACCACCGCGGGCATCGCGGCGGGGTCGGCGACCGGCACGGACAAGAGGCCCTGGTTCACCTCGGGGGCGACGCCGAGCAGCTCGGCCACGACCAGCGCCGCCTTGCCGACCTCCGACTCGTGCGCCGGCCGCAGCTCCAGCACCTGCCCGCTCGTCTGGGCCTTGAGCTGGTCGGAGGTGCCCTCAGCGATCACCCGGCCGTGGTCGATGACCACGATCTCGTCGGCGAGCCGGTCGGCCTCCTCCAGGTACTGGGTGGTGAGCAGCACGGTGACGCCGTCGTCGGTGAGCCCGCGGACCATGTCCCACAGGCCGTTGCGGCTGCGCGGGTCCAGGCCGGTGGTCGGCTCGTCCAGATAGAGGATCGAGGGGTGGCCCACCAGCGAGGCCGCGAGGTCCAGCCGCCGCCGCATCCCCCCGGAGAACGTCTTGGCGGCCCTGTCCCGGGCGTCCCACAGCTCGAACCGCCGCAGCAGCTCGGCGGCGCGGGCCTTGGCCCCGGCCCGGCTCAGCCCGAGCAGCCGCCCGATGAGCACGAGGTTCTCGGTGCCGGTGAGCATCTCGTCGACTCCGGCGTACTGGCCGGTGAGCCCGATGAGCCGCCGTACCCGGTGCCCCTCGGCGACCACGTCGTGGCCGCCCACCGTGGCGCGGCCCTCGTCCGGCCTGATCAGGGTGGCCAGCACCCTGACCGTCGTCGTCTTCCCCGCTCCGTTGGGCCCCAGCACTCCCAGGACCCGCCCCGGAGGTACAGCGAGGCTCACCCCGTCCAGTGCCAGGGTCTCACCGAAGCGCTTCACCAGGCCCTCGGCCTGGATCGCGTAGGTCATCGGTAGATCTCCTCGATCCGTGGTCTCGTGAGGCGGCATGCCCGACCGGGTCACGGTAGGCGGACGGCCCTTCCTCGCGCCATCGGTTTTCCACGGGCCCCTCGGCACGCCGACGGCGTGTCTCGGGTCCGTCCGCGGAGCATCGGCACGGTGCCGCCGCCCGCGGTCGTCCATGGCCGGAGTGACCCCGGCCACAACACGAACGGTACGCCGGGGGTCTGACATTCCGGAGGACCGAGCCTCCCGCCGCATAGGGTGATCTGTGTGAACTCGCGGTTGAGGCCTCCCGCGCACCGGGTGTCGGCCCGCGCGATGGCCAAGTGGGCGGTCGAACTGCTGATCGGCGGCGCGGTGCTGACAGGCTGCGCCTTCGCGCTGAACGGCTGGGCCGCCAGGGCCGACTGGGCCTGGCGGTTCCCCTGGCTGCCCTGGCTGGCCGTCGCGGTGACGGCCCTGTCCGTCCTGACCATCCCCTACTGGCGCTACCGGGTCCACCGGTGGGAGATCAGCTCCGACGTGGTCTACCTCCGGATCGGGGCGCTGCAGCGGCAGTGGCTGCTGGTGCCGGTCAGCCGCATCCAGACGGTCGACGCCCAGCAGAACTGGCTGGAGCGCCTGCTCCGCCTGGCCACCCTGCGGATCAGCACCGCCTCCCACGAGGGCTCCTCGGAGCTCTCCGGCCTGCCCCTGCCGACCGCCACCTCCCTCGCCGCCGAACTGGCGCACCGCGCCCACGCCCTGCGCGACGACGCCACATGAGCGGCCCCCGGCGGCTCCCCGCGGACGCGCCGCGGCGGCTCAGCCCGCTCACCTGGATCGTCGGGGCGCTCCGCGAGACGCTCGCGCTGCTCGCGGTGGCCGTCACGGCCCTGCTCGTCAGCGAGGGCGGGGTGGGGCTCTACTTCGCGGCGGCCGCCCTCGGCTTCGGCCTGATCCACCAGATCGTCCGCTGGTGGACGTTCACCTACACGGTCGCCGACGACCGCATCGAACTGCGCCACCAGCTCATCGCCAGATCGGTGAAGACGATCCCCATCGAGCGCGTCCGGGGCGTCGACATCACCGCCGGCTTCCTCCACCGGGTGCTGGGCCTGGTCGTCGTCCGCATCGACGCGGCGGCGGGCGGCGACGAGGGCGTCCTGAACGCGGTGTCCCGCCGGGAGGCGGCACGGCTGCGGGAGCTGCTGCTGGGGCAGGGGGCGAAGCCGTCGCCGGAGCAGATCATCGCCCGCGCCGACCCCAGCTGGTACCGGTACGCCCCGCTCAGCGGCGCCTACCTGCTGACGCCGTTCGCCCTCCTCGGAAGCCTGCTCGGCACCCTCTACAACCTGAACAACGAGTTCGGCCTGGTCTCCCGGGGCACGCTCTCCCATCTGGGGGACAGGGTCGTGGGGCTCCCCCCGATCCTGGGGGTCGTCACCCTGCTGCTGCTGGCGCTGGCGATGCCCGTCGCGTCCGTCCTCGTCTTCACCTGGTTCAACTGGGATTTCACGCTGCGCGCGGTGCCGGGAGAGGACGAGAAAGGCTCGCTCGTGGCCGAACGGGGCCTGGTGACGCGGCGCAGCGTGACGCTAGAACGCCGCCGTATACGCGGTGTCGAGCTACGCGACAATCCCCTGGAGCGTCGTAAGAAGGTGGCCCGCCTGACCGCTCTCGTCACCGGCCTGGGCGACGCGGAGCACCGCGGGCGGCTGCTGCCCACCGCTCCGAAGGACGTGGTCCTGAACGTGACGGAAGAGGTCGTCGGCCGGTTCAAGGAGCCGCTGACCCGCCACCCGAGGGCGGCCCTCAACCGCAGGCTCATCCGCGCGATCCTGCCGCCCCTCGCGGTCTCCGTCCTGTCGATCGTCACCGGCCCGCTGTGGCTCGCCGTCGCGGCGGCCGTCGCCGCCGTCGCCGCCGTCCCGCTCGCCCTGGACCGCTACGCCCAGCTCGGCCACGCCTCGGACGGCGGCCTCCTGTCGGTGCGTTCGGGCTCCCTCGTCCGCAACCAGCAGGTCATCGAACACCGGGCCGTCGTCGGCTGGCGCTTCCGCCAGTCCCTCTTCCAGCGCCGCAGCGGACTGACCACCCTGACCGTCGCCGTCGGCGCGGGCGAGGGCGGCTACGACGCGCTGGACCTCTCCGAGGAGGACGCGCTGCGCCTGTCCTCCTCCGTCAACCCCGCCTGGATCACACCGTTCCTGCTGGATCCGCCTCCGCCTCCGGCGGAGTGAACCCCGCTCCGGCCTCTTCGACGGCGCGCACGGCCGAGGGCCGTCCGGTTCTCACCGGACGGCCCTCGTCTTCGTTCTCCTGCGGCACCGAGGCCTCCGTCCTCGCGGGCGGCTCCCGCGTCAGGCGGGAGAGGCCGTCGCCCCCTGCGACTTGTCACCGGATCGCGCGGGCCTGTCCCCCGGCGGGCCGACCGAGTCGGGGACGGTGAGGAACCGGCTCTGCTCGGGGTCGAGGATGTGCACCTTCGCCGTCGCCAGATCCAGGTACATGCCGACCAGCTCCAGTTCGCCCAGCTCCACGCGGCGCTTCAGCCACGGGTAGGTGAGCAGGTTCTCGAGCTGCTGCATGACGTTGACCTGGCAGAGCCGGGCCAGCGGCGTCTCCGGGCCCTCGGGCCCCGGCTGGTGCAGGAACCTGTCGAGGCTGTGGTTGGCGTGCTTGAGCCAGTTCGACAGCTGGGGCAGGTGTTCGGTCTCGCTGCCGCCCGCCAGCACGCCGGCCATGGCGCCGCACATGGAGTGGCCGCAGACCGTGATCGTCCTGACGTTCAGGACGGAGGTCGCGTATTCGACGGACGCCATCACCGAGTCGTCGGGAACGCGGGCCCCATAACGGGGGACGAGGTTCCCCACGTTTCGCGTGATGAAAAGATCACCAGGCCCGCTGGCCGTGATGAGATTGGGCACTACTCGGGAATCAACGCATGTGATGAAAAGGTGGTCAGGAGTCTGCGCCATGGAGAGTTCCGCCATGATCGGCCGGACCAGCCGGGCGGTACTTCCGTGGTACTCACGTACCCCTGCCAGCAGGATCTCGCGGGGAGACGCCTCTTCGAGGGGCTCGAGTTGGCTTCGGTTACGGTTCGCCCACGGCGCCCACCAACGGGAGGAACCTGCTGATTTACGCGGCGGGGAGGACTCTCCGGTCATCGCACTCTCATACCAGGATTCGTGGATCTCATCGATGTCGACTCTACCTCCAAGCCGTTCGTGCGAAACGCGCCAGGTATGGATAGCGTCAAAAGCCGCATTGTCCATGAAGTCAACATCGAGGTCGAGATCCACGGGAGCCCCCGGCGGGACCTCGGCGAGCGCGGCCGTGAGCTTCGGTACGCCCAGGAACGTCAGCGAGCCCTCGACCACCACGTGCCACCGGCCGTCGCGCTGCTCGGTGCGCACCGAGACCCGGGTGAGCCGCCGCAGCGCCAGGCACGCGGCCAGCCCCACGCCCACCAGGACCCCCTCGCCCAGGCCCAGGACGACGACGCCGCCCATGGTCACCCAGTAGGTCAGGGTCTCCCGGTGCGGGCGCAGGCCCCGCAGGTGCGAACGGTCGATCATCCGCAGGCCCAGCGCCACCAGCAGGGCCGCCAGCGCCGACAGCGGGATCCGCTCCAGCACCGCCCCGCAGGACAGGGCCAGGACCAGCACCCAGGCGCCGTGCAGCACCGTCGAGCCCCGGGTCAGCGCGCCCGCCCGCACGTTCGTGGTGCTGCGGACCACCACCCCGGCGACCGGCAGGCCGCCGAGGAGGCCGGAGACGAAGTTGCCCGCGCCCTGGCCGACCAGTTCCCGGTCCAGATCGCTGCGCGGCACCCCCACCGGGCGCATCCTGTCCACCGCGACGCTGCACAGCAGGGACTCCACCCCGGCGACCAGGGCCACCGCGACGACCGCGCCCACCAGGTCCTGTATCCGGACCTGCGGGAGCGAAGGAGGGCCCCAGTGCACGAGCAGGCTCTCCGGCAGGTCGACGCGCGGAACGTCGAACCCGCCGAACCAGGCCACCGCCGTCGCCGTCGCCACCGCCACCAGCGGCGCCGGCACCCGCCGCCACGGGCTGCGCTCCCAGAGCAGCAGCACCGCGATGGTCAGCACTCCCAGGAACACCGCCAGCGAGTGCTGGCTCAGGATCTGCCGGGGCAGGTCCGTCAGATTGGCCAGGGCCGAGTGCTGCGGGCTGCCGCCCAGGACGATGTGCAGCTGCGAGAGGATCAGCACCACGCCGACGCCCGCCAGCATGCCGTGCACCACCGCGGGGGACACCGCCAGCGCCGTCCGCGCCACCCGGCAGGCGCCCAGCCCTATCTGCAGGAGGCCGGCGCACATGGTGATGGCGCAGGTCGCCCGCCAGCCATAGGTCTCGATCATCGAGGCGACGATCACGGTGAGGCCGGCGGCCGGACCGCTGACCTGCAGCGGCGAACCGCCGAGCACGCCCACGACGATGCCCCCGACGATCGCCGCGATCAGCCCGGCCTCCACCGGAGCGCCCGAGGCCACCGCGATCCCCAGCGACAACGGCATCGCCACCAGGAAGACCACGAACGAGGCGGGTACATCCCGTCCGGGCGCGAGAAAACGTTTCACTACAGCCTGTGGTTCGAAGGTCACACTCCGTATCGAATCACAGGCTGAGGGTCACCGAGGGTCAAATCAGTGACGGTAATCCCGATAGCTGTCCCATTCCTCGGTAGAGCGCGGAGCCGGCTGGTCGCCGTACTGGCTCCCATAGGGCTGCTGCTCCGCCGGAGGGGCGCTGTAAGGGGTGTTCTGGTCGCCTTCGGAACCCGGGAAGCTGGTGCCGCTGAAGTCGCCGTAGCGGCCCGCCTCGCCGGAGTCCTGGCCCTGCTGGTACGAGCCGTAGGACGAGGAGGCCTGCTGGCTTCCGTACCCGCCCGGCGAGTCGTCGTAGCGGGGAGCCGACTCGCCGCCGTAGGCGGGAGCCGTCGGGTAGCCCTGCTCGGATCCGTAGGACGAGCCATAGGAGGAACCGCCGCTCAGCGGGTCGTCGTAGCGCGGTGGCGAGGACTGCCAACCGGAGCCGTACTCCCCCTCCGACGAGTTCAGCGGGTCGTTGAGCGGGTCGCTCAACGGGGCCGAGCCGCTGTAGGACGACGGCGAGGACGGTTCGGGCTTGCGCCGGTCGGCCTGGATGCGCTGGAGCAGTTCGTCGACGGTCGGCAGGCGGTTGCCGTCGGTGTCCGTGGCCGGCTGCGGCTCCGGCTGGCCTCCGTAGGAGGGGGCGCCGCCCAGCGGAGGCGTCAACGGGGGCGACGACGGGCCGGTGCTCAACGGACCCGAGGTCAACGGGGAGGACGGCTGGCCCAGCGGACCGCCGCCGAGGGGACCCGTGCTCAGGGGGTTGCCCCGCTGCGGACCGGTGCCGAGGGGGCCTCCGGCGAGCGGGCCCGCGCCCTGCGGACCGGTGCTGAGGGGGTTGGCGCCCTGGGGGCCGGTGCCCAGCGGGTTCTGGTTGAAGGGAGCGCCGCCCAGCGGACCGCTCAGGGGCGTGCCGATCGAGTAGGCCTGGGTGGCCTCCGGGTCACGACCCTCCGCGCGGGCCGCGGCGGGACGGGCGAACGGATCCGGCAGGCCCAGGGGGTCGGGCTGGGGCGCGGCCGGGCGTGGCTGGTCGTAGGCCGCCGGCTGGTCGTACACGGCGGGCTGGTCGTACGCGGGCTGGTCGTAGGCCGCCGGCTGGTCGTAGACGACGGGCTGGTCGTACGCGGGCTGCTGCTGCTCGTAGGGCGGGTCGAAGTCCCGGACGACGGGCTGGTCGAACCTGGTCAGCGGCTCGTCGACCTGCCAGTCCCGCGCGACGGGCTCCGGCTCGTAGCCGCCGGACGCCTGCTGGTCGCCCTGGTCGGCGTAGTAGTCGTCACCGTACTGGCCGTTGGCGTACTGGCCGTTGGCGTACTGCTCATTGCCGTACTGCTGCTCGGTGCCGTACTGGCCGTTGGCGTACTGCTCGTTGCCGTACTGGTCATTGGCGTACTGCTCGTTGCCGTACTGCTGCTCGGTGCCGTACTGGTCGTTGTAGTCGTCGGCGTACCCGTCCTGCCCGGCGGCGGCCTGCGCCGGCTCCGGCTCGGACCCCTGCAGGGGGTCGGACGCCGAGGGCTGATCGGCGGCGGCGTTGGCGCCTTCCTGCTGCCAGGGGAACTTGGGCTTGTCGAAGGTGATCGTCGCCCAGTAGTCGTCGTCGCCCATCTGCTCGGACTTCTTCTTGCCGCGGCGGGGCTCGGCGGGCGCGGCGGCCGTGGGCGCGGAGAGCGGCCCGCCGGCGACCCTGCGGTCGGCGGCGTCCCCCTCCTCGTCGCCGGAGCGGCGGCCGCGCGGCTGCGGCTCGTCGCTCATCCAGTCGTCGTCATCGTTCTCCCTGCCCGCGCGCATTCCCATGACGACGAGCACCACGATGAGGGCGACCAGCAACAGCAGACCGCCAACAACGACCAATATCATCGCTCCACCCCATGCCTCGGACCGGCGACGAGGTCCGGCCTCGCTCCGAAAAGCCCTGTCCCGATTATCGTCCGGCGTGCGCCGGGTGTCCCGCTTCCCACCAATGTGCTCGACGGAACCCCCGAGGAGATGGCCTGACCGTTATGACCCGCGCCACGCCCTTCGTGAGCCTCTACCATCACACGATCTCCGTTGTCTTGGCCACAGATCCGCCGACTCTCATGAATCGGGGTTCTGCCCCAGATAGCCGGTGATCCGCCCTCGCGCGACGGTCCGCTTGGCGATGGCGGGAAGGGAGTCCTTGAGCTGGGCCACCTCATCGGCCGGAACCTGCTCTTTCAGGGCGTAGACCGTGTACCGGTATCTGTGGCGCTCCCCCTTGGGAGGGCAGGGCGCGGCGTAGGAGGCCTGGCCTGCCGAGTTGCGCCCCTGGACGGCGCGGTCCGGAAGGGCCGCCTCCACGAGGTCCGCGGTGGTTCCGTCCAGATTTGCGAGCACCCAGTGAATATAGGTGCCCCCGCGAGCGTCCGGGTCGTCCACCACGATCGCGAAGGCCTTCGCCTCGGGAACGCCGGACCAGTGGAGCGGCAGCGCCTTGCCCTGGCCGCCATAGGCCGCGCAGGCGTAGCGGACGGGGATGTCCTTGAGGTCGGCGAAGGCCGAGCTGCTGACGGTGAACTCCGCCAGTTCTCCTCCGTCGCCGGAGCCGCTGCCGACGACGCCGCAGCCCGACAGCAGGGACATCAAGGTCGCACCAAGGACGGTGGCCCGTCCCGAGGTCATCTTCATTCGATCAGCACTCCCGGCCACGATCGTACGTGGGGGCGCGGCAGGCGGCGCCCCCGCCGGACAACCCTACGGCCTCCGGCGCGGCCGCGGATCAGCTTCCACAGGCCGGCCCGTTCCCGTACCGGGCGTGTGACCTTGGTCATGCCGACGGGTCAGGATCTTCGCCGAACAGAAACTTGTGGCGTAGTTCACGCCCCTAGATCGCTCCAATCTTACCCTTCTAGGAATTTCTTTGAATATTCCGATGTTCTGGCTTGGACCAGGCAGTACATGTCCGCTACATTGTGAATGTCTTCACAAAGTGACTCTAGGAGCTCTGAGATGGCCAGAAGGCCCGTCGCCAACCCCGACGCCCCGCACATCCTCATCGTCGGCGGCGGCTACGTGGGCCTCTACACCGCGCTCAGCCTTCAGAAGAAGTTGAAGAGCGAGCTGAAGCGCGGGGAGGTCAAGGTCACGATCGTCGACCCGCAGTCGTACATGACCTACCAGCCGTTCCTTCCCGAGGCCGCCGCCGGCAACCTCTCGCCCCGGCACGTCGTCGTGCCGCTGCGCCGGGTCCTGCCGATGGTCGACATCGTGACCGCCCGGGTGACGGAGCTGTCCCACTCCGAGCGCTGGGCGATCATCCAGCCGGTCGAGGGCCCGCCGCAGCGCCTCACCTACGACTACCTGGTGATGGCCGCCGGCTCGGTCTCGCGCACCCTCCCGATTCCCGGCCTGGCCGAGAACGGCATCGGTTTCAAGACCATCGGCGAGGCCATCCACCTGCGCAACCACGTCCTGGGCCAGCTGGACATCGCGAGCTCCACCGACGACCTGGAGCTGCGCAAGAAGGCGCTGACCTTCGTCGTGGTCGGCGGCGGGTTCGCCGGCGTCGAGGCCCTGGCCGAGATGGAGGACATGGCCCGCGACGCGATCCGGATGTACCCGAACCTGCGCGCCGACGACATGCGCTGGGTGATGGTGGAGGCGTCCGACCGCATCCTCCCGGAGGTCGGCCCCGAGCTGGGCAAGTGGACCGCCGAGCAGCTGCGCGGCCGCGGCATCGAGGTCAAGCTGAAGACGTTCCTCACCTCCGCGATCGACAAGCAGATCGAGCTGTCCGACGGCGAGAACTTCCCGACCAACACCCTGGTCTGGACGGCCGGCGCCAAGGCCAACCCGGTCGCCAAGTCCACCGACCTGCCCGTCGACGAGCGCGGCCGGGTCAAGGGCAACGAGTTCCTCCAGATCGAGGGCACGGTCCGCGCCTTCACCGCCGGTGACAACGCGGCCATCCCCGACCTGACCAAGGAGGGCGAGTTCTGCGCCCCCAACGCCCAGCACGCGGTGCGCCAGGCCAAGATCCTGGCCGAGAACCTCGTCGCGGCGCTGCGCGGCAAGTCCCTCAAGCCCTACCGCCACGCCTACGTCGGCTCGGTGGCGGGCCTCGGCCTCCACAAGGGCGTCGCCCACGTCTACGGCATCAAGCAGCGCGGCTGGGCCGCCTGGTTCATGCACCGGACCTACCACCTGTCCCGCGTCCCCACCTTCAACCGCAAGGTGCGCGTCGTGGCCGACTGGACCCTCGCCCTCTTCTTCAAGCGCGAGACCGTCTCCCTGGGCAGCATCGAGCAGCCCCGCCAGGAGTTCGTCCTCGCCGCCGCCTCGGACCGCCCCGCCGAGTCCCCCGCGGTGAAGAGCCCCTCGAAGTAAAGGCCCCGGCCCCTCAGAGATCCACCGGAGACGCACGCCCTTTCGGGCGTGCGTCTCTGCTTTTCCCCTCCCGCTAGGATGAGAGGTACGGCGGACGAGCCGGCCGGGCGGCCGCGTCGGGGGACTTGTCCCCCGCCGAGGAAAGTCCGGGCTCCACAGAGCAGGGTGGTCGGCAACACCGACCCGGGGCGACCCGCGGGACAGTGCCACAGAGAACAGACCGCCCCTTCGCCCAGGCGAAGAGGTAAGGGTGAAACGGTGAGGTAAGAGCTCACCAGCGCACGGGGCGACCCGCGCGGCTAGGTAAACCCCACCCGGAGCAAGACCAGACAGCGGACGCCCGAGGGCTGCTCGCCCGAGTCCGCGGGTAGGTCGCTGGAGGACGTCGGCAACGACGCCCCGAGATGGATGGCCGCCACTCCCACAAAGCGGGAGCACAGAACCCGGCTTACAGGCCGACTCGTCCGCCCCTTACACGCTGAAGCCCCAGGTCAACGGCCTGGGGCTGCTTTGTCGATCATGCCGGATCGGCCAGAAGGCACATTCAGTGCACGGGCCGGAAGGCATTGCGCAAGGCGTCACGGGTCCGGTCGCCGGCCTCTGGGAGGAGATGCCCGTACAGACCGACGGTCGTGGTGATCGGCCGGGGTCCGGGTCGGCGGGAGACCTCGGAGATCGGGACGCCCTCAGCCGGATCCGTGCTGCGATTCCGGGCGCTCGGCGCTCACGGGCGTGCGGTAGACGTGCCAGTCGTAGATGCCGTCACTCCCGTCGAGTTCGTCGAACCAATAGGCGGTGACCTCGACGACGCCGTCGAGGATGGTCATTCCCCAGATCGTCCAGTCCGGATCTCCCTCGATGCCCGACGCCTCGTCCTTGACCTTCACAGGAACGGGCACCTTGGAGTGAGACCAGACGCCGTCGGCGAAGACGAGCACATGGGGGCGGTCGGTACCGACCCACACGCTTCCGTCATCAGCCACGATGATGTTCGTGAAGTGCGCGTCTGTCGCGGGCGTATGGTCGGTCCAACGTGTTCCGTCGTGGTGGAGCACCTTGTCCTCCGAGACCGCCCACAGGCTTCCGGGCGCCTCCGAGTCGATGTCGATGAGTCCGGTGCCCGCCCCTCCGAGGTCGTCCCACACGCCGTCCTTCCACCGCAGCACCGTGCCGCCCCTGCCCTGGAACAGGGTCCACGCGTCCTGCGGGCCCCCCGTCGTCACGTCCCAGACGTTGTCGAGGGTCGCCACCGTCTTCCAGGAGCGGCCGTCCCAGTGGCAGACCGACTCGTTTCCGGCCGCCCAGATGTTGTCGCTCCCCGTGGCATCGACAGTCCAGGTGTGCCCCTCGTCCGCGGGGCCGCCGAGCGTGGTCAGACGCGCCCTCTCGCCGTCCCTGATCTCCGCGCGCCGGAACTCCATCTTGAAGGTCACACCATCGGGAAACGTCAGTCCGGGTTCGGCATCCTCAGCCCACACCGTGCCGCGGTACTCCCAACTCACGACGCGCTCCGGCAGACCGCTCGGGGGGAGGTCCTTCGGCGGCTCCGGATTGGATACGACGCAGACGGCCGCACCGATGACCGCGGCGAGGATCAGGCACGCACGGGCGACACGGGCTTTCTTCCGAAGACGGATCACGGGCAGGTCCATCCCTCGAGGGTTGAAGATCGCCAGCCGATCACGCACACCGTACTCCAGGGCCCCTTCGACAACGGAACGGTCAGCGGCGTCCATAGGCCACCCCGCGTGAAGCGCTTTCATCTGCCATTCGGCGTTCCCGGCTGATCAGCCGGGAACGCCGAATGGCAAGACGTCCGAAGGCGTGCCCGTTGCCCGCCCGATCGAGAGGCGAGCACCGGCCTTCGGCATACTCATGTCGGGGCGCGGCCTTCGTGCGTAGGGTCGGGGCATGTTGATCTGGATCAATGGGCCTTTCGGGGGCGGGAAGACCCAGACGGCGCATGAGCTTCACCGGAGGCTTTCAGGGAGTGTCGTCTGCGATCCCGAAGAGGTCGGGCTCGGGTTGCATCGGATGACGCCCGCACGGCTGCGGGGGGACTTCCAGGATCTTTCGGCCTGGCGGCATGGGGTGCGTGAGGTGCTGGAGCTGGTGCTCTCCCGGCATGACGGCACGGTGATCGTGCCGATGACGGTGGTGGAGCCGGAGTACTTTCAGGAGACCGTGGGGTGGTTGCGCGAGCGGGGGCATGACGTGCGGCACTTCACTCTGCTCGCCGAGCGGGAGACCGTGCTGCGGCGGCTGAGCGGGCGGGGGCGGGGGTTCGGGCACGTCGTGCGGGTCGTGGCGGGAAATGAGGCTTCTCTGCGGCTGGAGCGCTTCGCGGTGGCGAAGCTCGATCGGTGTCTGGAGCGGTTGAGCCGTCCGGAATTCGCCGTTCACATCCAGACCGATCGGCTCACGGTCCCCCGAGTCGCGGAGAGCATCGCCGAGGAAGTCGGGCTGACGCTCACCCCGAACACCGACAGTGCGGCGAGAGGGCGTTTGCGCCGGGCCTGGACCGGGGCCAAGGAGATACAACTCTTCTGACGACCGGAGCCGGATCATCTCGGGGTCGTAATCGATCAGCCGGAATTACGATTTCGCCATGGCTCTCGATTTGTACGCGGGAATTCCGGTCTCCGACTACGCGGCGGCCTTGGAGTGGTACGAACGGCTGCTGGGCTCCCCGCCGACGTTCGTGGCGAGTGACACGGAAGCCGTCTGGGAACTGGCGGAGCATCGCTCCGTGTTCATCGAGCGGTGTCCGGAGCACGCCGGACACGCCATGCACACGATCTTCGTCGATGACTTCGACGGACTCCTCGCGCGGATCGCGGAGCGGGGGCTCGGCCCCGTGAAACGAGAGACCTATTCCAACGGGGTACGCAAGGCCGTCTACCGAGATCCAGAGGGCAATGAGATCGGGTTCGGCGGTGCTCCCCTGTAAGCGGGTCGAACTGCCGGGTTCGGCCTCTTTAGGGTTATCCGTATGGGGATGTACGTGTCCGTCCGGGGGTGGGTCGAGCTTGATCACGCCCGGCGTCAGGATGCTGAGCGCATTATCGAAGCCGACGCGGACGGGCATTACTCCGGGGGCTGGGGATGGCCGGCGGAGCCCTTCAACAGGCCGCGTCCGGGGCCAGGGTGAGGAGGACGGTGCCCTTCTTCTGGCCCGCCTCGGCGCGGTGGTGGGCTTCGGCTGCGCGGTGCGGGGGGTGGATGGTGTCGATGGACGGCTTCAGGTGGCCGGCCTCCGCGAGCTCGGTGAGGAAGCGGAGGTCGTCGGCCCTGTCGCGGGCCGGGCGGAGGCCGGTGAAGGCGATGGCCGCTCTTCTTCCGTTGGACTTCAAGGGACGGAACATGTGGAAGAAGATCGCCGGGGAGGGGACGGTCGTCAGGTAGATGCCGCCGGGCTTCAGCAGGCGGCTGCAGCGGGCGAAGGAGCTTTTGCCGGCCGCGTCGAAGACGACGTCGTAGCTTCGGGGTGTGCGGGTGAAGTCCTGAGCGGTGTAATCGATGACCTCGTCGGCGCCCATGGACTTCACCAGGTCGAGTTTGGGAGTGCTGCACACTCCGGTGACCCGGGCTCCGAAGTGGGCGGCGAGTTGGACGGCCGCCTTGCCGACGCCGCCGGAGGCGCCATTGACGAGGATCTCCTGGCCTTCTCGTAGAGCCGCCCGGTCTCTGAGGAAGGGAAGGGCTGTCAGCAGGCCGTCGCAGACGGCGGCGGCCTCGGTGTGGGAGAGGTTGGAGGGGGCCGGGGCCAGCGCTCCGTCTTCCGGCAGGCGCACGTATTCGGCGTGGGCGCCGAGGGCGGTGCCGGTGTCGGCGACGACGCGGTCCCCTACGGCGAAGCGGGTCACGTCCGTGCCGATCTCCGCGACCTCTCCGGCGAGGTCGCAGCCCAGTGTCCTGTTCTTCGGGCCGCGAAGGCCGGTGAACAGGCGCGAGTACAGCGGGCGGCCGGCGCGGAAGGTGGCGTCCGCCGCCGAGACGACCGCCGCGTGGACCCGCACCAGGACTTCCTTGCTGCCGGGGACCGGCCTTTCGACGTCCTCGACGCGGAGGACTTCGGGCGGGCCGTACCGGTCGTAGACGATCGCTTTCATCATGTCCTCCTGGTGGTCGGAAAAGTCACGGCTTGTCGGCGGGGTAATGGAAGACGTCCTCGAGCGGCACGCCGAACACCCGGGCGATCTGGAACGCCACTTCCAGGGAGGGCGAGTAGCGGCCCTGCTCGATGGCGATGACGGTCTGCCGGGTCACTCCGACGCGGGCGGCGAGGTCCGCCTGGGTCATCTCCCCGTGCGTGAAGCGCAGGTAGCGGATCGAGTTGGTGACCTTGGTGGGCTTGCCCATGTTCAGAAACCCCGGCGGTAGGCGACGATCTTCACGGCGGAGGAGACGAGCGCGTCGAGGATGAACGCCAGGTAGAGGGCGTTGGCGATCCAGAAGTGCGCCGCCTCCGCCAGCGTCAGGGCGAGTACTCCGGCCGCGCCGGCCGCGAGGACGAAGTACCCGGCCTGCGTTCCGTGGCGGAAGATGCCGACGTCCCGCTCGTCCCTGCGGTCGGGCGCCCCGATCAGCATGCCCGCCAGGAAGTTCGCGACCATCCCCGCTCCGATGGCGACGAGCAGCGGCTGCGCGTAGGAGATCTCCGCGGCTCCGGCGTCCGCCAGCCGCCCGAGCATGATCACGGCGTAGACCGCGGGCACCATGGCCGCGATCGCGGCGTAGATCCACGTCCGCCTCTCCTCGTAGGACATCCCGTCTCCCCATGTAAAAGATCCTTGACATCCCTCAAGGTAAAGAACAGCGGACCTCATGTCAATGATTCTTTACATCACTGGCCGCGAGAAGACCCGGACGCCGTGCGTCCGGGCCGGAGGATCAGGGCAGGTAGTGGGTCTCGTTGAAGGAGCGGACCACGCCCGGGCCGTCGGCGTACCAGTCGACGGTGCACAGGGAGGCGGTGTCCAGGTGGAGGCGGTAGAGGGTGGTGGTGGGGGCCTCCAGGGCCTGCTGGACCATGATCTTGATGGGGGTGACGTGCGAGACGACCAGGACGGTCTTCTCGCGGTGGCGGACCAGGAGCTTGTCGCGGGCCGTGGCGACGCGCTGCGCCACGGAGGCGAAGCTCTCGCCGCCCGGAGGAGCGCACGACGGGTCGGCCAGCCAGGCGGAGAGCTCCTCGGGCCAGCGGGATCTCGCCTCGGCGAACGACAGGCCCTCCCAGGCGCCGAAGTCGGTCTCGCGGAAGCCCTCGTCGGTGCGGACCTCGGCGCCGATGACGTCCGCGACGGCGCGGGCGGTGTCCTGCGCGCGGCGGAGGGGCGAGGACACGATCACGTCGACGCCGCGGTCGGCCAGTGCCTTGGCGGCGGCCGCCGCCTGGACGTGGCCGTGATCGGTCAGGGGCGTGTCGCCGACGCCGGCGAACCGCTTCTCGATCGACAGCGGGGTCTGGCCGTGGCGGAGCAGCAGGGTGCGGGTGGGGATGGTGGACGGCGGGACCCAGGCCTTGGCCTTGGCCGCCTCCGGGGACGGCGCCTGGGTCTTGGGGGACATCTCCGCGACCTCCCCCGAGGGCGCCCACTGCTCGCCGCGGGCGGCGGCGTCCATGGCCTCGTTGGCCAGGCGGTCGGCGTGGGAGTTGCGGGCGCGCGGGATCCACTTGTAGGCGACGGACGTGAATCCCGAGGCGATGTCGCGCGCCTCCAGCGCCAGGGGCTTCATGTCGGGGTGCTTGATCTGCCAGCGCCCCGACATCTGCTCCACGACGAGCTTGGAGTCCATCCGGGCCTCGACCCTGGCCTCGGGGTCGAGCTCGCGGGCGGCTCGCAGGCCCGCGATGAGGCCGCGGTACTCGGCGACGTTGTTGGTGGCCCGGCCGATGGACTCGGCCACCTCGGCCAGCACCTCGCCGGTGAGGGCGTCGCGGACGACGGCGCCGTAGCCGGCGGGGCCCGGGTTGCCCCGGGATCCCCCGTCGGCCTCGATGGCCAGCCTGCGGCTCACAGCCCCGACTCGGCGGTGCGGACGAGGATGCGGCGGCACTCCTCGCAGCGGACGATGTCGTCGGGGGCCGCGGCCCTGATCCGGTTCAGGTCGGAGGTGTTCAGCGCGAGCCGGCACCCCTGGCACTGGCCGCGGGTCAGGGGGGCGGCGCCGACCCCGCCGAACTGGTCGCGCAGCTTCTCGTACAGTGCCAGCAGGTCGGCGGGGATGTCGGCGGCGACCCCGGTGCGGGCGGAGCGGGTCAGCTCGATCTGACCGTCGATCTCCCGCTCGGCCCCGGCCTTGCGGGCCTTGACCTCCTCGAGGGCGGCGTCGAGCTCGGCCTGTTCGGCGCGGAGCGCGGTGACCCGACCCCCGGCCTCCTCACGGCGCTCCATGATCTCCAGGACGACCTCCTCGAGGTCGCCCTGCCTGCGCTGCAGCGAGGCGAGCTCGGACTGCAGGCTCGCCAGGTCCTTGGCGGAGGTGACCATTCCGGAGTCGAGGCGCTTGGAGTCGCGTTCGGCGCGGACGCGGACCTGGTCGACGTCCTGCTCGGCCTTGGCCTGCTCCCGGTCGAGGTCGCTGACGTCGGTCTCCGCGGTGACGAGGCGGTCGCGCAGTTCTCCGGTCCTCTCCTGCAGGGCCGCCAGTTCGGCGAGCTCCGGCAGGTGGCGTCTGCGGTGGGCCAGGCGGTCCAGACTCGAGTCCAGTTCCTGCAGGTCGAGCAGACGCTGCTGGTCTTTGGGTGCGGCTTTCACTGAACTCCTTCAACGGCATGGGTCCACGCGTCGGTGACCAGCGTGGAGATCCTGGTCTTCACATTCGGACTGAGCAGGGCGGCCAGGTCGGCCAGCCAGGGCCACTCCGTGGCCCAGTGCGCGGCGTCGACCAGCGCCATCGGGCTCTTCTCCAGCGACTCCGAGGCCGGATGGTGGCGCAGGTCCGCGGTGAGGTAGACGTCGGCGCCCGCGGCGCGGGCCGTCTCGATCAGGGAGTCGCCGGCTCCCCCGCACACGGCGACCGTCCGGACGGGCCGTGCGGGGTCTCCGGCGGCCCGGACGCCCCAGGCCGTCCGGGGCAGCCCGGCGGCGATCCGCGCGGTGAACTCCCGCAGCGGGATCGTGTGCTCCAGCTCGCCGATCCGGCCCAGCCCCCGGCGGGGGTCGTCGGCGGACGGGCTGAGCGGGCGCAGCGGCCCGGCCAGGCCCACGGCGCGGGCCAGCGCGTCCGACACGCCCGGGTCGGCGACGTCGGCGTTGGTGTGCGCGGTGTAGAGCGCGCATCCCCCCGTGATCAGCCGGTGGACCGACCTTCCCTTGGGTGTGGTGGCGGGCACCCCGTGGACCGGCCGCAGCAGCAGCGGATGGTGGGTGACCAGCAGTTGCGCGCCCTCGGACAGGGCCTCGTCGATCACCGCGGCCGTCGGGTCGACGGCGAGCAGCACCGAGGTGATCTCGGCGTCGGGATCACCGCAGACCAGTCCCACCGCATCCCAGGACTCCGCCCAGGACGGGTCGAATCGGTCCTCGATCACCTGGATGAGTTCGGAGAGACGCACGTCCCGCAGGTTATCGTGGTTTGGCACCGGTCTTCCTGGATCCGGCTCCGGCGACTCCGGCCCGCGGCTATCGTGCCCGGACCGGCGTAATCCGGCCGGGCCGGCGGGATCAAACCCGGGCATGGAATCGTTGGAGAGTTCGTGAAGTCACCGTTCCGCCGCCGCAAGCGGTCGAAGAAGGCCGACGAGCAGGCCCAGAAGGCCAAGCTCGAAGCCAAGATGGCCGTGCCCGATTGGGCCCAGGAGGGCACCGGGGGCGGGGGTCTGATGAGCGCGCTCCGCGGCGACGGCGAGGCCGGCGCCGGTTTCGGCGCCGGGATCTTCGAAGATCTGCACGCCGCGTTCAGCGGCGCGAAGAAGATCCAGTTGCAGGAGCAGGAGGCCGAGAAGCTGCGCCGGGTGGACGACCACCAGCAGGCGGGCACCGGCGGCAACCGTCCCGACCTGGATTCGGGCCGCATCCGGATCCGCGCTGCCAAGCGGCCGGAGCAGCCCGCCGAGGAGCCCGGTGAACCCGGGCCCCAGGACGACGACGGATCCGCTCCGGCCGACCGCTGAGCTCAGGACCGGGAGAGCTGCCTCTCCCGCTGGGGGCGGGCCGCGCGCAGCCCGTGCCTGACGGATCCCTCGGCGAGCCAGGCGTCCAGCCTGGCCCAGGTGGTGGTCCGCGCCTTCCTGCCGGTCAGGACGCCCAGGTGCCCGCCGGGCGCGGTGGCGAACCGCACGTCGGGTGAGCCGGGCAGCAGCCGGGTGAGCGGGTGCACCGACCTCCAGGGGGCCAGCCCGTCGTCGCGTCCGGCGATCACCAGCACCGGCGCCTTCACTTCTGACAGGGACACCCGGCGGTCGCCGACCCGGGCCTCCCCGCAGGCGAGTTCGTCCTCGCGGAAGAAGCGGTCGTAGGCCTGCGCGACGGTCCTTCCGGGAGAGGCGAGCATTTCTTCGGTGAACGCGTCCACCGCCTCGATCTGCGCCAGGAAGTCCGCGTCGTCGAGGTTGGCGAGCATCATCACCGGACGCGTCAGATATCGATCAATTTCCGATATCTTATATTCATTCCCGGCCCGTGGTCGAGGAATTCCCCCGAAAGCCGAGAGCAGCCCGGACTCCCCTCCCCCGGCGAACCCTCCGGCGAGCCGGGCGAGGCCGCTCAGGCTCCCGCCGGGGCGCACGGCGTCGAAGTCGACCGGTGCGGCGATCGAGGTGATGGAGGCGACGGGCAGCGCGGGGCGGGCGGCCGCGGCGAGGACGGAGAGGATCCCTCCCAGGCACCAGCCGACGAGTTGCACGGGCTGGCCGTCCACGTCCTCGGCGACGCGGGCGACGGCCTGCGGCAGCACCTCGTCCACCCAGGTCTCCAGGTCCGGGTCGCGGCCCCGGCGGTCGGCCTCCCCGTAGTCCAGGAGGTAGGTCCGGCGTCCGGTGGAGACCAGGTGCTCGGCCAGGCTGCAGCCGCGCCGCAGGTCGAAGGCGGTGGCCGCGGAGGCCGCCGGCGGCGGCACCAGCAGCACCGGTGGACCCGTCGGGATCACCTTTCCCGGGGTCCGGTACCGGTAGAGCGAGCGGTGGGGCCCCTGATCGATCAGTTCGGACGGCATTGGGCGCAGATCGGCCAGCCTGCCTCGAAGTATTTTCCGAGTCGCATTCGAAGCGGCGTCGCGGACGTTCCGGGGGGAGAGCAGCATCATCATTTCATTCACGCCCCATCACGAGACGATTGCAAGGGCCGGACCCGGTCACTGGGCAACTGTGATGAACCATACTCACATCTGCGATTGTGCTAAATATCACCAGATCATGTCCAAAGCGTTAAATCAGCCTCCCCTTACGCAGAGTCACCGCCCTTTCGAGCCCCACCCCTCACCGGAACTTCCGCCACCCCCTATCGCCTGCACGAACGCCGACGCATAATGTCACTCACGGAAAGTAACCATTCACGTGTCAGGCGGTCACGATGGCACTCACAGGGTCGGACGCGTCCTCCAGTCGAGCCGTCTCCCCCCGAGCCGCCTCAGGCCGGTGGCGGACGCTCCTGCGCCCGCCCACCCGACCGCCGTCCTCCCTCGCGCCCCGCGAACAGGCCGCCGCGGAACCGCTGATCGCCGCGTTCCGCGCCGCCGAGCCCGGGGCCTCCGCCGCCGACCTGACCGAACTCCGCCGGGCCTACACCGTGGCCGAGCGCATGCACCGGGGGCAGCTCCGCAGGTCCGGCGCCCCCTACGTCACCCACCCGCTGGCCGTCGCGATGATCCTCGCCCAGCTCGGCGTGGACCGCGCCTGCCTGGTCGCGGCCCTGCTGCACGACACCGTCGAGGACACCCCCTACACCCTCGGCGAGGTGCGCGCCGACTTCGGCGACGAGGTGGCGCTGATCGTCGACGGGGTGACCAAACTCGACGGCGAGCGCTGGAGCAAGGAGCAGGCCGAGGCCGAGACCTTCCGCAAGATGGTGCTGGCCGCCGCGGCGGACCTGCGGGTGCTGGTCGTCAAGCTGGCCGACCGGCTGCACAACCTGCGCACCCTCGGCTTCCAGCCGCCCCACAAGCGCGAGCGCATCGCCCGCGCCACGCTGGAGCTGCTCGTCCCGTTCGCCGAGCGCCTCGGCATCCACGCCCTCGAACGCGACATGGACGACCTGGCGTTCGCCGCCCTCGATCCCGGCGCCCACGCCGCCACGGAGCACGCGGTCCGCCGTGAACTGGCCGGGGCGGGGCCGGTGCTCGGCCCGGCCGCCGCGCTGCTGCGGGCCGCCCTCGCCGGGCATCGGGTCCGCGCGGAGGTCCGGATACGGCCCCGCCACCTCCACAGCGTGCACAGGAGCCGGGAGGGAAATCTGAGGGGCCTGCGCCCCAGCGACGTGACGAGGATGCTGGTCCTGGTCGAGGGCCCGCCGGAGGACTGCTACATCGCCCTGGGCGCGGTGCACTCGGCGCTGCACCCCGTCGCCGGCCGGGTCAAGGACCACATCGCGATGCCCCGTTTCAACCTTTATCGTTCCCTTCACACCGTCGTCATCGGCCCGGAGGGCGACTTCCTGGACGTCATCGTCCGCACCCGGGAGATGCACGAGGTCGCCGAGCACGGGATCGTGGCCCACGCCCGGCAGGCCAGGAGGGGCGGGACCGCCGAGGCCGTCGCGGAACGGCTGGACCTCGTCTGGCTGGCCCGCCTGCTGGCCTGGCAGTCCGGCGCCCCCTCCGCGGAGTTCCTGGAGGGCCTGCGCTCCGACCTGGCGGGCGGGAACATCGCCTGCTTCACACCCCGGGGCATGACCGTCTCGCTGCCCCGCCGGGCCACCGCGCTCGACTACGCCTACGCGCTGGGCCCCGAACTGGGCGCGCGCAGCATCGGCGCCCTGATCAACGGGCGGCTGGCGCCCCTGTCCGCCGAGATCAGGGTCGGCAACGTGGTGGAGATCCTCACCGACCCGGAGGCCGCGCCCAGCCCCGACTGGCTCGGCTTCGTCCGCACCCCGCAGGCCCGTGTGCACATCCAGCGCCACCTGGACGGCCCGCACGGCGGCGGGCCGTCCGTCCGGAACGCGGATCAGGACACGGGCTGGCAGTCGTCCGGACCGTAGACGTCCCACAGCTCGCCAAGGAAGAACCGCCCGAACCGGTGCAGCGCGGTCAGGCCGTCGGGCCCCTCCGTGCGGAAGGTGGTGAGCTGCTCGAGGAATTCGGCCAGTCTGATGTGCAGGGTGCCCGAACCCAGCGCGGGCCCTTCCGCCTCGTCCTCCTCCGGGTGTCCGGCGTGGATCCGGTAGTACAGCGTCGTCGTGTCCGACCAGACGTGGGTGGGCGACCCCTCGCAGAGGTGCTTCCAGCCGACGAGCGTGCGGGGCTCGCCGCGCACGTCGGTGAAGTGCAGCCGGTAGCGCATCTCCTTGCGGCCGCTCCCGTCGTCGTCCGGCACGAACAGGTGGAACCGGCCCCGCTCGACCCTGCGGCGCCCGCCTCCGCCGGGCCAGTCGATCCAGCCCTCCGCCACGGCCCGCCGCTCCGGTTCGGCCAGGAACCGGTCCACGTCGTCGATCGTGATGGTGAGCCGGAACGCCAGCCGCTCCCCCTGCTCGCCGGCGAAGGGGTCGGACGCCCCCGCGACGTACCGGCCCCGCATCTCCTCGGTGAACGACAGCGAGGTGCCGTCCTCGGCACGCCCGCCGCCGTCCACCGCCCCTTCCGTCGGGGCGGATCCTCCGGCCGCCCCGGCCCCCGGGTCCAGGTCCCCGTGGATCATCTGCCTGCACATTCTCTCGGAGAGCGCCGCGATGGTCAGCGCGGGGTTCGCGCCGACCGGGCCGGGCAGCGCCGCGCCGTCGGCGACGTACAGGCCGGGCAGTCCGAAGACCTCGCCGAACCCGTCGCAGACGCCCTCTCCCGGATGCCTTCCCATGGGGGCGCCGCCGAGCGGGTGGACGCTGATGACGCGTTCGCGCAACCACAGGGGGTTGTCCTCGTAGTCGGCGTCGAGGACGTCGGCGATGCGCTGCATGGTGGTGCGCAGCCGGTCGAAGTAGGCGCGGCTGGTCCTGACCGTCCAGTCGGCGGTGAGCCGGCCCTCGCCGTCCAGGGCGAGCACCCCGTCGGGGATGTCGCGGCCCATGCCCAGCAGCGGCAGCGTGCCGACCGAGCGGGAGCCTCCGGTGAGCTCCGCCAGTTCGGCCGACAGGTTCGTGTCAGACGAACCGGAAAGGAACTGGAGGAACCGCTCCCAGAGGAACTCCGCGGCCCTGCTGACGCTTCCGGGAACGTCCAGGCCCCGGAGCGTCCAGTCGACGAACGCCGGATATCCGCCGTCCTCGATGTAGCCGCCGCGGCCCCATCCGCCGTCCAGCTCGTCGGGAAGGCGGATCGCGCTGGTGATGACGGGCGCCCCGCCGGGGTCGAGGGGGCGCAGCCTGTCCCGGTCCTTGGTGTTGAACAGGAACGTCAGCAGGTCGCCGTTGCCGGAGAAGCGGGTGCCCAGCGCGCGGCTCATGCCCGGCAGCCGCGAGCCCAGCAGGATCCGGGCCGTCCCGTACGTCCCGGCGGCCATGACCAGCTTGGCGCAGCCGATGCTCCCCGCCTCCCGGCGGCCCGTCTCCGGGTCGTGCCGGACGTAGTCGACCAGGTAGCCCCCGCCGTCCCGGAGCCTGACGCCCTTGACCTCCGTCAGCGTCCGCAGGTCCGCCCCCCGGTGGGCCGCGGCCGACAGATACGTGTGGTCCATGCTGTTCTTGGACCCGTCGTTGCAGCCGATGTCGCACTCCCCGCACAGCCTGCACGTGGTGCGCAGCACGCCGTGCAGGTTGGGGTACGGCGGTTCCGCGAGCGGCTCGCGCGGCCTCGGCACGGCCCCTGTGTGCGTGCCGAAGCTGATGGCGAGCGGCGGACGGAACCATTCGAGCCCCAGCTGCGCCGCCGCGTCCTGCAGCGCCTGCGTCTTGCCGGTCCGCGAGTACGGCTCGTGCTCGGTCGGGTAGGGCCGGACGCCGATCATCCGCTCGGCGGCCTCGTAGTGCGGTTCGAGGTCCGCCCTGGTCACCGGCCAGTGCTCGTACCCGCCTTCCGGCAGGGCCTGCTCGTGGACGAACCACTTCTCGTCCTTGCGCAGCATGACGTTGGCGTAGATCAGGGAGCCGCCTCCGAGCCCGGAGGAGACGACCGAGTCGCAGCCCTTGAAGCTCCAGACGTCGAACAGCCCGTAGAGGTTCTCCGACGGATCCCAGAAGGCCTTCCCCACCTCCGCCGGCGACCGGGGGAACTGCCCCGGCGCGTAGGAACGCCCCCGTTCCAGTACGACGGTGGCCAGGCCCGCGTCGGCCAGCCGGTAGGCGGCCACGGAGCCGCCGAATCCGGAGCCGACGATCACCGCGTCCACGTTCTCCATGGTCTCCAACGCCTCAGACGGCTTTCTCGGTCAGGAATCCGACGATGTTCGGGAACACCTCCGCGTGGGCGTTCCGCCCGATGAACGGGTCGGCGTGCCCGTATCCGGGGAGGACCTGCAGTCTGTGACGGCCGGGCGCCACCTGCTCCAGCTCCCGGTAGGTGACGACGTTGGAGTCGGTGAACACCCTGTTCTCCGACCCCGCGAGGAAGAGGATCGGCGTCCGTACGCCGGCGAGGTTCGTCATGGCGTCCGGCAGCCGCGGGTCCTCCTCGTCCCACTTGACGACCCGTTCCGCCGCGGCCATCCGCCGGATGTGCCGCCCGTAGCCACTCCCGCCCGTGTCGCCGGTCCGCATCGGCTTCAAGCCGGACCCGGCCATTCCCATGATCTGCGGGGCGAGCGCGGGACTGAACCGCAGCCGCGCCCGTGCCCTGCGGGACAACCGGGGATGCAGGGAGACGCTGTTGGACACCACTCCGGCCACCTGGTCCACCAGCCCGGCGAAGAGCGCGGTGAGGAAGGTGACCGAGCCGAGGCAGTGGGCGATCACGTGGATCCTGCGGTCGCCCACCGCCTCGCGCAGGCAGGCCAGTGCCGCCGGATGGTCGTAGGCCGCCACGTCGTCGAGCGTGAAGCGGTGGCCTTCGGTGTTGTAGGGCAGCCGACCGCTCATCCGGTGGTCCAGCGCCCACACGTCGGTGAACCCGCTGTCCAGCAGGTGGGACACCAGGTTGGCGTGGCCGGGCCTGGTGAACATCTCCCGCGAGCCGGCGAGGCCGTGGACGAGCAGCACCACGTCCCCGCAGTCCGCGCGGTGAAAGCGGGTCAGGCTGAGCCCCAGGCCGTCGGTGGTGGCGAACAGGCGCTCGGAGACCGTCACGTCCGCCACTCCTTCGAAGGCGGCTCGCCGGGTTCCCGTTGCCATTCGATCTCCTCTCCACGTCCCTGGAACACTCCCGCATCCGGCCGGGACGGGCATCGTGGTCACCACTGATTCCGACCCGTAGGTGCCGTGGGTCACCCGTAGGTGACGGATCAGTGCGTGTTCCTGCGCAGGTGCCGCAGGATGTGCGGGAACACGTCCACGTGCACGTTCTTGCCGATGAACGGATCCACGTGGCCGTAGCCGGGCAGGATGACGAGCTCGTGCAGGCCGGGGCTCGCCTTGTCCAGCTCCCGGTGGCAGACGATGTTGGAGTCCTCGAAGACGCGGTTGTGGTCCCCCGTCAGGAACAGCATCGGCGTCGAGATCTTGGCGGCCGCCTCCAGGTAGTCCGGCGGCAGCTCGGAGTGCTCGCGGTCGTGGGTGACGGCGCGGCCGGCCTCGACCATCCTGTGCATGTGCCGGTAGTAGTTCAGGCCGGTGGCGCCGAAGAGGTCGGCGACCCTGCGGTGGGTCGCCGGGTCGAGGTTCTCGTGCCGCCACAGCCCCGGCCTGCCCGAACCCCACATGAAACTGATCATGTGGCAGGCCCGCTCGCCGCACTCGGGATGGAACAGCGACACCAGCCGGGAGAACGCGCCGCCCCTGGTCAGCGGGGAGGCCTCGCCGTAGCGGGAGTCCAGGACCGACAGGCCCCAGACGTACTCGGTCAGCCCGACGCCGAACCGCAGCTTGAACCGGGACCAGCCGGGCACCTTCGTCACCAGCGCGACGCTGTTGGAGGTGAAGCTGGCGATGTCCCCGGTGAGCCCGGCGGCCATGCTCATCGAGAACGAGACCGCGCCCAGGCACTGCGCCACGACGTGGACGCGCTTGCCCTCCCCCACCCTGCGGCGGAGTTCGGCGAGCCCCGCCGGGTGGTCGTACAGCGCGATGTCGTCCAGCGTGTGCCGGTTGGTCTCGGTGCCGTAGGGCAGGCGGTTGCTCATCCGGAAGTCCAGCGACCACACGTCGGTGAACCCGTTGTCCAGCAGGTAGGACACCAGGTTGGTGTGCTCGGGCATGATGAACATGTCGGTGGAGGCCGGGAGCCCGTGCAGCAGCAGCACCACGTCGTCGCAGTCCGCGCGGTGGAACCGGGAGAGCTTGAGGCCGAGGCCGTCACCGGTGGTCACCGGGTACTCGGTGACCTCGGCGTCGGGCACGCCCTCGGTGGTGAACCTGGCGATACGTCCGCCCATGCGGCAGTCCCCTTTCTCGTGGCCTCTTCTGCGAGGTGGATCGCGCTCCGACTATCGGGGAGGCGCTCCAGGCCGGGCATCGGGGTGAACCCCGATCTTCGTCCCGTCTCTCCTACGAGTCCGCTGACGCCTTTCCGGTTCCGGGCCCGCCGTCCCCTTCGTCCTCCCGCAGGCCGCCGAGCTCGTGGATCGCGGCCACGACTCCCACCCGGGAGGCGACTCCGAGCTTGGTGAAGATGTTGGACAGGTGTGTCTCCACCGTGCGGACGCTGATGACGAGGCGGTCGGCGATCTGCTGGTTGCTCAGGTCCTCGGCGACCAGCCCGGCCACCTCCCGCTCCCTGCGGGACAGCCGGGACGGCCCGCCGCCCCTGCCGCCCGGCGCGGGCACCCGCTCCCCTGCCCTGCGCTGCTCCCGCACGGTCAGCGCGAGCATGCCGTGCGCGCCCGCCGCGCCGAGGATCTCGGCGGCCACCGCGAGCTGCTCGCGGGCCCAGGTGCGGTCCCCCGCGTCCAGGGCCGCCCCACCGGCGACCAGCCTCGCCCTTCCCTCGTCCAGCCGCTGGCCGGAGGAGCCCAGCAGCGAGGCCGCCTCGACCGCCAGCTTCGCCGCCGCGGCCGGATCGCCGGGCTTCAGCGCGTGGGCGCGGGCCAGCGCGGCCATCCCGCGGTTGCCGTCGAGCTGGGGGTGGACCTGTTCCTCGGCGCGCTCGGCCCACAGCGCCGCGTCTTCGGCCCTGCCGCGCATCGCCTCCGCCGCCGCCATCGTCTCGGCGCACCGCAGGAGGCTGGCCTGGTCGAGGAGGGCGAACTCGCTACCGCTCCACAGGTCCTGGGCGTCGCGCAGCGCCTCCTCCAGCCGTCCGCAGCCCACCTGCGCCATGATGTGCACGAACCTGGCCTGCACCCGGGGCCACTCCCGCTCCACCCCGCCCGCGTTCCTGGCCTCCGCGGCCAGCCGCAGCGCCTGCTCGCTCTCACCCGACCAGCAGGTGACCAGGCTCTGCTGGGCCAGCGCGACGACCTTGGCGTGCCCGGAGTGCAGCAGCCGGGCGATCTCGGCGGACTCCTCGGCTGCCAGCGCGGCCTCGGCGAGCCTTCCGCGCACCGCCAGGGTGCGGGCCAGCCCGGCCAGCAGGTTGGTGACGATGAAGCTCTGCCCGGTGGCGCGGGTGATGGCCACGGCCCGCTCGAACCTGTCCTGGGCGTGCTCGGGCCGGCCCAGCCACAGCTCCGCCCAGCACAGCCAGGCGACGGTGTCCATCCACTCCAGGAGGTCGGCGTCCTGCACGCCGTCCATCAGCTCCGTCGCCGCCTCCAGCAGGGACAGCGCCTCGTCGATCTCCTCCGCGATGTAGGCGGCCATGGGGCGCAGCGCCGCGATCCCGGTGGTCATGCCGGGATTGTCGCGGCGGCGCTGCTCGGTGGTCTCCGGCATGAAGTCCAGGACGGCCCGCGCGGCGCGGCGGTCGCCGCGCATCAGGCTCTCGGCGACCAGCCGCATCCGCAGCGGCACCGCGGTGGCGGCCTGGGGGTCCGGCAGCTCCCGCAGCTCGGCCAGCAGCAGCGCCCTGCCCTGGGAGGAGCGGTCCAGCAGCCGTTCGACCAGGGCGCAGAAGCGGGCGGCGAACGCCCTGCGCGCGTAGTCGTTGCGCGGCAGCAGCCGCAGCACCTCCTGCGCGCTCTCCCTGCCCTCGACCAGATGGCCGCTGACGGTCTGGGCGCGGGCCAGTTCCAGCAGCAGGTCGGCCCGGGACGCCCCGCCCGGCGCGGTGTCCCCGGGGATGAGCCGCAGCGCGGTGCCCAGCCACTGGGCGGCGGCCGCCGGGGCGCGGACCGCCTCCGTACGCGCCGCCTCGATCAGGGTGGTGATCGCGGACTCGTCGCCGAGCCCCGCCGCCCGCTCCACGTGGTGGACGCGGATCGTGGCGGGCGCGCCCACCGCGCTCAGATGGGAGGCCACCCGCGCGTGCGCGCCCAGCCGCCAGCCGGCCGCGGCCGAACCGTAGGCGGCGCTGCGCACCAGCGGGTGGCGGAACCGGAACCTGCCGTGCCCCGAGCCGCGGACGACGTCGCGCTGGACGAGCTCGTCCAGCGCCCGCAGCGCGGTGGCGCGGTCCACTCCGGCCGCGGCGGCGGCCAGCAGGGCGTCGAACTCGTCGGCGGCGACCGCCCCGCCCTGCGCCACCCGCCTGGCCTCGTCCGTCAGCCTGCCGAGCTCGGCCTGCAGGGCGGCGCCGACCAGCGGCGGCAGATCGTCGTGCGGGTGCTCGCCGTCGGTGGGCAGCGTCTCCATCCGGGCCAGGGCGTCGAGGTAGAAGGGGTTGCCGCCGCTCATCTCGTGCAGCCTGGCTCGCCGTTCGACGTCGACCCCGTCGCCGAGGAACTCCGCGACCTCCTCCGCGGTGAAGGGCGTCACCTGCACCCGGCGCACCCCAGCGCCCGAGACCAGCGCCGACATCCTGGGCGACAGCTGCGCCGGGCGGTAGGCCAGCGCGATGACGAACCGGGCCCGCGGCGGATGCCGGATGAGGTGGTCGAGCAGCTCCACCGAGGCGTCGTCGGCCCAGTGGATGTCGTCGACGACCAGCACCAGGCCCGCGTCCCCGGCCAGCTCCCCCAGCAGCTGCCTGACCGCGCGGTAGAGCCGGTAGCGGGCGCTCGCGCCGCTGCCCAGCGCGGGACCCTCCGGGACGATCTCCTCCAGCGCGGGGAACACCGAGGCCAGCTGCCGCAGGACGGGCTCGCCCAGCCGCGACGGCAGGTCGTCCCGGGTCTCGAGATGGTCGTCCAAGGCGTCGATCATCGCCCCGAACGGCATGTCCTCCTCGAACTCCGCGGCCCGGCCGGTGAGGGCCAGGTAGCCGGCGTCCCGCGCCGAGTCCACCAGCTCGGCCAGCAGCCGCGTCTTGCCGGCGCCGGGCTCGCCGACCATGGCCACGCAGGCGAACCCGTCGTTGTCGAGGGAGGTCGAGATCTCGCGCAGGGCGTCACGGCGACCGATGAGCCGGGCAGCGTCACGTCGGCCGTCCGCGTGACCGCCCATGCCGCACCTCGAAAGATCAACAAGCCCTGGAAGTACGATAACGCGCTCCCACGCCTATGTAACGGCATGTCCAGTAACGGTATATGTAGCGCGTGACACAGTTCCGGGACGAAGATCTTCCCGATTCATCAGCCCGAGGTGGAGCGCAGGGCCTCCTGCCACTCCGAGTGCAGCCCGTGTGACTCCGCGAGGGGGCGGCAGGCCAGGACGTCCCGGCGCAGCACCGGGTCCTTGAGCCGGATGACGGACTCCAGCGCCACGTCCAGGGGGTAGTTCTCCAGCGTGGGGTCGGTGAGGAGGCGACGGATGCCGATGACGGCGCGCCGGTCCCCCCGTTCGGCCAGGCCCCGCACCGCCTCGGCGATCACGACCGGGGACGGGTCGTTCAGACGGCCCGCCAGCGCGTCGCGCAGGGCCCCGGTGTCGGCGTCCATGAGGCCCAGCGACATCGTCGCCCAGTCCCGGACGTACTCGTGCTCGTCGCCGGTGAGCCGGATCAGCTCGCCGACGTCCATCGGATGCTCCGGCGGCAGCACCTTCACCAGCGCCCGCGCCACCGTGTTGCGGACCCGCTCGTCGGGGTGGCGCGAGTGCCTGAGCAGCTCCGGCAGCGCGGCGGCGTCCCCGTGGTCGCTGAGCGCCCGCACCAGCGAGCGCAGCAGGACCGGGTCGTCCTCCTCGCGCGCCATGCGGCGCAGCCTCGGCAGGGTGCGCACGTGCGGGCTCAACCGGGCCAGGGCGTCCACGCCCAGCGTGCGGTGCAGCGGATCGGGGTGCTCGGCGAGGTCGACGATCTCCCGCACGCCGTCCTCGTCGTCCCGTTCGGCCAGCGTCCGGACCGTCTCCTCCCAGGCGGGGCGCTCGGTGACGTGGAGGCGGACGTCGGCGGCGGTGGGGCGCAGGTAGCGGAACTCCATGGCCCGCGCCACCAGCTCCTCGACCGGCGTGGGGATGCCCAGCGTCCGCTCCAGGAGGGTGGCGATCGCGCCGTGCCCCGTCTGCAGCTCGCTCTTCGTGGCGGCGAACTCGCCGCCCCGGCCGGCCCGCGCGGTGATCAGCTCGGTGCCGTCGTCCTCCTCCCGCCGGGTGACCACGATCTCGTGGCCGGGCTCGGCGTAGACCTCCTTCTTCTGGGCGCGCAGTTCGGCCTCGATGTCCACCCCGGCCCAGCGCAGGGCCGCCTCCAGGGCCGTCTCGCCCTCCTCGGTGGCGCCCACGGGGTCGGCTCCGTGGCTCAGCAGCACCCGGACGATGCCGACCGCGCCCCGCCCGGCGGCCAGGTAGAGCGGAGGGGTGCGAACCTCGAGATCGGGATCCGCTCCGGCTTCCAGCAGCCGGACGACGGTGCCGAGGTGCCCCTCGGAGGCCGCCCATTCCAGCGCCGTCCAGCCCCGGGGCTCCGTCCTGTCCACGTCGGCTCCGCCTTCCAGCAACGCGGCGATCGTCTCCTCGTGTCCCCAGCAGGCGGCGCCGCACAGGGGCAGGCCGTCGCTGTCTCCCAGGCTGGATCGGTCAGGATCGGCGCCCGCGGCCAGCAGCGCCCGGACCACGTCGGTCTGGCCCGCCACCGACGCCGCGTACAGGGCGGTGGTGCCCTCCGCGTCGGGGCCGTCGACCTCCGCGCCCTCGGCGAGGAGGGCGTTCACCCGGTCGAGCTTGCCCGCCCGGGCCGCCTCCACCAGCGACAGCTCCCCCGACATGCCTGACTCATATCCGGCGGCGCCCCTCGGTAATCGCCTTCCTGATCCTTTTGTCGGAAACGGGATATCGCGTCCCCACGGACTGGGCGAACAGGCTCACCCGGTACTCCTCGATCATCCAGCGGACCTCGGCGGGACGGCCGGCGCCCTCCCACTCCTGGCGGACCGAGGCGACCTGCGCCATGAGCTGCCGGTCCCGGTTGGGGTTCTCCGGCAGCCGGTCCAGCCGGTACTCGACGGCCCGCAGGTAGCGCAGGACGTCCGGCATCCGGGCGAACCCCGTCTCCGTCACGAAACCGGGGTGGACCAGCTCGTCCACCTGGGCCCGGACGTCGGTGAGGGAGGGGACGAGCACCAGGCTTCCGGTGCTCTTCAGCTTGCGCTGGATCACCTGGTAGGCGGCGAGGACCCGTTCGGTCCAGCCGAGGAGCTGCGCGGCGGTGTCGGCGAGATCCGCCCGGACGGCGTCATAGAGCCGCTGGTAGGACTCCCGGTCCCAGGCGGGGCCGCCGTGGTCGGCCATGAGCTTGTCCGCGGCGGCCTCGGTGATGTCGGTGAACAGCTTCTGGACGCTGCCGTGCGGGCTGTTCGCGAGGGTGAGCTTGGCCTGGTTGCTCAGCCCGCTCTGCAGCGACTTCACCGGCGAGGGGGCGTTGAGGAGGATCATGCGCCGGACGCCGAGCCACATCGCGCGGCGCTGCTCCTCCTCGGTGCCGAACGTCCGGATCGCCACATTGTCGCCCTGGTCGACCAGGGCGGGATAGGCCTTGAGCCTGCCCTGCTCGTGCAGCCTGGGCAGCACCTCGAAGTCCCAGCCGGTCAGGCCCTGGCGCTCGATGCCGGTGGACGCGGCCAGGGTCGCCCGCTGCTTGGGGGCCAGCCTGCGCTTGAGCTCGGCGAGGTCCTTGCCCTCGGCCAGCTTTTTGCGGCGTTTGTCGATCCGGCCCGGACGACCGGAGCGAGGCGAGGATCGGCCGGGCCGGCCCTCGGGGGCCTGGGGGTCGTCCCCCTGAACGATCCGGAAGGTCATCCGCAGGTGGTCGGGGATATCGCCGGGCTGCCAGGCCTCGCGCGGCACCGCGACGCCGGTGAGCGTCCGCAGCTCCTCCTCGAGCCGGTCCAGGAGGGGCCCCTCACCGGGACGGACGCGCTCCAGCACCCGGCGGGCGAAGTCGGGCGCGGGCACGAAGTTCACCCGCAGCCGCTTGGGCAGCGACCGGATCAGCGCGGTGACCAGATCGTGGCGCAGGCCGGGGACCATCCAGTCGAAGCCGGCCTCCTCCACCTGGTTGAGGACGTGCAGCGGGATGTGGACGGTGACGCCGTCCGCGTCCGCGCCGGGCTCGAACTGGTAGGTGAGCTCGAAGACGAGGTCGCCCTGCCGCCAGGCGTCCGGGTAGTCCTCCTCCGTCACCTCCTTGGCGCTCTCGTGGACCAGCATGGACTTCTCGAAGTTCAGCAGGTCCGGCTCGGCGCGCTGCGCCTTCTTCCACCAGGCGTCGAAGTGCGCCCCCGAGACGACGTCCTCGGGCAGGCGCTGGTCGTAGAAGTCGACGAGGGTCTCGTCGTCCACCACGATGTCGCGCCGCCGGGCCCGCTCCTCCAGCTCGCCGACCTCCTCCAGGAGCCGGCGGTTGGCGTGGAAGAACTTGTGGTGGGTCTGCCAGTCGCCCTCCACCAGGGCATGCCGGATGAAGAGGTCGCGGCACATCACGGGGTCGATCCGCCCGTAGTTGACCTTGCGGTCGGTGACGATCGGCACGCCGTAGAGGGTGACCTTCTCCAGCGCCATGACCGCTGCCTGGTCCTTCTCCCAGTGCGGCTCGCTGTAGTTGCGCTTCACCAGGTGCTGGGCCAGCGGCTCGACCCAGTCCGGCTCGATCTTGGCGTTGACCCTGGCCCACAGCCGGGACGTCTCCACCAGCTCCGCCGACATCAGCCAGCGCGGGTTCTTCTTGAACAGGCCGGAGCCGGGAAAGATCGCGAACTTGGCGTTGCGGGCGCCGACGTACTCGCGCTTCTCGGCGTCGAACAGGCCGATGTGGGAGAGCAGGCCGCTCAGCAGCGAGACATGGATCTTGTACGGGTCGCCCGGAGTCGTGTTGACGGTGACGCCGAGGTCGCGGCAGACCTGCTTGAGCTGGCCCACCAGGTCCTGCCACTCGCGGATGCGCAGGTAGTGCAGGAACTCGTTCTTCATCGTGCGGCGGAACTGGCTTCCCGACAGCTCCCGCTGGCGCTCTCGCACGTGGTTCCACAGGTTGAGGAAGGCCATGAAGTCGCTCGTCGGGTCCTTGAACCTAGCGTGCTTCTCGTCGCTGGCCTGCTGCTTGTCCGACGGGCGCTCACGCGGGTCCTGGATCGACAGGGCGGCCGCGATGACCATGACCTCGTTGACGCAGCCGTTCTTGTCCGCCTCGAGGATCATCCGGCCCATGCGCGGGTCCACGGGGAGGCGGGCCAGCTTGCGGCCTATCTCGGTGAGCTTCTGCTCCTTGTCGAAGGCGTTCAGCTCGTGCAGGAGGTCGACGCCGTCCTTGATGTTGCGGCGGTCCGGCGGGTCGATGAACGGGAACTTCGCGACGTCGCCCAGGCCGAGGCTGGTCATCTGCAGGATGACCGACGCCAGGTTCGTGCGCAGGATCTCCGGGTCGGTGAACTCCGGCCGGGTGAGGAAGTCGTCCTCCTCGTACAGGCGGATGCAGATGCCGTCGGAGGTGCGGCCGCAACGGCCCTTGCGCTGGTTGGCGCTGGCCTGCGAGACCGCCTCGATCGGCAGGCGCTGCACCTTCAGGCGGCTGCTGTAGCGGGAGATGCGGGCCGTGCCGGGATCGATCACGTACTTGATGCCGGGGACGGTGAGGGACGTCTCGGCGACGTTGGTGGCCAGGACGATCCGGCGGCCCCGGTGGGGCTGGAAGACCTTGTGCTGCTCGGCCGTGGAGAGCCTGGCGTACAGCGGCACGACCTCGGTGTTGCGGTACTGCTTCTTGGCCAGCGCGTCGGCGGCGTCGCGGATCTCCCGTTCGCCCGAGAGGAAGACGAGGATGTCGCCGGGCGGCTCCAGGCTGAGCTCGTCCACGGCGTCGCAGATCGCCGCGTACAGGTCCGTCTGGTCGTCCGTGTCCTCGTTCGGCGGGCGGTAGCGCACCTCCACCGGGTAGGTGCGGCCGGAGACCTCGATGATCGGGGCGTCGCCGAAGTGCCGGGAGAAGCGTTCGGGGTCGATGGTCGCCGAGGTGATGATCACCTTGAGGTCGGGGCGGCGGGGCAGGATCTGCCTGAGGTAGCCCAGGAGGAAGTCGATGTTGAGGCTGCGCTCGTGCGCCTCGTCGATGATCAGCGTGTCGTAGGCCTCCAGCAGGCGGTCGTGCTGGAGCTCGGCCAGCAGGATGCCGTCGGTCATCAGCCGTACGAGGGTGTCGTCGCTGGAGTGGTCGGCGAAGCGGACCTTGTAGCCGACGGTCGTGCCGAAGGGGGTGTCGAGCTCCTCGGCGATGCGCTCGGCGACGGTGCGGGCCGCCAGCCGGCGCGGCTGGGTGTGGCCGATCAGCCCCTTGACCCCCCGGCCCAGCTCCAGGCAGATCTTGGGCAGCTGGGTGGTCTTGCCCGAACCGGTCTCGCCCGCGACGATCACCACCTGGTGGTCGCGGATCGCCTCGAGGATCGCGTCCTTGCGCTGGCTGACCGGGAGCTGCTCGGGATAGCTGACCGGAGGGACGGACGCGGCCCGGTTCGCGACCCTGAGCTCGGCCTGCTCCACCTGGCGGAGCAGGTCACGCTGGACCTTCTCGCGGCGGGCCGTGTCGCGGATCTTGCGCGTGCCCTCCCAGCGGCGGCCCAGGCGGGAGCTGTCGCGCAACGTCAGGCCGTCCAGGCGTCGGCGCAGGTCGGCGTGCTGAACAGGAGGGGAACTCACAACCGCCAAGGATAAGCGCCGCTCAGGGGGGCGACGCAAAGCAATATCTACGGGGATTGGCTCAAAGGTGGTGAACCATCACATAGGTCACACTAGTATGTGACCACTTCGTTACCTTGGAGATGGTATGACCCCCAAGTACCTGCTTGTCCCCGCCCTCGCGCTGACCCTGGCCACCGGGCTCGGCGCCTCCCCCGCCTCCGCCGCTCCCGCCCCGGGCTCCCCCGCCGCCGAGAGGGCGGCCGTCCCGGCCATGACGAAGGCCGAGAAGAAGGTCCTCGCCCTCACCAACGCCGCCCGCAAGAAGAACGGCTGCAAGCCGCTGAAGGGCAACAAGAGGCTCGCCCTCTCCGCCCGCCGCCATTCCAAGGACATGGCGGTGAACAAGTACTTCTCGCACACGTCCAAGGACGGCTCCTCGCCGTGGGACCGAATCAGGCGGGCCGGCTACAAGGGATCCCCCGCCGCTGAGAACATCGCCTACGGCTACCCCAGCGCCAACGCGGTCGTGAAGGGCTGGATGAACAGCCCGGGCCACCGCGCGAACATCCTCAACTGCAAGATCAAGTCGCTGGGCGTCGGCAAGTACAAGAGCTACTGGACCCAGAACTTCGGCTGGTCCTGAGCCTCGATCCGAATGACGGCCCCTGACTTATGTCAGGGGCCGTCATGCTTCTGTTGATTTCGGATGGCACCGAATTCACGGACTTTACTTTCGGGTGTTTTGTCCGCGTGTCGCCCACGGGCGGCGGGGCATGATGGGCGCGACTCACAAGAACTCCTGGTTCCTGTGCGACCCTCTGCCGACAACGCCCCTGGAGAGCCGCCCGTGAAAGGAATCATCACCTTCTTCACAGACCGGGACCGCTACCACTACATGATCGCCCTGGGTCTGGTCTTCGGGCTGCTCGCCGGGGTGCTGGGCGTCTGGGGGGCCCTCTCCCGGGACGACGGGATCCTCCGGCTGAAGTTCCGGACGGTGGCGGCGCCCGACGACGGGTGGAAGGTCCTCTTCGAGGACGGCTTCGACGGCGACGAGAACGCCGCCCCGGCCGACCACTGGCTGCCGGACCTCGGCCACAACACCGTCTCGCCGCTCGGCGGGCAGGGGCCGGCGAACTTCGGCACCAACGAGATCGCCCGGATGACCGACGACCGCGCCAACGTCTCCCTCGACGGCGAGGGCAACCTGGCCATCGCGCCGCGGCGGAGCGAGGCCGGCGAGTGGACGTCCGCGCGGATCAACAGCGAGCAGGTGTTCAAGACCCCCGACGGCGGGCAGGTCGCCTTCGAGGCCAAGATCCAGATGCCGCAGGTGACGGAAGAGAAGGCCTTCGGGTACTGGCCCGCGTTCTGGCTCCTCAACCAGGAGCAGCGGCTGCACCCCGAGAACGAGAACTGGCCGTCCGGCGGCGAGATCGACATCGTCGAGACCGTGAACGGCGTCAACCTCGCGCACACGACGCTGCACTGCGGCGTCAAGGGAGGCGGCAGCGAGGGCGGCCCCTGCAACGAGCGCAGCGGCCGCGGCACCTCCACCGAGTGCGCGCCCGTGTCCTGCCAGGACGGCCCGCACGTCTACCGGCTGGAGTTCGACCGCCGCACCGACGCCGAGGAACTCCGCTGGTACCTCGACGGCAAGCTCGTCCACAAGCTGGGCCGTGACGAGGCTCCCGACGGCGCCGACGGCGACCAGTGGCGCCAGGCCTGGGACAACCTGAACGGCGGCGAGGGCTTCTTCGTCATCCTCAACATCGCCATGGGCGGCGACATGCCGCGCGGCAACGGCGGCGACGTCTCCCCCGCCACCGAACCGGGCCACCCCATGCTCGTCGACTACGTGAAGGTGATGGCCCGCGGCGCCGGCGCCCCCGAAGGGGACGTCGCCACCGAGACCGCCGACGAGGACGAGCCGACCTCGTCCCCGACCGCCTCCCCGACGGCTTCTCCGTCGGTCTCTTCGTCCGCCTCCCCGTCGGTCCCGCCATCGGCGGAGCCTTCGGAGGAGCCCACGAAGTCGCCCAGCGCCTCGCCGTCCGCCTCGGACGAGTCCAAGGCCCCCTGGACACCCGTCCTCGTCCAGGCCGAGAGCTACTCGGAGCAGTCCGGCGTCCGCACCGACCTCGCCGACGACATAGGCGACACCGAGTACATCGGCTGGGTCGCCAACGGTGACTGGGTCCGCTACGACAAGGTCGACTTCGGCCCCGAGGGCCCCAAGAAGCTCATAGCCCGCGTCGCCTCCGACGGCGGCAAGGCCAAGGGCCGGATCGAGATCCGTCTCGACTCCCCCGACGCCGCCCCTCTCGCCACCGCCCCCGTCTCCGACACCGGCGGCTGGCAGGACTGGAAGGACGTCACCGCCGCCCTGCCCTCCACCTCCGGCCTCCACACCGTCTACCTGAAGTTCGTCTCACCCCAGCCGAAGGAGTTCCTGAACGTCAACTGGTTCATCCTCCTCCCCTGACCCGAACGGGCGGGGGGGGGCCCAGGGGGG
>NZ_BAAATZ010000041.1:0-3779 GCF_039533685.1 Actinocorallia aurantiaca | reverse complement strand
GGCCGATGCCGTAACTGGGGCCCGAGGCGTTGCCGCCGCCCCAGGAGTAGGGCGTGCCCAGCACGCTCATGGCGGCATCGATCATCTTCTGTCGGGCGCCTCCGGCGGCCAGGGCGTTCAACGCCGGGAAGTCATGCCCCATGCCGGGCATGACCTCGGGGTCCACGAGGTCCGGCTCGGGTGCGGCCACCTCCTGGACGGGCATCTGGAGGGGCTCCGGGGTGGCCGAGATGCCCGTGTGCGTCAGCGTGGGCGTAGCCGTTCTGAGCCCCGCGGGATCGCTGGTGAGGGCTTCCTCCACAGTGGGCTCCGGAGGGGCTGGAGCGAGCGCCCCCACCTCGTCCAGGTCCATCCTGGGGGTGATCAGGGGGAAGGGCAGGCCACCATCACCTCCCATGGAGTTGATGAGCCTGCGGGCGTTGTTCTCGTGCTTGGCGTAGGCGTAGGGATAGGCACTGCGCTGGACGGCCTGGGCCGCCAGCGTCAGAGACATCCGGTTGCGGTCCTTGACCCGCTTCAGGCCCTCGAAGAACTTGGTGCTCGCGTAGATGGGGTCCGTCACCTGGGCGACGGTCCCCCAGCCCTGGGAGGGCCTCTGCTGGAAGAGGCCCTGGGAGTCCCGGTCCCCGTAGCGCAGGTTGCGCAGGCCGGACTCCTGCATGGCGGTCATGATGGCGATGAGGATGTCCCTGCTGGACATCTTCATCTGGCGCCCCACCTCGATGATGACGCGGGCATTGGCCCGCTGCTCGTCCGTGGCCATCTACTGCACCGGACTCTGAATCGCGCTCAAGAGCGCATCGAAGTACGTGGTGGCCATCTGATAGTCCCCGCGCTCCTTGGATCGGGTCTCGTCGTCGTCCACCCACTCCTTCGCGAACTGCTCGGCATCGATGCCGCCGGAGGTGGAGGAGTTCAGATAGCGACCCGTCTTCTCGTCCAGCTTGTAGGTGGTCTTCGTCGGATCGCTCTTCTCCGCGGTGTTCAGAGCCGCCAAGAAGGCAGCCTTTTCCGCGGCCGTGGGGTCGCGGCCGAGTTCCTCGGCAAGGACCCTGTCCAGGACGGCCCTGGCCTCGGTCGGGTTCGTGAGCCGGTCGGATCCCTCGGTGTAGGACTTGGGCTTCGCCTCCCCGGCATCGCCGACCGGATTCTTCATGTAGTGCCGGAGCAGCTGCTCCACCGTGGGCGCCTTGCTGGGGTCGGCCGCGTATCGCTTCGCGGCCTCCATGAGGACGACCCTGAAGCCCTCCCAGATGGTGTCCCGGGTGGACGTCTGGTCGATCCCCTCGAAGCCCGCCTTGGCGAGCTGGCCCGCCAGGGAACGGATCTTCTCGTCCGACCAGCCGTAGAACAGCTTCATCATCTGCGAGATGGTCAGCTCTTGCAGGCCATTCGCGCCGCGGACGCCGTCCTGGACGCGGACGGTCAGTCCGCCTCCCCGCTCATCGGCGAAGATGTCGCCGCCCGGGACGGCACTGTTGGTGCCATCCCCACGCATCAGCCCGTCAAGGACGGGATCCCCCGTCTGGGGCGCTGCCTCGGTGCTGAAGCCGGGAGTGCCGGGGATGCCCGACGACGGAGGAGTAGAAGCAACCGGGGGCCTCGGGGGCATTACTGGCTCTCCTGTATGTAGTCGTTGGCGAAGTAGCGGTCCAGCCACAGCTCGGAGAACCGGGTGTTCTTCTCCGCGAGGTAGTCGCGGACCTTGTCCCACTTCTCCAGCAGGTCGCGGTTGGCCTGGGCGTCCAGCGCCTTCGATCCGCCCTGGAGGTCACGGGCGGCGAGCTGCTGGACGAACCAGCCGCGGACGCTCAGGTACGTCCGCAGGGTCTGGAGCTCTCCCGTGCGGTGGGGGTCGCTCTGGAGGCGCTGGTCATTGGCGACGGTCCACGCCTGCTCCCGGATGCGGTGGGACCGCTCGGGATCGGGGGTGCCGTAGGCCCGGCCCCAGGCCGGGTCCTTCTCGCTGAGGTAGGTGACGATCTGGGACTTCTTGGACTTGAGGTCCTCGGCTCCGGGGTCGTTGAACGTGAGCAGGCCACGCTCTGTGAGCTGGGCCCGCAAGTAGTTCATGATCTTCCCGTAGTTCTGCCAGGTCTGCCTCTTGGCGGCTTCGGACGCCCAGGTCGCAGGGTCCTGAACCTCACGGAACTTCTGACCGGTATCCGGGTTCCAGGTGCTCGTCATCTGGGCGTCGTAGACCGCGGCGTCGAACTTGTCGTACTCGTGGTCCTCGATGCCTACGGCGGAGTCGAAGATGTCGGAGGCACTGGCCGCCAGATGCTGGAACTTGCGGGCCTTGGCCATCGCCTCATAGTTGGCCGGGATGCCACTGTTGTTCTTCGAGGTGGACTCCATATAGAGCCACGCCTCGGGCGTCTCCTCCAGGAAGACCGCTTCGCCCTGCTCGTTGCCGAGCCGGCTCTTGTAGTCCCTGAGCTTGCCCGCGAGGAACTGCCACTCTTTGGGGACCTTCGTCTCCCATTCCTTGGCATAGAACATCGGCTGGGTGCTCACGGGCGATAGGAGCGCCTCGAAGAACCTCAACCGCGAGAGGTTGTCGGTCTTCTCGTAGACCTCCTTGACCGTGGGGGGCGTCTTGCGGTCGCCCCGCTGGTAGCGGGCCTCCTCTACGCGCATGATGTTGAACCACGAGTTGACGTAGGCGCGGCTGTCCTTCTTCTCCTGCTCAGCCGCGTAGCGCTGCCAAGTCGTCGGGAACGCATGTTCCTTCCAGTTGTTCCGGGCCCCGAAGGGCAGGACGCCGACCTTCTGCATGAACTCGGCGGCCTTCGGGTCGGCCTGTCCCTCCTCGACGCCGAACCAATCACTGGGCAGCACGCCGAACGCCTTGCGACCCTGGACGACCTGCGAGATCGGCACCGTCATGAACGGGCCGAACCCGGGCGAGTACCAGGGGTCGCCCTGGAGGACGGTGTTGAAGGACCGCAGGGGGATGGCGCGGCCCGGAGCGAACTGCTCCGTGCCCTCTGGGATGAGGGGCAGCGCACCGAGCATCTTGGCCATGCGCTCCGGCATGCGAGCCACAATCTTGTGCTTCGTGTCGAAGCCGTAGATCTCGTCCCCTGCGTCCTCCACCGGGACGCCGTCCTCATCGACGACATCGAAAGGTTTGTGCAACCCTTGCCAACCCTGGTTGGCGCGGGCCACAATCCACGGGTTCTCTCCGACCTGGGTCGCCCATCGGGCGATGGCGGCACGCCACGCCCCGAAGAAGGGCATCGCGAACTTCAGGGCGGTCTGCGGGGAGGAGAACAGGTTGTCCTTGAAGATGCGGTCCATCTCCTTGACGGTGAACTGCCGCGCCGGCTCCTCCAGCTGGTGCAGCCGGTCGGGGCGCTCCATCATCCGGATGCCCTGGGCCTCCTGGACGGCCACCAGCTCCCGGAGCTTGGACTGGTACATCAGGTCCGCCACGGGATGGCGGACCAGTGCGTCCGTGGGGAGCTTGGAGGCGACGGTGTAGAAGTTGTCCGCGAGCGTGTTCAGCGCCTCGTCCAGGGCGCCCGTACCGAGGGCGTGCTCGATCTGCCCGCCGTGGACGGGCATCCGCTTGTCCACCGGGATCGTCTTGAGCTGCTTGGTGGAGACCTTGCTCTCCAGCGCAAGGCGCATGAGGTCGGGGTCTCCCAGGGTGTACTGGTCCACCATTCCGGCAACGCCGCGGAGCCAGTCCTCGCGGTTGGCCCGCACGAGCGGGCCCATCCGCTTCATGTAGTTGCGGCCCTCGGGGGTCCTGGTCCAGGCCAGGACCTCGT
>NZ_BAAATZ010000040.1:0-956 GCF_039533685.1 Actinocorallia aurantiaca | reverse complement strand
GTAGGCGGTCCGCATGTAGCCGGCCAGTTCGGCGACCGCGGGGTTACTGGGGGCGTCGTGCCAGGACGCGTTCCCGCCCCCGTGGGGGGAGAGGGACGCCCACACGTGCCGGTAGGCGGCCAGGGCATCACTGGTGATCAGGTGGTTCAGGTAGTGCGCGGTCTCGACCTCCCCCAGGTTCATCCGGGAGAGCCGGCCGGCGGTGCACTCGGTGCACCGGGCGGACAGGAAGTGGTTGGTGTCCGCACCGGGGCGGAAGTGGGTGAAGGTGACGTCCATGGGAGGGCTCCGTTCGTTCGGTGATGGCTAAAGCTCACCACCTGTTTGCTACGGCTCGCAAGGTCCGTCACCGGTTCGTTATCTACCGGTGTCTTGGTCGTAATGGACGGAGCCGCCCTCTCGGGTGGGCATGGGCTCTTGAGGGCTGGTGAAGGGGTTTCCGAACCACCTTCAGGGGGCCATGGGAGGGCTTGTGAGACGTGGTGTCTCACGTATGCGTAGGCGAGGGGGCTTGTGCACTTGTGCACGTAGGAATGTCAGCGCAAAGCGCTGTTCCAGCCTCCGGAACGCCGTTACGCCCTTGGATCCCCCGGGATCCCCGCCCGTCGGGCCTCGATCGGCCGGCATGCGCCATGCCCGCCCTGGCCCTGGCGCCCCCTGGGAGCTCTCTGGGCTCTCGGCAGGCAGGGCTGTGGGCCCTGCCTCTGTGTGGGGTGGGAGCTGAATGCCGGGGAAGTCATCTTCTCCGCCATTGGGAGAGGCAGAGGGGTTGCGTCCCCGTTTCGTCTTACGTCTCGTTACGTCTCGCCTTCACATAACTCGCATTATGTGAGGCGGCCCGCGCCCCCATGGTAGGGGGCGACATGCACCGTGACCAGGGGAGAAGCAGGGCGACGAAGAACACGGGGGTGGGGTGTGCGCCCCCGGTGGGGCGCGGTGTGAGGAGGGTGGGGAGG
>NZ_BAAATZ010000039.1:0-17399 GCF_039533685.1 Actinocorallia aurantiaca | reverse complement strand
GGCACGGCGGGCGCCTTCGGGCGTCCCGGCGGCCGTCCGGCCCGCGGGCGCAAGTCCAAGAAGCAGCGGCGTCAAGAGTTCGACAACATGCAGGCGCCGGCGATCGGCGGCGTCAACGCCCCGCGCGGCAACGGCAAGGTCATCCGGCTCGCCCAGGGCGCGTCGCTGACCGACTTCGCCGAGAAGATCGGCGCCAACCCGGCGTCGCTCGTGGCGATCATGATGCACCTCGGCGAGATGGTGACCGCCACCCAGTCGGTCACCGAGGAGTCGCTGCAGCTGCTCGGCGCGGAGCTGGACTTCAACGTCCAGGTCGTCAGCCCCGAGGACGAGGACCGCGAGCTGCTGGAGTCCTTCGACCTGGAGTTCGGCGAGGACGAGGGCGGCGAGGAGCTGCTGACCGCGCGGGCCCCGGTCGTCACCATCATGGGTCACGTCGACCACGGCAAGACCAAGCTGCTGGACGCCATCCGCAACGCCAACGTGGTCGCGGGCGAGGCCGGCGGCATCACCCAGCACATCGGCGCCTACCAGGTGACCACCGAGGTCGAGGGCAACGAGCGCAAGATCACCTTCATCGACACCCCGGGCCACGAGGCGTTCTCCGCCATGCGTGCCCGTGGCGCCGACACCACCGACCTGGTGGTGCTGGTGGTCGCCGCGGACGACGGCGTCAAGCCGCAGACCACCGAGGCGATCGACCACGCGACGGCGGCCGGCGTGCCGATCGTCGTGGCGGTCAACAAGATCGACAAGGAGGGCGCGGACCCGACCAAGGTGCGGGCCCAGCTCACCGAGTACGGCCTGGTGGCCGAGGAGTTCGGTGGCCAGACCATGTTCGTGGACGTGTCCGCGAAGCAGGGCCTGAACATCGACGGCCTGCTCGAGGCGATCGTGCTGTCCGCGGACGCCGAGCTCGACCTGCGGGCCAACGCCGACCAGGACGCCCAGGGCGTCGCGATCGAGGCCCACCTCGACAAGGGCCGCGGCCCCGTGGCGACCGTGCTGGTCCAGCGCGGCACGCTGCGGATCGGCGACTCCATCGTCGCCGGCGGCGCGTACGGCCGCGTGCGGGCCATGCTCGACGAGAACGGCGAGCACGTCGACGAGGCTCCGCCGTCCCGTCCGGTCATGGTGCTCGGCCTGACCGCGGTGCCGGGAGCCGGCGACAGCTTCCTGGTCGTCGAGGACGACCGGATGGCGCGTCAGATCGCCGACAAGCGGGCCGCGCGCAAGCGCAACGCCGAGCTGCTCAAGAGCCGCCCCAAGCACTCCCTGGAAGACCTGTTCAAGGAGCTGGAGAAGGGCGAGCGGCAGGAACTGCTGCTCATCCTCAAGGGCGACGTGTCCGGTTCGGTGGAGGCCCTCGAGGACTCGCTGCTCAAGATCGACGTGGGCGACGAGGTCAACCTGCGGATCATCCGCCGCGGCGTCGGCGCGATCACGCAGAACGACGTCAACCTCGCGGTGGCGTCCGAGGGCGCGGTCATCATCGGCTTCAACGTCCGTCCCGAGCGCAACGCGCAGGAGATGGCGGACCGCGAAGGCGTCGACATCCGCTACTACTCGGTCATCTACCAGGCGATCGAAGAGGTCGAGGCGGCGCTCAAGGGCCTGCTCAAGCCGGAGTTCGAAGAGGCGCAGCTGGGCACCGCCCAGGTCCGCGCGGTCTTCAAGGTGCCGAAGATCGGCAACATCGCCGGTTGCATGGTCCAGTCCGGCACGGTCAACCGCAACAGCAAGGCGCGGCTGGTCCGCCAGGGCGTGGTCATCGCCGACAACCTCACCGTCTCCTCGCTCCGCAGGGAGAAGGACGACGTCACCGAGGTCCGCGAGGGCTTCGAGTGCGGTATCGGCATCGGCTACCAGGACCTGAAGCTCGACGACGTCATCGAGACCTTCGAGATGCGCGAGAAGCCTCGGGCATAACGAGTCGGTGAAGGGGCGCTCCGGAATGTGATTCCGGGGCGCCCCTGTTTTGACCTGAGACGAAGGAGGTGGCCTTGTTCGTAGGGGCGTTGACCCTTGATCTGCTGCTGGGGGACGTACATTCCCTGAAGGAGAAGCGCGGGATCGTGCGGCCCGTCGTCGCGGAGGTGCTCAGGCGCTTCCCGGCGGTCGCCGTCGCCGAGACCGGCGACCACGACCTGCACCGCAGGGCGGAGATCGGCATCGCCGTGGTGTCCGCCAGCGCCGGCAACTGCCGGGAGGTCCTGGAGAAGTGCGAGCGGCTGGTGGCCGGTCGCCCGGAGATCGAACTGCTGTCGGCACGGCAGCGGATCTATGACGACGAGGAGTAGGCCATGGTGGATGCGGCGCGGGCGCGCAAGCTCGCCGACCGGATTCAGCAGATCGTGGCGGAGATGCTGGAACGGCGGATCAAGGACCCCCGGCTGGGGTTCGTGACGATCACGGACGCCAAGCTGACGAACGACCTGCGGGACGCCACCGTGTTCTACACGGTGTACGGCACGGACGAGGAGAAGGCCGGGACGGCCGCGGCGCTGGAGAGCGCCAAGGGCGTGCTCCGCGCGGAGGTCGGCCGCAAGACCGGCGTCCGGTACACCCCGTCCCTGACGTTCGAGCTGGACGGCGTGATGGAGAACGCCCATCACATCGAGGAACTGCTGGCCAAGGCCAAGGAGCAGGACGCCGAGGTGGCGGCCAAGGCGGTGGGCGCCCAGCACGCCGGTGACGCCAACCCCTACAAGGCCGACGACGAGGACGACCTCGACGAGGACGAGGACGAGGACGACGAGACCGGGTCCGACGAGACCGGTGGAGCCGCCGGGGTCGGGGACCGGCCGTGAGTCCGGTGTCCGGGCTGGTGATCGTCGACAAGCCCGCCGGGTGGACGTCCCACGACGTCGTGGCCCGGATGCGCCGCCTGGCGGGCACCCGCAGGGTCGGGCACGCCGGCACCCTGGACCCGATGGCCACCGGGGTGCTGGTGGTCGGGGTGGAGAAGGCGACCCGCCTGCTGGGACACCTGGCGCTGACCACCAAGGTCTACGACGGCACGATCCGGCTGGGGGAGACCACCAGCACCGACGACGCCGAGGGGGAGCCCACCGGGACCACCCCCGCCGGGCACCTGGAGGACGCCGCGGTCGCCGAGGCGGCCAAGGCCTTCACGGGCGAGATCATGCAGGTTCCGCCCCAGGTCAGCGCGATCAAGGTGAACGGGCAGCGGGCCTACAAGAAGGCCCGGCAGGGCGAGGAGGTCGAGCTGAAGGCCCGGCCGGTGACCGTCCACGGCTTCGACGTCCTGGCGGTCCGCCGGGCCGGTGAGACGGTGGACGTGGACGTCTCGGTGACGTGCTCGTCCGGCACCTACATCCGGTCGCTCGCCCGCGACCTGGGCGAGGCCCTGGGCGTCGGCGGGCACCTGACGGCGCTGCGCCGCACCGCGGTGGGCCCCTACCGCCTCGACCAGGCCCGCACCCTCGAGCAGCTCGCCGCCGAATGCGAGATCCTGCCGATGGCGGAGGCCGTCGCGGCGGTCTTCCCGCGCCGTGACGTCACCGAGGAGGAGGCCCGGCTGGTGGCCCACGGCGGCCGTCTGCGGGCTCTGGGGCTCGGTGAGGGCCCGATAGGGGTGTTCGGCCCGGACGGCACGCTGCTGTCGCTGGTGGAGGAGAAGGGCTCCCAGGCCCGGCCGCTCGCGGTGTTCGTCTCCTGAGGAGGCCGGCTGGAAGCGGTCGGCCGTGAACATCATCACGTTCCGGGGCAGCTAACTTACGGTACCGTAACCTACGGGTACGTAGGTCATGGTGCGGAGGAAGTATGGTCTCGACGCTGGAACGGGTCATGGACACGCCGCTGAAGCCGCGGCTGCGCGGCTGGCTGCATCTGGGGGCCTTCCCCGCCGCGCTGATCGGCGGTCTGGCGCTGGTGACCTTCGGGCCGACGCTGGAGGCCCGGATCGGCGCGGCGGTCTACGCCGTCACCTCCGGGCTGCTGTTCGGGGTCTCGGCGACGTACCACCGCAACCAGTTCGGCCCCCGGGGCGAGGCGGCGATGCGCCGCTTCGACCACGCGAACATCTACCTGATCATCGCCGGGACGTACACGCCGTTCGCGCTGCTGGCCCTGGAGGGCGCCACCCGGACGCTGATCCTGTCCGGGGTGTGGGCGGGAGCGCTCGCCGGGGTGGTCTTCAAGACGGTCTGGCTGTCGGCGCCGCGCTGGCTGTCGACCGCCTGCTACATCGGCCTGGGCTGGGTGGCGGTGCTGGCGCTGCCCCAGTTCTTCGCCGGCGCGGGCGTGGCGGCGAGCATCCTGATCATCGTGGGCGGCGCGCTCTACAGCGCCGGGGGTGTGGTCTACGCCATGAAGCGGCCGGACCCCTCGCCCCGCTGGTTCGGGTTCCACGAGGTCTTCCACGCCTTCACCCTGGCGGCCTACACGTGCCAGTACGTGGCGGTCTCCCTGGTGGTCTACCGGGCCTGAGGCGCCGCGCGCACATTTGCTACCGACGAGTAGAGTCGAGGCAACGGGGGTGCGGCGTGCATGCCGCGGTCCCGGGCATGGCAGTCTTGTCCCGAGCAGGACCATGAACGGGCTCACGAAGCTAGGGAGCGGGTAGGTGCGGCGCTGGTACGGCCTCGATGAGGTGCCCCGGGACTGGGGCAGATCGGTCGTCACCATCGGGGTGTTCGACGGGGTCCACCGCGGCCACCAGAAGGTGATCGGCCGGGCCGCGGAACTCGCCGCCGAGCTGGGACTCCCCTGTGTGGTGGTCACTTTCGACCCGCATCCGGACGAGGTGGTGCGGCCGGGCAGCCATCCGCCGCTGCTGTCGTCCGGGGTCCGGCGGCCCGAGCTGCTGGCCGAGGTGGGCGCGGACGCGATCATGGTGCTGCCCTTCACGCTGGAGCTGTCCCGGATGGGGCCGGACGAGTTCGTCCAGTCCATCCTGGTGGACCGGCTGCACGCGGCCCGGGTGATCGTGGGCGAGGACTTCCGGTTCGGCCACCGGGCCAAGGGGGACATCGCCCTGCTGCGCGAGCTGGGCGAGAAGTACGACTTCCTGGCCGAAGGGGTCCCGCTGGTGGCCGACGGCGACACCATCTCCTCCACCGCGATCCGGGCCAGGCTGGCCGAGGGCGCGGTCGAGGAGGCGGCGCACCTGCTGGGCCGCCCGCACCGCGTCGAGGGCATCGTGGTGCGCGGGCACCAGCGCGGTCGGGCCCTGGGCTTCCCCACCGCCAACGTGGAGTCGCTGCCGCACACGGCCGTCCCCGCCGACGGGGTGTACGCCGGCTACCTGGTCTGCGACTCCGAGCGCTACCCGGACCAGTGCTGGCCCGCGGCGATCTCCGTCGGCACCAACCCCACCTTCGAGGCCGTCGTCCGGACGGTGGAGGCCTACGCCCTGGACCGCGACGACCTGGACCTGTACGGCGAGCACGTCTCCGTGGACTTCGTCAGCCGGATCCGGGGTATGGTCAAGTTCGAGTCGATCGAGGACCTCATCGCGGAGATGCGGCGCGACGTCGAGCGCGCGCGCGAAGTGACGCGGTCCTAGGATCACCGTGATACGGTAAGTAGTCATCGGGATTTCCGTCCCGGTGCGTTGCCCGCTGCTCCCTCAGGGCGGTGGGCGAGTGCCAGGACCCGACTACGGGTCGGCACGAGTCACTGAACGCACTCTGCGGCCGAGGCTGCGGGTGTCGAGCACAACTAAGGAGTCACGTGTCCCTGGACACCACCGTCAAGAACCAGATCATCGCCGAGTATGCGACCACTGAGGGTGACACCGGATCCCCGGAGGTCCAGGTCGCGCTGCTGACCCGGCGGATCAACGATCTGACCGAGCACCTCAAGGCGCACAAGCACGACCACCACAGCCGCCGCGGCCTGCTCCTTCTGGTCGGCCGCCGTCGCCGGCTGCTGAAGTACCTGCAGAACAAGGACATCAGCCGCTACCGCCAGCTGATCGAGCGCCTCGGTCTGCGTCGCTAGCAAGAGCACGAGGGAGTGATCCGAGCCGAGGGTCACTCCCTCTCGCATAATTGAAACCAAGCCCGCGAACGCCTCCTCAGGCCTTCGAGGGCCGGTCCTCGGTAGTGGCCATCGGATCACGGCGATCCGCGGGCTTCGATCGAAGACCGGCAAGGATCTCGAGCGAGAGATGCGGGAGCGGGGAACTACGAAACCTGGAGGTTTCCCGTGTCCGATGCCATTCGCATCGATGGAGCGCACAGCTCCGAAGCCGTCATCGACAACGGCTCGTTCGGCGCGCGCAAGGTCCGGTTCGAGACCGGACGGCTCGCCCGCCAGGCGGGCGGATCCGCCGTCGTCTACCTGGACGACGACACCATGATCCTGTCCGCCACCAGCGCCTCCAAGCGGCCCAAGGAGAACCTGGACTTCTTCCCCTTGACGGTCGACGTCGAGGAGCGCATGTACGCCGCGGGCCGCATCCCCGGCTCGTTCTTCCGCCGCGAGGGCCGCCCGTCGGAGGACGCCGTCCTCACCTGCCGGCTCATCGACCGGCCGCTGCGCCCGTCCTTCGTCAAGGGCCTGCGCAACGAGATCCAGGTCGTGGTGACGGTCATGTCGCTGAACCCCGACCACCTGTACGACGTGGCGGCCATCAACGCCGCCTCCATGTCGACCCAGCTCGCGGGCCTGCCGTTCTCCGGCCCGATCGGCGGCGTGCGCGTCGCCCTGATCGACGGCCAGTGGGTGGCCTTCCCCACCCACACCGAGCTGGAGCGCGCCACCTTCGACATGGTCGTCGCGGGCCGCACGCTGGCCGACGGCGACGTCGCGATCATGATGGTGGAGGCCGAGTCCACCCGCGGCACGCTCGGCCTGGTGGCCGAGGGCGCGGTCGGCCCGACCGAGGAGACCGTCGCCCAGGGCCTGGACGCGGCCAAGCCGTTCATCAAGGAACTGTGCCGCGCGCAGTCCGAGCTGGCCCAGATCGCGGCCAAGGAGACGGCCGACTACCCCGTCTTCCTGGACTACGAGGACGACGCCCTTCAGGCCGTGTCCGAGGTCGCCACCGAGGAGCTCGCCGCCGCCCTGACCATCGCGGGCAAGACCGAGCGCGAGGAGCGCCTCTCGGCGATCCAGGCCGAGGCCGCCGAGAAGCTCGCCGAGCGCTTCGAGGGCCGAGAGAAGGAGATCCCCGCCGCCCTGCGCGCGCTCACCAAGAAGCTCATCCGCGAGCGGATCACCCGCGACGGGGTGCGCATCGACGGCCGCGGCGTCAAGGACATCCGCCAGCTGTCGGCGGAGGCCCACGTGGTCCCGCGGGTGCACGGCTCGGCGCTGTTCGAGCGCGGCGAGACCCAGATCCTGGGCATCACCACGCTGAACATGCTCCGCATGGAGCAGACGATCGACACGCTGAACCCCGAGCGCACCAAGCGCTACATGCACAACTACAACTTCCCGCCGTACTCGGTCGGCGAGACCGGCCGCGTGGGCTCGCCCAAGCGCCGCGAGATCGGCCACGGCGCGCTGGCGGAGCGGGCCATCCTGCCCGTGCTGCCCACCCGCGAGGAGTTCCCCTACGCGATCCGCCAGGTCTCCGAGGCGCTGGGCTCCAACGGCTCGACCTCGATGGGCTCGGTCTGCGCGTCCACGATGTCGCTGCTGGACGCGGGCGTGCCGCTGAAGGCGCCGGTCGCGGGCATCGCGATGGGCCTCATCCACGAGGGCGGCGAGTACGTCACCCTGACCGACATCCTCGGCGCCGAGGACGCGTTCGGCGACATGGACTTCAAGGTCGCCGGCACCAAGGAGCTCATCACCGCGCTCCAGCTCGACACCAAGCTCGACGGCATCCCCGCCGAGGTGCTGGCCGCCGCGCTGCGCCAGGCCCGCGGCGCCCGCCTGGCGATCCTCGACGTCATGGAGGACGCCATCGAGGGCACCGCCGAGATGAGCGAGTACGCGCCGCGGATCATCACCATCAAGGTGCCCGTGGACAAGATCGGCGAGGTCATCGGCCCGAAGGGCAAGATGATCAACTCGATCCAGGCGGACACCGGCGCCGAGATCACGATCGAGGACGACGGCACCATCTACGTCGGCGCGACCAACGGCCCCTCCGCCGAGGCCGCGCGCCAGGCGATCAACTCGATCGCCAACCCGCACATGCCGGAGATCGGCGAGCGCTACCTGGGCACGGTCGTCAAGGTCACCACCTTCGGCGCGTTCGTCTCCCTCATGCCGGGCAAGGACGGCCTGCTGCACGTCTCGCAGCTGCGCAAGCTCCACGGCGGCGTGCGGATCGAGAACGTCGAGGACTTCATCAAGGTCGGCGAGAAGGTCCAGGTCGAGGTGACCGAGATCGACCAGCGCGGCAAGCTCTCGCTGGTGCCGGTCGAGGTCATCGAGAAGGAGGCCGCCGCCGGCGAGGGCGACGGCGAGGCTCCCGCGGGCGAGTCCGGCTCGGGCGAGGAGCGCCAGGACCGGTCGCGCCGCACCCGCACCCGGCGTCCGGCCTCCGACCGCGGCGGCGACCGCGGCGGCGACCGGGCGGCCGACCGCAACTCCTGATCACCATGGCGACCGGCCGGTCCCGCCCTCGGGGCGGGCCGGTCGGTCGCCGCTTCCATACTCCGACCGTGAAGAGAGAGATCCAGTGACCATGTCGGGAGAGGCCGGGATCACCGCCGCGGAGCAGGAGCCCGGAAGCACCGTCACCCTCCACCCGGGGGCCGACGGGGTGGGGACCGTGCGGCGCACCGTGCTGCCGGGCGGGCTGCGGGTGGTCACCGAGACCATGCCGACGGTGCGCTCGGTCGCGTTCGGCATCTGGGCGGGCATCGGCTCGCGGGACGAGGACCTCGCGGACGCCGGGGCCACCCACTACCTGGAGCACCTGCTGTTCAAGGGCACGGCCCGGCGCAGCGCGCTCGACATCTCCGCCACGATGGACGCGGTCGGCGGCGACCTCAACGCCTTCACCGCCAAGGAGTACACCTGCTACTACGCGCGGGTGCTCGACAGCGACCTGCCGCTGGCGGTGGACGTCGTCTCCGACATGGTCACCTCCTCGCTGATCGAGGAGGCCGACGTGGAGGCCGAGCGCGGGGTCATCCTCGAGGAGATCTCGATGCGGGACGACGACCCGTCGGACCTCATCCACGACGAGTTCTCGATCGCCATGTACGGCGACGCGCCGCTGGGCCGCCCCATCCTCGGCACGGTCGACACCATCAACGCGCTGCGCCGCGACGGCATCGCGCGGTACTACCACTCGCACTACCGGGCGCCGAACCTCGTCGTCGCGGTCGCGGGCAACATCGACCACCACCGGGTCGTCGAGCTGGTGGGACGGGCCTTCTCGGCGCACCTGAGCGGTTCGTCGGAACGTCCGGCGCCGCCGCGCATCGGCGGGGAGGCCACGCCGACGCTGGGCGGCGGCACCCGTCTGATCGTGGACGACACCGAGCAGGCGCACGTGGTGCTGGGAGTGCCGGCGCTGGCCCGCCACGACGACCGCAGGTTCGCGCTGGGCGTGTTCAACGCCGCGTTCGGCGGCGGCATGTCCTCGCGGCTGTTCCAGGAGATCCGGGAGAAGCGCGGCCTGGCCTACTCGGTCTACAGCTACACCTCCCAGCACTGCGACACCGGTTCGTTCGGCCTGTACGCGGGCTGCCAGCCGGCGAAGGTCGACGAGGTGCTGAAGATCTGCCAGGAGGAGTTCGCCAAGGCCGTCGCGCGCGGCCTGACCGCCGAGGAGCTGGAGCGGGGCAAGGGCCAGCTGCGCGGTTCGACGGTGCTGGGCCTGGAGGACACCGGGTCGCGGATGAGCCGGATCGGCAAGAGCGAGCTGGTCTACGAGTCGCTGCTGTCGGTGGACGAGGTGCTGGCCCGGATCGACGCGGTGAGCCTGGACGAGGTCAACACGCTGGCGGCCGAGGTGCTCGAGCGGCGGCCGACGCTGACGGTCATCGGCCCGTTCGAGGGCCGGGAGTTCGCCGTCTGAGCACGGCTCCCGGCCGCCGGGGGCGTGGAAAGGAAAGAGGACCGGGTCGGCGCGTGACCCGGTCCTCTTTCAGTGTGCCCTGTTGCGGGCACTGGTGTGAGGAAATCTCATGTTTTTCTTCCGCGATAGGCTTTCGAGCGCGTGAGACGTCGGGAGGAACAGAAGTGATCAAGGTCGGAGTGCTGGGCGGCCGGGGCCGGATGGGCGCGGAGGTCTGCCGCGCCGTAGAGGGCGCCGAGGACATGGAACTGGTCGCGGTGGTCGACCAGGGCGACTCCCCGGAGCCGCTCAAGCAGGCTTCCGTCGTGGTGGACTTCACCCACCCCGGCGTGGTGATGGACAACCTGCGCTTCCTCATCGAGAACGGCGTCCACGCGGTCGTCGGCACCAGCGGCTTCGAGCCCGAACGGGTCGAGCAGGTGCGGGCCTGGCAGCGCGAGACCCCGGGCGCCAAGGTGTTGATCGCGCCGAACTTCGGCGTCGGCGCGGTGCTGATGATGCACTTCGCGCAGAAGGCCGCCCCGTTCTTCGAGTCGGTCGAGATCGTCGAACTGCACCACCCGAACAAGGCGGACGCGCCCAGCGGCACCGCCTACCGGACGGCGGAGCTGATCGCCGGGGCCCGGCGCGAGGCCGGAGTGCCCGTCTCTCCGGACGCCACCGTCAGCGAGCTGGACGGGGCGCGCGGCGCGAACGTCGAGGACGTGCGCATCCACTCGGTGCGGCTCTCCGGGCTCATCGCCCACCAGGAGGTGCTGCTCGGCGGGCACGGCGAGACGTTCACCATCCGCCACGACTCGATGAACCGCGAGTCGTTCATGCCCGGCGTCCTGCTGGGCGTGCGCAAGGTCGCCGGGCTGCCCGAGCCGCTGGCGCTCGGCCTCGAACCGCTGCTGGGCCTGTGATCTTCGTAGGGGAACCCTGGGACTTCCTCGGCGCCGGTGAGGCGGTCGACTTCGAGCACCCGGCGATCCAGGCGCTCAGCTCCCGCTTCCCCGACGGCGACCTGGCGTACGCGCAGGCCGCCTTCGACTTCGTCCGCGACGAGATCACCCACTCGATGGACGCGTCCGACCCCCGGGTGCCGTGGCGGGCGTCGGACGTCCTGGAGCAGGGCACCGGCCTGTGCTACGCCAAGAGCATCCTGTACGTGGCCCTGCTGCGCCTGGCGGGCATCCCCTCGGGCTTCTGCTACCAGCGGCTGTCCAACGGGGAGGGCGGATTCGTCCTGCACGGCCTCGTCGCCGTCCAGGTGGGCGAGGACCGGTGGGTGCGGCTCGACCCCCGGGGCGACCGGCCCGGCCTGCGCACCTGGTTCTCCGCCGAGGAGGACATCCCCGCCTACCGCGTCGACCCCGCCGCCGGCGAGGTCGACTACCCGGAGGTGTACGCCCAGCCTCCGGAGAAGGTCCTGAGGGCGCTGAAGGAGGCCGAGGACTGTGCTTCCCTCTGCTCCGGCGGCCTGCCCTCCGAGCTGCCCTGAGGGCGTCCGGGGACGAGGCTCAGGGGGACTGGAAGCCGTACTTGTTGAACAGGGCGGTGGCCTCGGGGCCGGCCAGCCAGTTCACGAAGGCCGCGGCCTCGTCCCGGTGGGGGGACTCGCTGATCGCCGCGGCCGGGTAGACGACGGTGACGTTCTGCGCCGCGGGGATGGCCACGCTGCTGGCGGCGGCGCCCGCCCACTTCATGTCGGTGATGTAGACCAGGCCGGCGTCGGCCTCGCCGCTGCGCACCATGCTCAGCACGGCGCGGGCGCTGGCCTCCTCGGAGCGGGGCTTGACGACCACGCCCGCGCTCGCCAGCACCTGCTGGGAGTAGCGGCCCAGCGGGCCGGTGGAGGGGCCGAGCACCACCTTCATCCTCCGTTCGGCCAGCCGCACCAGATTCCGGACGCGCAGCGGGTTCCCGGGGGCGACGGCGATGGTCAGGGAGTTGCGGGCGATGGTCCTGGCGGGCTCCAGCTCCTCGTCCGGGGACCTGAGCGACCGGGCGTCGGCGGTGATGACCACGTCCCCCTTGTCGAGCTCGCCGGTGATGATCTGGGAGCCGTCCAGCCGCAGCCGGAACCGCAGGTGGCGGTGGGACTGCCGGTAGACGGCGGTGAGGTCCGCCATCACCTCGGTGAGCGAGGAGTCCGCGAGGATCCGCAGGGTGACCGGGCCCTCGCCGCCGGTGCCGCAGCCGGCCGCGAGGGGGAGGAGCAGGAGGAACGCAGCCAGAACACGCATGATCGACACCATAACCGGATCAAGACTCGTCCCGGATTTCCCCCGGAAGTGTCAGCGGTGATCGTTAGGCTTCCCGCATGGACTTGACCGAGCAGCTTCCCCCGGACTGGCGCGCCGCCATGGACCTCGACCCCCTGGCGACCGCGGCGCTCAGCTCCTTCGTGACGGAGGAGTACGAGACGCGGACGGTCTACCCGCCCCGCGAGGACCTCTTCGCCGCGTTCCACCGCACCCCGTACGCGGACGCGCGGGTGCTCATCCTCGGCCAGGACCCCTACCACGGCCCGGGGCAGGCGCACGGGATGAGCTTCAGCGTCCGGGAGGGCGTCAAGATCCCGCCGTCCCTGCGCAACATCTACAAGGAGCTCGCCGCCGACCTGGACGTCGTGCCTCCGGCGAGCGGGGACCTGGGCCGCTGGGCCGAGCAGGGCGTGCTGCTGCTCAACGCGGTGCTGACGGTGCGGGCCGGCGAGGCGGGCTCGCACGCCAAGAAGGGCTGGGAGCAGTTCACCGACGCGGCGATCCGGGCGCTGAACGCCAAGGAGGAACGGGTCGTGTTCGTGCTGTGGGGCGCCTACGCACGCAAGAAGGCGGCCCTGGTCACCGCGCCCCAGCACGTGGTGCACGAGTCGGCGCACCCCAGCCCGCTGAGCGCGCGCGCCTTCTTCGGGACGAGGCCGTTCAGCACCGTGAACAAGGCTCTGGCCGACGCGGGACTGGCTGAGATCGACTGGTGAGCGAGGGGTGAGCGGCGTGGCGCCCGGCGGTGCCGGGCGCCACGGGCTCAGGCCTCCACGACCACCGGAACGATCATCGGCCGGCGGCGGTAGCTGTCGGCCACCCACTTGCCCAGCGTGCGGCGCATGCGCTGCCTCAGCTGGTGCGCGTCGGCGACGCCGTCGGCCGCGGCCTCCGACAGGACCGCGTTGATGCGTCCGATGACGTCGTTGAAGTCCGCGTCGCCGATGCCGGCACCGCGGGCGTGGATCTCCGGCCCGGCGATGACCTTGCCGGTGGTGGAGTCCACGACCACGACCACCGAGACGAAGCCCTCCTCGCCGAGGATGCGCCGGTCCTTGAGCGAGGCCTCGGTGATCTCGCCGACGCTGGAGCCGTCCACGTAGACGTATCCGGCGGGCACGGCGCCGACGATCCGGGCCTGCCCCTCGATGAGGTCGACTACCACGCCGTCCTCGGCGATGACGATGTTCTCGTCGGGGACGCCGGTCAGCGAGGCCAGCTTCGCGTGGGCCCTCAGGTGCCGCCACTCACCGTGCACCGGCATGAAGTTCGACGGCTTGGTGAGGTTGAGCAGCATGAGCAGCTCCCCGGCCGAGGAGTGGCCCGAGACGTGCACCAGGGCGTTGCCCTTGTGCACCACCCGGGCGCCCCAGCGGACCAGGCCGTTGATCACCCGGTACACCGAGTTCTCGTTGCCGGGGATCAGCGAGGAGGCCAGCATCACCGTGTCGCGCTCGGTGATGCGGATCTGGTGGTGGTCGCGGCTGGCCATCCGGGACAGCGCCGACATCGGCTCGCCCTGGGAGCCGGTGCAGACCAGGACCACCTTCTCGGGCGGCAGGGTGTCCAGCGCCTTGGGCTCGACCAGCAGGCCGTCCGGGACGTTCAGGTAGCCCAGGTCCTTGGCCACGCCCATGTTGCGCACCATCGAGCGGCCCACGAAGGCGACCTTGCGCCCCGCCTTGACCGCCGCGTCCAGCACCTGCTGGACCCGGTGGATGTGCGAGGCGAAGCACGCCACGATGATCCGCTCCTGCGCGCCGCGGAAGACGTCGTCCACCGCGGCGGAGATGTTGCGCTCGCTGGTGACGAACCCCGGCACCTCGGCGTTGGTGGAGTCGGACATCAGCAGGTCGATGCCCTCGGCCCCCAGCCTGGAGAAGCCCGGCAGGTCGGTCAGCCGGCCGTCCAGGGGGAGCTGGTCCATCTTGAAGTCGCCGGTGTGCACCACCAGCCCGGCGGGCGTGCGGATGGCGACGGCCATCGCGTCCGGGATGGAGTGGTTGACCGCGAGGAACTCGCAGTCGAACGGCCCGAAGGCGCGGCGCTCACCGTCGTCGACCTGCTGCAGGACCGGTCTGATCCGGTGCTCCGACAGCTTGGCCTCGATCAGCGCCAGCGTCAGCCGGGAGCCGACCAGCGGGATGTCCCCCCGTTCTCGCAGCAGGTAGGGGACCGCTCCGATGTGGTCCTCGTGCCCGTGCGTGAGGATCACCGCCTCGACGTCGTCGAGGCGGTCGCGGACGTACTCGAAGTCCGGCAGGATGAGGTCGATTCCGGGCTGCTCCTCCTCGGGGAAGAGCACGCCGCAGTCGACGATCAGCAGCCGTCCCTCGTACTCGAACACGGCCATGTTGCGGCCGATCTCGCCGAGCCCGCCCAATGCGACGATGCGCAGGCCGCCTGAAGGCAGCGCGGGAGGCTTGCCCAGCTCGGGATGCGGGTGGCTCATAGGGCACCCTCGGTATGACTCACTCAGTGGCCTCCACTTTGATACCCCCCGTGATCAAGTCTTCGCGCAGCCGCGCCGTGAACTCGGGCGCGGCGTCCACCAGCGGGGCGCGCACGGTCCCGCCGGGCAGACCCAGCAGGTTCAGTGCGGCCTTGGTCGCGATGACCCCCTGGGTCCGGGTCATGATCGCGGTGACGACGGGGAGCATCCGGCGGTGCAAGGCCAGTGCTCCGGCGACGTCGCCGGACCTATAGAGGTCAATCATCTCATGGAGGTCGGACCCGACGACGTGCCCCACCACGCTGACGAACCCGGCGGCGCCCTGGGAGAGCCAGGCGAGGTTGAGGACGTCGTCGCCGGAGTAGAACACCAGATCGGTGGCGGCCATCACCTGGGAGGCCGCGAACAGGTCGCCCTTGGCGTCCTTGACCGCCGTGATGCGGGGGTGCTCGGCGAGCCGGAGCAGGGTCGGGGTCTCGATCGGGATGCCCGCCCGGCCGGGGATGTCGTAGAGCATCACCGGCAGGCCGGTGGAGTCGGCGATCGCCGTCATGTGGCGGTAGACGCCCTCCTGCGGCGGCTTGTTGTAGTACGGGCAGACGGTCAGCAGGCCGTGGGCCCCGGCGGCCTCGGCCATCCTCGCCAGCTCGATGCTGTGCCGGGTGTCGTTGCTGCCGGCGCCGAACACGATGGACGCGCGGTCGCCCACGGCCTCGACGACGGCGCGCAGGACGCGCTCCTTCTCGTCGTCGGTGGTGGTGGGGGACTCTCCGGTGGTGCCGTTGATCACCAGGCCGTCGTGGCGCTGGTCGTCCACCAGGTGGACCGCCAGGCGCGCCGCTCCGTCGTAGTCGACCGAGCCGTCGGCGAACATGGGGGTGACCATCGCGGTCAGCAACCGGCCGAACGGCGCGTCGGGTGTAGTGCTGGGTGCCATGCACCGAACCGTACCCGTCCGTGGGCATTCCACGGGTGTCGAAGGGGGTGTCAGGCGCGGAATCGGCGCCGAGGGCGCCGCCGGACGCCGGTGGGAACGGCGACGCCATTCTGATCCGCGCTCGGGGGTACGTGGATCAAAATGGCGTCATCTCCTCATCGTCACCGGTGAATCCCGTGTTACGCGGTTTTCCCGGCTTCTTCGGGAGATGCGACGGACCTGCCCGGGCGGCTCCGCCGGCGCGGGGCTCAGCCGAGCGACGTGTGCATCCTGATCATCTCCACCGGCCGCCCCAGAGCCAGGGTGCGCCGGGCGCCGTCGGGGGCCCATCCGGCCGGCTCGAGGAAGGCGCGCATCCCCGTGTCCTCGGTGAAGACCCAGGTGACGGCGGTGCGGAAGGAGTGCTCGCGCAGCAGGTCGGCGACCGCCGCCATCAGCCGGCTGCCGTGCCCCTCGCGGGCCCGGGCGGGGTCGACGGCCAGGGTGATCAGCTCGGCGTCCTCCTCGGGCGACAGGTCGGGGTCGGACGCGGGGGCGAACGCGGCGAACCCGGTGACCATCCCGTCGGCCACCGCGACCAGGAGCCGGTGGCGCGGGGAGGGCGGGGCGGTCACGGCCTCGGCCCAGCGCTCCCGCCAGGGCGCGGCCGAGGCGGTCATCTCCGCCAGCGGCTCCTCGGGCATGAAGGGCCGGTAGGCGGCCTTCCAGGCCAGCACCTGGATCTCGGCCACAGCCGCCGTGTCACTGAGGGTCGCGTCCCTGACGCCGACATCCGCCATGGCCGGAACGCTACAGCTTCGTCCCGGTCCCCGGGACGCCCCGGCTCCGCGGCGGCCCGGATCGCAGGGCGCGAGCCAGCCTGCGGACCCCTTCGGCGAGGTCGTCGGCGGTGGGCGTGGAGTTGTAGTTGAGCCTCAGGTGGGGGGCGGGCGGCTCGGCGGGGAAGTAGGGCCTCCCCGCCTCGACGGTCACCCCGTGGAGGCGGGCGGCGCCGGCCAGCGCGGTGTCGTCGGTGCCGTCGGGGAGCCTGACCCACAGGTGCATGCCGCCCCCGGGCAGGGAGGTGAGCTCGGCCTCCGGCAGGTGGACCGCCAGCGCCAGCGCCAGGGCGTCCCTGCGGGCGCGCAGTTCGGCCGAGACGGCCCTCAGGTGCCGGGGCCAGGCCGGAGAGGTCACCAGTTCCAGCGCGGTCTCCTGCAGCGGCCTGGCCGGGTAGTAGGACTCCACCAGCTGGCAGGCCCGCAGCCGCTCGGCGACCGGCCCCCGCGCGGTGATCCCGCCGATCCGCAGGGACGGGGCGGTCGGCTTGGTGAGGGAGGCCAGGTGCACCACGGTCCCGTCGGGATCCGCCGCGGCCAGCGGGGGAGGCGGGGCGGAGATCGCGAGGTACCGGGCGAAGTCGTCCTCGATGACGAAGGCCCCGGCGGCCCTCGCGGCCTCCAGGACCGGGGCCCGGCGTTCGGGGGCCAGCACGGTGCCGGTCGGGTTGTGGAAGGCGGGCTGGCAGTAGAAGGCGCGGGCCCCGGTGCGGGCGAAGGCCTCGGCGAGGAGGTCGGGCCGCACGCCGCGCCCGTCCACGGGCACGGGCACCGGGTGCAGCCCGGCGGCGCGGGCGGCGATGATCGCGCCCAGGTAGGTGGGGGACTCCACGAGCAGCGGCTCGCCGGGCCTGAGGAGGGCGCGCAGCGTGGTCCACAGGGCGGCCTGGCCGCCGCCGTCGACCAGCTCGCCGACGGGCTCGGCCCCGACCGGCGCGGCGAACCAGGCGAGCAGCTCCGGCAGCCCGGCCAGCGGCGGCGCCTGCCA
>NZ_BAAATZ010000038.1:0-2088 GCF_039533685.1 Actinocorallia aurantiaca | reverse complement strand
CTGCGGAGCACGTGTTCCGCTAAGAAGCCCTCGTCCCGAGGGCTTTGACCATGCGCCCGTGTAGTCGCTCACAGGTACACCCCGTGTCCGTCGCCCTCGAAGGGCTCGTCCCCCGGGCGGATCTGCTCCATGAACCAGTCCGGGACCTCCCGGTCCTCGTCCAGCTCGTCCTCGTCGGCCGGGAACAGCCGGTCCCAGCAGGGCGGGCAGATGCCCGTCATCAGCGTCTCCCGGTCGTCCGCGGACAGCTCGGGCATGACGTGCTGGATGTACTCGCCCTTCCTCCACCTCTCGTAGCCGTCCTTCGGGACGGTGACGTGGTGGACGGCCTCGCACTCGGGGCAGGTCTTGGCGACCTTGATGGTTCGGGACTGCGAGGAACTCGCGTCCCTCATCGATCCCGTGCTCCGCTCGGGCTCGTACTCGGTCACTGGGAGTCCTCCCAGGCGAAGAGCTCCGAGAGGAACTCCGCCGCGGTGCCGTTGCTCTCGTAGAGCAGGCCCCCGTGGCTGTCGAGGTGGGAGACCCGGACCTTGAAAGACGGGTCCTCGTAGGTCCAGGAGGAGTACCTGTACCCCTCGTCGTACTCGATCTCGATCCGGAGGCCCTCGACCTCGGTGCCGAGCTTGTCCTTGTAGTACGCCTGCAAGGCGTCCATGAACGGCTTGCTCACTTGCCCACCTGCTTGTACTCGTAGGTGGTGAGGGCGACCTTCTCCACCGGGTGGAAGTGGATGAAGCCCTCCTCCTCCACGCCGTAGTAGTCACCGCTCCAGTAGTCGTCCTCCTGGTTCTCGGTGAGGCCGCGGTGGTAGTCCTCGCTCGCGAAGAGCGCACCGTCGCTCTCGCGGCGGATGATGAGCCGGTGGTGGCTGCTCCAGCGGGAGGACCCGCAGTCCTGGACGGCCTCGAAGGCGTAGCCGTCCATGGGCTCCGGGCTCTCCAGGTCGCCCTCCTCCAGCAGGTACAGGGCCAGGTTTCGGGGGAGCTTGATGGCTTCGGTCACCGGGAATCCTTGAAGTCGATGTGGTAGCGCTCTCCGAGAATCCGGAGAGCCGGGGGATTTTCGAGGGCATCGGCCGCGGCCCGGAGGACCTCCGGGCGATCGCGGGCCCCCTTGGCGAGCAGGTAGTTGTTGCACCTTCGGCACGCCAGCATTCGGACCAGGCCCGTTTTGTGGTCGTGGTCCACCGAGAGCCGCTCTCGCCGGCTCTCCTTGCAGATGGCGCATTTGCCGCCCTGGGCGGCGAACAGGACCGCGTACTCACCGGGCTCCAGGCCATAGGTCTCGGAGACCCTGCGGTCGTGGGTGGCCCTGGAGCGGTTGGCCTTGAGGCAGGTGGAGCAGTAGCGGGCCTTCGGGGAGCGGAAGAACCGCTCGCTGCGGTTCTTCTTGCACTGCTTGCACTGCTTGGTCTTCGAGGCGGCCATTAGCGGAACTCCCCCGCGGGGAAGGTGTTGGCGAGCCGGGCCCGCGCAATCGCGCGCTGGCGGACCTGCTTCCGGACGTGCTGCTGGAGCGACACCAGCAGCCCCGGTGACATGGAGGTGAGCCCCTTGGCCCACTCCACGGCCCCGGTGAAGTCGATACCGGTGAAGTACTCGCTCCTGCGGTGGCCGGCGCAGTTCAGTGCGCACCAGGAGATGAGGACCATCTCCGCCTGGTGGGCGGAGTCGAACGCCTCGGACACCCAGCTCTGGGCGATGCGGATCCCGAATCCAGCCACGCCCGAGGCGTGCTGGTTCAGGCGCCTCTCCGGCTTCGTGGAGAACCCCACCTTGGTGGTGCCCTCACTGAACTCGATGACGTAGATGTGGCCGCTCACCTACTCCTCCAGCAGGCTGAACAGGAAGCTGACGACGCGCTTCCACCAGGGGGTCTTCTTCTTCATGGCTTCCTCGGGGAGGGAAGGCCGGGGGCTTGGCACCCCCGGCCGGTGGGGGTCTGTCAGGTGGCCGTCAGGCCGCGTCGGGGAAGTCGCCCGGGAAGGGGCCGCCCTCGGCGGCACCTGTGAGGAGCCGGATGAACTCCTCCGCGGAGAGCTCCTCGTCCTCGAAGTCCTCCGGCGGGGTCACTGGTCGCCGCCCT
>NZ_BAAATZ010000037.1:279368-333437 GCF_039533685.1 Actinocorallia aurantiaca | reverse complement strand
CATCAGCGTTCTTCACAACCGCGAGGCCGCCATCGCCGCGTGATGGAAAAGGCTCAGTATTAGCCATTCACTGAGAACAAGATCTTTGTAGGGCTTTCTGGGGAATTGTCCTTAAGTGGACTCCCGGGGCTCCCCCGAGGGAATTCCGCGGCCGGTAATGATCTTTTTGAATCTTTCACCCGGGACGCCGGAAACCGAAACAGTGCCGCGGTTCCGTACGGGTAGTGGTCTCAAGGACATCGGGGAGGGGACGGCGATGACGGAGTCCGTGGACGTCGTGGTGGTGGGAGCGGGGCTCGCCGGGCTGGTGGCCGCGCGGGAACTCGTCCGGGACGGGCACGAGGTGGCCGTGCTGGAGGCCCGGGACAGGGTCGGCGGGCGGCTCCTCAACGAGGAGATCCCCGGAGGCGGGGTCGTCGAGATGGGCGGGCAGTGGGTGGGGCCCGGCCAGGACCGGGTGCTCGCCCTGATCTCCGAACTCGGGCTGGAGACCTTCCCGACCTACGACGAGGGAAGGTACCTCACCGAACTCGCCGGAGGGCGGAGCCTGCACACCGGCCGGATACCGCGGCTCAGCCCGCTGACGCTCGCCGACATCCAGCAGGGCCAGTGGCGGCTCGACCGGATGGCGGCGCGGATCCCGCTGGAGGAGGCGTGGCGGGCACCGGACGCGGCCCGGCTCGACGGGCAGACGTTCGCGAGCTGGGTGCGCCGCAACTTCCGCACCAAGGGCGGCCGGGCCTTCATGGGCGTGCTGATGCAGGCGATCTTCGCCGCCGAGCCCGAGGACGTGTCGGCGCTGTGGGCGGCGTTCTACATCGGGGCGGCGGGCGGGGTCGACGCGCTCGTCGACACCACCGGGGGCGGCCAGCAGGACAGGATCGTCGGAGGCTCCCAGCGCATCGCCCGGACCATGGCGGAACACCTCGGGGACGCCGTCCGGCTCGACGCGCCCGTCCAGGGGATCGCCTGGACGGACGAGCACGTCGTGGTGCGCACTGCGCACACCCGGATCCGCGCCCGCCGCGCCGTCGTCGCACTGCCGCCGCCGCTGGCCTCCCGGATCCACTACAGCCCGGGCCTGCCGGGCGACCGCGACCAGCTCGTCCAGCGGATGCCGATGGGGCGCGTCATCAAGCTCAACGTGGTGTACGAGGAGCCCTTCTGGCGGAGGAAGGGCCTCAGCGGCCAGGTCGTCAGCGACCGGCGCCCCTGCGGCATCGTCTACGACAACACCCCGCCCGGGGACGGCCCCGGCGTCCTCCTCGGCTTCCTGGAGGGCCGCCACGCCGACGCCGCCGCCCGCCTGGACCCCGAGACCCGCCGCCGCCAGGTCCTGTCCGACCTGACCTCGTACTTCGGCCCCACCGCCCGGAAGCCCATCGCCTTCCTGGAACGCGACTGGGCCGCCGAGGAGTACTCCCGGGGCTGCTACGGCGCGTTCGCCACCCCCGGCACCCTCACCCGCTTCGGCCCGGCCCTGCGCGCCCCCGTCGGCCCCCTCCACTGGGCCGGCACCGAGACCGCCACCCGCTGGCCCGGCTACATGGACGGCGCCGTCGAGTCCGGCCTCCGCGCCGCCCGCGAGGTCGCCGGAACACTCACCGGCGCGGAAGGCCGCGCCCGGCCCTCCGCCCGCTCTTGACGAAGGCCCCGCCGGGGCGCAAGGTCGAAGCATGCTGCAGGCGTTCTGTTTCGGCACGCTGGGCGTGACGCTCGAGGACCTCTACTTCATCGACCCCACGCCGGCCCCCGGCCAGGAGGGCCCGGAACGCGGGGTCCGCGTGGAACTGCGGGTGCTGCCCCCGCAGGAGTGGCGCGGCTCCGTGTACGCCGCCCAGCGCTTCGTCCTGGACGAGGCCCTGTGGCGCGCCGACTTCTTCGAGTCCGTCGAGCGCGGCCCCGGCAGCAAGGACCGCATGCACCACCACCCTGAGATGGAGGGCAACGAGCCGGGTTCCCGCGTCTTCGACCGCGCCCTCACCCAGGACCCCTTCGCCTGGCTGGAACGCCGCCTCACCACCCTCCCGGAGGCCTGCCTCGCGCCCGGGCACGAGGCGTCCGTGAAAGAACTCCTGGCGAACGTCCCGCAGATCGTCGAAGCGGCCCGCACGATCCTGGCCCGCGTCCACGCGGACCAACTGGCCCTCACCCCCACCCGCCCGACGAGCGTCTAGCGCCGCGCCAGGTGCGCGCGAATGAGCGTGTCGAGCCGCTGCCATGCCGAGGACGAGGCGTTGACCGTGTCCTGGATGAGGGCGGGGATGTCGGAGGCCGCGTCCAGTTCGGGCGGGTCGTCGGATTCGTAGCGTTCCCGGGTCGCCTCTGCGATCCGGCGGGCGAGGTCGTCGATGCGGGGATCGTCGGCGTCGAGGTCGTGCGCGTGGTCGTAGTCGAGGAAGAGCCGCCGTAGCGCCGGGTCGGCCAGGGTCTCGGCCTGATCGTGGAACAGGGCGGTCGCGCGGTCCGGGTGGGCGGCGAACACGAGGATCCACAGATCGCGTTGCAGGTCCACCCAGCGAGGGGTGAATTCCCAGCGGGCCAGGTTCTCCAGATGGGCGTCGACCTCGGCGGGCAGCAGCGTCAGATGCCCGGCGGCCAGCCGGTGCAGGCGTCCTTGCGTCGCCCGCAGGCCGTGGATGCGGTCGGTGAGCTCGTCGTCGATCTCGCGCAGCGCCTGCTGGAACTCCTCGTCGGTCGCTGATCTCAGGTCCCGGATACGGGCCAGGGGCACGCCGGCGTCGGCGAGAGTCCGGATCTTGATCAGGTCGACGGCGTCGTCGGCGCCGTATCTGCGGTAGCCGGACGTGTCGCGGTCGGGTTCGGGGAGCAGCCCTTTGGCGTGATAGACGCGGATGGTCTTGATCGACACTCCGACGTACCGGGCCAGCCGTCCGATGGTGATCATCCGGCCATCGTCCCACTTGACCCTTCCCCTGGGGCAGGGTTGCAGCATGGCGTCATGGCGAACATGAACACCGATCGGAAGACCCTGCGCGAGCTGGCCGACGCGGGAAACGAGGCCGCTGCGGACCGGCTGGCCGACCTCGCCGACGCGGCAGACGACCTCGAGGAGTTGAGCGAGCTGCTGGACGAGGGATCGATGCACGCAGGGTTCCTGCTCACCCGACGGGCGGTCGCGGCCGGCGACCTGCGCGAACTGCAACGAATCTCCGACGCCGGGTACGACGAGGCCGGGAACGAACTGGACCGGCTGCTGAGGGCACCGGCCGACGGGCATGGGGATTGAGGATCCGACCGGCCGGCCGCTGCCACGCCTTGGACCGCGGCCTCGGTCCGGGCCGGAGCATGCCGCATGGCGGCACCCGTGTGCGTGCGCGGGACGGACGATGAGGAAGGCTGGTGTCAGCTGCGGATCATCGGACGGAGAAGGGGACATGCGTTACCTCGTCACTTTGAAGAGCCGTTCCCCCGCCGCGCCGCCGCCCCTCGAGCTCATGGAAGCGATCATGGAGCTGGGGGACGAGGCCACCAAGGCCGGCGCGCTGCTGGACACCGGCGGGCTGCTGCCCAGCGCCTCGGGCGGGGCGAGGGTCAGCCTCTCCGGAGGGGAGCTGACCGTCGCCGACGGGCCGTTCGCCGAGGCGGAGGAGATGATCGGCTACGTGGTCTACGAGGTGCGGAGCAAGGAGGAGGCGGTCGAGTGGGCCAGCCGGTTCCTGCGGCTGCACCGCGACCTGTGGCCGGGATGGGAAGGCGAAGCCGACGTTCTGAAGGTGTTCGGCGAGGATTGACCTGTGGCCATGACGGCCGCCGATCCCCGCGTCAGGCGCGGGTGGGGTTCAGGGCTACGCCGTCCTCCACGGGCATCAGGGCGAAGCAGTTGGCCGCGGGCGGGCAGGAGTCGCCGCCCCAGGCGATGATCTCGGTTCCCGTCCAGACCAGGGACGGGAACTCCCGCCAGGGGATCTTCGGAACGGGGATGCTCCGCCAGCGGGACTCGTCGAGGTGGTAGGCGATCGCCGGACGCGCGCCTCCCCATTGGACGATCTCTCGTCCGGCCAGCATGGGTTCGCCGTAGCCCGTCATGGCGGTTGTAGCGGGCGGGGACAGCGTAATTCGTTCCCACTTATTGGTTTTCGGGATGTACGCACCTCCCGGGTCGAGAGGATCCTTCTCTCCTCTGCTGTAAAGCCGCGAAGAAGACGAGAAGAGCACGGCGCGGTCGCCCGTCCAGACCGCGCCGGAGGAGACGCCCGCCGCGACCGGTCCCGTCGGGAGAGTCCGCCAGGTGTCGCTCGCGGGGTCGTAGGCCGCGCCCTTGGTCTCGCGGCTGCCGGACGTCTCGACGAAGAGCAGGAACTCCTCGCCCGTCCAGGTGCTCAGCGCCCAGTCGTAGGAGTGGAAGGGAGCGTCGGGGAGGGCGCGCCAGGCGCGGGTGGCGGGGTTGTAGGCCACCCCGTCTTCGCGGGAGCCGCCGATGAAGAGCGCTTCGGTGCCCGTCCAGGCCGTCTGCGCTCCGGAGCGGGCGTCGGGGGCGTCGGGCAGCGCCGTCCAGGTGTCGGCGGCCGGGTCGTAGGAGGCGCCGTCCTTCAGTTTCCCGCGTTTCGCGTTCCCGCCCCAGATGAGGAGGGAGCTTCCGGTCCAGACGTCGTTCTGGCCGGTTCGTCCGGACAGGGGGCTCTTCGCGAGCACTCGCCAGGAGTCGGCCTCGGGGTCATAAGCGGCGCCGTCGGCCGGGAGCGTCGCATGGGAATTCGGCGGTCTGTTTGGTTCAGTCGATTTGTCCGGAGCTCCGCGGCCACCCCAGACGACCATCTCCTCGCCCGTCCACACGGCGGTGTGCGCGACGCGGGAAGGGATCGGCGCCCGCTCGATCGTGCGGATGGGGCCGGCGGCGGGTTCCGGGTCCCGCACCGGGGAAGGGTCGGAGCAGCCCGTGAGGGCGAGCAGCGCCAGCGTCGTGAGGGCCGTCCGTCGCATGGGTGATTCCTCTCGTCCCTTCCAGGACGGCTCGGAACTCCTGGCGCGTTGCACAAAATCTGAAATGCACAACATCGAGAGATATGTACTTCTCGGGGCGATGCGGACGAGGATGAGTATGCTTACCTGCACCGATGAGGCCCTGTGCTCGCCCCGGACGTCGGGCGGCAGTGCGGACTTCCCCCGAGATCCGGCCTGCTTCGCCGCTGGAAAGGACCCACTTCATGCTCGACTCCACCCTCGACGGCCTCCTCGAGCGGGTACGGCAGATCGAGGGACTCGTCGTGGGATGCCTCGTCGACGCCTCGACGGGCATGGTCCTGGGAGCCGCCCGGAGCGAGCGGGAGCTGAACGTCCCGGTCGCGGCGGCGGGCGCGGCGGACGTCGCCCACGCCATCTCCCTCATGAGCGCGGAACTCGCCACGGAGGGCGGCCTCGAGGACGTGATCATCACTCTCAAGGGGCACTACCACCTGATCCGGCGGTTCAGCCCGGCGCCCAAGCTGGACTTCCTGCTGCTGGTCGTGCTGGACCGCGCCGGGACCAACCTCGCCATGGCCCTGCGGCAGCTCCGCGACCTCGACGTGAGCTTCGTCGGCGCGCCGCAGCTCAGCGCCGGCAGCGTCTGAATCCACCGGACCACGAGCAAGGATGGAAAGCGTCGTGTACTTCGCCAGGGAACCGCTCGTCACCCGGCTGGGCAGGCTCGCAGACTCCGGGCAGACCGGAGCGCTACGGGTTCCGGGCGATTTCGGCGGGACCATCTACCTCGACGAAGGCCGGATCGTCTACGCCGACTCCAGGCGGACCCCGGGACCTGCCATGCGGTTCGCGGACACGCCCGGATGGAGTTACGCCGTCCGGGAGGCGACGGTCGACGCCGCGCTGGAGCTGCTCTCGGGAAGGCCGCGCCCCGCACTGCGCCAGCCTTTCCGCGAAGGAGAGCGGGCCGTGGTCGAAGAGGTGGGCGGCATGTCCTACGGAGACCTGCTCGTCGAGGTCGAACGCCGCCAGGACGTCCTGGACCAGATGGCGGAACACGTCACGCCGGACACGGTGGTCGTGCGCAACGCGCTGCTCGATGCGCCCCGCCTGCAGGTGACGGAACTGCAATGGGCGCTGCTCGTGCGCGTGGGCGACAAGGCGACGCCCCGCGAACTGGCCTGGGAGGCGGGGCACAGCGTCTTCAGCACCACCATCGAGGTGTTCCGGCTGCTCGTGCTGAGGCTCCTGGCGTCCGCCTCGGCCTCCGCCCCCCGGCGCGACGCCCTGTCGTTCGTGCGGGCGGTGGCGGAGTGACGCCGCAGCAGAGCGCGGAGCAGCTCATCCGCGCGGAGTTGCGCCTGCTGCGCGACCAGGTGAAGGGCGTGCACGGCAGCATGGTCGCCACCAGCGACGGCTTCATGGTCGCCGAGGACATCCCGGACCTGGAACCGACCCGGATCGCCGCGATCATCGCCACGACGCTCGGCCTCGCCCGCCAGGCCACCGAGGCCACGGGACGCGGCCGGTTCCGCGAGACGCTGACCCGGGGCAGCGACGGCTACCTGGCCGTGTTCGCGATCGGCGAGAAGGCCGTCGTCGCCGTCCTCGGCGGCGACGACATGAACGTCGGGATGCTGCACTACCAGATCCGCGACCTGAACAAGCGGATCGCCCACCACATGGAGCAGGCGGTGCGGAGCAGGAAGTTCCTCGCCCCGGAGGACCTTTAGTCCATGTCCTGGAGTGCCTGGATGAGGCGCTTCATGAGGTCCGTGTTGGGGACGGCGAACATCGTATTACCGTCCGGTATGCGGCGCTTAAGGCCGGTTTCGACGGGCGTCCTGTCCCAGATGGTCGAGCCGGGCTCGCGACGGGGGAGCGGCGTCTCGTCCGCCGGTTCGAGTGCCGCCGGTTCGGGCTCGGCGGACACGGACAAAGTGCACAGGCCCGCGCGGATGAGGCCCTGCACGCTCTCGAAGGTCTCGTACAGGGAGAACCCGTTGTGCCAGGCCAGGTCGCGCAGGGTCGTGGCGCCGTCCATACGGCAGGCGACGGCCCACTCGCGGCGTTCGACGACGCCCCAGGGGCTGTCGAGGTCGGACAGCCTCGGCTTCGCGTCGAGGGGGAAGTCGTGCTCGGCCAGGCGCGAGACCTCCTCCTTGAGGGAGCCGACCTCCAGCCCGAGGGGGGAGCCGATCCAGGGGCGTTCCAGCGGGGCGAACCTGGTTTCGGGCTCCCCGCCGTCCGCGGTGAGCGCCGTGACGGCGTCCAGGAAGGCCGAGTGGAGAACGTCCGTGAGGTCCTCCTCACCGATGATGCCGCGCTCCACGAGGAGGGAGCCGAACTCGCCCGGCCGCCCCTCGGTGCGCAGCGTGTTCCACTGCTCCGCGGTGAGCCTGCGCGCTCCTATCAGCCGGGACGCGAGGTCCGGGACGCCCGCCGCCTCGGCGAAGATGAAGCGCCCGTCGTCGAGGTAGACGGTGCCCCGCCGCCGCCCTTCCACCTTCAGCGCACCCGAGGCGCCGTCGCGTGTCAGGACGTCGAGTTCGTCGATGATCGAGGACACCTGCACCTTGCCCTTCGCCTCTGGAAGTCACTTCCGCTAGGGTCTTAATCCCCTAGATTCACAATATCTGTCTATATTTGCAGCGTATCGTTGCCGTTGCAGCAGCGCCAGGAGCTCACCGGCCGCGGATACGGCACACCGGGCAAGCCGTGCCGCGACCCAGAGCGACAGCCCATGAGCTTTACGTTCCGCTCAGCGCGCCATTTTCCTCGAAATTGGTGTGCTTGTCTTAAGAAAGCTACAGATGAACCTCACGCACGTCGTCAACAACGCCATGAAGGCATTCCGCCAGAACGTCCCCGAGTACGTGGGCGCGGGCGTCGTCGACATCTCCACCGGCATGCTGCTGGCCGTCGACACGATCGACAACCACCCCCGCGACATCCTCGACGTCGTCGCCGCGGCCACCGCCGACCTCTTCCAGGGCCGCACCGTCCTGCAGATCGAGGAGCTGTGGAAGCAGAACCGCGGCGTGGTCGACAACCGCCGCTACTTCCACGAGATCCTCGTCAACAGCGAGCACCTCGTCCACCTCTTCATGCGCAGCAAGACCAACCCCGACATCGTCGCCGTGGTCATCTGCACCCGCCACGTCAACGTCGGCATGCTCTTCGCCCAGGCCCGCTCCGTCATGCGCGAACTCGAAGGCGGCTGACGCCCCTCCGCTCCCGCCGGGCCGCACCCGGCGGGAGCGTCGTCCTTACCAAGCGCTTGGTCGGGTGCATCGGCGGCGAAGACGGGGAAGGTCTCCTCCCACCCGGTGCCAGGCGCCCGGCGGACGGAGGCGGAAGATGGCGGTCCCATCCCAGGTGTGGCCCTCGCTGCCCGTGGCGGAGTGGCAGGCCACCCGCGACACCCTCACCCTGTGGACGCAGGTCGTGGGCAAGATCCGCATCGCCCGCACGCCGCCGGTCAACCACTGGTGGAACTCCCCGCTCTACCTCACCGCACGCGGTCTCACGACGTCCCTGATCCCCCACGAGTCGGGGCGCTGCTTCAGCGTCGACTTCGACTTCCAGGCCGACCGCCTCGACATCTCCGTCACGGACGGCACGGGCGGAGGCTTCCCCCTCACCGCCGTTGCGGACGTCGCGGACTTCTACCACCGGATGATGACGTCCCTGGACGCCCTGGACCTCTCCACACCCATCTGGCCGGTCCCCGTCGAGCTCCCCGACGCGATCCCCTTCCCCGACGACGACGTCCACCGCGAGTACGACCCCGCCCAGGCCCGCCGCTTCTGGCAGCTCCTCGTCCAGATCCACCGCGTCTTCACCGAGTTCAGGTCCCGCTTCGTCGGCAAGTCCAGCCCCGTCCACCTCTTCTGGGGAGCCCTGGACCTGGCCACCACCCGCTTCTCCGGCCGCACGGCCCCGCCCTACTCCGGCGAGGTCCCCAACTGCGGCCCCCACGTCATGCTGGAGGCCTACTCCCACGAGGTCAGCAGCTGCGGCTACTGGCCCGGCGGCGAAGGCGAGGGCGTCTTCTACTCCTACGCCTACCCCGAACCCCCCGGCTTCCGCGAAGCTCCGATAACCCCGCCCGAAGCCCACTACGACGAACCCCTGGGCGAGTTCGTCCTCCCCTACGAGACCGTCCGCAAGTCCCCCGACCCGGACGCCGTCCTCCTCTCCTTCCTCCAGTCCACCTACGAGGCCGCCGCCACCCGCGCCGACTGGAACCGCCCCGCCCTGGAACGCCACCCCTGACCGGCCCGCCCTCGAACAAGAGGCAAAGGTTTCGGAAAGTGATGACGCGAACACTCAGTGTGAAGCAAGATCTCGGCATGCCCAGTCCCATCCACGAGGCGCTGCACCACGCCCTCAGAGACGATCCCGACCTGATCGGCAGCGTCCTGCGCCATGCCGCAGGAGTGAACCTGACCGTGCTCACGGCAGAGGAGATCACCAATGACGCCACCAGCATCCAGGTCACCGAACGCCGTTGCGACACCGTCATGCGCCTGGAGATCAAAGGCCACGGCACCGTGATCCTGCTCGTCGAGTCACAGACCAAGAGAGACCCGGACAAGGAGACCGTCTGGCCGCAGGTCGTCGCCCACTTCCAGGACAAGTACGACTGTCCCGTCGTCCTGCTGGTCATCACCCAGCATGAGAGCACCGCCGCCTGGGCCCGCGGCCCCTTCTCCCGGTCCTTCGCCGGTCTGCCCGCCAGCCTGGCCCTCTTCCCCACCGTCGCCGGCCCCGTCACCATCCCGCCGATCACCGACCCGGTTCAGGCCCGCACCGACATCCCCGGCGTGGTCCTGTCCGCCCTCGTCAACGGCTCCTCCAAGGACGCCCCTGGCATACTGGAAGCGTTGAAAGACGCCCTGAACACCCTCGGCGAAGAGGAGAGGGTCGCCCGCTACGCGGGGCTCGTCCAGGCGAGCCTCCAGAACAACCCGATCGCCCTGGCCCTGTGGGAGGACATCATGAGCACCAGCACCCAGCGCTTCGTCTCCACCGCCGAAGCCCGAGGAGAGGCTCGGGGAGAAGCCCGGGGAGAGGCCCGGGGCGAAGTCCGAGGAGAAGCCAAGGCGCTGCTCCTGATGCTCGAGACTCGGGGCGTCACCGTCACCGACGAGGCCCGCGAGCGCATCACCGGCTGTGAGGACCTGCGGCAGATCGAAGCCTGGATCGTGCGCGCCCAGAGCATCACCGCCATCGACGAACTCTTCGACTGACATACCCGAGGGCGTCGGCCTGCGGGTTCGCCCTGAGAACAGGCCCGCACAAGCCTTCGGCGTTATCAGATACCAGCCCATCGGTACGGCTCTCGCCGTACCGATGGGCTGAGTCATCTATGCCCAGTGCTTCACCGGAGCGACGGTCCACGACGTCAGGCACGGGAACACGACCATCGTCACTCATCCGTTGGAGCTCACCGATGCCTCGGAGGGCTCACTCGCTCGGCTCGGTGCTCTTGCGTATCGCATGGGGGAGAGGACGCGCTGAACAGTCGAGTCCCGCTTCGGTGTGCTCCTTTCCCGACGGGCCGATGCCGCTGGGTCAGGGGGCGGTGAGGGTCTGGTGGAGGCGGGCGGCCTCTTTGGCGGGGCGGGAGGTGGGGGAGGCGGGGGTCCAGGTGGTGAGGGCGGGGAGGGGGGTGCGGATGTGGTGGAGTTCGGCGGTGGTGGTGGCCAGGGAGAGGAAGGGTGCGAGGCCGGTGCGGGCGGGGGTGCCGGGTTCTGGGAGGAGGGCGGGGATCGCTTCGGCGAAGAAGGGCCAGAGGGGGGCGCCGGCGCGGACGGCTTCGGTCAGGGGTGGGAGGAGTCGGGTGAGGGGGAAGGTCTCGGTTTCCAGGAGGGGTGGGAGGAGCCGGCCCAGGTCGGAGGCGGGGAGGGCGTCCTGGGCGGCGAAGGACAGGAGGGCGTCGACGGCTCCGGCGCGGTCGGGGGCGTGTTCGGAGCCCAGGGCGTGGAGGAGGACGGCGGCGGTGGCCTGGCCGGTGGGGCCGGTGGCGTCGGTCAGGGCCGGCAGGACTGCGGCGTTGTCGTAGGGGTCGTGGGAGCGGGAGGCCAGGTGGTGCAGGAGGTGGGCGGCGGTGAGCTCGCGGTGGGAGGGCAGGACCGCGGGCCACCAGGGGATCTCCGCCGCGTGGTGGCCCGTGGCGACCTGCTCTGCGGGCGGGGTGATGGTGCCCAGGAGGCGTGCCGAATGCAGGGGGGATTCGCAGACGGCCGTGGCGTGGAAGTGCGAGAACTCCTCCCAGGACTGGTCCGCGTGCCAGGAGTAGCGGTGGTGCTTGACCGGGACGAAGCCGTAGACGAGGTCGGGGGCGCGGAAACCGCCGGAGGCCAGCCACTCGCGGGCCCGGACGGCAGCGGGGGAGGACAGCCCGTCCAGGCCGGGGACGTGGACGGTGTCGGCGGGAAGGCGCAGCAGGGCCTGCTCGAGGTCGTACACTCCCGGCTCCTGCCCGGCCTCTTCCAGGGTGCGCAGGCGGGCGGCGAAGACGTCGGGATCCAAGTGTCCGGTGGAGGAGGTGGGGGTGGCCAGCAGGACCGGAGCGCCGAGGTGGGCGGCGGCGTCGACGAAGCGCAGGTGCAGGAGGCGCGCGGGGGCGGGGAAGTCCTCGCCTCTCCGCTGGTGCTGGGAGAGCACCCGGATGCGGTGGTCGACGGCGGCCGCGGCGTCGAGGAAACGCTCGTGCAGCGAACGCCGGGACGCGGGAGGGGTTCCGCCTTCCCCCTTGGCCTTCTTGCGGGCCCGGCGGTCGCGGCGCAGAAGGCCCTCGCTCCGCTGCAGCAGGACGTGGATGAGGAAGGAGGGGCCGAAGAGCTGGTGGACGTAGCTGTCGTGCAGCATCCACGGCGCGTCGGCGTGGACGTGCTGCTGGAGCTCCTCGACGATGGAGGGGCCCATGGTGACCAGGCCGGCCGTCAGGCGTTCCGTCTCCGCCCAGCTCATGTCGTGGTTCCGCAGGTGGAGGACGGTCTTCTCGAAGAGTTCGGCGGGTGAGGAGATCGGCCCGGGCAGGTCTGTCGGGGCGGGCGCGTACAGGACGGGCGGGGCCTCGGGCTCGGCTGCCTCGACGGCGCCGAACGCCTCGGTGATCAGCGGCAGGAGCGTGCCGGGCAGGACCCCCGCAGCTTCACGGACGGTTTCGGCGGTGAGCGGATCGGCCTTCCCGGCGTGCTTCACCGCGAGTTTCACGGCGCGTTCCCGCAGTTCGGGCCGCTCGTGCCCGAACAGGGTCGCGGCGAACGCGACGGCGGCGGCCTCGCATCCCCGGTTGCGCGCCCTGCGGTCCAGCCAGATCAGCGCCGCCTTGACGAGCTTGGCCTCGGGCCGGAACAGCAGCGCCTCGACCGTCTCGGCGAAGAGCCCGTCGTCCAGCGGCGTCCGCTCGTCGACGGCTTTGACCTGGCCGAACGCGAGTTCCGCGACGGCGGGCGGTGCGACCGGCAGCAGCCGCACATAGTCGCGGAGCCGGGCGGCGCTCTCCTCGGCGGTCGGCGCCAGCGCCTGGTGCAGCCGGATGAACCAGGCGAGGTCCCGGGCCCGCCCGCCGCGCAGGAACCGCCGCACGCACCCGTCGAGCAATGCCTCCCTGCTCACCGGAGACACCGCGCCGTCCGCCGTGCGCGCCCCGCCTGCCGTGTCCGCGGTCTTCGGCATGTCCGCACCACCCACGGCGTCCGCACCACCCACGGCGCCTGCCGCACCCACGGCGTCCGCCGCATGCGCGGCGTCCACGCCATCTGCGGCGTCCGCCGTGCCCGCCGCACCCACGGCGTCCACGCCATCCACGCCATCTGCGGCGTCCGCCGTGCCCGCTGGACGCGCGGCGTTCGCAGAGCCCGTGGCGGCCGCCGCCGCGAGGAGCTTGCCGATCCAGGAACCGGTGCGGCTCCACGTTCCGTTCTCCTCGGGCCGCTCGCCGGCGAGCCTGGCGCCGACTCCCTCGGCCTCGAAGATGAACGGCACGAGCGCGGAGAAGAACGGGTCCTGCCCGCGCGGGGTCGTACGCCTCCAGGCCAGCCAGCCGACGACGAAGGCGTCGTTCGTCGGAGGAGCCTCCCCGGCGGAGAAGAGCAGTCGCGTCGCGAGCTCCCAGTTCCGCTGGCCCTCGTTGTCCCAGGGGTCCATGTCGCGGAGACGCAGCTTCCCGGCCAGCCGCCGCCCGACGTCGGCACGCCACGAGGCGGGCCGGTGGGAGGAGGCCCGCATCACCACCTGCTCCGTTCGCTGCTCGGAGGATCGCCACACCTGCAGGTCCCGGCGGACGAGCCAGGCGGCAGCGGCGGCGGCGGGCAGACACGCCGCACCGGCGGCCTTCAACGCCAGGTTCTGCGCGTCGCGCAGGGAGACGCTCCGGTCGCTGCGCCAGGTCCGCTCTTCGAGCGAGCGCACGTAGGCGGGCAGCTCACGGGCGACCTCTTTGCGTCCCGCGTCGTCGAGCGTTTCCAGCAGTTCCAGGACCGCCGGGACGTTTCCGGCGGTGATCTGCTCGCGCAGCGTTTTCCAGGCGGAGTCGGTGATCAGCTCGCGCAGCCCTTTCCAGACGGACATGTCAGTTCTCCTCACGGGTGTGGATGCGGACGGCCAGGACGTGCTTGCAGGGCCCTCGCCCGCCCCGGTTCCCCGTCCACCAGGGGCAGGTGCAGGACCAGGTCTCCGACCGCACCTGGTACACGCCGGTGTCGCCCGTCACCTGCGCGACCCCGGGGGAGACGATCCGGACGCCGCCCTTCTCGGCCAGCGCGCGGGCGGCGCGCAGCCGCGGGTTCATCGCCTGGACGCGGGCCGCGTCGTAGGGCAGCTCCCGGTGGAAGAACGCCGCTTCGGCGGTGTCGTAGCCGACCTTGCCGCCGGTGCCGAGCTGGGTGAGGGCCGCGCGCACCCGGGAGGGTTCCAGCCCGGCCCGGTCGGCGAGGTCGCCGGGCTCCAGGCGCGGCTCGAACGCCAGCAGCGCCGCGACGAGCTCGGCGTCGGCGGCCGTCTCGTCCTCGGCGAGCGCGTCCAGCACCGCGCCCTCGCCGGAGAACCCGCGGTTGAGCTCGGGGGAGAGGGTGAGCACGTACCGCATGCCGGGCAGCTCCAGCTCCCACGCGCTCGCCACGGGCGGCGACCCGGCGGCGATGGCGGGCCCGTAGACCCGCAGCCCCTTGGCGAACCGCAGCAGCGGCGCCAGGGTGGCGAGCCGCTCGGGCCCGGCGAGGCAGACGCCGCCGGGCACCGGCCGGGCGGCCACCCGCAGCCCTCGCCCGGCGGGCTGCGCCCACAGGACGCGGCCCCGCCGGGGCAGCCCCCGCACGAACCGCACGGCCTCGGCGGCGGGCAGCTCGGCCCGCAGGTCGAACCCGGAGGCGATGGCCTGCACCTCGGCGAAGGACCGCAGCCACCGCTCCGGCAGCGGGACCTTCTTCTCGACGGTCGATCCGTCCAGCGTCGTGACGACGAGCTCGTCCTCACCGACGGCCAGGTGCATCGGATCGGACCCGCCGACCCGGGCGAGCGCCTCCCGCAGCGGCCCGTTGACGTCGACGTTCGTGGTGCCCAGCGACGTCACCTCCCCGTCGAGCGCCTCCTGAAGGACGTCGAGCCTCGCGTACACACCGGCGCACGCGGAGAACGACTCCATGCGCAGCCGATCGCCGTTGCAGGTGACGACCGGATCCCGGAAACCGGTGGGCCGCGGCTGGAAGTACCGCGTCTGGGCCACGTCCGCGAGCGCGAGCAGCCCCGCCGCCCCCACGTCCCCGCGGGTGAGCAGGCCGCTGAAGAAGTGCGGATGCGCCACGGTTCCCCGGCTGGTCACGCCACCCGAGGTGGAGAGCCCGAGCCGTCCCTGCACCAGCCCCGAGGGAGCCGCATACGAATACGCCTGCGTCGTCATGCCCGGAAAGCTAGATCACCCCACCGACAAAACCGCTCGGTTCTCGACAGGCCCCGGAAGCTCCCCCTCTCACCTGCGTTTCCTCCGGTTCCCCGCCCGGCCCGACTGCGTCTCGGCCGACCTGTGCCGTGACCGGCGAGGGACGCGGACTGCGCCGCCGGTGTACGCACGCCTCTTCATCAGGGGCCTGATCACCGTGTACCGGAAACGGGCAGCGAAGCCCAGACCCTCCGGCCTGCCTCAGTGGGTTCGGACCCCCATTCCAGCGACATCAGTTCGACCATCCACAGCCCGCGCCCGCTGACGGCCTCGATGTCAGCGGGCCGCGCCTCCGGTTCCCGCCCGGACCCCAGGTCGGAGACGGCGACGCGTACTTCGTCCGGCCCGAACCCCGCCTCCACCGCGAACCACCCGCCGGGTCTCCCGCTGCGGGTGTGCAGGACGGCGTTTGCGGCGAGTTCGCAGGCCACGAGCTCCGCCAGATACACGGCCTCATGTCCGTCCGCCACGAGCCGGACGAACCGTCGGACCTCCGCCAGCTGATCCAGCGTCCCGGAGAAGACACGGTGAGGTCGGGACATCTGTTCTCCACAAGCACCGGAGCGGTCTTCACCGGTGCCCGAATGCGCCTGCCGCCGGCTGTCGTCGAAAGGTTCGAACACGCTGTTCCTCCTCAGAATCTGTGCCGGTTTCCGCGTGTGGCCCGGACGTGAAGAACGCCGACGGCCAAGGCGATGAGGAGGATCAGGGCCCAGAGAACAATCGTGAGTACCGTCATGCCGCCTCGCTCCTCTCATGCTCGGGATCTCTCGCCCTTCGCTGAACGGACGGCTCCACGCGCCTTCCTCCGGCCCCGCGAAAGCCGGTCTGTGATCAGCCGGACACCGAATCACCGGACAGTCTGCTGACAGGGCGTTACTCTCTGCTACGAAGCCGTGTCAAGTAGACGGACAGCCGTCCGCGCCCCCGTCAACCAAGCGCCGGAGGACACCGATGTCCCACGCCTCCTACGAGTCCGATCCCGACGCCCTGCGCGCCCACTTCGCGATCGAGCTCCGGCGGCAGCGCACCCGCGCGGGCCTGTCGATGAACGGGCTCGCCAAGGCCCTCGGCTGCACCGCGCAGTGGATCTCCCAGCTGGAGCAGACGGAGAAGCCCGTCCCCGAGCAGACGGCCTTCGACCTGGACACCTGCTTCAAGACCGAGGGCTGGGAGGAGAACGACGGCCTGTTCATCCGCGTCTACCGCGCGATCCAGCGAGCAGGCCGACGCCGTGTCCTCCACCAGGGTTTCGGTGAATTTCTCCGGCATGAGGCCAAATCCATCGGTATTCGCGGTTTCGCCGCACAGATCGTGCCTGGTCTCCTCCAACTTGAGGACTACGCGCGGGCTCTCATGGACCCCGCCGAGCTCTCGGAGACGTTGGACGCGCGTGTAGCCGGACGCATGGAACGCCAATCGATCTTCACAAGGGATCTACCGCCTAAAGCGCTGTATGTCCTTGATGAGTCCGTGTTTCGACGTCCTGTCGGCGGCCCCAAGGTCATGGCCGCTCAGATCGACCATCTCATCGGAATGGCGCAGTCCCCTCAGGTGCAGATCCGCATCCTCCCCTTCGACAGGATCACCCCTGTGGCTCTGATCGGTGGGTTCATCCTGCTGAGCTTCGAGAGAGAACCCGAGCTCATGTACATCGAATCAGCCAGTTTCAGCCAGTTGGTCGACAGCCGAGAGGTTCTGTTCAATGCCGGAGTAGATTTCAACACGATGATGGGCGAAGCGCTTTCCCAGGCCGACTCCATCGCGTTCATGAGCCGGATCCGAGAGGAGTACATGTGAGTTACTCGGCAGACACGGCACCGCAATGGCGTAAGAGCAGCCATAGCGGAGGAACTGGCGGCGAGTGCGTCGAGGTCGCCGCGACGCGAGACCGTCTTCTGATTCGCGACTCCAAGAATCCCGATGCAGGGCACCGGGAGATGTTGCGAGGCGCGTTCGCCGCTCTCGTCGCAGGGATCAAGAACGCCTGACAGCCGCAGGCGACGCGGGGCGGGTCGGCCGGGACGGCACCGAAGTGCTCCCGGCGCTCATTCATGTTCGCTCTCGATGCGCGTCAGAAAGGCGAGCAGGGCCTTGGAGGCCGCTTCGGGAGCGTCCAGGGTGACCACGTGGCCGGCGTCGGGGATCACGACCTCCTCGATGCCCTCGGCTGCGGCCCACTGCGGCATCGCGGTGGCGATGTTGCCGGTGCGGTCCTTCGCGCCGCGCAGCAGCAGGAGAGGGACCGGAGTCCGGTAGGCGGGGTCGGGGTCGACGAACCGAGTCGTCGCCAGCCAGACGGAGAGGAACTCGGCCTTCGGCATCGCGGAGAACACCCGGACGAGGTCGGCGCGGGCGGTGTCGGTGACGGCGGAGGCGTCGGCCATCATGCGCGGCAGGGCGCGGGCGGGGATGAGGCGCAGCACAGGCGCGGCCGACTTCAACGCGAGCCGCTCCATGGCGCTGAGCGGGCCGGTGTTCCAGGCGGAGTCGAGGACGGCCATCGCGGAGTAGCGGTCGGGTGCGCGCCGCACGAGTCGCTGGGCGAGGTTTCCGCCGAGTGAATGCCCCACGAGAGCGGGGCGGCGCAGGCCGAGATGCGCCACGAGGGCCTCGATGTCGGTGGCGAGGACCTCGGCGCTCAACGAGGCGGTGTTCGGGCGCGACGACCCGTGGCCGCGCAGGTCGAGCAGGACCGCCCGGAAACCGGCGGCGACGAGCGTCTCGTACTGGGCGGCGTACATCGTGTGGTCCGCTCCCGCTCCATGCAGGAACACCACCGGTCGTCCGTCTCCTCCCGAGTCGGCGTACCGCATCGCGCATCCGTCGAGCCGCAGCACTCCCTCGAGATTCACCATGATCTCAATATAGATCGCGATATGTCGCGTTCCATGCGGTCAGGTGAGGAAGACCTCGAGAGTGCGGGGGCCGTGGACGCCCTCCACCCGGGACAGTTCGATGTCGCTGGTGGCCGAGGGCCCGGACACGAACGTGAGGGGGCGGGTCGCGTCGAGGAGGGCGAGGGCGCCGGGCACGTCGGCGGAGATCCGGTCGGCGGTGACGACGACGAGGTGGTGGTCGGGCACCAGGGTGAGGGCGCGGCGGCCCTGGCCGGGGCCGTGGTCGAGCACGATCGTGCCGGTCTCGGCGATCGCCGCGGCGCAGCCGGTGATCACACCGGCGACGGCCGTCAGATCGGTGTCCGCTCCGGCGCGGCGGGACGGCTCGATCCCGCTGACCCACTCCTCGGGCACGCCGTCGGGGATGACGTATCCGCCCTCCCACAGTGCCCGGGACAGGGCTCTCGGCAGCTCCCCTTCCGGGACGAGGTGGACGACGGCCTGGTAGTCGGCCAGCCGCTCCGCGAACAGTTCGACGAGGTCGACGTCCGGGTGGTGCTCGTGAAGGTAGTCGCGCCGGAGCGCCGCGTGCTCGGCGGCCGGATCGCCGTCAGGTGAGCCGAGCCGGGCCAGGATGGTGTCACGTGCGGTCGTCATGGGTGTTCCTCCACCAGGCGCGGAAAGACTGGACGGGCGGGACGGGCAGGTCTCGGGTGTCGGCCCACGCCCTGGGGTACCGGAGGCGCCGGGCGAACCCGCGGCCCGCCGAGGCGGCCCGCTGCGCCGCCTTCAACCGGACGGGTGAGCGCAAAGCCCAGCCCGCGGCTCCCATCACCATCCGTTCTACCGGTTTCTTGACGACTTCGGCCCGCAGATGGACCAGTACTTCGGGAATATCGATGGCGACGGGGCAGACCTCGTAGCAGGCCCCGCACAACGACGACGCGAACGGCAGCGAGGCGTCCACCTCCGAGCCGATACCGCGCAGCTGAGGCGAGAGAATCGCTCCGATGGGCCCGGGATAAGGCGACCCGTAGGCGTGCCCGCCGGCCCGCGCGTAAACGGGGCAGACGTTCAGGCAGGCGGAGCACCGGATACAGCGCAGCGCCTGCCGTCCGATCTCGTCGTCCCGGACGCGGGTACGCCCGTTGTCCAGCAGGACCAGATGGAAGTTCCGAGGTCCGTCGCCCTCGTACACACCCGTCCAAGCGGACGTGTACGGGTTCATCCGCTCGGCGGTGGACGAGCGCGGGAGCACCTGGAGGAAGACCTCCAAATCCCGGACGGTCGGCAGTACCTTCTCGATTCCCATCACGGTGATCAGCGTTTCGGGCAGCGTCAGGCACATCCGCCCGTTGCCTTCCGACTCCACCACCAGCACGGTTCCCGTCTCCGCGATCGCGAAGTTCGCTCCGGAGACCGCCACCTTCGCCGCCAGGAACCGCTCCCGCAGATGCAGCCGGGCCGCGTCGGCCAGTGCGGAGGGGTCGTCCGTCAGGTCCTCGGGAGCCGAAGGCATCTCCCTTCGGAAGATCTCCCGGATTTCCGCGCGGTTCTTGTGGATGGCCGGGACGAGGATGTGCGACGGCCGGTCGTGTCCCAGCTGCACGATCAGCTCGGCCAGATCGGTCTCGTAGGCGGCGATTCCGGCTTTCGCCAGCGCCTCGTTGAGCCCGATCTCCTGGGTGGCCATCGACTTGACCTTGACGACCTCTGTCTCACCGGTCTCCCGCACGAGCCGGGTGATGAGCGCGTTCGCCTCGTCCGCGTCACGCGCCCAGTGCACCGTCCCGCCCGCGGCCGTCACCTTCTCCTCCAGCAGCCGCAGGTAGTGGCCGAGATGGGCGAGGGTGTGGTCCTTGATCTGCTTGGCGGACTCGCGCAGCTCCAGCCAGTCGTCGAGTTCCGCGACGGCCTTGGCCCGCCGGTCGCGGATCGTGCCGGTCGCGTGGGCGAGGTTGCCGCGAAGCCGGGTGTCGGCGACGGCCTTCCGGGCGGCCTCCGGGAAGGACGGCATGCCCAGGTACGTGGGCATCGTCATGCTCGCTCCCCCTCACGTGTACTCGCGAGGATCTCGGCGAGATGCATCACCCTCACGCCCGACCGCTGACGCGAGAGTGAACCTCCGATGTGCATCAGGCACGAGTTGTCGGCCGCGCACAGCACCTCGGCCCCGGTCGCCTTCACCGAGGCGACCTTGTCCGCGCACATCGCAGCCGACACGTCGGAGTTCTTCAACGCGAACGTCCCGCCGAACCCGCAGCACTCGGCGGCGTCCGGCAGGTCCACCAGGTCGATCCCTCGCACCTGGCGCAGCAGCCGCAGCGGCCGGTCGCCGATCTTCAGCATCCGCAGCGAGTGGCACGTCGGGTGGTAGGTGACGCGGTGCGGGAAGGACGCCCCCACGTCGGTGACGCCCAGCACGTCCACCAGCAGCTCCGACAGCTCGTACACGCGCGGCGCCAGCTCCTCGGCGCGGCGCGCGAGCCCGGGACGCCCCTGGCGGGCGGCGAGCTTGGCGTGCCACTCCCGCACCATCGCCGCGCACGACCCGGACGGGGCGACGACGGCCTCGTAGCCGGAGAACGCGCGGGTGAACGACTCCACCATCGGCAGGGCCTGCTTGGGATAGCCGGTGTTGAGGTGCATCTGCCCGCAGCACGTCTGGGCCTCGGGGAAGACGGCCTCGTGGCCGAGCCGCTCCAGCAGGGAGACGACCGCCCTGCCCGTCTGAGGGAACAGGGTGTCGTTGACGCAGGTGACGAAAAGCGCGATCTTCACGGTGCCGTCGATTCCCGGATGACGAGTTCCGGCTGGAACATGATCTGCTGGTGGGAGTGCTCGTCGTCATCCTCGCACTCTTCGAGCGTGACCTGCCGTTCCATGCCCTCCGCCTTCGGAGTTTCCCGGAGGACATGGAACGTGTCGACGGCGTGCTCCGGAGGTCAGCCGTTGTCGGCCAGGCCGCAGATCTTCCACTCGCCGTTCTGCTTCACGAGCTTGGCGGTGGTGTCGCGGGTGAGGGAATCGCCGTCCACGGAGAGGGTGACCGAGAGGGAGACGCTGGCGGTGTCGCCGCTCACCTGCTCGCCGGTGACCTTCCAGGAGATCTCGCCCTGATCCGACGGGAAGGCGATCGCGTCGTTGAGGTCGTGGTCGGCGCAGGTCAGGGAAGCGGCCTTGGCACGGTCGCCGTCGCGCATGGCCCCGAGGAAGGACTCCGTCACCGAGGTCGGCCCGCCACCGGACGAGAACAGGGTGGCGATGAGGAGACCGGCGATCAGGACCACGGCGAGGGCTCCGCCGAGGATGAGGAGCAGTTTCTTCTTGGGGGCGGACGCGGGACCTGTGGGGGGAATGTCGTTCATCCGTCTCTTCCTGAGAAGCAAGATCTTTTGATGGGCGGGTCCTTCCTAGGGGATCGGGCCTGTTCTGTCCATTCGGCCGTCGAGACATCGCGGTTTTCCGGGAGCGGGCTTGACTTGAAGTTTGATTCAACTTCTACGGTGGCTCGTGATCAATGAGTCGCGGTGGCCGGATTTCCGGCCGCCGCCGTGGAAGGGAAGACGACGTGACCGTGGAGAACAGGGACGTTCCGCAGCCCGTGACCGTGCTCGGCCTGGGGGAGATGGGAGCCGCGGTCGCAGGCGTGTTCCTGGCGTCCGGGCATCCGACCACCGTGTGGAACCGCACACCGGAGAAGGCCGAAGCCCTGGTGGCCGGGGGCGCGCTGCGGGCGGCGACGGTGCGCGACGCCGTCACGGCGGGCGAAGTGGTGTTCGTCAGCGTGAAGAGCGCCGCCGCGGCCTCCCGCCTCCTGGAGGAAGCGGGAGGAGCCCTCGCGGGCCGCACGGTGGTGAACCTGACGGATTGCACATCTGGCGAGGCGAAGGAGACGGGCCGTCTGGCCGCCGAGTCGGGGGCGGACTACCTGCACGGCCAGATCATGACGATCGCACCGGCCCTCGGAGCCCCGGAGAGCGTGGTCTTCTTCGGGGGAGCGGAGTCCGTGTACGACCGCCACCGCCCGCTGCTCGACCTCCTGGGCGGCAAGGGGGCCCTGGTCGCCGCCGATCCGGGAGCGCCGGTCCTGTACGGCATGGCCGTGCACGGCACCATGTGGGGCATCCTGAACGGTTTCCTGCACGCCGCCGCCCTGCTGAAGGACGAGGGCATCGAACTGAAGCGATTCCTCGACCATGCCGGCCCCTCCCTCACGGCGCTCACGTCGTTCCTGCCGTCGATCGCCGACGAGGTCGACCGGTCCCAGTACGCCGCACAGTACGGAGCCCTGCGCCACCACCTCCCGTCCATCGACGACCTGCTCCGCGAAAGCCGGGCCAGGAACGTCGCCGACCACCTCCCCGCCCACACCCTCTTCCTCGTCACCCAGGCCATCGCGGACGGCCACGCCGACGACAACTACTCGCGCATGATCGACTACTTCGCCGAGCGCTGACCCCGGGCCGCCGCCCGGACTTCGGTCCTCCCTTTCGGGGTGAAGGGGAGGACCCGGCCGGGACGCCGCGAGGAGCGCACCGGGGCGGGTCGTCATCGGTTCAGACCCGCGACCTCGCCCACATCCCGCTCTCGTCACTTTCTGTATTCGCGAGACAGGGATGAGCGGGCGCGGACGGTTTGTCACCGTTCCCGGAATCCTGATCGCGGTCAGTCGGGGAACGAGTAGGACAGGTGGCTGACATAGAAGGAGACGAAATGCGTCGGCCATTCCCTGCGGATCTCCTCCAGCCAGGCCGTCTCTCCGCCGCCGAGGGCGGCCCGGGCCCGGGCCGCGGCGGGCTCGATCTCGTAGCGGATCAGCTCCCGGGCGGCCGTGTCCAGGTCCGCCTCGCGCAGGTCGAAGATCTCGCCGGCCTCCAGCAGGAAGTAGCGCGACTTCTGCTCGTCCAGATGCCGGGCGATGAGGGCGACCAGGTCGTCGAAGTCCTCCCGGTCCGGGACCTCGCCCTCGCCCACCAGCCGGAGCAGGGCGAGAAGGAGGTCGGCGCCCTCGGCGTAGTCGGCGGCCACGCACATCGGCGGATCCCACATCATCGACGGGACGACGGTCGTCCCGTGCCCGACCAGGAGCAGCTGGGCCAGCGGAATGCTCCAGTTGTGATCGGAGACGGACCTGACGGGACGGGGGGTGTCGTCCTTCGTCGGCAGGGAGTCCGCCGCGTAGAGATGAGAACGGTGCGTCATGACGTGACCTTAATGTGAAGATCATGGCCGAGGCTGGGTTTCCGCTTCGGGGGAGGGCTTCCGGCCGCGGTGAAGACTGCGTTCGGGAACTTTCCGGAATCACTTCCCCATGGCCTGAGCGGCGTCCTCCCGCGTTCGGCAGGGCCCGCTTCGCGCCCGCCGCCCGGCCGGCATGTGTTTCTCCGGCGGGGGTCCGGACAGACCTCTTGGAGGACCTCGCGCGAGCCGGGAACCGGCGGAGCGCGTCCGGCCGTCCGGGGGGCGGCGCAGAACGAAGGAGTGGAGACGATGACCGCAACGAGCCGTATCGGAGTGACGGGGCTGGCGGTGATGGGGGCGAACCTGGCCCGCAACATCGCGCGGCACGGAGTGCCGGTGGCCGTCCACAACCGCACGGCGGAGCGGACGCGGAAGTTCATGAGGGAGTACGGGGGCGAAGGGGAGTTCACGGCGGCCGAGACGGTGGAGGAGTTCGTCGAGGCGCTGGAGCGGCCGCGGCGGATCATCATCATGGTCAAGGCGGGCGGGCCGGTCGACGCGGTGATCGACGAGCTCGCACCGCTGCTCGAAGAGGGGGACATCCTCATCGACGGCGGCAACTCGCACTTCAACGACACCCGGCGTCGCGTCGAGCGGTGCGAGCGGGACGGGTTGCGCTTCATCGGGACGGGGGTGTCCGGAGGCGAGGAGGGAGCGCTGCTCGGGCCGAGCATCATGCCCGGCGGGGACCGCGAGGCCTACGCCGAGGTGGAGGAGATCTTCACGAGCATCGCGGCGAACGTCGACGGGACGCCGTGCTGCACGTACGTGGGGCCGGACGGCGCCGGACACTACGTGAAGATGGTGCACAACGGCATCGAGTACGCCGACATCCAGCTCATCGCCGAGGCCTACGACCTGCTCCGCCACGTCGCGGGCCTGGACGTGCCGGCGATCGCGCGGACCTTCGAGGAGTGGAACTCCGGCGACCTGGAGTCCTTCCTCGTCGAGATCACCGCGAAGGTGCTGGCGAAGACCGACGAGCGTACGGGCGGGCCGCTCGTCGACGTCATCGTCGACGAGGCCGAGCAGAAGGGCACCGGGCGCTGGACCGCGCAGGACGCCCTGGAGCTCGGCGTCCCGCTGACGGGCATCACCGAAGCGGTGTACGCGCGCACCCTGTCGTCCCTCCGCGAGGAGCGGGGCAGGGCGTCGGGCGTGCTCCGGGGCCCGGTGCCGAGCGAGGAGAAGGACCGCAAGGAACTCGTAGACGACATCCGGCAGGCCCTTTACGCGAGCAAGGTCGTCGCGTACGCCCAGGGCTTCGCCCAGATGCACGCCGCCTCCCGCACCCACGGCTGGGACCTGGACCTGGGCGCGATGGCGACGATCTGGCGCGGAGGCTGCATCATCCGGGCGCGCTTCCTCGACCGCATCCGCGACGCGTACGCCGAGCGGCCGGACCTGGAGAACCTGCTGACGGTCCCGTACTTCACCGAGGCGACGGCCAAGGCCCAGGACGCGTGGCGCCGGGTCGTCATGACGGCGACCGAGCAGGGCGTCCCGATCCCGGCGTTCTCCTCCTCGCTGTCCTACTACGACGGCTACCGCCGCGAACGCGGCCCGGCGGCCCTCATCCAGGGCCTGCGCGACTTCTTCGGCGCCCACACCTACCACCGCACCGACGCCGAAGGCGCCTTCCACACCCGCTGGGCGCAGGACGGCACGGAGGTCCGCACCGACACCTGACCGGCCGGGGTCAGTCGCTGGGGAAGGAGTAGTAGAGGTGGTCGGAGTAGAAGGAAGCGAAGTGCGTCGACCAGTCCTTGCGGAGTTCTTCCAGCCAGGCCGTTCTTTGGCCGTCCAGGGCGGCTCGGGCTTGGGCGACGGCGTGCTCGATCTCGGAGTCGATCAGATTCTGGGCGGCCGTGTCCAGGTCCGTTCCCTCGATGCTGAAGATCTCGCCGGGCTCCAGGAGGAAATGGCGGGACTTCTGCTTCTCCAGGTGCCGGGTCGTGCGGGCGACCATGGCGTTGAACTCCTCCCGGTCGGCGACCTCTCCTTCACCCACCAGGCGGAGCAGGGCGATGAGGAGGTCGGCACCCGCGGTGTAGTCGGCGGCCAGGCCGACCGGGGGGTTCCAGATCATCGACGGGACGACGGTCGTCTCGTGCCCGGCCAGGATCAGGTGGGCCAGCGGGACACTCCAACCGTGCTCGGAGATGCACTTGATTGGACGGGGGATGCCGTTTTCCGTCGGCAGGGAGTCGGCTGCGTAGAGGTAGGAACGGTTCGCCATCCGCGTGATCCTAGTAGCAAGATCACACGGATGGCTGCCGATTATGTCGAATTGACCACTTCCTTATCGGCATTAACCGATCGGTCCAGGCATGGGTTACTTCAAGGTGCTCTTGTAGAAGAGGCTGGAGCGCCTGTTCGGGGAGGAGCCGGAGGAGAAGCCGAAAGTGAGGCGGGGGCGGCCGGAGACGACCTGGACGGCGATGCCCTCGGGTTCGCGCTTGTCCTTCAGGAGGGACTTGCCGGCGTGGGTGAGGAACTTGCCGCGGCGGCCCGAGCGGAGGTCGACCCAGTGGAGGAGGGTGTCGTCCTTCGACTGCGCGCCGGAGATCAGGTAGGCGTACTGGCCGAGGCCGGTGAATCCCTGGTTGGGGGAGGAGGCCGGGTGGTCGGGGAGCGCCTGCTCGGCCAGGACGTTCGCGGGGCCCAGGCGGCCCGCGCGGGCGTCCGCGAGGGAGAAGACGGCGACGCGGGGCCGGCTGGAGCCGTCGCGGAACCGGACGAGGAGGCGGTTGTGGACCGGATCGATCGCGGGCTGCGGGTTCTTCTTCAGATTGGGAAGCTTCGGGGTCCGGTCCAGGACGCCCGCGGACGTGGGCTTGATCGTCTTGCCGTTGACGAACTTGAACCGGGCGACGCGGGTGCCGAAGCCGCTCTTCGGGTTGGCCTTCGACTCCGTCCAGAGGTAGACGGCGCCCTTGTAGCGCTCGACGCCGATGGAGACGCCGTGCCCGAACCCGCGCAGGACCATCCAGCCCAGCTGGCGGCCGGTCGCGGTGGTGCGGGTGATGATCAGGTCGCCGGTCTTGGAGCCTGCCTTGACCTGCGCGAAGTAGATCTCCTGCTTGGCGTTGTCCCACCCGAACGACTGCATGATCCAGCTGCCGCTGCGCAGCGGCTTGCGCCACAGCAGCGTCGGCGACGGCGTCGTCAGGTCGAAGCGCTTCGAGGCGGGGACATCGGCCTGCGCGGGACCGGGCAGCAGCAGCGCTCCGGAACCGGCCGCCCCGAGCAGCAGCGCCCGGCGGCTGAGAAGGGAATCAAAGGACATGCCGCCCGATGATTCACCAAAGGCATCACCGGAACAATTGCCTGAGCACACGAAAAATCTTGGTTCTCGTAGGTCCCCACGCGGTCGGTGAGCCGTCCGGATGCTTGAGGGAGAACGCGTTCATCAGCTTGTAGGGGCCGATGGAAGAGCCCCGCCTTCGGGGGAGGGCGGGGCTCGAACGGGCGGTGGCGGTCAGCCGACGGGGGCCGCCGTGTCGGGGGCGGGCTGCTCCTGGCGGGGGGCGTTGACGGCGGTCATGACGATGACGAAGCCGGCCGCGAACAGGCCCGAGGCCACCAGGAAGGCGGTGGTGTAGCCGTGAGTGAGGGCTTCGGCGGCCTTCTGGACGAGGGGGGCGTCGCCCGCGGCGGCGGCTTTGAAGAACGTGCTCGAGGCGTCGGGGAGGCGGCCGTCGGCGGCGGTGACGGCGACGGTGCTCAGGGCGCCCAGGCCGAGGGCGCCGCCGACCTGCTGGGAGGTGTTCAGCAGGGCCGAGGCGATGCCGGCGTCCTGGTCGCGGACCCCGCTGACGGCTCCCAGCGCCATCGGCAGGAAGCTGCAGCCCAGGCCGAACGCGGTGAGGAACATCGCGGGGGCCACCTGGGTGAGGTAGTCGGATCCCGGTTCCAGCGTGGAGAACCAGAACATGCCGCACGCGCCGACGAGCAGGCCGGGACCGGCGATCATCCGGGGCGCCGTCCGGGTGAGGAGCTTGGCGCCCAGGCTCGCGGCGATGCCCACGCCGACGCTGAACGGCAGGTAGGACAGGCCGGTCTTCAGCGCGCCGTAGCCGTGGATCTGCTGCATGTAGAGGGAGAGGAAGTAGAAGGTGCCGAACATGCCCGCGCCGATGAACATCATGGTGACGTAGGAACCGGACCGGTTGCGGTCGGCGAACAGGTGCAGCGGCATCATCGGCTGGGCGCTGCGGCTCTGGACGGCGAGGAAGACGGCGAGCAGGACGAGCGCCGCGGCGAACGAGGCGAGGGTGAGGGGATCCGTCCAGCCGGCGTCGCCGCCGCGGGTGATGCCGTAGACGAGGGCGAGGAGGCCACCGGTTCCGGTGACGGCGCCGGGGATGTCCAGGCCGCCGGTGTTGCGCTCGCCCTCGGCCAGCACGCGCGTCCCGGCGAGCACGAGGATGCCGATGGGGATGTTGATGAACATGACCCAGCGCCAGTCCAGGTAGTTCGTGAGCGATCCGCCGAGCAGCAGCCCGATGACCGAGCCCATGCCCGACATCGCGGCGTACACGCCCATGGCCTTGTTGCGCGGCTTGCCCTCGGCGAAGTTCACGGTGATCAGCGACAGTGCGGTGGGCGCGGCGATCGCGGCGCCCACGCCCTGCAGGATCCGGGCCGCGATCAGGTGCGCGTCGATCTGGGCGAGGCCGCCCAGCAGGGAGGCGCAGATGAAGATGACCAGCCCGACGCGGAGCATGCGCCGCCGTCCGAAGAGGTCGCCGGAGCGTCCGCCGAGCAGCAGCAGCCCGCCGAACGCCAGAGCGTAGGCGTTGACCACCCAGGCCAGTCCCGAGGCCGACATGCCGAGGTCGGTCTGGATGCTGGGCAGCGCGATGTTGGTGATGGTGCTGTCCAGAGCCACCATCAGCTGCGCCGCCGCGATCACCACCAGTGCCAGCGTCGTACGGGAGGGGGGAGACGCCTCGTCCGGAGGGGCGGGAAGGCTCTTGGGGGATATGTCGGACACAGGTACTCCTGGGGGTCGTGCCGAGTTTTGTGGCACTCTACAAGCCCTCCACCACGCTTCCCAGAGCCGGAACCCGACCCCGTGCGGGCGCTGCTCGACGCTTGTGTCTGACTTCTGCACGTTCTGCGGCGGCTTGCGCTCGCGGAGGCGTGAAAGCCGACGAGTCCCCACCCCGGAAAGAGGGATGAGGACTCGTCGTGGTGAAGCGGGGACCGTCAGCCCATGTGGACGGCGGCGCCGTTCTCGGACTGCTCCTGGCGGGGCGTGTTGATGGCGGCGACGGCGATGACGAGCGCCGCGACGAACAGGGTCGTGGCCACCAGGAAGGCGGTGGTGTAGCCGTGCGTGAGGGCCTCGGCCGCCTTCTGGAGGAGGGGCGCGTCGCCGAGGGCGGCGGCCTTGAAGAAGCTCTCCGAGGCGTCGGGGAGCCGGTCGTTCGCCACCGTGGCGGAGATGGTGCTGAGCGCGGCGAGGCCGAGGGCGCCGCCGATCTGCTGGGTGGTGTTGATCAGCGCCGAGGCGATGCCGGCGTCCTGGTCGCTGACCCTGCTGACGGCGCAGAGCGTCATCGGGACGAAGCTGGAGCCGAGGCCGACCGCGGTGATGAACATCGCGGGCAGGATGTGGGTGAGGTAGGCGGAGCCCGGCTCCAGGGTGGAGAACCAGAACATGCCGAGCGCGGCGGCGACCAGGCCCGGACCGGCGATCACGCGCGGGGCGACGCGGGTGACGAGCTGGGAGCCCAGCCCCGCGGCGATGCCCATGCCGAAGCTGAACGGCAGGTAGGCCAGGCCGGTCCTGACGGGGCTGTAGCCGTGGATCTGCTGCAGGTAGAGGGTGAGGAAGTAGAAGGTGGCGAACATGCCCGCACCGATGAGCATCATGGTGACGTAGGCGCCCGCGCGGTTGCGGTCGGCGAACAGGCGCAGCGGCATCATCGGATGCGTGGTGCGGCTCTGGACGGCGAGGAAGACGGCGAGCAGGACGAGCGCCGCGGCGAACGAGGCGAGGGTGAGGGAGTCGGTCCAGCCGGCGTCGCCGCCGCGGGTGATGCCGTAGACGAGGGCGAGCAGGCCGCCGGTTCCGGTGACGGCGCCGGGGACGTCGAGGCCGCCGGTGTTGCGCTCGCCCTCGGCCAGCACCTTCGTTCCGGCGAGCACGACCAGCCCGATCGGCACGTTCACGAACATGACCCAGCGCCAGTCCAGGTAGTCCGTCAGCACGCCGCCCAGCAGCAGGCCGACGGTGGAACCGATGCCCGCCATCGCGGCGTACACGCCCATCGCCTTGTTGCGGGGCTTGCCCTCGGGGAAGTTCACCGTGATCAGCGACAGCGCGGTCGGCGCGGCGATCGCGGCGCCCACGCCCTGCAGGATCCGCGCGGCGATCAGCTGTGTGTCGTTCTGCGCCAAGCCGCCCAGCAGCGAGGCGAGGGTGAAGACGACCAGGCCCACCCGGAACATGCGGCGCCGTCCGAAGAGGTCGCCGGAGCGTCCGCCGAGCAGCAGCAGCCCGCCGAAGGCGAGCGCGTAGGCGTTGATCACCCAGGCCAGTCCCGAGGCCGACATGCCGAGGTCGGTCTGGATGCTCGGCAGCGCGATGTTGGTGATGGTGCCGTCCAGCACGACCATCAGCTGCGCAGCCGCGATCACGACCAGCGCCAGGCCCGTATGGGACGAGGCGGGTTCTCCGCCCTCCCCTTTGGAACGGACTTTTTGCATGGTTTCGGACACGGGGGGGCTCCTGAAAGTCGGATGTCTGTTCGAAGGAACAGTACAAGGCCCCACCGACACTTCTGGAACGGTTTTTTTCCGCCTCACCCGGGGGTCGGGACTCCCGGAAACCCGGGCGGAGGGGGGCCGGCCGGAGCCGGCGCCCCTCCGGGATCAGTGCCGCCGCCGCCCGCCGAAACGCTGCAGGACGCCCTGGATCCGAGCCTTGTTGCGAGGATCGCGGGCGAGCTGCTCGGCGCGCGTTCTGGCCTGCTGTCCCTGCGGACTGGCGAGAAATCGCTTGATGCGTGCGATGAGCGATGCCATGTCGTCCCCCTTCGGCGCCGAACCGGATGGTAAAGGCGCACCTGGTCTTTCAACGCCGTTTCTCCCCCGTCGGTTCCCGAAAGCGGAGCGCCGTCGCGGACCGGTGCTACTGGCGCAGGTCGCAGACCTTCCAATCGCCGTTCTCTTTCACCAGCCCGAACGTCCCGGCGGAGGTTCCCGTACTTCCGTTCTCGAAGAGCGTGATGCTGACGATGACGTCCGCGGCGTCACCGGACACCTTCTCACTGATGATTTTCCACTCGATGAGGTTCTCGTCCTCTTCGACGACCTTGGCGATGGAATTCACGTTCTTCGCGCAACTCAGGGACCGGACTGCCGCACGGTCCCGATCCTGCGCCGCTTCGAGGAACCTCTCGGTGGTCTCGGTGGGCCCGCGCCCGGAGAACAGGGCGATGGCCAGGCCCGCGACCAGCAGGATCGCGAACAGCACGCCACCGATCAGGAGCCATTTGTTCCTCGGATTCCCGGATGAGGCGTTCGAGGCGTCGGTCATGCGTCCCTTCCCGGAAGTCGATCACCATGATCACTTCTATTTCGGGATCTTTCTTATTACGTCCGGCTTCTCCTGTCCACCGGCCTTCCAGCACCGCCGATGAGTTCATCCGCGAACCGCCGGCCCTTCGAATTCGCAGGCCAGGGGCACGGGCCGTCTCATATTCCGCGAAAGGGCACCGCTGATATCGGTGGTTCGCCTGTGCATGAAGTGACGGCCGTTTCCGGACATGTGGCCGTGACGCCGTCCGGATATAGGTGAGTCCCCGACCGATGAACCGGACGGGGACCCGGTGGCGAGGCGGGGTCGGCCCGCGCTGACGGCGAGTGCCGCCGCGATCGCCGCCAGTGCCGGACCTCCGCGAGGTGAGGCGGGACGGCCGGTCTCCTGCGCGATCGAAGAGAAGGCCCGGCCCGGTCAGACCAGGGCGGCCGGGCGGATGTTCTGGTTGACGTGGAAGACGTTGTCCGGGTCGTAGCGGGCCTTGATGCGGGCCAGGCGGTCGTAGTTGTCGCGGTAGGAGGCGCGGATGCGGTCCTGGCCTTCGTTCATGAGGAAGTTGACGTAGGCGCCGCCGGCCGAGGTGGCGTGGAGTTCGGACCAGTAGTCGCGGGCCCACTGGGTGATGCGGGGCGCGTTGGAGGGGTCGGGGTCGATGCCGGCGATGACGCCGGCCCAGCCGCCGTTGCGATAGGCGAAGGCGGTGGCGTCGGACGGGACCCGGGCGGCGGCGCCGTCGATCGGGTAGAGATGCATGGTGGACAGGCCGGTGGGGAGCAGTTCGCCGTACTTGCAGTGGACCTCGATGGAGGCGTCGGAGATCTCCTCGAAGAAGTCGGCCTTCCAGTACCACTGCAGGCCCTCCGGGAGGAGGGCGTCGAACGCGCTCTGCAGGACGTCGAACGGCATGGGGTGCAGCCCGATCATGAGCGGGGATCCGTGGGCGCGGACGGGCGCGAGGACTTCGTCGGCCTTGTCGTGAGGGCCGGTGTAGCACCACATGATGAGGCACACCTTGCGGCCCCACAGCTCCTCGGGGAACGGCGGGGCCGGCGCGACGGCGGCCAGGCCGATCCAGCCGCTCAGGGTCTCGGGCAGGGACGGGAGCAGCTCCCGGTACCAGCGCATGACGTCCGCGGTGTCCTCCAGCGCGTACAGGACGGGCCCGCCGACGATCGTGCCGTGGTCGCCGATGCCGTGGCAGCGGAACGTGAACGAGGTGACGACCCCGAAGTTCCCGCCGCCTCCGCGCAGCGCCCAGAAGAGGTCCTCGTGGGTGTGCTCGTCGGCCGTCACGAAGGAGCCGTCCGCGAGCACCACGTCGGCGGAGAGCAGGTTGTCGACGGTGAGGCCGAACCTCCGGGAGAGGTAGCCGATGCCGCCTCCGAGCGTCAGTCCGGCCACTCCGGTGGTCGACACGAAGCCAGACGGGGTCGCCATCCCGAACTCGACGGTCGCGTGGTCGACGTCCCCCCACACGCATCCGCCAGCCACGCGGACGGTGTGCCTCTCCGGGTCGACCGCGGTGTCGCGCATGAGCGAGAGGTCGATGACCAGCGCGTCGTTCCACACGCCCAGCCCGGCGGCGTTGTGCCCGCCGCCCCGGACGGCGAGTTCGACGTCGTGCTCCCGCCCGAACCGCACGCAGGCGACGACGTCGACGGCGTCCAGACAGCGCGCGATCGCCGAGGGCCGCCGGTCGACCATCGCGTTGTAGACGGCGCGCGCCTGGTCGTAGCCGGTGTCCTCCGGCCGGATCAGCTCGCCGTGCAGGGCGGCGGCCAGTTCGTCGTACGGCGCGGCGGCCATGGCTTCCCCTTCCCGCTGTCCATCCTCTGGGGGATCCCCGGGTGCCCGCCACCTACGCCCTTCAAAACTGCATATATAGGTCTATTTGGGTTAAAAGCGCACAAATGGGGGCGGCCGATCCGGTGGGAGACCGGACCGGCCTGGAAGGCGGATCAGCAGGTGTTCTTCGCGGGCTTGCCCGCGTAACGGTCGGCTAGGAACTTCATGACGTCACCGTTGCGGAAGACCGCTTCCAAGGCGTGTTCGCCGATCCACGCCCGGACGGTGTGCACGGTCGCGCCCTTCGCGCACCAGTCCCGGACCAGCTGGTCGGCCTGCTTGACGGGGACGATCTCGTCGGTGTTCGCGTGGTAGTTGTAGACCGGAGCGGCGGGAGCCGCCGAGCCCATCGTGTTCTTCTTCAGGACGGCCGCGACCGAGGGCACCGACAGCGGGTCGGGAACGGTGCTGTAGTCGGCCAGCTTCTTGAAGGCGAACTTCGTCAGCAGTTCGTCGACGCACTTTCCGCGCGCCTCCTGGATGGCCGCCGCGCCCTTCTCGTTGAGCAGGCCCTTGATCCCGGCTTCGGGGAACTCGGTGTCGAGGCTCGCGGTGGCGGCGGCCTCGAATCCGGAGAACGGCCCGCCGTCCAGGGACCGGGCCACCGCGGCCGGGTCCGCGGGCGTCCCGCCCATGGCCACTCCCTTCAGCTCCACGTCGGGCGCGTAGGACGGCTGCGTCTGCGCCGCCCAACCCGTCGCCTGCGCTCCGCCCGAGTAGCCGTTCAACGTCCACGGATTGTCGGGGCCGATGCCCGCGTCGTGGAAGTCCTTCACCGCGCGGATGCCGTCGAGCACGGCGTGCGCGGCCTGCGGTCCCGCCATGAACACCGACTTCGGTCCTTCGAAGTCGGGCATCGCGACGGCCCAGCCCTTGTCGAGCATCGGGTCGGAGAGCTTGACGGTGAGCCCCGCGATCACGTTGCCGGAGGAGATCCCGTAGGACGGCGCGCACTGGGTGCCGGTCGAGTCCTCGGGCGCCTGGACGGACACGACGGGCCGGGGGCCGGATCCCGTCCAGGCCTTCTTCGGCACCAGCAGGCTCGTCACGGTCAGCTGCGGCTGGAGGTGGGAGTCGTTCGTCCGGTAGGAGATCTGCCAGACGTCGGCCCTGGTGTCCAGATCGTTGAGCTTCGGGGTGATCTTCCGGGTCCTCACGATCTCTCCGGGATCGTAGGAGGCGATGTCGGCGGGCGCGGCGTAGAAGGGGTCCTGGTCGGGTGGGACCGAACCGGCGGGCGGATCGTCGGCGAAGGCCGGCGCCGCGAGCACGCTCAGCGCGAGAGCGGTGGCGACGGGCACCGCCACGGCTCCGCGGGCGACCCGGATGAAAGGGGCGAGGGGGTTCACAGTCACTCCAGGGGGGCGGTAGGTGACGTAGCACCACAACTGTGTCGTTTGCGCCTGGAGCTGGACCAGTGATCGGCGCAACATCTCCCCGTGCCTGTACTGCGGTTTGTGCTATTTCGCAGGGTCGAGCGGGGCGCCGGCGTGCAGGAGTTCGGTGTCCAGGAGATCGCGGTAGGGGCCCGGGACCGAGGCCAGCGCCCTGTGGGGGCCGCGCTGGACGACGCGGCCGCCGTCCATGACCAGAATCTCGTCGGCGTGGCGGAGGGCGGCGAGACGGTGGGTGACCAGGACGAGCGTGCCGCCCCCGGGCGAGGTGAGCAGGTCGCGGGTGAGGGCGTCGGCGGTGGCGGTGTCGAGGCCCTCGGTCGGCTCGTCCAGCAGCAGGACCGCCGGATCGGCCAGGAACGCGCGGGCCAGCAGGAGCCGCCGCCGCTGCCCGCCGGAGAGCGTCTCGGGAGTGACCGGGGTTTCCCAGCCGAGGGGAAGGGCCGCCAGGTCGTCGGCGAACCGCGCCTTGCGGACGGATTCCTCCAGCTCGGCATCGGTCGCGTCCGGACGTGCCAGCAGGAGGTTCGCCCGCACCGTCGCGGCGAAGACGTGCGCGTCCTGGGCGAGTCCGCACACGGCGCGCCGGACGTCGTCGGGCGCGTACGAGGACAGGGGAGAACCGGCCAGCAGGACGGATCCCCGATCGAGCGGGACGGCTCCGGAGATCGCCGCGAGCAGGGTGCTCTTGCCCGCCCCGCTCGGTCCGACGACCGCGACCCGCCGGCCCCGGTCCACCTGGAGGTCGACTTCCGCCAGAACCGTCCGGGCGCCGTAGCGGACGGAGGCGCCGAGCAGGTCGACGCGCAGCGGGCCGGGCGGCAGCGGATCCGAGGACCCGGCCGGTTCCGGCGTTCGCAGCAGGGCCGCGATCCGCCGGACGGCGGGCCACGACGTCACCGCCTGCTGCGCCGCCCCGCCCAGTTCGAGGACCAGGTCGACGGCGACCAGCGAGGTGAGGGCGAGCATCGCCGCCGTCACCGTCCCGGCCTCCCGGGCCGACAGCAGGACGGCCGCCGCGGTCGCGACCTGCACGATGAACCCCACGGCCGTCACCGTGCCCGACACCAGCGCCGCCCGCCGCTCCAGCTTCGCGAGCCGGGACGCCGCCCGCCCGGCCGCCTCCCGCGCACCGTCGGTCGCCCCGTGGACGGCGAGCTCGTCCGCTCCTTCGAGGAGGTCGAGCCCGGCCGCCGCCAGCTCGTCCCGCCGGACGGCCACCGCCGCACCCAGCCGCCGCGCCGCCAGCGCGGCCGCGCAGGGCTGCAGCACACCCGCCACCAGCAGCCCGGCCGCCAGCACCGGCCCGGCACCCGGCCGCACCACCGCCACGAGGACGAGCCCCGCGCCTCCTCCCAGCAGCGCGCCCGAAGCGGGGAGCAGGGCACGGAGCAGCAGATCCTGGACGTGGTCGACGTCCGAAAGCATCCCGTTCAACGCCGACGCGTCGCGGCCGTGTCCCCGTTCCCGGCCCAGGGCGTCGAACAGCCGCACCCGCACCGCGGCCAGGATCCGCAGGGCGGCGTCATGCCCGGCGAGCTGCTCGGCGTACCGGAACACGCCCTTGAAGACCGCGCAGCCCCGCACCGCCACGATCGCCAGGCCGAGCGCGACCAGCGGGGGCTGCTCGGCGGCCCGCGCGATCATCCAGGCCGCGGCGGCGGTCAATCCCAGCCCGCACCACCGGGCCAGGGCTCCCGCGAGCACCGCCCCCAGCAGACGCCATGCGCAACCCGAGAACCTCCCTTTCATCCCCGGCTCCCTTTCGGACACGCGACGGGCAGCCGGATGCCCCGGTCGGCGGCGGACGCCGTGTGCAATCCGAGAACACCTCTTTCATCCAGGCGCCCTTCCAGACGCGAGGCGGACAGACGGACGACCCGGTCGGCGCGGGCCAGCATGGCGGGCCGGTGCGCGACCATCAGCGCGGTGCGGCCTTCGAGCAGGGCGCCGGTCGCGGGCAGCAGCGCGGCCTCGGTGGCCAGGTCGAGGTGGGCGGTCGGCTCGTCGAGCAGGACGAGCGGCGCGTCGCGGAGCCTCGCCCGGGTGAGGGCCAGCCGCTGACGTTGCCCCGCCGACAGTCCGGCGCCACGTTCGCCGAGCACGGTGTCGTACCCGTCGGGCAGCGCGGAGACGAACCCGTCGGCGCCCATCTCGACGGCCGCCGCGCGTAGCTCGTCCCGTCCGGTCGGCGGAAGGCCCAGTTCGAGGTTCGCGGCGATCGTGGCGGCGAACAGGCGGGGATGCTGGGGCACCCAGGCGAGGGCCGCGCGCCAGGACGCCGGATCCAGTTCGCGCAGGTCCACGCCGTCGACGAGGACGCGGCCCTTCGTCGGTGCGAGCAGCCCGAGCACCACCCGCAGCAGCGTGCTCTTTCCCGCGCCGCTCGGACCGGCCAGCGCGACGCGCTCACCTGGACGGACCTCCAGGTTCAGCCCGCTGAACGCCGGACGTGAAGCCCCCGGGTACCGGTACTCCAGGTCCTCGATCACCAGGTGCGGCGCGCCCCCGGACGGCCGTGCTCCACCCGCCCGGAGGACATGCGGGGCGGGCGCGTCCAGGACGTCGAAGACCTGGGACGCGGCCGCGATGCCCTCGCTGCTCGCGTGGAAGCGCATCCCCAGCGCGCGGAGCGGGAGGAACGCCTCGGGAGTGAGCAGCAGGACGAGCAGGCCGGTGGCCAGGACCAGCGACCCGTCCAGCAGGCGGAGCCCCACCGGGACCGCGACCAGCGCCACCGACACCGAGGCCACCAGCTCCAGGACGAGCGACGACAGGAACGCCACCCGCAGCACCGATCCCGTGGCGCGGCGGTGCGCGTCCGCCATGTCCCCGATCACCTTGCTCTGGTGCTTGATCCGGGCATGCGCCCGAAGCGTCGAAAGCCCTGCCAGCACGTCGCGGAAGTGGCCGCCCAGCCGCTCCAGCACCGACCACTGATGCCGCGTGAGGTCGGCCGTGCGCATCCCGACCAGCGCACCGAAGACGGGGATCAGCGGCAGCACCACCAGCACGAGCAGCGCCGAAGGCCAGTCCGCGAACGCCAGCCGCCCCAGCACGAGCACCGGCACGATCGCCGCGAGGAACAACTGCGGCAGGTAGCCGGTGAAGAACGCGTCCAGTGCGTCCAGCCCCCGCGTCACGAGGGCGAGCCGTTCACCCGCGGGACCGGCGGGAGCGGCCAGCAGCGACCCGCGGAGTCCGGTCTTCACCGCGGCCGCCGTGCCCGCCGCGACCCTCTGGCTCGTCCACCCGAGGCCGCCGCGGAGCACGGCGGCCGCGAGCAGCCAGGGCAGCGGCCCGGCGTCCAGACCCGCGATCGCCTGAGCCAGCAGCTCGGCCTGCACGATCAGGAGCACGCCCTGCCCGGCGGCCAGTACGGCCAGGACGGCGAGACTGGAGCGTGCGACCAGGCCGAGCAGCCTGCGCTCGACCGGCTTCACAAGTAACCCGGCCCGGTTACCCGCTCACGGAAGGCCCACCGCGTGAGGAGCTGGCCGCCGATCAGCAGCGGCAGCATGACCACCGCGAACACCGTCACCACCCGCAGCGTCGTGGGCCCGGCGAGTGCCGCTTCGAGGTCGAGCCGCATCCCGGCCGCCGCCGTCAGCGCTCCGAGAACCGCGGTCGTCAGCCAGTACCGGGTGAAACGAACCCTTTCCAGGAGCGACCCCGTCAGCCGCGACCGGCAGAACCCCGCCCCGTGGAGGGCGAGCAGCAGGGCCACCGGCGGCGCGAGCAGCGGGCTTCCCAGCACGGTGCCCAGGATCGTGCCCAGCGCCAGAGCCAGTGTCCAGCTCCCCGCGACGATCAGGACGTCGCAGCCCGCCGCCCAGCGCGGCGAGCCGATCCGGCCCCGCCACCACAGGCCGGCGTCCCGGACGACCCAGCCGACGAGCAGGACGACGAACGCCGTCCGCTGCTCGTACAGCAACTCGTGCTCCAGCCCGGGGAACGCCCCGATGAGGATCCCGGCGAGGGCGACCAGCCACACCTCGTTCGCGAGGAAGAACGGCCCGATCGCCGCGATGACCGTCCGCCGCTCGTTCCCCGACCGGCCCAGCCAGGGCAGCAGCATCCCGACGCCCGCGTCGCCCCCCAGGAGCGACAGGGAGCCGAAGGCGAAGAACGCGAGCAGCGCGATGGCGAGCGCTTCCATGACGGCCACCTCAGAACGTCGGGACGGGGACGGGCATCGCTTCGGGCGCCTTGGCCGCTTCGTCCTCCGGCCCGCGCCGGGCGTGGCGGAACAGCAGCCAGAAGTTGACCGAGGCCAGCACGGCGAAGAGCGAGACGAACGCGACGAAGGAGAACCGCGCCGCGCCGGGGCTGAGCGGGGAGAGCGCGTCCTCGGTGCGCAGCAGGCCCTGGACCGCCCACGGCTGGCGGCTGACCTCGCGGTAGACCCAGCCGGAGATCATCGCCAGGTAGGGCAGGGGCAGCGCCGCCATCGTCGCGGCGAGGAAGACCCGGCCGAAGCGGCGGGGGCGGAAGACGAACTTCACCAGGAACGCGCAGGCCAGCCAGGACATGACGACCCAGGAGACCATCATGAGCCCCTCGGCGGTCTGAGCCAGGGCGGTCAGTCCCTCGGACCGCTCGTTCTCCGGGCGGAACCCGAACTGCACGCCCCCGAACGCCGCGGTGGGGAAGACCGCGAGGACGACGGTGAGCATGCCGGTCCGCAGGGAGCGCCGGAAGAACTCCCTTTCGGCGCTCCCGCGCCACAGGTGGTGGGCGCTGACGGCGGCCATGAACAGTCCCGCCGTCAGGAAGGCGGCGCTGACGACGTGCCCGAAGGCCAGCAGCGCAGTGGGGTTGGCGAGGATTGCCCCGAAGTCGGCAAGGCGGGCATGGCCGTCCTCCATCACGTAGCCGACGGGGTTCCGCATCCACCCGTTGGTGACCAGGATGAAGAACGCCGACGCGTACGCCGTCAGCGCGACCACCCAGATCAGCGCCAGGTGCGCCCAGCGGGAGAACCGGTCCCAGCCGAAGATCCACAGTCCGAGGAAGGTGGACTCGATGAAGAACGCCCCGATGGTCTCCATGGCCAGGGGGACGCCGAAGACCTCTCCCGTCATCTCCAGCAGGCCCGACCAGTTCGTCCCGAACTGGAACTCCATCACCAGCCCGGTGACGATGCCGACCGCATAGTTGATCACGTACAGCTTGCCCCAGAAGCGCACCATCCGGGCATGGCGCTCGCTGCGGCTGAGGGTCGCACGGGTCTGCATCAACGCCACCAGAGTGACCAGACCCAACGTCAAAGCCACGAACAGGAAATGGGTCCCGGCCGTCAGCGCGAACTGCAACCGGGCCGTGAAAACGGGATCGTCCATGACGGCAACCCTCTTCTCCGGAGGGGTCCCCGCGCATCGGGCGGGAGCTGTCACCTGCCCTGGGCCTCCGGGAGGAGACCGGATCCCGCGTTACACCTCGGGCTGTACGCCGCCCGTCCACCCCGGGCGGACGAGGCCGCTCTCGTAGGCCAGGACGACGAGCTGGGCGCGGTCGCGGGCGCCGAGCTTGGCGAGGATTCGCGACACGTGCGTCTTCACGGTGGCGTGGCTGATCACGAGGCGGGCCGCGAGGTCCTCGTTCGACAGGCCCTCGGCGACCAGGGCGAGGATCTCCCGCTCGCGTGCGGTGAGCACGTCCAGCGCGGGGACGGGCGCGGCGGAGGAGAAGCGGGCCTTGGAGGCGAACTCCGCGATGAGCCGCCGGGTGACGCCCGGTGCGAGCAGCGCGTCGCCCCGGGCCACCACCCGGACGGCGTGCACCAGCTCGGCGGGCTCGGTGTCCTTGAGGAGGAAGCCCGCGGCGCCGTCCTTGATCGCCCCGTAGACGTACTCGTCCAGGTCGAACGTGGTGAGGATGAGGACGCGGACGTCCGCCAGTTCCGGTTCGGCGCCGATCCTCCGGGTGGCCTCCAGCCCGTCCATGACCGGCATCCGGATGTCCATCAGGACGACGTCGGGACGCAGCTCCCCGGCCAGGCGCACCGCCTCGGCGCCGTCCCCGGCCTCGGCGACGACCTCGATGCCGTCCTCGCAGTCCAGGATCGACCGGAACGCCGCACGCACCATCCGCTGGTCGTCGACCAGCAGCACCCTGATCATGCGGTTCCCTTCTCCGCGGGCAGCACGGCCCGAACCCGAAACCCCGTGGACCCGGCTTCGGCCGTCACCGTACCGCCGACGGCCGAGGCCCTCTCCCGCATTCCCCGCAGTCCGTTACCGCGCTGGACATGCTCGGGATCAGGCGCCTTCGTACCGTTGTCGGTGACCTCGACGACGAGTTCACCGTTCGTTTGAGCGACCCGTACGGTCACCTCCGACGCTCCGGAATGCCGGACGACGTTCGTCAACGACTCCTGGACGATCCGGTACGCCGTCAACTCGACCGGCGCGGGTAGCGGAACATCGTCCCGAGAGTCCTCCAGCCGGACCGTCAGGCCGGGAACCTGCGCCTGGGAGACGAGGTCGGGCAGCGTGCTGAGCGAAGGCGCGGGCGCGACGGGCGTCTCCTCGTCGTACTGCCGCAGCACGCCCAGCATCCGCCGCAGCTCGGTGAGCGTCTCCTTGCTGGCACGCTTGATGTTCTCCAGCGCCTCGAACGCCTGCCCGCCGTCCCCGCGGTGCAGCGCCGCCCCCGCCTGCACGTTGATGAGCGAGATCTGGTGGGCCAGGATGTCGTGCAGCTCCCGCGCTATCCGCAGCCGCTCCTCGGTGGCCCGCCGCCGCGCCTCTTCCTCCCGCGTCCGCTCGGCATCCTCCGCTCTCGCCAGCGCGGCCCGCCACGTCCGCAGGCTCTCCCCGACGATCACCGCCGCCAGCAGCCCCACCGTGGTGTAGGCGATCTCCCTTCCGTCGGTGGAGAGGCTGGCCTCCCGCACGCGCCCCGCCACCAGGAACGCCGTGACGATGGAGAACGTCGCCACCAGCCCGGCCAGCCCCCCGACCACCACCGTCAGGTTGACCAGCGCGGCCATGAACGTCAGCGCGAGAAAGGTGTCCGGATATCCGGCCGGGTAGTAGAGGACCCCCGCCACCCCCGTGACGACCAGCACCGCCCACGGAAACCGCCGCAGCCAGACCAGCGCGAAGGACGCGATCGCCGTCAGCGCCCAGGCCCCCGCGTCACCGCCCCCCATCACCGCGAGGTTGACGGCCAGCGCCGCGAACACCCCGCCCGCCAACGCCCAGTCCCGAACCCGAAGATCCTTCACGCCGCCACCCTAAGACTCCGGCGTGGGATCGGCTTCCGCGCGGCCGGGACGCGGTGCCCGATCCGGGCCGGCTAATCCGAGCAGAGCTGGGTGAGCAGGGTCTGGCAGACCCACCGTGCCCAGCGCTCGCGCGGCCAGCCCCGCTCCCGCACGAACAGCAGGTACAGCTCGGGGCTGAGCAGGCCGTACAGCACGTCGGCGGCCTCCTCGGCAGGCATCCCGGCCCGGGCCCCGGGTTTGCCGACGAGCGCCTCGGCCGTTCTCCGGTGCACGACGTGGCGCGGGTCGGCGTCGTGGGGCCAGAGGGCGGCGACCTCGGGGTCGCTCGCGATCGCCCCGTCCAGGACCCGGCCGATCGGCGCGACCCGCTCCAGGATGGAGGTCGTGCCGGCGACGTAGGCGCGCAGCATGTCCTGGGCGGTGCCGGCGGCCAGTGTCTCGGTGTACCACGGCCGGTCCATCGTGGCGACCGGCTCGTCGTCGCCTGCGATGGTGACGTCGACCAGTTCCTTCAGCAGGGTGCGCTTGTTGCCGAAGACGAAGTAGATCGTCTGCACCGCGACCCCGGCCTCGGCGGCGATGTCCTGCAGGTTCGTCGCACCGTAGCCGTCCCGTACGAACAGCTCGAGTGCCGCCCGCAGGATGCGCCGGCGCGTCTCCTGCGCCTTCTGCGCCCTTTTGCTCATCCCCTTGACATCGCTCATGGCTAGAGTCTATCTCTAGATTCATTCACTAGAAGTCAACTCTAGAGAGCGAGTCCAACCATGCCGGTCATCACCGTCACCCGATTCCAGGCCGACCCCGCCGACGCGGAGCAGATCCGGGCCCGGCACGCCGCCCTGGTCGCCGCCACCCGGGCCGCGTGCCCCGGACTCACCGAAGCGCGCCTCGGCCGCATCGACGACGAGACGTGGGCGGGCGTCTGGCGCTGGGACTCGGCCGAGAGCCTGAAGGCCGCACGCCAGGCGATACCCGGCAACGCCGAGGCCGTCGCGGCCTTCTCCCTGACCCGCGACGCCGCGGGGGAGGACATCGAGGTCCTGGACGAGCACTGACCCCCCGCCCCGGCCCCGTGCGACAGGGCCGGGGCGCCCCATGAGGAGATGACATGATCGAGATCGAAGCGTTGACGAAGGTGTACGGACCGGGACAGGCCCCCGCCGTCGACGACGTGTCCCTGAACATCCCGGCCGGAACGGTCTTCGGCTTCCTGGGACCCAACGGCGCGGGCAAGACCACCACCATCAAGATGCTGGCCGGCCTGCTCACCCCCACCTCCGGCCGCGCCCGGCTGGGCGGCTTCGACGTGGCCCGCGAGCGTTCGGCCGCGATGGCGCGGTTCGGCGCGGTGCTGGAAGGCTCCCGCAACGTCTACTGGAGTCTGTCGGCCTGGCAGAACCTGATGTACTTCGGCCGGCTCAAGGGACTGCGCAAGCGCCGGACCGCCGAGCGAGCCCGAATCCTGCTGACCGACCTGGGCCTGTGGGAACGGCGCGACGACAAGGTCGGCGGCTTCTCGCGCGGCATGCAGCAGAAGGTCGCGATCGCCGTCGCGCTGATCGCCGACCCGCCGATCGTGCTGCTGGACGAGCCGACGCTCGGTCTCGACGTCGAGGCCACCCGCACCGTCAAGGAGCGGATCACCGAGCTGGCCCGCGAACGGAACACCACCGTCCTGATCACCACCCACCAGCTGGACGTGGCCCAGGAGCTGTGCGACCGGGTGGCCGTCATGCGCCGGGGGCGGCTCGTCGCCGACCTGCCCACCAGGGAGCTGCTCGCGGGCTTCCGCGAACGGGACAGGTACGAGATCCGCGTCGAAGGAGCGGTGCCGCCCGGCTTCGACGGCGTCACCCGCGAGGGCGTCACCACGATCGGCGTGCGGGTGGGCGACCCGGCCGAGGTGTACGACGTCGTCGAGCGCCTGCGCGCGCAAGGGGCCGTCCTGGAGTCGCTGACCCAGGTGCAGCCCGACCTGGAGGACGTGTTCCTCGCACTGGTGAACGAGGACTCCCATGTCGGCTGACGTTCTGCGCGCGGAGATCGGCAAGGGCCTGCGCGTGCAGCTGGCCCATCCGGCCGGACACGTCATCACGCTGCTGATCAGCACCATGATGTACCTCGGCCTGCAGTTCGTCCTGGGCCAGGGCGAGCTGCGGCGGGATCTGCTGCCGCAGACCCTGGTCGCGATCGGGGGCTACTGGTTCCTGCAGTACGCCGGCCTGGTGATGGTGGCCGACCTCATCGAGGAGAAACGAGCCGGCACCTTCGCCCAGGCGCAGATGACCCCGGCGCCGCCGTGGCTGCCGATGCTCGGCCGGCTGATCACGGCCGCGGTGTTCGGGCTGGCGGTGGCGGCCGTCGCCTCCCTCGTCCCGATGCTGGTGGCCGGGATCGCGATCCCGCCGCGCTGGGAGGCGCTGATGCCCGCCGCGCTCCTGGGGGTGAACGTGCTGGCGTTCACGTTCCTGCTGGCGTCCCTCGCCCTGGTCTCTCCGATGATCGGCGCCCTGCAGTCGCTGTTCACCTCGCTGATCCTCCTGCTCAACGGCTCGTTCCTGCCCCTGTCCCTCTATCCGGACTGGCTGGCCGTGGTCGCCAGGATCCTGCCCACCACCCTGGGCGTCGAGGCGCTCACCCAGACGCTGTTCGAGGAACGGACCCTGGCCGAGATCTGGCGCGGAGGCACCCTGCCCTGGCTGCTGCTCCACACCCTCGCGCTCACCGTCGTCAGCGGCCTGCTCTTCGTCCGCAACCACCGCCGAGCGCTGCAGGAGCCGTCATGACCTTCGCCCGCGGCTTCGCCGCAGAGGTCCGCAAGGGCCTGCTCCACCTCGCCGCCGGATGGCGCGAGAGCCTCATCCAGATGATCACTTTCCCGCTGTTCTACCTGCTCATCGTGCTGTTCATGGGCCGCGGCCAGTTGCGCGCGGAACTGCTGGCGCCCGTGCTGCTCGGCATGGTCGCGCTGACCTTCATCCACGAGCAGGTCAACCGGGTGTTCTGGAGCTATCTGGGCGACATCCAGTCCGGCGTGCTGGAACAGACCTACCTGACCCCGCTGCCCTCGGCCGCGAGCGTCCTCGGCCGTCAGACGGCCGCCGTGATCTCGGCGCTTCCCACCGCGCTGGCCGTGCTGGCCACCGGCGCCGTCGCCATCACCGCCCAGGGCGGGCGGGTGCCCTTCGACGCGCAGGCGCTCGTGCCGCTGGCCGCCATCGCGCTGGGCACCTGCGGGCTGGCGCTCATCCTGTGCGGGCTGACCCTGGTGTTCAAACGCATCGAGATCATCACCCAGCTGTCCGTGGCCGTCTACGCCGTCGCGGGCGGCACGCTGGTCCCCCTGGCCGCGATGCCGGACCCGGTCGCCTTCCTCAGCCGGCTGCTGGTGCCCATCGCCCCCGGAATCGAGGCGATGCGGGACATCCTGCTCGGCGGCCACTCCCTGACCGCCCTCCCCACCGGCTGGGGCCTGGCGTGGCTGCTGGCCCAGCCCCTGCTCCTCACCACCGCCGGCGCGATCCTGTTCCACCGGCTCGAACACCTCGCCCGCCGCCGGGGCACCCTCGGCCGCTACTGACCGGGAACCCGAAGGAAGAGGACCTGCTCCTGCCCGCCGCCACGGCTCCGGCCGCCGTCACGGCCGGAGCCGCTCCGTCCCCGACGGCAGCGGAGGCTCCGCCTCCAGGTCGGCCAGCTCCTCCTCGGTGAACAGCCGGGAGCGGATCAGGAAGCGCACCCCTTCGGGCGCCTCCACCGAGAACCCGCTACCGCGCCCCGGCACGACGTCCACCGTCAGATGCGTGTGGCTCCAGTACGCGTACTGCGACGCGCTGATCCAGAAAGGCGTGTCCCCGCCGACCCGGCCCAGGAGGACGTCACCGGAGCCCACCCGGAACTCGCCCCGCGGATAGCACATCGGCGAACTCCCGTCACAGCACCCGCCGGACTGGTGGAACATCAGCGGTCCGTGGATCCCCGCCAGCCGTTCCAGCAGTCGCGCCGCCTCCGGCGTCAAGGCGATCCTCTCGACACGGGGGACGGGGCCCGGGCGCACGGCCCCGGCCCCGTCCGTCGGTTCCGGAACCGCCATCAGAAGAAGCCCAGCCGCTTCGGCGAATACGACACCAGCAGGTTCTTCGTCTGCTGGTAGTGGTCGAGCATGGCCTTGTGGTTCTCGCGGCCGATGCCCGACTGCTTGTAGCCGCCGAAGGCCGCGTGCGCCGGGTAGGCGTGGTAGCAGTTCGTCCACACCCGTCCGGCCTTGATGGCGCGGCCGAACCGGTAGGCGGTGTTCCCGTCGCGCGTCCAGACGCCGGCGCCGAGCCCGTACAGCGTGTCGTTGGCGATCCGGAGCGCCTCCTCGGGCGAGTCGAACGTCGTCACCGACACCACCGGGCCGAAGATCTCCTCCTGGAAGATCCGCATGTCGTTGGTTCCCTTGAAGACCGTCGGCTCCACGTAGTAGCCGCCTTCCAGGCCCTCGACGGTCCGCGGCCCACCACCGGTGAGGACCTCCGCGCCCTCCTTACGGCCGATGTCGAAGTACGCCAGGATCTTCTCGTACTGGTCGTTGCTCGCCTGCGCGCCGATCATCGTCGCCGGGTCGAGCGGGTTCCCCGCGACGATCGCCCGGGTGCGCTCCAGCGCCCGCGCCATGAACTCGTCGTAGATCGACGACGCGACGAGCGCGCGGGACGGGCAGGTGCACACCTCGCCCTGGTTGAGGGCGAACATCACGAAGCCCTCGACCGCCTTGTCGAGGAAGTCGTCGTCGGCGGCCGTCACGTCCGGCAGGAAGATGTTCGGGCTCTTGCCGCCGAGCTCCAGCGTCACCGGAATGATGTTCTCGGACGCGTACTGCATGATCAGCCGCCCGGTCGTGGTCTCCCCGGTGAAGGCGATCTTGGCGATGCGCGGGCTCGACGCCAGCGGCTTGCCCGCCTCGACCCCGAAGCCGTTGACGACGTTGAGGACGCCCGGAGGCAGGAGGTCGGCGATCAGCTCCATCAGCAGCAGGATGCTCGCCGGGGTCTGCTCGGCGGGCTTCAGCACCACCGCGTTGCCCGCGGCCAGGGCGGGCGCGAGCTTCCACACCGCCATCAGGATCGGGAAGTTCCACGGGATGATCTGGCCGACGACGCCGAGCGGCTCGTGGAAGTGGTAGGCGACGGTGTCGTCGTCGAGTTCGCTGATCCCGCCCTCCCGCGCGCGGACCGCGCCCGCGAAGTAGCGGAAGTGGTCCACGGCCAGCGGCAGGTCCGCCGCGAGCGTCTCGCGGACCGGTTTGCCGTTCTCCCACGACTCCGCGACGGCCAGACGTTCGAGGTTCTCCTCGATCCTGTCGGCGATCCGGTTGAGCACGTTCGCGCGCTCCGCCGCGGACGTGCGGCCCCACGGCTCGGCGGCGGCGTGCGCGGCGTCCAGGGCGAGGTCGATGTCCGCGGCCGTCGAACGCGCCACGCTCGTGAAGACCTTCCCGTCGACGGGGGAGGGGTTGTCGAAGTACCGGCCTTCTACCGGCGGCACCCACTTGCCTCCGATGAAGTTGTCGTAGCGCGCCGCGTACTCGACGACGCTGCCCTCGGTTCCCGGCTTCGCATAGGTCATGTGACGGCACCTTCCGCTCGCGGTGTGACGTGGCCCATGATGTGCCGCCGAGGTTGGCGAAAGGTTGGCGTGCCGGTCAGCCTTCGAGAACGGCCCGGTTGATCCGGGCGAGTGCGAGGCCGCGCCGGGAATCCTCGCAGAGAAGGGCGAGCGCGCGTTCATGCACTTCCATGTCCTCGGGATGCAGCTCGCCGTAGCGCAGCGCGTGCTCCGGATCGGCGGAACCCAGGACGGCCTCACGCAGCGCGACTTCGATGTGGTCACGCCACACCGTTATCCCCGGAGCCTCGGATCCGGGGAGCAGAGGCCCGCCGTACGAGCGGAGCGCCTCACCCGTCCGGCCCGCCCGGAGCGCCGCGAGAACGTCGGACGCGTCGCAGCCGACCGGCTCCGTCAGCTCATATCGCCGGACGGACAGCGCACCCCGCAGCGCCCTTCGCAGATGGGAGACCTCCGCCTTCAGCGTCGCGGACGCCACCCGCCGGTCCCCGTACAGCGCCGTGTACAGGAACTCCGGAGCCAGCGCGCGTCCTTCGAGGACGAGCAACGTGAGGATCTCGAACTGCCGGGGCCGCAGCCGCACCGGAACCCCGCCCAGGGCCAGACCGCCACCGCCCAGGCAGCTCAGCCGCCACCCGCCGTGCCCCGCGACCAGCCCGTCGTCCGGCCCGGCGCGGTGCCGTTCGGCCAGACGCGCCTCGACGGACCCGGCGAGCGTGCGCAGGGCGGGCATCGCCAGCGGATGCGAACGCTCCCAGGTGCTCGACAGGTCCAGCACCCCGAGCACCGATCCGTCGGGCCCGTGCAGCGGCGTGCAATAGCAGACCCACCCGTGCAGTGCGTGCACGAGATGTTCGGCCGAGAACACCGTCGAGGCGGTGTCGTTGCGCAGCGCCAGCGACAGCGCGTTGGTGCCCATCGCCTCCTCGCTCCACCGCCCGCCCGGCGCGAAGTTGACGGCCCCGGCCCGGCGCCGCATCCCCTGCTCCCCGCACGTCCACAGGATCGTGCCCGACTCGTCGGTGACCGCCGCCACGAACCCCGCGTCATCGGTGATGGTCCGCAACTCGTCCGCCACCGCCAGCACAGGCTCCCGCAGCGGCGAATCCCGCCATCGCCGCCCTCCGTCGCCGTCCACGCTGGGCGCGCTGTCCTGCCCCGGATCCACCGTCCCCAGCGACCGTCGCCACGACTCGGCCACATCGGTACGAAGCTCCTGCGCGCTCCCGCCCGCCCGCACGGCTCCGTCCTGCACATACCGTGCCCAGGCCGCCTGCAACTCCGCACGCCGCCTGCGCAGGCTCTCCCGTGAAGGCATGACATCTCCGACCTGGCCCGTGCTCCGGATCGTACGAAACCCGGGCCGGGTCCGCCATCCCCCACCCGGATTCAGTGCGGAGCGCAGGCCGTCATCGGACGCAGTTGCCGAAGACCTGGACGAAGGTCATGGCCGGGGTGGTCGAACCGGCGGCCCTGTCGGCGCTTCCCGGGGCCACGGCGACTCCCGTCTCCTTGAACACCCGGTTGAGGATGGTGGCTCTGTGTCCGGAGCTGTTCATCCACCAGGTCACGGCGGCCCGGGGGGTCACCTTGGCGTTCCCCCATCCCGTGTAGGTGTTCTCGCCGTAGTTGAAGCTCCTGCAACCGGTGAGATAACCGGTGTCGCGCACACGGTCTCCGGTGTTCTTTCGGGTCTGCGGATTGACGTGGGGGTCGCGGCCGGGGCCCCACCATTTCAGGGTGACCGCGGCTTGGACGTGGCCTTGCGCGGCGTTGTAGAGCCTCTGGTTGAAGGTCAATGCCTTGAGGTTCCGCGTTGTCCGTTCGTGGTTGACGAGGCAGAAGACCGCGTTTCTGATGCTGGACAGCTGAATATTGTAGGCGGCGGTTCCCGCCGCAGTGTTGGGGAAGGCCGACCTGGGTCGGTGGACCAGGCCGCTGTTCGCGCAGCTCTGCGCCGCGGAAGCGGTGGTCGTGCTCGGTGCGGACCGGGCCGAGGCCTCGGTGGCGACCAGGCCCGAGAGGACGACGCCGGTCGTGGCGATGGCCGTTTTTCCAAGACGTCGAGAATGACGCATGCCAACTCTCCGTTCCAGAGAAAGCCTCACGCCGGTCTTTATAGCCGTGCCAAAACGGATAAAACGCCAATTCGAAACGATTAGGTGGAAAGCGATTTCTTGGTGTTTTTAGAAGAAATCTATGCCTGATGGCACGATTTTCCAGACGGAGGCGGGGTCTGAAAGGGGCAAGGCGGACGGTCAGCGGTAGGTGAGGAGCTCCCGCCGGTCTCCGGCGAAGTGGGCGTGGTCGTTGAAGGCGAGCAGGCTGGTGCCCGAGCGGCCCACCGTGATGGTGGTGATGGCGGCGTTGACGACGACCTTGTGCAGCGCGATGGTCCCCGCCGGGGGCGTGGACAGGAAGGCGCCGCACACGGCGGACAGGACGCCGCCCGAGGTGACCACCACGGCGTCCCTGCCCGGGCCGAGTTCCGCGATCACCTCTTCCAGCGCCGTCAGGGCGCCCGTCCGGAAGCGCTCCCAGCCGTCGTGGTCGACGTCGGTGATCCAGGCTTCCAGCGCGTGGTCCAGCAGTTGCTGGAATCCCTGCCTGTCCTCGGAGGACTCGTCCGGTTCGCGGCCGTAGCGGCGGAGCAGTTCGATGTGGTCGTACTCGTCCCACCGGGCGTCGACGCGCGGCCGCCCGTCCAGGCCCGCGGCCTTCATCAGGAACTCGGCGGTGTCCCGCTGGCGGTTGAGCGTTCCGCACACGACCAGCGGGTCGCGGAGGCCGCGCCGGGCCAGTTCCGCCCCGGTGGCCTCGGCCTGCCTGCGTCCCAGGTCCGACAGGACGTCATAGGTCTCCGCCCCGAACGACGCCTGCCCGTGGCGGACCAGATGAACGACCGGCATCCCTGCCCCTTTCCCGACCTCGGGCACTTCCCGCCCGCACCGTAGCGGGTGGCTTCGGCGGCCCTGCCCGCGGGTCGGGGAAGAGGGGGTCCGGAGTGGGCGAGATGGTAGTCGATACTGCAGACTAGACTCAAGTCTCAAAAGCCCTGGAACTCTGGCGGAATGCGTTCTAGCGTGGGTTCCGGAGCCGGATTTCCCACCCCCGAGGAGGGCCCATGACCGTCGCCTCAGTACCCGAAGGTTTCGACATCACCGACCCCGACCTGCTGGCCGAGCGGGTCCCGCTGGCCGAGTTCGCGGCCATGCGGCGTACGGAGGGGTTGTGGTGGAATCCGCAGCCGCGCAGTGAGTCCGGGTTCGACGACGACGGCTGCTGGGTGGTCAGCCGGCACGAGGACGTCAAAGCGGTCTCGCGGGACTCCGAGCTGTTCTCCAACCAGCGCAACACGGCTCTCGTCCGCTACAACTCCTCGATCGACCAGAGCTCGATCGAGATGCTCAAGCACACGCTGCTGGTCAACCTCGACCCGCCGGAGCACTCCCAGCTGCGCACGATCGTCTCGCGCGGCTTCACCCCGCGGGTGGTCAACGGGCTGAAGGACGCGCTGCGGGACCGTGCCGAGCGGATCGTCGCCGAGGCCCGCCGGAACGGGACGGGGGACTTCGTCACCGAGGTCGCCGCCGAACTGCCCCTCCAGGCGATCGCCGAACTGCTCGGAGTGCCGCAGGAGGACCGCCTGAAGCTGTTCCACTGGTCCAACCAGATGCTCGCCTACGACGACCCGGAGTACAACGCGGACATGGCGGGCGCCGCCGCCGAGATCCTCGGCTACTCCGCCGCCATGGCCGAGGAGCGCCGGGGCTGCCCCGCGCACGACATCGTCGGCAAGCTGGTGCACGCCGACATCAACGGGCGCGGCCTCACCGACGACGAATTCGGCTTCTTCGTCATCATCCTGGCGGTCGCCGGCAACGAGACGACCCGCAACGCCGTCACCCACGGCATGCTCGGCTTCATGAACGACCCCGAGCAGTGGGAGCTGTACAAGTCCGAACGCCCGGAGACCACCGCCGACGAGGTCGTCCGCTGGTCCACCCCCGTCGTCGCCTTCCAGCGGACCGCGACCCGCGACGTCCGCCTGGGCGGCACCGACGTCAAGGAAGGCGACCGTCTCGCCCTCTGCTACAGCTCCGCGAACTTCGACGAGACGGTCTTCACCGACCCGCACCGCTTCGACATCACCCGCTCGCCCAACCCCCACCTGGGCTTCGGCGGCACAGGCGCCCACTACTGCATCGGCGCCAACCTCGCCAGGCTCGAGATCGACCTCATGTTCAACGCCATCGCCGACGCGATGCCCGGCATCCACCAGGCCGGCCCCCCGCGCCGCCTCCGCTCGGGCTGGATCAACGGCATCAAGGAACTCCCCGTCCACTACGCCTGATCCCGCAGACCCGGCAGCCCCCGGATCCGGGTACCCGCCGTGGACGCCCGAGGAAGGCGGATCGCGCAGTGTCACATCAAGCGTGGTTCGTTCTTCCTCGCCTCCGCCGTGCGGGACCAGAGGTGCAGCAGGCCGACGCAGACGGCGAAGGCCGTCCATGCGGCCGCGAGGGCCCAGGGGCGCCCCTGGGCCTGGAGCAGGTGGTAGCCGGTGAAGAAGGCGACCAGGCTGATGCTGTTGCGGGTGAAATTGCGGGAGAAGGCGGTGAGGTGGTCGCGGGTCTCGATGACGACGAGCACGCCGGAGTAGGGGAAGGTGACGATCAGGCCCTTGAGCAGGTTGCCGAAGGCGACCATGAGCAAGGAGGCGCCGAACACGGTGGCGAGCTTGACCGGTGCTCCGGGCCGGGGCGACGGCGCCGCCTTGACGTCCTGCCCCGCAGGAGGGGCGAGCAGGGTGGCCGCCCCCCACAGGGCCGTGACGGCGATGAGAACGGGCCAGAACGGGATCGTCTCGAAAGCGGCGATGACCAGGCTCAGCCCGATGTAGGCGGCGATCCCGGCGGCGTCCGCCAGCAGGATGTGGCGGCCCAGCCGGTTGTGCGTCAGGTCGACGACCGAGATGAAGAGCGCGATCGCGACGACGCCGAGGAGCTGCCCTCCGCCGACGCGCACGGAAGCGGTGACGAGGAGGAGGCTGATGGGGAGCGGAAGGCTGTAGACCAGGGAGCGCCAGCGGATGGAACGAATCGAGCTGACGGCCCAGACGAGCAGGGCGACCAGAAGGGCGGTGAAGAAGGTCATGCCGTGCGCGGACCGTACACGGCGGCCATCGACCAGCAGCGCTCGAAGGCCGCGGCCAGGGCGTCGACCGCGGCCGGGTCCACGATGAAGACATTGCCGACGATCTCGGCCTGGGCGTTCATCTCCGCCTGCCATGCCCGGGTCCGGTCGAAGACGGCGTAATTGCTGTGCTCGGCCGACGTGAGGGCTCTGCGGTGGACGGTGGCCACCACGACCCCTTCCTCGTGCTGCTGCCTGAGCAGATTCTCCAGGGACGGTGTCAACCGGTCGTAGATGAACAGCCTTCTGATCCGCACACCGCGGTTCACGGCCTCCCGGTTGGCCGACCGGTAGCCGCGTGCGAGGTCGTCCTGCCACCAGCTGGGCCTGGAGACGATGTTGGTGACCGCGTCGACGGTGCTGTGGCAGTTCCGCATCGAGGAGACGAGGTGTTCGTAGTCGTGCTGCGGACGGACGAGACGCCCGTCGGCCATCTTCTCCAGCTTCTCCGTGACCTCACGCAGCAGCCGCCGGGCCTCGGCCTCCACCGGCGTCTCCGGATACCGCTCCGAGATCCGTGCGGTGGCCTCCGCCGCCCGTCTCGTCATCTCGGGGAACCAGTCGGCGGTCTCCAGCATGTGCCGCAGCTGGAAGCGGCGTTCAGCCCGGGCGATGACGTCGAGGACCAGGCACAGGGTCGCGGCCGACAGCGCGGCGAGGAACGACTCCACCCCGTCCGCGGCGCCCGAGACGTCCAATGCGATGCCCAGCCCGATGGAGAAGACCACTCCGACCAGGGCGATGGGATCGTTGAAACGCGGCAGCCGGGTGCTGAGCTCACGCGACGGCCGTCCGGAACCCCGCTGCCGGGAACTCATCGCACCGACCGGTCGCGCGAGTCGCGAAGAGGGCGGTTTCTGAACGCTGAGAGCAAGGGGGGCTCCTGGATGCTCGGCGCTGCCGTCACCGCTATCGACGCGACCCGCCGACGCCCGGTTCCCTCGCTGAGGAAAGAGATCGGGGCCCGTTCGACCGCGCCCTCCGGGAAGGCCCGTACGGAAGCTCCCGGCCGCCGCGGCCGACATCGGCGATCCAGGCTTTCAGCGTGTGGTCCGGCACTTGCCGGAAACCCCTGTCCGGCATCCGCCGGGCCCGGCGCAAGGGAGGGGATGGAAGCCGGACTGTTCCGGGGTCAGATACCGGGGCCGGTGAGGACGAGCTGGGCGGGGCTGGTCTGGATGGTGTTCGGGCAGAGGAAACTGCCGGCGACCTTGTTGATGGTCTGGGCGGGGAAGGAGATCGTGACAGGGGCGGGTGCGGCGGTGTTGGTTCCGGTGAGGGTGCCGCCGTAGGTGCAGGACCCTCCGGGTATCGGGACGCTCACCCGGACGCCGAGAGCGGCGGCGCCGCCGCCGTCGGTGATGCTGCCGGCCCAGGGCAGGCTCTGGGGGACGGGCTGAGGGGTGCAGCTGATGAAGGAGACCGCGGCGACGGTGAGAGCGCCGGCCGGGGTGACGGAGCCGTTCAGAACGACGTTGGCGCAGCTCCCGACCGGTCCCGTGGAGGCCGAGACGGCGCCGCCCGTCCAGGCCAGGGCGGGGGAGGCCGTCAGCGCGACGGCGGCTGCGGACGCCGCGGCGACCGCGGCGAGTCTGGGGGTGCGGGACATGGGAGCTCCTCTTCCGATGCGGCCGTTCCCGGTGACGGATCGGCGATCCCGGCGGGAGGGGGCCCGCCGGGATCCAGGGGACGGACTCGGCTGGATTCCGGCGGGGGTTATATGCCGGCGCCCACGAACTTGTAGGTGACGCTGACGGTGGCGCTGCCCGGGCAGAGGAAGCTGCCGGAGATCTTGCTGACGGTCTGGTTGGCGAAGGTGGCCGTGGTCGAGGCGTTGGGCGTGGTCCCGGTCTTGGCGGTGTTGGTGCCGTTCAGGGTGCCGCCGTAGACGCAGCCGAGGGCGCTCACCCGGAAGTTGGTGATGGTGGCGGGGCCGCCGCCGTTGGTGAGGTTGCCGCCCCAGGGCAGGTTCGTGGGCGTGACGCCGATGCCGCCGGTGCAGCCGCCGATGGTGGCGGCCGTGACGGTCAGCGCGCCGCCGGCGGCGACGGAGCCGGTCAGGGTCGAGGTGCTGCAGGTGACGCCGCCCGGGGCGACCAGGGGGGTGGTGAGGGAGGCCGAGACGGCGCCGCCCGTCCAGGCCATGGCGGGGACGGCCGTCATCACGACGGCGGCGGCGGAGGCCGCGGCGACGGTGGCGATCTTGGCGGTACGAGACATGGGGGTCTCCTCTTTCCGGGGCGCGTGGAAGCGCCTGGGGGTGGGGCCGGCCGGTG
>NZ_BAAATZ010000037.1:239349-279295 GCF_039533685.1 Actinocorallia aurantiaca | reverse complement strand
CTCGCGGCAGGGCGAAACCCGTGTCCGCCCCTATCGGGTGGGCGGCGACGGGTACGCGGGCTCGGGGACCGGCTGATGCAGGATCGGCCGGTCTCCGAAGGGGATCCTTCCGCCGGGGCCCTGCGGGACGGGATCAGTCGCGGGCGGCTGATCCCGTCGCCGGGGCGGATCGGCGGGAGCCGCAGGGCGGGTGGGAACTACAGGCCGGCGCCGGTGAACTTGTAAGCGGCGCTGACCTGGGCGGTGCCCGGGCAGAGGAAGCTGCCGGAGACCTTGCTGACGGACGCGTTGGTGAAGGTGGCCGTGGTCGAGGCCGGGCTTCCGGACTTGGCGGTGTTGGTGCCGTTGATGTTGCCGCCGTAGACGCAGGTGACGCCGAGCCACGTGGCGCTCACGCGGAAGCCGGTGAGTGAGGCGACTCCGCCGCCGTCGGTGAGCTTGCCGCCCCAGGGCAGGTTCTGGGGAGTGACCGGGATGCTGCTGCCGGCGGCGGTGCAGCCGCTGATGGTGGCCGTGGGGATGCTGAGGACGCCGGCGGCGGTGACGGAACCGGTCAGGGTGGAGCCGGTGCAGCTCGCACCACCCAGGGAGACGGTCAGCGGAGAGGTCAGGCTCGCCGAGACCGCGCCGCCCGTCCAGGCGAGGGCGGGGGCGGCCGTCACGACGACGGCGGCGGCGGAGGCAGCGGCGACGGCGACGAGCTTGGCAGTACGGGACATGAGGTTCCTCTTTCTGGACCGGGCGCACGAAGGCGCCCAGGGGTGGGAACCGGCCGGAGGCCGGTGCTGGTCCCCGCCTCGCGGCAGGGCGAAACCCGTGTCCGCCCCTATCGGGTGGGCGGCGACGGGTACGCGGGCTCGGGGACCGGCTGATGTCGGGTCAGCCGCTCCGGTCCGGAGACCGCCGGGTCTTCTGTCCTTCCTTCTAGGTGAAATGAATTCTAAAGCGAAGGTAAACAATGCTGACTGCCCCGTCAACGCCCAAGCGCTAGTTTGGTATGGCCGGATTGTGACGCGGGTCATATCTTGCGTGGATCTTGGGGAAATGCCGTCGATTCTCGGGTGACAGGGTGTGATCGTCACAGGATCCGTCGCATCCGTGTACCGAGGGTCAAAAGTGGCCATCCGTACCGCGGCCGACGGGCGGTGCGGGGCGGTTGGCCTCCGGCCGTCTCGGACGTGAAATTCATTTCACCGAAGGCCGGGTCTGAGGGGACGGTGACCGCCGTCGAGGGTTCGGACGAAACCCCCTACAGGCCGGGGTCGTCGCCGGTGACCTTGCCGGGGTTGAACAGGTCGAGGGGGTCGAGGGCCTGTTTGACGGCGCGTTGCATCGCGCGGACGCCCAAGGGGAGTTCTCGTTGCATTCCGCGGCGTTTGAGCAGGCCGACGCCGTGTTCGCCGGTGACGGTTCCGCGTAGCCCGATGGCGGCGGTGAGCAGGTCCTCGAAGGCGGCCTCGGCGGCGGTGCGGGCGGTGTCGTCACCGGGCGGGACGAGGAGCAGGGGGTGCAGGTTGCCGTCGCCGGCGTGCGCGATGGTCGCGATCCGCACGCCGTGGCGGCGGCCGATCTCCTCGATCCTGGCGAGCATCTCGGGGACCTCCGAACGCGGGACGCACAGGTCCTCGGTGATCACCGGGCCGAGCCGCTCCAGCGCCGGGTAGGCCAGCCGTCGCGCCTCGAAGAGCGCCTCGGCCTCGACCGGGTCGCCCGACAGCTCGGCCCAGTCGGCGCCCGACCGGAGGAACACCGCGCGCACCGCCTCGGCCTCCTCGTCCCCGGCCGCGCCGGGCGTGTCCACGCTGGCCAGGAGCATCGCCTCGGCGGAGGCACCGATGCCCAGGTGCCGCCAGTCCTCGACGGCCTCGAGGCAGACCCGGTCGAGCAGTTCGAGCGCCGCCGGGACCAGCCCGCACGAGGTCAGCTCGGCGACCGCCCGTCCCGCGCCGGCGAGGCCGCCGAACGCGCCGACGACGGTGCGGGGCGCCTCGGGCCGTGCGGGACGCAGCCGCAACGTCACTTCGGTGATGACCCCGAGGGTCCCCTCGGAGCCGACGAACAACCCGGTCAGGTCGTAGCCCGCGACGCCTTTCGTGGTGCGGCGGCCCAGCCTGAGCCGGGTCCCGTAGGCGCCTCCCGGCCCGCCCACCACCGCCTCGAGGCCGAGCACGTAGTCGCGGGTCACGCCGTACTTCAGGCAGCACAGTCCGCCCGCGTTGGTGGAGACGTTGCCGCCGATGGTCGACCACGGAGCGCTGGCCGGATCCGGCGGGTACCACAGCCCGTGCTCGGCGACGGCCGCCTTCAGGGCGTTGTTGACGACGCCCGGCTGAACCACCGCGAGCATGTTCTCCACGTCGATCTCGACGATGGAGTCCATCTTCGACAGGTCGAGCACCAGGCATCCGTCGACGGCGTTCGCCCCGCCCGACAGCCCGGTGCCCGCGCCCCGGGGCACCACCGGGATCCCCAGTTCGGCGCAGGCCGCGACGGCCCGCGAGACCTCCTCGCCCGACCGCGCCCGCAGGGCGGCCAGCGCGACGCCCGCCGGAGCCCACTGCGCCTGGTCGCGGCCGACGCCCGCCAGCACGTCGGGATCCGTGATGAGCCGGCTGCCGGGCAGGGCCCCGGCCAGGCCGTCGGCCAGGCGGAGAGACATGGACTACCTCGCTTCGTCAGAGGCGACGCCCACCGCCGCCGTGGAGACCCTCCCGCCGGGCCAGGGAGCCGGGGGAAGCCTCCCACGCGGGCCCCGGCCCCCTCCGCACTCGACGCGACCCGTCCGGTTGAGCGCACCTCTTGTCCGTGCCGTGCCCGGACCGTCCGCGACTCCGCACGTCGTCCGCACGGACCTCCTGTGAAGCGCGGCGTCCCCGACCCGGCCCGTGCTCCGGACCGTCAGGCCGCCGAGGTCGGGCGGGGCCGCTCGGCCGGCTCCGTGAGGGAGTCGGCCTGCCGGACGAAGAGGCGGTGCAGGTCGCGGGCCGCGCGGGAGACCGACCCGGAGCGCTGGGCCTGGACGGTGAGGAGGACGTCGGGGACGGGCTCGGACAGGGGGCGGTAGGTGATGCAGCCGGCGCGCAGGAGCGGGTCGTCCATGACGCTGAACTCGGGCAGGACGGTGACGCCCAGGCCCTCGGCGACCATGAGCTTGCCCATCTCGGCGCCGTCGGTGGAATAGGAGAAGGACGGCGGGGCGCCGCCGAGGAGGCGGTGCACGAGGCGGTGCATGATGTAGCCGGAGCGCATCATGATCACGGGGCTGCGGAGGAGGTCGGCGGCGCCGATCGCGGGGAGCGCGGCCAGCGGGTCGTCGGGGCGCAGGCACACCACGGCGGGGGCGCGCAGCAGCTCGGTGGAGGTGAAGTCCGGCGGCGGGTCGTCGCCGTCCAGGAGGTTGACCAGGCCGAGGTCGAAGCCGCCCTCCCGGATGCCCTGGTGGATCTGGGCCTGCCGGGCGCCCACCATCTCGACCTGCGTCATCGGGTGCAGGGAGCGGAACTCCCGGATGACGGGGATCACCAGCGGGACGGTGGCGGTGTTGACGGTGCCCAGCCGCACCGTGCGGCTGGTGCGGTGCTGCTCGTCGGCGGCGCGCCGCAGCCGGTCGACGGCCTCCAGCACGCCTTCCATGTACGGCAGGAGCTCACGTCCCCTGTCGCTGATCTTCGCTCCGGAGCGCCGCCGCTCCAGCAGGTCCACGCCGAGCTCGCGTTCGAGGTTGCGCACGGTCTCGCTCAGCGCGGGCTGGGACAGGTGGAGCTCCTCGGCCGCGCGCCGCAGTGAGCCGAGCCGGGTGACCGCCTGAAGGTATTCGAGCTGTTCTATCCGCACGCGAGCAGTTTAAGATAATATCGACCAAATTGATAGGAATAGCCGTGTGGCCCTGGTCTCCGCGCCGGACCACACGGCGCGCGGCGTCGGTTCAGACCGCCGAGGACGCGAACGGCACGCCCACCCCGGAGCCTCCGCCGGTCTGGAAGGGATGGCTCCACAGGCCGTCGGCGGCCAGCAGGGGCAGCACCCCCTCGCCGAACCAGTACGCCTCCTCCAGGTGCGGGTAACCCGAGAGCACGAACTCGTCGAGACCGAGCGCGTGGTACTCGCGGATCCGCTCGGCGACCTCGGCATGGCTGCCGACGAGGGCCGTGCCGGCACCGCCGCGGACCAGGCCGATGCCCGCCCACAGGTTGGGGGAGACCTCCAGCCGGTCGAGGCCCCCGCCGTGCAGGGCCAGCATCCGGCGCTGCCCCTCGGACTCGCTGCGGGCCAGCCCCGCCTGGACGGACGCGACGGTCTGCGGGTCGAAGCCGTCCAGCATCCGCTGCGCCTCGGCCCACGCCTGCTCGGAGGTGTCGCGGGTGATGACGTGCAGCCGGATGCCGAAGCGGACGGTGCGCCCCCGCCGCGCCGCCAGCTCCCGGATCCACGCGATCTTCTCGGCGACCTGCGCGGGCGGCTCGCCCCAGGTGAGGTAGACGTCGCAGTGTTCGGCGGCGACGTCGCCCGCGGCCGGGGAGGAGCCGCCGAAGTAGACCGGCGGCACCGGGTCGGGGACCCGCTCCAGCTTCGCCTTCTCCACGGCCAGGTGCTCGCCCTTGAAGTCCACCGTCTCGCCCCGCCACAACGAGCGGACGATCTCCAGGAACTCGCCGGTGCGGGCGTAGCGGGCGTCCTTGTCCAGGAAGTCCCCGTAGGCGCGCTGCTCGTGGGCCTCGCCGCCGGTGACGACGTTCAGCAGCAGCCGCCCGCCGCTGTGGCGCTGGTAGGTCGCGGCCATCTGGGCGGCCAGCGTGGGGGCGACCACGCCGGGCCGGAAGGCCACCAGGAACTTCAGCCGCTCGGTCTCCCTGGCGAGGAACGCGGTGGTCAGCCAGGCGTCCTCGCACCAGGCGCCGGTGGGGGTGAGCGCGCCGACGAAGCCGACCTGCTCGGCGGCGCGGGCGATCTGGGTGAGGTAGCCGAGGTCGGCCGGCCGCTGGCCGCCCGCCGCCCCCGCGGGGAGCCCGTGCCCCCCGCCGACGACGTGGCGGCTGTCGCCGTAGGTGGGCAGGAACCAGTGGAACTGCAGGCTCATCGTCTCTCCCGGGTGGGTGTGCGTGGCGAGGTCACAGCAGGCCGTGCCGGGGCGGGCGCGCCCCGGTGAGCACGTACCGGCCGAGGTGCTGGAGCTTCCAGCGGACCGGGTCGTGCAGGGTGTGGGTGCGGGCGTCGCGCCAGAAGCGGTGCAGGTTGAGGGAGTCGTCCGCGGCACGGGTGCCCGCCAGCTCGAAGAGCGCGCCGGAGACGTCGACGGCGGTGTTCGCCGCCTGCACCTTCGCGGCGGCCACCGCGATGGACGCCTCGGCGGCCGTGTCGTCGGTGAGGTCGGCCGTCGCGGCGTCGACGGCGTCGCCCGCCGCGGCCAGCAGCGCGTCGGCGGCCCGCAGCCGCAGCCCGAGCTCGCCGAAGTGCTGGACGAGCAGCGGGTCCTCGACGGCGCTCTCCAGACCGCTCTCGAACCAGGGACGGCTCTTGGTCCGGACGAACTCGGCGGCCTCGGCCAGCGCCGCCGAGGCGAGGCCCGCGTCGATCGCCGCGTGCAGCAGCTGCGCGACGGCCCCGTGCAGCTGCGGCCCCTGGAAGGTCAGGTGGTGGGGGACCACCCTGTCGGCCGGGACGCGGACGCCCTCCAGCCGGACGGTCCCGCTGGCGGTGGTGCGCTGGCCCATGCCGTTCCAGTCGTCCACGACCGTCACGCCCTCGGCGTCGCGCGGCACGTAGGCGACGTGCAGGGAGTCGTCCTCGACCCGGGCGAGCACGGGGATCCACTGGGCGAAGAGCGCGCCCGTCGAGTAGTGCTTGAGCCCGTCGAGCACGTAGGGGCCGTCGCCGTCCCGGGTGAGCCGGGTGCGGATGTCCTGGACGTGCCTGGTCCCGGCCTCGGACTGCGCGTTGCCGAAGCGCTTCCCCGCCAGGACCTCGCCGAAGAAGAACTTCTGCTGTTCGGGCGTGCCCTGGCGGCGCAGGACGTTGATGTAGACGAAATGGCTCTGCGGGATCTGGGCGAGGCTGGGGTCCCCGGTGGCCAGGAGCCGGACGACCTCGGCGAGGGTCCGCACCGGGACGTCGGCGCCGCCGTGCTCGGCGGGCACGGTGACGCCCAGGAGGCCGCTGGCGGACAGCCGCTCCACCTGCGCGTACGGGAGTTCGCGGCCGGCGTCCCGAGCGGAGGCCCCCACCCGGAACTCGGCGGCCAGCCGGGCGGCCGTCTCGACCGCTTCGGCGGCGTCGCGGATCACGTGCGCGGGTTCGGCGGCGGGCGGGGACGGGTCGGTCATATGGCGCTCCCGAGGTGCCTCGGCGGAGGTGCGGACGGGCGGAGGAGAACGCGTCCGGCGGTCGGTGGAAGGGGCGCCGTAACCATAACCACGAGTTTCGGCGCCGGTCGAAGAGACGTTTCCGATGCCCCGATAGGGCGTCCCTCGCACGTCCGGCAAGGCCCGGAGGGCGTCCGTCGGCCGGGTGACCTGCGGCGTCTTCAAGGTGAACCCTTGCGGGGCATCGCCGATTCATACTCGACTTTTTTAGTAGGATTAGTTTTAATCGTACTCATGAACGTACCGGGAGAAATCACCAGACGGCACCACGTCGACCTCGTGCGCGTCTCCAGAGCGGCCTGTCGCGGGGAAGCCTGAGCCTTCCCCGTGCTCGCGCCCCCGCGAGCCGCCACCGCACGCCCGCTCTCCCCCACGACCGAGGAGATCTCCCATGGCCGTCGTCCTGTCCGTGTCCGGAAGCCCCTCCGCCACCTCGCGCACCGCCCGCCTGATCCGCCGCCTGGACGCCGAGCTGGCCGCCCAGGGCCACGAGGTGATCCCGCTCGACGTCCGCACCCTGCCCGCCGAGGCCCTGCTCGGCGCCGACTTCGGACACCCGGCCATCGTCGAGGCCACCCGGCTGGTCGAGCGGGCAGACGGCCTCGTGATAGGCACGCCCATCTACAAGGCCGCCTACTCCGGGCTGCTGAAGTCCCTGCTGGACCTGCTCCCGCAGTACGCGCTGACCGGCAAGACCGTGCTGCCGCTGGCCACCGGCGGCTCCGTCGCCCACGTCCTGGCCATCGACTACGCCCTGCGCCCGGTGCTGTCGTCCATGGGCGCCACGCACATCGTCCCGGGCTGGTTCACCCTCGACACGCACCTCACCACCGCCCCCGACGGCTCCCTGGAGATCGAGCCCGGCACCCGCGAGGAGCTCCACCGCGTCCTCGACCTCTTCTCCACCGCGCTCGACCGCCGCCCCCAGCTCGCCGACATCAAGTGACGCCGGAGAACGACACGGCACATCCCCGCGACGGCGTGATCGCCTTCGTGGTCCGGAGGCGGGACTTCGGCGCGGCTCGCGGGGCGTCAGGGTCCGGTCGCGGGGAGGGGGCGGCCACCGAGGGAGGTGAGCAGGCCGGTCATCAGGGCCGTCTCCTTGCGCTGGGCGACGGACATGAGGAGGGCGAGGTCGCGCACCTGGGGGAGTGTCGCCCGGCGGGCGGCGGCGGTGGTCATGGCCAGGCCGCCCTGATGGTGCCGGATCATGAGCTGGAGGAACCAGACCTCCAGGTCCTCGCCCTCGGCCTCGCCGAGGCGCTCCAGTTCGTCGAGCGAGGCCATTCCCGGCATCACGTCACGGGTGGCGGTGCGGGCGCCGCCGTGGTCGTGGTCTTTGGGATCCATCCAGGCCATGGGGGGGTCGGAGGAGACCATGGGGGCGTCCCAAAGGGTCAGCCAGCCCTGGAGGCCGCCGATCTCCTTGAGCTGGTTGAGTTCGATCGTCCCGGCGAGTTGGGAAACCGACGGTCCCACCCGGCCGCGGACGGTCTGGGCCATCGTCACGGCCTGCTGGTGGTGGACGATCATGTCCTGGCTGAAGCCGATGTCGACGGCTCCGGCGGGGGAGGTCCGCGCGGTGCCCGGCGAGGAGCCGAGGCCCGAGAGCAGCAGCGTGGCCACCGCTCCGATCACCATGAATCCGACGGCCGAGAACACCCGTCCGGCGAGGGGGCGCGGGCTCATCGCAGGGGGAAGGTGTGCCGGGCGAAGCGCAGCAGCAGCGCGCCGTTGTCGTCGCAGGACACCCACAACCTGTCGCGGTCGAAGCGCGGCGGTGACATGCACCAGTCGGCGGTCATGTCGGGCTCGCCGGTGTACGGGGCCTGCCCGTCCGGGCCGCCGTTGAGGATGTCGGAGAAGTACGCGCCGAAGGGGACGAACGCGTGCGCGGAGTTGGCGAGCGCATGGCGCCGACCGACCTGCCCGGGCGGGTTGAAGTAAGCGAGTTCGCGGGGGCGCTTCAGGTCGCGGATGTCGAACACCCGGATCCCGGACTGCGCCCAGCCGCAGGCCAGCGCGGTGGGGTCGACGGGCCGGTCGAGGGTGCAGTAGTGCGAGTCGTAACCGAAGATGCCGTTCCTGGCGTTGTCGGCGGCCCGCAGCCTCAGGTGCTCGGGCCGGTTGACCTCCAGCCTGAGCTTCCGCACGGTCCTGGGCTTGCGCTCGTTGGAGATGTCGAGGATGCGGACCCCGCCGGAACCCAGTTCGTCGACCACGGCCAGGTAGGGCCTGCCGCGGTCGGTGAACGGGAGGGAGTGCTGGGTGGCGAGACCGTCCCGCCAGGTCGTCTCGGATATCTGGCGCAGCCGCGGATGCCGCGCTCGGCGCTGGACGTCGCTGGAGTCGAAGGTGACGATGCCCGCGGGGATGTTGGCGGCGTAGAGCCGCTTCCCGTCCGCGCTGACCCCGATGCCGTGGTTGACCAGGCTCGTCGTGCCGTTGTAGATGACCCGGGGGGACCGCGGGTTCTTCATGTCGAGGGCGGCGATGGTGCCGCCGACGGTCCCGGTCGTCCAGTAGGTGAGGCCGTCGGGCGACCAGCCCGCCTCATGGCCGGGGAACGCGCCCGGCATCGTCAGCTTCGTTCCCTTGATCCCGTTGAGCAGCCGGGGGCGGGCGCAGTCGGTCTTGACGTCGTACACCGAGACGAAGAAGCCTCCGCTCAGGGCGCCGACCGACACCGCCGCCAGCAGCCCCCGCCCTTCGTGGACCTTGAGGGTCTCCCACGTCCCGCCGAGCGTCGCGGGGCTGACGAGGGAGCCGGCCAGCCTCGGCCGGCGCGGGTCGGAGAAGTCGATGACGTTGACGCCGGGCCGCTTGGCGGTCACCGCGCCCGGCAGGATCGTCCCCAGGTACTGGCAGGTGCCGTAGGAGGCACCGACCGTGGCCTGCCCCTGGCCCTGGTATCTGCTGACCAGGTTCAGGTTGCAGGAGTAGCCCTTCTGGCTGCGCCCGCTCCTGCGGTCCCTGAGCGGGACCTGCCCCTGCAGGCCGGTCTCCGGGGACGAGCCGGGCCCGCACTCGGCCCGGGGGACCTTCGCGTCGACCGCCGGGGCCGCCGCGGCCTGCCCCGCGCCTCCGGCGGCGAGCGACAGGGTGAGCGCGGCCACGGCCGCTCCCGTGGTGAAGGACGTCTTCTTCCCGTCCGCCAGAGGTCTCATGAACGCTCCTCGATAGGAATGTTTCCCGCGAGTAACATAAGCGTTCCCTTGCATCTCGACAAGGCTTGAATTAATCAAATTCTCTTGAATGAGAATGTCGCTCTCGCCGGGGTGGGCAGGTGTCCGGTGGGCCCTGTCCCGCGGTCCGCTGATGATGACTTTCCGTGAGATTCCGGTTACTTTGGAGGGGAATCGGGAGGGCGTGTGCGGGCTGAGCAGGTCACCGATCCGGTGGCGTATCACGGCGAGGGGCCGGTCTGGTCGCCGCGCTGGGGCGGGCTGCGCTGGGTCGACATGCTGGCGGGCGACGTCCTGTCGCTCGCGGCCGACGGAACGGTCGGGCGCCGCCATGTCGGCGCCGTCGCCGCCGCGCTGCGTCCCCGGCGCGGAGGGGGCGCCGTCATCGGCGTCGAGAGGGGCTTCGTCCTGGAGGACGCCGACGGCGCGCTGGCGAGCCTGCCGGAGCTGTGGAGCGACCGGGGCGTACGGATGAACGACGGCGGCTGCGATCCGGACGGGCGCTTCTACTGCGGTTCGATGGCCTACGACAAGAGCGAGGGCGCGGGCGCGCTGTACCGCCTCGATCCGGACGGGTCCGCCGCGGTCGTCCTGGAAGGGGTGAGCATCTCCAACGGCCTGGAGTGGAGCCCCGACGGGGCCCGGGCCTACTACAACGACACGGCCACCGGGCGGGTCGCCGTCTTCGACTACACCCGCGAGTCCGGGCTGACGGGACGGAGGACGTTCGCGGAGATCTCCCCGGAAGACGGCGTGCCGGACGGCCTGACCGTCGATGCGGAGGGCGCGGTATGGGTGGCGCTCAACGGGGGCGGGCGGGTACGCCGCTACACCTCCCCCGGAGTCCCGGACGGGGTGGTCGAGCTCCCCGTCCCGGGGGTGACCGCCTGCACGTTCGGCGGTGCGCGGCTGGACGAGCTCTTCATCACCACGTCGAGAGAGGGGCTCGCTCCCGGTGAGGAGCCGCCGGCGGGCTCCCTGTTCCGGGCCGCGGTCGGTGTGAAGGGAATGCCGGCGCGCGCGTTCGCGGGTTGAACCCGCGCGTCCCCATCACGCCCGAGGGGTGCCCGCCCGCGTTTTCGTGCGATTACGGAGGGTAGCTAATTCCTGGGCGCTGAGACGAGTGACGGTGATCACAGGTCCGCGATCGGCGGGTGGATGAGGACATGAAGGCGATCATGGTGGTTCCCGGCCGCGCGGGCGACGTGCGGGTCGAGGACCTGCCCGAACCCGTTCCAGGCCCCGGCGAACTGCTGGTCCAGGGACGGCTGCTGGGGATCTGCGGGACCGACAGGGACATCGTCGAGGGGGACGACTACGGCTGGCCGCCGCCGGGCGAGGAGAGCCTGGTGATCGGCCATGAGTCGCTCGGCACCGTGCTGGAGGCGCCCCCCGGCAGCGGTTTCGCCGAGGGCGACCTGGTCGTGGGCATCGTGCGGCGCCCCGACCCCCTCCCCTGCGTCCCCTGCGCGCACGACGAGGCCGACTTCTGCCGGAACGGCGGATACACCGAGCGCGGCATCAAGGAACTGCACGGGTTCGGCGCGCAGCGCTGGACGGTCGAGGCCGACTACGCGGTCAAGATCGACCCCGCGCTCGGCGACCGCGGCGTCCTGCTGGAGCCGGCGGCCGTGCTGGCCAAGGCCTGGGAGCAGGTGGACCTCTTCTTCACCCGCTCCTCCTTCCGGCCGGAGGTGGTGCTGGTGACGGGCGCCGGCCCGATCGGGCTGTTCGCCGCGCTGATGGGCGTCCAGCGCGGCCTGCGGGTGTACGTCAGCGACATCGTCGACGACGAGCGGAAACGGGAGCTCGTCACCGATCTGGGAGCCGTCTTCCACGCGGGAGCCCTCGAGGACCTCGACGTGGCCCCGGACGTGGTGATGGAGTGCAGCGGCCACGGTCCCCTGATCTTCGAGTTGACCACGAAGACGGCGCCGGACGCGGTGATCTGCCTGCTCGGCCTCGCTTCGGGCGAGCAGGTCTTCGAGGCCGGGATCGAAGAGATCAACAGGCATCTGATCCTGGACAACACCGTGGTGTTCGGCTCGGTCAACGCCGGCCGCCACAACTTCCGGCAGGCCGCCGACGCCCTGGCCCGGACCGATCCCGACTGGCTGGAGAGGCTGATCACCAAGCGGGTCCCCATGGAGTCGTTCGCCGAGGGCCTGCGCGGCGGCGTGGGCGAGATCAAGGTCGTCGTGGACCTGCGGTCCTGACGACCGGCGCCGCGAGGATTCCACGGGACCGGAAGGCCTGTCGAAGAGGACGTGATATGCCAGATGTCTCCGGAGCCCCGGACACACCGCCGGACATTCCGGCGGAGGGAAAGCGCAAGGTCTGGTTCTGGTCGTTCCTGATCGCGGTCGGCGGCTTCCTGTTCGGCTTCGACACCGGTGTCATCTCCGGTGCGCTGCTGTTCATCAAGGTGGACTTCCGGCTGAACGCCTTCGAGCAGGGCAGCGTGGTCAGCGTGCTGGTCCTGGGGGCGATGGCGGGCGCGCTGATGGCGGGCCGGCTGGCCGATCAGATCGGGCGCAAGAGGCTCATCGGGCTGGAAGGCGTGGTGTTCCTCGTCGGGACGCTGATCGCCGTCCTCTCCACCGAGTACTGGATGCTCATGGTGGCCCGGCTGGTGCTCGGGCTGGCCGTGGGGGCGGCCTCGGCGACGGTGCCGCCCTACCTCTCGGAGATCTCCCTGAAGAGCTTCCGAGGCCGCCTGCTCTCCCTCAACCAGCTCATGATCACCGTGGGCATCCTGGTCGCCTACATGGTCAACCTGGCGTTCGCCGGGACGGAGAACTGGCGGGCGATGATCGGCATGGGGGCGATCCCCGCGCTGGTGATGATCGTCTCCTCGCTGTGGATCCTGCCGGAGTCCCCGGCGTGGCTCATGGCCCACGGCCAGGTCGACAGGGCGCACCGCTTCTTCTCCTCGCTCAGCGACGGCGCGACGGCCGACCGCATCATCGAAGCGCGCCGGGAGGAGCGCTGGGAGAAGGAGGAGGAGAAGGAGACCCGGCAGGAGCAGGCGACGCGCGCGGGGTGGCGCGTCCTGCTGACCGAAGGGGTCAGGCCGGCGCTGATCGTCGGGCTCGTGCTGGCCGCGGCCCAGCAGTTCGGCGGGATCAACACGATCATCTACTACGCGCCCACGATCATCGAGCAGACCGGGCTGACCGCCTCCAACGCGATCTTCTACTCGATCGCCATCGGGATCATCAACCTGCTGTCGGCCGTGGCGGCCGTCTGGCTGATCGAGCGGGCCGGACGGCGGGCGCTGCTGGTCTTCTCCTTCGCGGTGATGACGGTGACCATGGCACTGCTGGGGCTCTCCTTCGTCGCCCACTGGGACCCGCTGGTGTCACTGGTCTTCATGGTGCTGTACATCGCCGGTTACGGCGTCGGGGCGGGCCCGGTGTTCTGGACACTGATCGGCGAGATCTTCCCGCCGCGGGCCCGCGCGGTCGGTTCGGGCGCCTCCACGGCCACGAACTGGGTGTCGAACTTCATCGTCACCCTGGTGTTCCTCTCGGTCGTCCAGGCCATCGGGGAGGGCCAGACCTTCTGGATCTTCGCCGTCATCTCGGGGCTCGCCCTGCTGTTCTCCTCCAGGTTCGTCCCCGAGACCAGGAACCGCGATTTCCCTGTCATCGACCAGGACCTCCAGACCCGCTTCGGCCGCCGTCCTCGGGGCGCGAGGAGCGTATGAGGGAGGCGCGGCTCGCGAGGCGGGCTCGGCGCGGCTGCGCCCGGACCCGGCGCGGGACGGTCGCCGACCTGTGGCCGCCGGCGCGGCGGACCGCCGCGTCCGGCGGGTTCAGGGAGCGGGGCGCCAGCCGAGGGCCGGGCCGAGTCCGGTGGCGAGATCGGTGAGGATCTGCACGTAGTCGGCATGACCGAAGGTGAAGGGCAGGGCGAAGGCGACTTCGTCGACCTCGCAGAAGGCGGCGTGCGCGTAGAGGCGTTCGGCGAGCTCCTCGGAGGTCCCCACGAGGTCGGGGGCGAACATCATGCGGGCCGGGCCCTGCGGAGCCGCGGTGCGAGGCGTCCGCTTCAGGGCGTACTCCCGGTACCTGGCGCGCTGCTCCGGAGAGGCGGAGTCGGTCGGGATGACGACGAGGCCCTGAGAGACGCGGGCGCGGTCGCCGTCGGGATGGCGGTCGCGGAAGGCGCGGATGTGGGAGAGCTGGATATCGGCGAAGTCCTCGGACTCCTCGGCCTTCACGACGCTGCTGGTCAGGAAGTTCATCCCGTGCTCACCCGCCCACCGCGCCGAACGCAGGCTCGCGCCGCCGTACCACATGCGCCGGCCCAGCCCGGGGGAGTGCGGCTGGACCCGGTCGGAGAACACCTCGAAGCCCTCGACGCCGCTGAAATCGGTGGCGGGCTCGCCGCGCACGAAGCCGAGCAGCCGCCGCACCCGCTCGTAACCGAAGTCCTCGAGTTCGGAGGTGTCGGGGTAGAGAGCGTCCTTGACCTCGTCGTAGCGCATCGGCGGCCCGACGCTGACCCCAGGGTTGAGGCGCCCGCCGGACAGCACGTCGACCGTCGCGAGGTCCTCGGCCAGCCGCAGCGGATTCTCCCAGCCCAGGGGGATGACCGCCGTGCCCAGCTCGATGCGGCGGGTGCGCTGCGAGGCCGCGGCCAGGACCGCGACGGGCGAGGAGATCCCGTACTGCAGGTGGCGGTGCCGCACCCACGCGCTGTCGAACCCCAGCCGCTCGCCCAGCTCGATGAGCTCGAGCGTCGACTCGTGGCCCCGGCGCGGGTCTTCTCCGTCGAACAGCCCGATGGTCAGAAAACCGAGCTTGCGCAACGGCTCCGAAGTCTGCGGCACGGAATCCCCCTTGTACGCGGCTGCCCGCAGGATACCCCTCCGGGAAATATCCGTTTTCTCTCCAGGGTTTCCGATCCCGCCCGGAGACGTTCCGTCATCCGGGCCGGAAGAACGTTCGGCGCGCCTCCCGAAGGGGTCGCGCCGAACCGTGCGCCAACGGCTACGTCGCGATCACGTTCGACGACGGCCCCACCGAGATGACCCCCGACTACGGCCGCACCAATGCCTCCGTCCGCCAGGACGCGACGACGCTCGGCATGACCGAGGTCCTGTGGACCGCCGACTCGTTCGACTACGACGGAGCGACGACCCGGCAGATCGTCGACAATGCGCTGGAGGTGGAGCCGGGCGGCATCATCCTGCTGCACGAGGGCTACGCGACCACGCTGGCGGCGATCCCGCAGATCGTGAACGGCCTCGCCGACCAGGGCCTGTGCGCGGGCAAGGTCGTGCCGACGGAGACTCCGGTGGAGGTATGGCCCGGGACCTCTCACTACGCGGAGGCCGCGCACTGGTAGGGGGTCCGCGGGAACCGGGGACCGGCTGATGTCGGGTCAGCCGGTCCCCGGAGGTCTGCGGGTCCAGTGACCCTGTTCACAGTGAAGTGAATTCTAGAAATGAACGTAACAGTCTCAGCCGACCGGTCAACACCCCAGGTGTCGCTCGGTATGGCCGGATCGTGACGTCGGTGATGTGGTGTACGAATCCGTTGTGAGAGGTTCTCGCCGCCACTTGTAAGAGCGTGACCGAGGCGGGTGCCACCGGATCGGCGGAACGCGGTCCTGAGTCGGCCAGGCCCGTCAGGGCGACCGTTCCCGGGGACGCCCGGTCACCCGACCTCCCGAAGCCGTGCCGTCGGGAGGTCGCGCTCCTCAGGACGGGAGGGGCCCGGCAGCGCCAGCCGCATGATGCGCTTCCAGACCGAACCCGTCTGCCGTGCCAGAGAACCGGAGTTGTAGGGCAGCCCGAAACGCTCGCAGAGGGCGCGGACGCGGGGCGCGATCTCCGCGTACCGGTTGCTCGGCAGGTCGGGGAAGAGGTGGTGTTCGATCTGATGGCTCAGATTGCCGCTCATGAGATGCAGGAGGGGGCCTCCGTCGATGTTGCACGAGCCGAGCAGCTGGCGGACGTACCACTCGCCCCGCGTCTCGCCCTCGGTCTGCTCCTCGGTGAAGAACGCGGCGTCCTCGGGGAAGTGCCCGCAGAAGATGATGGTGTGTCCCCACACGTTGCGGACGAGGTTCGCGGTGAAGTTGCCGAGCAGGGTCGGCAGGAGGCACGGGCCCGTCAGCAGCGGGAACGCCACGTAGTCCTTGACGACCTGGCGTCGTACCTTGCCGGCGATGGCGCGCAGCTGCTCCAGGGCCTCCTTCGGGTCCTTCCCGCCCTTCGGCAGGCGTTCGAGCTCCACGTCGTAGACGGCGATGCCGTATTCGAAGAACAGCGCGAGCAGCACGTTGTAGAACGGCTGGGCGAGGTGGACCGGATGCCAGGGCTGCTCCGGGCTGACGCGCATGGCCGAATAGCCGATGTCGCGGTCCTTGCCGAGCACGTTCGTCCAGGTGTGGTGGACGAAGTTGTGCGAGTGCTTCCACTGCTCGGAGGGCGAGGCGTTGTCCCACTCCCAGGCCGCCGAATGGATCTTCGGGTCGCGCATCCAGTCCCACTGGCCGTGCATGACGTTGTGCCCGATCTCCATGTTCTCCAGGATCTTCGCGGTGGCCAGCGCCGCGGTCCCGGCGGCCCAGGCGGGCGGCAGCCAGGAGGCGAAGAGCAGGGCGCGGCCGGTCAGTTCCAGCTTGCGCTGCAGCGCGATGACACCGCGGATGTACCTCGCGTCGTCCTCTCCCAGGGTCGCGAGCACTTCGTCCCGGATCCGGTCCATCGCGCGGCCGAACGCCTCGACGTCGACGGTGGTCGGCATGTGGTGTTCTCCTCTCAGAGTTCGATCTCAACGGGGCCGGCGGCCGCCGACACGCAGGTCTGGACGAGGTCGCCCGCCTCGCCGTGGATCCGGCCGGTGCGCAGGTCGCGTATCCGCCCCGAGGACAGCCGCACCAGGCAGCCGCGGCAGATGCCCATGCGGCAGCCGCTCGGCATGAGCACGCCGGCCTCTTCTCCGACCACCAGCAGCGGCGTGCCGCCGTCGGCGTCCGCCTCCCTGCCGCTCCTGGTGAAGCGGACGGGCCCGCCCGCTCCGTCGGCCACCTGGGCCGCGGGGAGGAAGCGCTCCACGCGCAACCGGTCGGCGGGCCCGGTCCAGTACGCCGTGACCTCTTCGAGCATCGCGGCCGGTCCGCACACCCATATGTCGCGTTCCAGGAGGTCGGGGCACAGCTCGGGCAGTTCCTCCGGCCTGAGCCGCCCCTCGGAACGCGTGTGCCGCTCGTACAGCCGGAGGCCGGGGACCCGTGCCGCCAGGCTCCGGAGTTCCGCGCCGAAGATGACGTTCTCGGGCGCGGGCGCCGAGTGCACCAGCACCACGTCCGGCGTCCCTCCGGCTCCTCCGGCTCTCCCGGTCGGCAGGCCGCGCAGCATCGCCATCACCGGGGTGATCCCGCTGCCGGCGGTCAGGAACAGCAGCTTCGGAGGCAGGGGGTCGGGAAGCACGAACTCCCCCTCGGGTCGTGACAGGTGGAGGATCGTCCCGGGTTCCGTCCGCCTGACGAGGTGGCGGGAGACCAGCCCGTCCGGGACCTCTTTGACGGTGATGGTGAGGAGGCCGCCGTGGTGCCCCGGCGGGGAGGAGAGCGAGTACGCGCGCCGGTGCCGTACCCCGTCGACGTCGACCCCGACCCGGACCCACTGCCCGGGCCGGTGCGGGACCCAGCCGCGACCGGGGCGGATCACCAGGGTCGCCGCGTCCGGGGTCTCCGGAAGCACGGCCTCGACCCGGCCGCGAGGTTCTCCGGCGGGCCAGAGCGCGTTCAGCGACCCCAGGTAGTCGTCGGGGTCCAGCGGTGTGGTCAGCCATCGTGCGGCACGCGCGAGCCGTGCCCGGACTCCCCGCCGCGATGCGGCCTCCGGCACGGTCGTATACGGAGTAGTCATGGAACTCCCTCCCGGAACACCCACCCCGTTCACCCATGGTAATCGATTGATCGCGCAGCGTGTTCACAGGCCGGGGGTGTGCCGACTCGGCACCGCATGCCACGGCCGTTGCCGACGCGTAACCCATAGGTTACGCTTTTTGCGTGGACGAAGTGGCTCAGGCGATCGCGGATCCCGTGCGGAGGGAGATCCTGGTCATGTTGCGCGACGGAAGGCTCCCGGCGGGACGGATCGCCGAACGCTTCCAGATCAGCAGGCCCGCGGTGAGCCGCCACCTGCGGGTGCTCAGGGAGAGCGGCCTGGTCCGCGACGAGCTGGTGGGAAGGCGCCGCCTCTACGAACTGGATCCCGGACGTCTCACGGAGCTCGCCGACTGGCTCGCCCAGTTCGCCCGGTCCCCGGGATGGCCGAACCTCCTCGACGCCCTGGAGACAGAGGTCCACCGCACCCGCCGTGAGCGCCGCATCCGCGACGCGGCACCCCGAGCAGAGGAGAACACGGCATGACCCGCATCCCCACCGGAAGACTGCTGCGCGCCGAGACCGGAAGCGACCTCGTCCTCACCCGGACGTTCAGGGCACCCGCCGAGGACGTGTGGGCCTGCGTCACCGAGCCCGATCGCACGGCCCGCTGGTTCGGCCCCTGGGAGGGCGACGCCGCGCCCGGCCGCACCATCAAGGTGCAGATGTGCTTCGAAGAGGGCTCGCCGTGGTGCGAGATGCGCATCGACGCGTGCGAACCGCCTCGCCGGCTCGCCGTGTCGATGACCGACACCGCCGGGATCTGGCACCTGGAACTGCTGCTGTCGGAGTCCGGCGGCTCGACGGAGCTGAAGCTCGTCCACCACCTCGCCGCCGAGGAGCACCTCGGCGAGACCGGCGCCGGCTGGGAGTACTACCTCGACATGCTCGTGGCCTCACGCGACGGCTCGCCCAGGCCGGACTTCGACGACTACTACCCGGCCATGAAGCCGTACTTCGACTCCCTGTGACGGCGCCGTCTCGCACGGGCCGCTCGCCGATGCCGCCTCTGTCCAGGAATGACGTTTATGGGAAGCGGTCGAAAGGGTAAATCCGTTGCCGTGAAAGTACCGACCGTCTGTTAGCGGTGCGACCGGCGACGTTCGCCCCGCGGGGCGGTGCCCTCCGATGATCGCAGTGCGACCGAGGAGGAACCCGGCATGTTCGATCCCGATCCACCGTTCAGGCAGGTCCGCCGACGGGAGGGGTACCCGCCGCTGGAGGACCTGGGCCTCATCGGCGACGGCACGACGGCGGCGCTGGTCGGCCTGGACGGGTCGATCCCGTGGATGTGCCTGCCCCACTTCGACAGCGAACCGCTGCTGTGCGGCCTGCTGGACCACGAACGGGGCGGGCGTTTCACGCTGGCGGTCGAAGGACTGCGAGAGGCGCGGCAGTACTACGAGCCGGACACCGCGGTGCTGGTCACCGAACTGCGCGGCCCGACCGGCCTGCTCAGGATCAGAGACGCGCTGGCCCTGCACGCCGGCGCCGACCTCAGCGACGACGCGGGCGCGAGCCGCGCCGAACTCGTCCGCTCCGCCCGCGTGCTGGAGGGGACCGTCCGCCTGCGGGCGGAGCTGCGGCCCCGCGGCGGGGGAGAGGCCCGGAACCTGGGAAGCGGGCTGCGGGTGCGGGTCGCCCGGCAGCCGGACCTGCACCTGCACCTGCGCTCCAACCGCCCCCTGGACGGCCTGCGCACCGTGCACGACCTGGAACAGGGGGAGCGCCTCGACCTGGTGCTCTCCTGGGGCCGAGCCCACCGCCACCACCGGTTCGACCCGGAGGCGATGCTGGAGGAGACGGCCGAGGCGTGGCGCCGCTGGATGCGGAGGTTCGGCTACGACGGCCCGGAGGAGCCGCTGGTCCGGCGCTCCGCGATGACGTTGAAGCTGTGCGACGACTGGGTCAACGGCTCGATGATCGCGTCCCCGACGTCCTCGCTGCCCGCGCCGGTCGGCGGGGTCCGCAACTGGGACTACCGCTACTCCTGGGTGCGGGACGCCGCCTTCGCCGTGTTCGCGCTCCGCCGCGTCGGCTTCCTGGACGAGGCCGACGGCTTCCTCGGCTGGGTCCTCGACGCCTTCGAGCAGAGCCGCGAGCCGCGGATCATGTACACCCTCCGCGGCGATCCCGTCCCGGGGGAGGTGCTGGACCCCGGCCTGGAGGGCTACCGCCGCTCCGCCCCGGTGCGGTGGGGGAACGGCGCGACCGGGCAGCGCCAGCACGACGTCTACGGAGAGGTGCTGGACTGCGCGTACCAGTGGCTGCGCTCCGGCGGAGACCTGCAGCCCGCGCTGTGGTCCGACCTGGCGGAGCTGGCCGAGGCCGCCGCGCAGGCGTGGCAGCGGCCGGACCAGGGCATCTGGGAGGTGCGCGACGGGGGCCGGGTCTTCACCTACTCGGCCGGGATGTGCCAGGTGGCCCTGGACAGAGCCGCGACGATCGGTGAGCGGCGCGGCCTCCCCGGGCCGGTGACGTCCTGGCGCGCCACGGCCGACAAGTTGCGGCAGCTCATCCTGGACCAGGCCTGGAACGAGGGCCTCCAGAGCCTGAGCGGGAGCCTGGACGGCCGCGGGGATCTGGACGCGAGCCTGCTCGCGCTTCCGCTGCGGAAGATCGTCCCGGCCGGCCACCCGCGGATGGAGGCCACCACCAGGGCCGTCGCCGAACGCCTGTCCGCCGGTGGCGGCCTGCTCTACCGCTACCTGCACGAAAGTTCCCCCGACGGCCTGCCCGGCGACGAGGGCGCGTTCGTCCTGTGCAGCTTCTGGCTGGTCGACAACCTCGTCATGCAGGGCCACGTCGAGCAGGCCGAAGAGCTGTACGCCTCGCTGTGCGGCCGGGCCAGCGCGCTCGGTCTCCTCCCGGAGCAGATCGACCCGACAACGGGCGTGTTCATGGGCAACTTCCCGCAGATGTTCAGCCACATCGGAGTCATCTCCAGCGGCGTCAACCTCGCACGGGCCAAGGCGGGCGGGATGAGGTGACCGGCGGGGCGGTGCTCGTCAGGGGTGTTTCCGGGCCAGGTCGGGGTGGGCCCGGCCGGTGATGAGGGGGAGGTCGAGGTAGGTCTTGATCCCCGGCTCGGCGGCGCACACGTAGGGGACCGAGTTGACGCAGTGGGCCGAGGCCACGACCACGCCGGGGTTGCGCACCAGGCCCTCTTCTATGGTCTTGGCGTGCCAGCCGTGGATGGTCACGAAGGCGGGCGGGTCGCCCTGGACCTCCACCTCGAACCGCTGGCCCCCCGGCCCGAGCGTCCAGGCGGGGTCCAGGTTCTCCTCGCCCATGAGCCAGGTGGCCCCGACGCGCACGACGACTTCGCCGTCGATCACGGCGTCCCAGTGGAGCCGCTCGCCGGCCACCTGCCCCGGCTCGATCGTGCCGAAGGGGCAGTCGATGGGCGCGGTCGCCACCGCGAGGTCGAGGGTGGGGCGGATCTCGGCGTCGGCGAAGCCGAGGGCGTCCAGGCACATCCGCACCGACTGGGTGTACCCGTGGCCGATGCGCTCCAGCAGCGGGCTGTCGCGCACGTACTCGGGCGAATGCCCGAACCCCATGACGTCGTGGAGGACCTCGGGGGTGTTGTAGTCGCGGAGGTCGCTGAACTCCTCGCCGCGCACGAAGGTCACGGCCGAGGACAGCGCGGCGAACATCAGCGGGTGCAGGTCGGTGGCGCCGCCGGGGTCGACGCCCGTCCCGTGGAGCGTGGTGCCGCCCTCCAGGCAGGCGTCCCGCACCCGCGCGGCGTCCTCGGGCATCGGGTAGAACCAGTTCAGCGGCGTGATGACGTTCTTGCCGGAGCGCAGCAGGGCGGCGATCTCCCTGGTGCGGGAGAACGCCGGCGCGTAGATCACGGCGTCGGCCTCCAGCGCCAGGATCTCCTCGACGCTGCTCGTCGCGGTGACCCCGACCGGGCCGGTCCCGATGATCTCGCCGACGTCCCGGCCGTCCTTGTCGGGGGAGTGGACCCAGCAGCCGACCAGTTCGAGCTCGGGGTGCTTGAGGATCATCTCGATGGCGGCCTTGCCGACACCGCCTGTAGCCCACTGCACGACGCGCAACGTCAACGGACACTCCTCCGTGGTCTTTCCGGTGCCGACCGGGATCGGACGGTGTCCGTGGACTGTACATAAGCCAACCGGCTTTTTCTAGAACGTGTTCTAGTATCGGCCGCATGCGCCATGGCATCGTGCTCTTCACCAGTGACCGGGGCATCACGCCCGCCGCCGCGGCAAGGGCCGCCGAGGAACACGGCTTCGACACGTTCTACGTGCCCGAGCACACGCACATCCCGGTCAGGCGCGAGGCCGCCCACCCCGGCACCGGCGACGAGACGCTCCCCGACGACCGCTACCCGCGCACCCTCGACCCGTGGGTGTCGCTGGCCACGGCGGCCGAGGCCACCTCGAGGATCCGGCTCGCGACGGCCGTGGCGCTGCCCGTCGAGTCCGACCCCATCACCCTCGCCAAGACCATCGCCACCCTCGACCACCTGTCCGGCGGCCGCGTCACCCTGGGTGCCGGTTTCGGCTGGAACACCGACGAACTCGCCGACCACCACGTCCCGGCGGACAGGCGGCGCACGGTGCTGCGCGAGTACGTCGAGGCGATGCGGGCCCTGTGGACGGAGGAGCAGGCGTCCTACTCCGGGGAGTTCGTCTCCTTCGGCCCGTCCTGGTCCTGGCCGAAGCCCGTCCAGCCGCACATCCCCCTGATGATCGGCGCGGGCGGCGGCCCGAAGACGTTCGCCTGGATCGCCGCCCGCGCCGACGGCTGGATGACCACCCCCATCGAAGAGGACATCGTCGCCAAGGCCGCCGCCCTGCACGCCGCCTGGGCGGACGCGGGCCGCGCCGGACGTCCGGAGATCTCCGTCTTGGCCGCCGCCCGCCCGTCGGCCGAGACCACGGCGGCCTGGGAGGACGCCGGCGTCACCGAGATCATCTGGGGACTCCCGGACAAGCCCGCCGACGAGGTCGTCGCCTTCCTGTCCCGCCACGCCCACCGCCTGGGCCTGTAGCCCGGTCGCGCCGAGGCGTCGCCTCAGCGCGCGGTCCGGCCGCTCAACGGGAGGAACGACTCCCGAGAGTCCCGGCCGCCCGTCTGATCCTCTCGGCGAGCAGGTCGAGGTCCGCTGGTTCCAGCGCGGCCATTCCGGCGGGGAGGGCCGCCTCCAGGTCGGTGAGGACGTCGAGGACGAGCTCGTCGAGGAGCAGGGCCGGATCGTCGCCGGTCTTGGAGCGGGCGCTGGCCAGCCGGACGCCGCCGACCATCCGGACGGCGAGCTCGCCGAGTTCAGCGAGCGGGACCGGTCGGTGCGGGTCGAACGGGCGGGACCGGTCGAACATCTCCTCGCGCATCTGGGGGATCTTCCGCTTCCAGGCGCGCAGGCCGCCGAGCGAGGCCGGCCGGTCCGGCCACAGCACGAGGCCCTCGGCGACGTTCCCGTCGATCGCCGGAAGCCCGTCCCGTCGCGGAGCGGCGGGCGTCCGGCTGACCGGCAGCTCCGCCACCCGCCGGTGGGACTCCCTGCGGGCGACGACCGGCACCGCGTCGATCCCCGGGCAGCCCTCGACCAGAAGCTCCGTCTCGGACGGCGCCAGCAGCTCCCCGTCGTCCTCCCCGGGCGCGGCGAGCAGGATCGCGAACGCGGCCACCCGCAGCTCAGGCCCGTACCAGACCCCCGTCTGCACCGGGCCGGCGGAGGCGAGCACCGGAACGTCGGGGTGCGGATAGCCGCCACCGTGAAGTTCCGTGTAGACGACCAGGTCGCGCTCCCCGGCCCGGGGGATCCGCGACGCGATCTCACGCACCGCCTCGGTCAGCCGCCTCCTGAGCACCTGCCACCCGAAGAACGGCTCCTCGTCCGCGAGCCACGCCTTGCGCTTCCCGAACCGCACGGCACCGTCGGCACCCCGCCCGAGAACGAGCTGAGCCCCGTGCACCTTCTCGAAAGCGACCCACTCGCCTGCCGGAGCATCCGCCGGCGCGACCTCGGAAAGCTTGGGAAACTGCCGGAACCTCACGCGCCTTCGCCTCCTCGGCATCCAGATCCGCCGGCGGAGCACCCGCGATCCCTACGCATGATGCCGATGGATCCGGCCGCCGTCGCCTCCTTTTCCGCCCCGAGGAACCTGCTGTGCGACTTACTTCGTCTTCGGCTGAGCGGTTCGCGGCTGACGGCTCCGCCTGCCCGGCCCCGTGGGGACGCTGGCCAGCGGCGTCTCCAGCACCGTGATGTCACCGACCGGCGCGGTCTGCCCGGCGGGCTCCCCCTCGTCCTCGCTCGCCGTGCGGGCGGCGGGGACCTTCGGCGCCGCGGACGGGGTCCGCTGCACGCGCCGGGGCGGGAACGGCCACAGCGCCTCGGCCTCAGCGGCGGCCGCGGCCGCGGCTGCGGCTGCGTCCTCGTCCTCATCCCGGGAGGCGACGGGCTTCTCCTCCCGCGCCGGGGCGGCCGCGGCGTCGACGTTCACCGGCGGCGCCGAGGGGGCCTGGACCTCGGCCTCGACCTCGACGGGAGCCCGCTCCACCACCGGGGCGGTGACCTCCGCTCGGGGAACCGCCGCGCGTCGTGCCGCAACGGGTCTCTCCACAGGCGCCGCCTGCGGAGGCGTCTTCACGGGGACCGCCGGGGCCTCCGCCGCGACGGGGGCGGGGACATGCGGCGCCCAGGGCGCGACGGGCCGCAGATCGAGCAGCGATTCGGTGTTGTAGAGCACCGCCAGCCGTCCGACGAGGATCTCCTCCGGAGCCTGCGGCCGGTTGGAATCGGTTCCCAACCCCGTCAGCTCCGCCGCGCGGTCCATCGCCTTGTCCAGTTTCCGCAGCGCCTTCGTGTAGGCCCTGCGGTTCCCGTTGTCCCGGGCGATCCGCGCCTTCTTGGCCGCCAGCGCCAGCTGCATCAGCCGGTGCTGCGCGCCCGCCTCCGAAGCGGTCCGGTCGGTGGGGTCGGCCAGCCCGAGCCTGGTGAGGACCCGCTCGGGAGTGAGCGTCCAGTTGAGCCCGCTCCTGCCGGTGCGGCGCCGCCGCTCCAGCTTCATCTCCCGTTCCCACGCCCACGCCGCCGCGAGCGGCACCGACAGCCGGAACAGCGTCTCCCCGATCCCGTGCGCGTGGGTCGCGGCCAGGATCGCCGACAGGATCGTGAACGTCCACATCGCGACGCCGTCGATCCCGGCGCTGTACTTCTCCTGCATCGACGCCTTGGCCCGCAGCGCCGACCCCAGCACCATGATCTCCAGGAACGCGAAGAACACGATCCGCAGCACCGCCGGCACTTCCACCGAGTCGCGGAAGAAGACGTACATGCCCTGGGCGGACAGCCCGGTCGCGATCGCCGCCCCCAGCAGCGTCACCACCCGTTGCCCCTCGACCTTCCCGCGCCGCATCGCCCGGAGCCCCCGGCTCACGAGTGCCAGGCACAGCACGGCCAGCACCACGGCACACCCCGCGACGACGGCCGCCTCGACCGGGTGCCGCTCGAACGCGTCCAACAGTTGCATGATCGAGTTCTCCTTCCCCCGACAGCACCGTAGCCACGCGGGGGGCAGAGAGACGCCAGCGACCGGCTTGGCAACCTTAAAACGGCGAACGAACCTCACCCTGACCCCCGGCCTCGACCCCCTCGGAAGCCATACGCAAAGGACATCTACCGACGATCAAGGCGAATCCGGAGGCCCGGCCCCGAGGCGGGTCGGCGTGCTTCCGTGCGGGCCTGTCTATAGTCAGTCGGGTGACTGACTCAACGAAGTCCCGGGGACGGGGCGGGGACAAACGCCGGAAGCTGGCGGCCGCGGCGGCCGGCGTCCTGCACCGCCAGGGTGTCGAGCGCACCACCCTGGCCGACATCGCGCACGAGGCGGACGTACCCGTCGGGAACGTCTACTACTACTTCAAGACCAAGGACGCGCTGGTCGAGGCCGCTCTGGCCGAGCACGCCGCCCACCTGGCCGAGCTCACCGGGCGGCTGGACCGGCTGGCCGATCCGCGTGACCGGCTCAAGGGCCTGGTCGAGGCCTGGATCAGCCAGAGCGACGTCGCCGTTCACTACGGCTGCCCCACCGGCACCCTGGCCGTCGAGCTCGACAAACGGGAAGAGGGCACCCTCGACCTGGCGGCCGCCGAGGTGATCCGGGGATTGCTGGACTGGGCCGAAAGCCAGTTCCGCGCCCTGGGCATGTCCGACCCCCGCGGGCTCGCCGTCACCCTCGTCTCCGGCTACCAGGGCATGTCGCTGCTGGCCAACGCCCTGCGCGACCCGAAGATCATGACCGACGAGGGCGCACGCCTCCTCGGCTGGCTCGACTCGCTGACGAGCGGCGAGGACCAAAGGGATGGGTGAGGAGTGGAGACCGCGAGCCTGGCGGTCGGACGGCGGGGGCGTGCTGGTCGAGGGACCGGCGTTCCCGCTGGCCGGGGAACTGCTCCTACCCCGCACCCCCGGAGGCGAGGAACTGGTCGAGGAACGCAGCTACTACCTGCTGAACTCCGAAGGGGGCCTGGAGCGGAGCTACGAGACCACGGACTGGTCGGTGGAGTACGAGAGGGGCGTCAGCGTCCATCACGTCGAGGGGGGTTCGCTGCTGCGCCTCTCCGCCGCCCACGACGACTGGTCCGGCGGCAACCGGTACCAGGCGGAGGTGGTGAGGGAGGGCCTGGTGCCGCTTCCTGCCGAGAAGGCGCCCTCCGCCGAGGACGTCCGTGCGCTGGCGGCCGGGAAACGGGAACGGGACCGGGCCGCGGGGCTCAGGACGTACCACTCGTACTGGCCGGAGCAGCCGAGGTAGAGGCCTGGCCTCCGCCGGTCGAGTCGAGTTGATTCAAGAGGCCGACGACCGCGAGGCGGGGATTCTACTGCGGCGACCGCAGGGCCTCCAGCAGCCGGGACAGGGCGGCCCTGGCGTCGGTGAGGTCTTCGGGGTTCGTCGATTCGGCCAGCCACAGGGCCGCCTCGTTCATCGCTCCGGACAGCAGGCGGGTCAGCGGCGCGACCGGTTGCGGAGGGAGCAGCCCCTCCTCGATCAGGGCGGTGAGTTCTTCGGCGAGGTGGCGGGCCGAGGCCGCCTCGTCCAGGGCGCGCCATTCGTTCCACCCCAGGACGGCGGGACCGTCGAGGAGCATGATCTGCCGGACGTCCGGGTCGGTGCCGGAGGTGAGGAACGCCTGGCATCCGGCGGTGAACCGCGCCCACGGGTCGTCCTGCGCCTCGGCGGCGGCGGCCACGGCCTCGGCGACCTGCTGCTGCACCTCTTCCAGGACGGCGCGGAACAGGGCGGTCTTGCCGTCGAAGTGGTGGTAGAGGGCGCCCTTGGTGACTCCGGCGGCGCGGACGACCTCCGACAGGCTCACCGCGCCGTAGCCGGCTGTCGCGAACAGGCGCCTGCTCTCGCGGATGAGGGTCCGCCGGGTCTGCTCCTTCTGCCGCGCCCTGCCGCCGTTCACCTTCACGCTCCGCTCGTTGACATACCGGTGGTACGCCAATAGGTTACCTTCACATACCGACGGTATGCGAAGGAGCCCCTATGAAACTGACCAGCTTCTACCCGGTCGTCTGCACCTCGCGGATCCAGGAGTCGCGCGCCTTCTACACAGGGCTGATGGGGTTCGAGCCGACGTTCGAGGCCGACTGGTACGTGAGCCTGCGGCGACGGGAAGAACCGCAGTACGAGCTCGCGCTGCTCGACCACACCCACCCGACGCTGCCCGAGGCGTACCGCGCTCCCGTCCGGGGGTTGCTGCTCAACTTCGAGGTGGCGGACGTGGACGCGGAGTGGGATCGCCTCGTCGTCCGCGGCGGCCTGCGACCCGAACTGGAGCTGCGCGACGAGGACTTCGGGCAGAGGCACTTCATCGTGGCCGACCCCGACGGGGTCCTGATCGACGTGATCACCCCCATCGCGCCCGCCGGAACGTACACCGACCAGTACGTGTGACGCCGCGGGTGGTCAGTCCGGTGTGGAGACGGGCTGAGGGCGGATGTGATGGCGGCCGATGGGGAGCATCAGGGGGCGGCCGGAGACGGGGTCTTCGATGATGCGGCTGTCGAGGCCGAAGACGGTGCGGACGGTGTCCTCGGTGAGGACCTCGGCCGGGGGGCCGTAGGCGTGGAGGCGGCCGTCGGCGAGGGCGATGAGGTGGTCGGCGTAGCGGGCGGCGAGGTTGAGGTCGTGCAGGACCATGACGATGGTGGTGCCGCGGGCGTGGTTCAGGTCGGTCAGCAGGTCCAGGACCTCGACCTGGTGGCTGGCGTCCAGGAACGTGGTGGGCTCGTCGAGGAGGAGCAGGTCGGTCTGCTGGGCCAGGGCCATGGCGATCCAGACGCGCTGGCGCTGGCCGCCGGACAGCTCGTCGACGGCGCGGTCGGCGAGATCCGTCGTCTGCGTGGCCTCCAGGGCCGCGGCCACCGCGGCGTCGTCCTTGTCGTTCCAGCGGGAGAAGAGCCCCTGGTGGGGGTGGCGGCCGCGGCCGACGAGGTCGAGCACGGTGATGCCCTCGGGCGCGACCGGCGACTGGGGCAGCAGCCCGAGCGTGCGGGCCAGCTCCTTGGCGGGCATGTGGTGCACCTCCCTGCCGTCCAGGACGACCCGGCCCTCGCGCGGCTTGAGCAGCCGGGACAGGGAGCGCAGCAGCGTCGACTTGCCGCAGGCGTTCGCCCCGACGATGACCGTGATCTTCCCGGGCGGGACGGCCAGGTCGAGGGACTCGACGACGGCGCGGTCGCCGTAGCCGAGCGTGAGGCGCTCGGCGGTGAGGGAGTGGGAGGTGGTCATAGCGAGCCTCCGGCCCGGTGAGTGCGGACGATCAGGTAGACGAGATAGGGCGCGCCGAGGACGCCGGTGACGACTCCGACCGGGTAGCGGACGTCGAACGCGAACTGGCCGGCGAAGTCGGCGACGAGGACCAGGAGGGCGCCGACGAGCCCGGCGGGCACGAGGAGGGAGCCGCCCGGGCCGAGCAGCCGGGCCGCGATGGGGCCGGACAGGAACGCCACGAACGCGATCGGGCCGGCCGCCGCCGTGGCGAACGCGATCAGGCAGACGGCGGCGACGATCACCATGACGCGGGTGCGTTCGACGCGGACGCCGAGGGCGGAGGCGGTGTCCTCGCCGAGCTGCATCATCGACAGGTCGCGGGACAGGGCCAGCAGGGCGGGGGTGAGGACGGCCATCGCGACGAGGGCGGGCAGGGTCTGCTCCCACGTCACCCCGTTGAGGCTGCCGGTCAGCCAGCGCGTGGCCTCCTGGAGGTCCCACTCGGCGGCCCGGGACAGGACGTAGGAGGTGACGCTCTCGAGCATCGCGGAGATCCCGATGCCGATGAGGATGAGCCGCGTGCCGACGACGCCGTCGCGGAACGCCAGGAGGTAGATCAGGAGGGCGACGGCGAGGGCGGAGACGATGGCGAGGGCCGACACCTGGGTGCGGCCGAGGGACAGCGACACGATCGCGATGGCCGCCGCGGCGCTCGCGCCCCAGCTGATGCCGATGATGTCGGGGCTGGCCAGCGGGTTGCGGAGCATCGTCTGGAAGGTGACGCCCGCCAGGCCGAAGCTGAATCCCGCGACCACGGCGAGCACGGCCCGCGGCAGCCGGAGCCGCCCGACGGTGAAGGACGCGCCCGGCACCTGCTCGCCGAGGATCACGTCGATCACGTCGCGGGGCGGGTAGAACGTCTGCCCGAACATCAGGGTCACGGCGAACCCCGCGACGACGAGCACCGCCAGCGTCAGGAGCACGACGCGGCGCCGGGAGGCGCGGCGGCGGCGGCCGCGGGCGACGTCCCGGATCACGGAGTCCAGGTCGCGGGCGGCCCGCTTCGGGGACGTCCGGGTGGCGGCGGGGGCGCTCAAAGCTCACGCACCTTCTGGCTGCGGACGATGTGGATGAAGAACGGGGCGCCGATCAGCGCCGTCACGATGCCCACCTCGATGTCGGAGGGGCGTGCCACGATACGGCCGACGACGTCGGCGGCGGTGAGCAGGGCCGCGCCGACCAGGGCCGAGAACGGCAACTGCCAGCGGTGGTCGACGCCGACGAGCAGGCGGCAGGCGTGCGGGACGACGAGTCCGACGAAGGCGATCGGCCCGGCGACGGCCGTCGCGGAGCCGCACAGCACGACGGCGCCGAGGGCGGCCACGGCCCGGACGACGGCGACGCGCTCGCCGAGCCCGGCCGCGAGTTCGTCGCCCAGGGCGAGCGAGTTCAGCGCCCGCGAGGACAGGAGGCACAAGACGGCGCCGACCACGAGGAACGGCAGGACCTGCCCGATGCGCTCGTAGGACGCACCGCCGACGCCGCCGATCTGCCAGAGCTTGAAGCTCCCGGCGATGTCGTTGCGGGGCAGGACGACGGCGCTGACGAGGGACGCGAAGGCCGCCGACGTGGCGGTGCCGGCGAGTGCGAGTTTGAGGGGCGTGGCCCCGCCGCGCCCGAGGGACCCGATGGTGTAGACGAACAAGGCCGAGACGGCGGCCCCCGCCATCGCGACCCAGATGTACCCGGTCGGCGACCTCAGCCCGAAGAACGCGACGGCGGTGACGACGGTGAGCGACGCGCCCATGTTGACGCCCAGGATGCCCGGGTCGGCCAGCGGGTTGCGGGTCACGCCCTGCATGACGCCGCCCGAGAGGCCGAGCGCGGCGCCGATCACCACCGCGAGCAGGGTGCGCGGTATCCGCTTGGTGACCGCGGCCTGTTCGAGGGTGTCGTCCGAGCCGCCGAGCGCCGCCCAGACGTCGGACCAGGCGACGTCACGCGAGCCGAAGGCGACGGAGGCCACCATGAGCACGGCCAGGACGCCGACCAGGACGAGCAGCCACAGAACCCGGACACGCGTCGGACGCCGCACGAGTGCGGCGTCCGGGCGGTCGGTTTCGACAGAGGTCACTTGACCTTGTCCGCGGCTCCGGCGAGGGCCTTGACGTAGTCCTCCAGCACCCACGAGATCGACAGGGGGGTCGGGTTCGCGGCGGTGCCCAGCGGCTTGCTGTCGGGCAGCAGGTAGACCGAGCCGCGCTTGACGGCGGGGATCTTCGACAGCAGCGGGTCCGCGCTGATCTTCTTGAGGAGGTCGCCCTTCTCGTCGCCGTATCCGGTGATGATGTCGACGTCGTCGAAGACGTCGATCTGCTCGGCGCTCCGCGTCAGGGCGAACTTGTCGGTGCCCTTGGACGCGTCGGCGACGCTGGCCGGGATCTTCATCCCGAGGTCCTCGAAGAACAGCGTGCGGGTGTCGTGCGTGGTGTAGAAGCCGACCTCGCTCACGTCGTTAGGGTCGACATGCGTCATGAACATGATCGACTTGTCCTTGAGCTGCGGGTACTTGGCTACGGTGTCCTTGATGTCGCCTTCGATGCCGGTGATGAGCTTCTCGCCCTCGTCGGCGAGCCCGATGGCTTTGCTGTTCATCCGGAGGATGTCGCGCCACGGGGTCGCCCAGGCGGCTTCCGGGTAGGCCACGACGGGGGCGATCTCGCTGAGGGTGTCGTAGTCCTGCTGGGTCAGGCCCGAGTAGGCGGCGAGGATGACGTCCGGCTTCGTGTCGGCGACGCCCTCGAAGTCGATGCCGTCGGTCTCGTCGAACAGGACGGGCGTCTCGGCCTTGAGCTCGGTGAGGCGCTCCTCGACCCAGGGCAGGAGGCCGTCGCCGTCGTCGTCGCCGAAGTTCGCGGCGGCCATGCCGACGGGAACGACGCCGAGGGCCAGCGGCGCCTCGTGGTTGGCCCAGTTGACGGTGGCGACCCGCTCCGGCTTCGCCTTGATGGTGGTCGTGCCGAGCGCGTGCTGGATCGTCATGGGGAAGGCGTTCGAGCTGCTGCTCTTGGTCTCCTCCTCGGTCTCGGACGAGCCGCCGCAGCCCGCGAGGCCGGCGACGAGGGCCGCCGCGGCGAGGACGCGGAGGCTATGTGAACGCTTCAATCCGTACTCCACTCTCAGAATTCCGCTGGTGCCGTCTCTCGCACGTCTGGATCGCGGTCCTGCGTTCGTGGAGCGGTACACCGTACTGCCGCAAGCCCCCTACTTGGTTAGGTAAGGCTTGCCTTGGTCGGAACCTTAGGAGGAATGACCGAGTTGTCGCAATAGAGCTTTTGAGCCACCTGTTGTCGAGATCGGGACATCGAGACCGGGCGGCGAACCTTCGGCGAGGTGTGATCAAGGTCCGCGATACGTCCGCGAAACCCTTGCCGCATAGGGAAAAAGGCCTTGGGAGACCCGGATCCTCAACGCGCCCGGAACGCGCCCGGTGTCAGCCCGGTCGTCCGCCGGAAGGCCGCACCGAACGCGCTTGCCGAGCGGTAACCGACCTCCTCGGCCACGGCGTCGACCTCCCAGCCCCGGGTGAGCAGCGCGACCGCGTGCTGGGCGCGCACCGCCGCGACCCAGCGCGCGAAACTGGTGCCCGTCTCCGTGTTGAAGGCTCGGGTGATCGTGCGGGGGCTCACGCCGAGCTGGGACGCCCAGTCCGCCAGCGTCCGCGGATCGCCCGGATCCTCCCGGACCGCGTCGGCGATCGGACGCAGCAGCTCCGAAACGGGCATGTGCAGGAGCAGTTCGCGCGGGGAGGGCGTGAGCACGTCGAGCACCATCGCCTCGGTCACCGCCCGCGAGCCGTCGGGCAGTCCCGTGTCGGCGAGCCGCTCCAGCAGCAGCCGGAGCAGCGGGGTGATCTCGACGCCGGCGGGCGTCTCGGAGATCGAGGTCATGGTGTCGAAGCCGAAGAAGTTGGCGCGGCACCGGGTGCCGGCGATCGCCGAGCCGGAGTGCAGCGTGCCCGCGGGCATCCACAGGCCCAGGGCGGGGGTCACCGTCCAGGCCCGCGCCCCCACCACGGCGGTGGAGGCGCCCCGCTCGTTCCACAGCAGTTCGTGGAAGGGGTGGGAGTGCTCGTTCCAGGTGGTGTCGTGGGCGAAGTCCTCGCTCCAGCCCAGGATCGTGAACGGCACCTCGACCGGTCCCGCCTCGAAGGCGGGCAGCGTACGGGTCTCTCTGGTCACGAGCGGACACGGCGGGACACAAGCGGCATGGGCTTACCTTATATTCGCCTGGTGAATCCTTCTGAGATCCGTACGGTGCAGACCGAGGCCGAGCTCCGCGAGATCGTGCGCGAGCCGTCGCAGGGCATCTGGGACAAGGACATCGCCCGGATCGACGAGCACGCCCGCACGATCATCGCGCACTCCCCGTTCGTGCTGCTGGCGACCGCGAACCCGGACGGCACCTGCGACGTCTCCCCTCGGGGGGACCCCGCCGGATCGGTGCTGGTCCTGGACGACCACCGGCTGGCGATCGCGGACCGTCCCGGCAACCACCGGCTCGACAGCCTCCGCAACGTGCTGCACCACCCCGGCGTCGGCCTGCTGTTCCTCGTGCCGGGCATGAACGAGACCCTGCGCGTGAACGGGCGCGGGACCCTCGTCTCGGAAGCCCCGTTCTTCGACGACCTGACGGTCCAGGGAAAGCGCCCCCGGCTCGCGCTCCTCGTCGAGGTCGAGGAGCTGTACATGCACTGCTCGAAGGCGTTCCTGCGCTCCTCGCTGTGGAGCCCCGAGACCTGGCCGGACCGCGGGGCCCTGCCCACCCTCGGCCGGATAGCCAAGGACCACCTGGGCCTCAAGGACGTCTCCGCGGAAGTGATCGACGAGGGCCTCGCCCTGGACGCCGAGACGAACCGGTACTGACTCCCGGCCCTTAACGCGCCTTTCGGGCAGCGTTGTCACGTAAAGGTTCTCCATAAACGGCACCTGCTCCACCGGTCGCCATTGGCGTGAATCGCTTTCTGGGTACGCAAGGCTGTATGTCCAGAAAAGCACGTCCTGCCCGTATCTCCGGGATCGCGTCCTGCGTCGCCCTTTTGGCCGCGAGCTGTTCGTCCCCTTCGGGGCCGACGACGGCGGCGCTCCCGGGCGTGTCGATCAGGCCGACGTCTTCCACGCCGAAGCCGTCGGCACTGAAGTCCATCGATCCGGCCGCATTCCAGGCCGCGGTGGACGCCGCCGCCAGGAAACTGGGAGTCCCCGGGGCCGTGGTCCTGCTGCGCACCCCGCAGGGAGAGTTCGACGCGGCGGTCGGCACCACGAAACTGGGCACACGGACTCCGCCGGACGCCGACACCCATTTCCGGATCGCCTCGAACACCAAGACCATGACGTCGGCGCTGGTCGTGCTCCTGGCCCAGGACGGAAAGCTCAAGTTCAGCGACCCGGTGTCCGCCTACGTCCCCGGTGTTCCCAACGGAGAGAACATCACCATCGCGGACCTGTTGAAGATGCGGAGCGGGCTCTACAACTACACGGACGCACCCGAACTGGCGAAGGCTCTGGACGCCGATCCGAAGAAGGTCTGGACGCCTCAGGAGGTACTGGCCATCGCGTTCCGGCACCCGCCGAAGTCCTCACCCGGAAAGTCCTACGACTACAACAACACCAACTACGCATTGCTGGGCCTAGTAGCCGAGAAGGCCGGAGGCCGCCCGCTGTCCCGGCAATTCCAGGACCGGCTGTTCGGACCTCTCGGGCTGCAGCGGACGTCACTTCCCGCCGCCGACGACAATTCCATCCCGGAGCGTTACTCGCACGGTTACATGTACGGGGGAACCTCCTACGCGCTGGTCGACAAGCCGTATCCCGCCGATATACGGGATGCCGCGCGGGCCGGGAAGCTCAAGCCCGTCGACTACACCCACCAGAACTCCTCCTATGCCCGAGCCGCAGGAGGCGTCATCTCCACGGCGGACGATCTGGCCACGTGGATTCGGGCGCTGGTCTCGGGCAGGGTCCTGAACGCCGAGTACCAGCGGCAGTGGCTCCGCAGCCTGCGACCGGAGGGTCCGCGCAAGCCCGGCGGGCAGTGGTACGGCTACGGGATCTCCTACCAGCGTTTCGGCCCGAACGCCTCGATGTACTACCACGGCGGTGAACTCCCGGGCTTCAACTCGTTCATCGGCCATGACGCGGACAACGACGTGACGCTCGTGATCTGGACGAACCTGACCCTGTCGCCCGAAGGGAAGACCACGGCGAACGCCCTGCTTCCTGCGGTCCTCGACGAGGTCTACGCGGGGCTGTCGCTGTCGTCCACACCGGTTCCCACCCCCACAGGGTGAAGCGATCGCCGCCGTCGGGGGAGTGGTTACGATCAGGGGCCACGGTCGCTTCAATGGAAGGAAGACATGTCCGATCAGTACGGGGCGGTGTTCGCCCGATACGACACCGACGGGGACGGCCGGCTCACCGTGGACGAGGTGACCGCGGCGATCGCGGGGATGTTTCCGGCGGCGGAGGTGAACGACCTGTCGGGGCTCGTCAAGGCGCTGTTCGCCGAGTACGACGTCGACCACGACGGGCTGCTGACGGTCACCGAGTTCGTGCCGCTGGCCGAGAACCTTCCCGAGCTCGGCTCCTAAGGCTGGACGCCCTGGACGGACGGGTGGGGCGGCCCATGCGGCGGTGAGGCGTCCGGGGCGTCGTCGTCCTCGGTGAGGAAGCCGCCGGACTGGTGGTGCCAGAGGCGGGCGTAGGGGCCCCGCGCGTCGAGGAGCTCACGGTGCGAGCCCTGCTCGACGACGTGCCCGCGGTCGAGGACCACCAGGCGGTCCATGCTGACCACGGTGCTCAGGCGGTGCGCGACGACCAGGGCGGTGCGGTCCCGCATCAGACGCCACAGGGCCTCCTGGACGAGGACCTCGCTTTCGGAGTCCAGGGCGCTCGTCGCCTCGTCGAGCAGCAGGATCGGCGCGTCCCGCAGGATGGCGCGGGCGAGCGCGACCCGCTGCCGCTGCCCTCCCGACAGCTTGACGCCGCGCTCCCCGACCAGGGTGTCCCATCCGGCGGGCAGGGCTTCGGCGAACTCGGTGACGTGCGCCGCCCGCGCGGCCCGCAGCACCTCGGCCTCGGTGGCGTCCGGGCGGGCGAAGGCGATGTTGTCCCGGATCGACCGGTGGAACATCGCCGGATCCTGCGGGACGTAGGAGATCAGGCTGCGCAGGTCGCTCTGGCGGAGCCGCGCGATGTCCTGGCCGCCGACGAGGATCCGGCCGTCGTCGACGTCCATGAGCCGGAGCAGCAGCCGGGTCAGGGTGCTCTTGCCGCCGCCCGACCGGCCCACGAGCCCGACCTTCGATCCGCCGGCGACCTCCAGGTCGAGCCCGTCGAACAGGGTGGACGCGCCGTCGTGCGCGAACCGGACCCGTTCGAACCGGATCGACGCGTCGGCCGGCCGCAGCGGCCGGGGGTCCTCCGGGTCGACGACGGTGGGCGGATCCAGCAGCAGTTCGGTGAACTGGGCGGCCTCGGTCAGCGTGGTCTCCAGGCGCCGGTACACCTGGTTGAACTCGAACATGATCCGGGTCGCGTTCGAGTAGTACGCGAACGTCACCACGATGGCCTCGACTCCGAGCCCGCCGCGCAGCGCCACCGCCAGCAGCAGCCCCACCGTGCTGGTGAGGACCGACATCGGGGCGACGACGGCGTCGACCCGCAGGTTCCCGTAGTCCCAGGCCCGCAGTGAGAGCCGGCTCTGCTCGGCCAGCCTCTCCCGGTATTCGGCGGCCTCCCTGTCCTCGGCCGCGAACGCCCGCACGGACTCCATGTTGGTCAGGACGTCGGCGACGTGCCCCGACACCCGTACCTTCGCGGCCTCCCGGGCGTTCACCAGCACCTGCCGCCGCCGGATGAACGGCGCCGCCACCAGCCCGGTGACCACGATGAGGCCCACGAGCGCCAGGACCAGCACCGGGTCGTAGAACCACAGGGCGACCGAGGCGAACAGCATCGGGATCACCCTGGCCATGATCGAGAAGGTGAGGGCGTCGATGAAGGGCTCGAACCCTCCGGAGAACCCCAGGATCCGCTTGGTCAGCGCCCCGGCGAAGGAGTTCTGGAAGAACGCCGCGTCCTTGGTCAGCAGCGCGTCCATTCCCCGCACTCCGAGCCGCTCGATGCCCCGGGCGCAGGTCCGGTTGAGGAAGTGGTATCCGCCGCGCCACAGCGCCTCCCCGGTGAGCAGCATCGCGCCGAAGCCGAGCACGTACGGCAGCAGCTCGCCCGTCGAGGACTCGCCGCCCTCGGCCAGCCGCCCCACGAGCGTCGCCACGAACAGCGGCGCCAGGTAGAACATGCAGATGTTTCCCAGCGCCGGAAGCGTCAGCGTCGGCAGCGCCACCTTCCACTGGCGCTTCATCTCCCCGGCGTACAGCCGCAGTGCCAGCAGCACCGCCCTTTTCCGTGCAGGTCCCTCGCTACCGTCCCCGTCGGCTTCCGGCATCAGCCCTCCCCGTGGCGTTCTGCCCCCCATGCTGCCCCGCTCCGCCACCGCGGTCGACTCCTTTAAAGGCGAACACCGGATCGCAGAGAACGGTCGGTATCGATGCCGGAACCGATTCCGGGCACGCATTCCGTCACGGAAAACGCGAAGCGCGCTCCGAACGTCGGGAACGGATCACCGCGAACGGACTAGGAGGTGAGGCGGGTGAATCCGCGACGTATCACGAATATGCCGGTCAGGGTCGCTGTTGACATGATGTGAAGGTCTTCTTGCGGTGGATCGGGTCATGCGACGAGGGCGGAGGAACCGGTGAACAGAATGCTGCGGCGCCCATGGCGCACACCCGGGCGCCGTTACGCCTGGCGGACCGTTCTGGCGCTGCCGACGGGTGTTCTGGCGACGGTGGTCGGCGCGTTCGTCCTTCTGGTCCTGCCGAGGAGATGGCGGCGACGCCGTGCGGTCACGGACAAGGTGCTCCGGACCTGGGCACGGATCTGCCTCTTCGTGACGGGCACCAAGGTGCGCGTGGAGGGGTTCGAACGCCTTGACCGCTCCGTCGCTTACGTCGTGGTCTCCAACCACCCGTCCAACCTCGACCCCATGGTGCATCTCGCCGTCTTCGGCTCCTCGCTGCGCGTCCTGGCCAAACGCGAACTGTTCACCGTGCCGCTGCTGGGCCACGCGCTGCGGGCTGCGGGAATGGTCGAGGTGGACCGGGGCAACGCGGACCGGGAGACGATCAACGAAGAGGTCGCGCGCGCCCTCGCCGACGGCGTCTCGCTGCTGATCTTTCCGGAGGGGACCTGCTCTCCCGAAAGTGGCATGCGTCCCTTCAAACCGGGGGCCTTCGTGATCGCGGTCGACAACGGCGCCCCCGTCGTGCCCGTGGCGGTGGAGGGGACCGGCCGCGCATGGCCCGCCGGAGGAGCCCGGATCTTCGGCGGAACAGTGCGGATCCTCGCCGGAGAACCGCTGCCCACCGAGGGACTGGGCCGTCAGGACGTTTCCGGACTCGGCGACCGCGTCCGGGAACGCATCTCACTCCTGCTGCGGGCCGCCGCCGACCCGGATCCGGATGGGCGGATACCGGGATGGCAAGGACAGATCCGGCGGGTTTGGCCGCTTCGGGCCATGCAGACGTCTCATAGTTGACAGTGTGACCGGCCGTTTCGCCGCACATTTGAAGGGACCGAACCATCCACCTGAAAGGTCCCGGAGATGCAGAAACACCGTGCGCTGCCCACCCTCGACGCCGAGCTGTCCGGTTCCCGCCGCGCCGCCGAGATCCATATCAACACGGGGTGGTCATGACCGTGATCGAGGACGTCGCGATCGACGGAGAGGACGACCAGGACGTCATCGGCGAGACCGTGGGGAACGACCTCGTCGCTCAGCAGATCGGGATCGTCCGCGGCCGTCCCGAGCTGGTGCTCTCCGAGGACGAGATCCGCGGCAGGACGAGGACCTACGTTCCCGTCGGTGACCACGACGCGATCAGGAAGACCCTCGAGCTGTACCGTTTCGTCGCGCTGGCCGGGCCTGCCGGGACGGGAGTGGAGACGGCGGCGGTCGCCGTGCTGGGGCAGCTGCTGCCGGCGGCGCGCATCCATCGCTTCTCGGTCGAGCAGGACGACACCGAAGAGGCGGTCCGTCTGGAGGCGGGCGACGGCTACATCGTGCGCGCCCGCGATACGGAGCCCTCCCGGCTGCGCTCTTTCCTCTCCGCCGTCCGCGCCTCCCGCGGGTTCGCCGTCATCGTCGGGACCGCAGCGGAGCAACGGCGCTTCGCCGAGTTCCCCGCCCCCATCACCGTGGAGCCGCCGCCCGCCGAGGAGGTCTACCGCAGCCACCTCCTCCACCGGGGGGTCCACCCCCGGTGGCTGGACTGGCCCCGGGGCGGAGAGCTGCTGAAGGACGCCTCACCGGGCGACGCGTCGCGCCTGGCCGGGCTCGTCGACGAGATCGGCTCGAAGACCGGTGAACAGGAGGTGGAAAAGGCCTACCGGGGCTGCGCCGAACACCTGCCCGCGCGGACGGATCCGCTCGCCTGGCTGGAAGGCCTGCCCGCGGTTCCCGTCCTGGAACGGAAGGCCGAGCACACGCACCGCGTCAGGCTCTTCGCCAGGCTGGCGAGTCGATGCGACGAACCCGAACGGATCACCGGGAAGGCGCGTGAATGGGCGGACGGCCAGGTCCACGAGGCCGATCTCGCCTACATCGTGCTGTCCGAGAGCTGCCTCGACCCGGTCGTGGGCGGACGCGTCCGCGGCAGCCTCTACGAGTGGTCACGGCAGAGCAGGACGCCGCAGACCCTGAAACTGACGATCGCCCGGGTCTGCCAGGTCATCGGCCAGGCCTACCCGCCGGTCGCCCTCACCCGGTTGATGCATCTGGCGACCCACGGCAACGCGCAGGTCCGCCGGGAGGTCGTCGAGGTGGTCCGGGAACTCGCCGAACACGATGCCTCCACCGTCTTCACGACCGCTCTGCGGTGGGTCCGAAGTGCTCGCGGCCTCTCTCCCCGGGACGGGGCGTCCCGGCTCGACGCCGCGATACGCGTCCTCCTCGACCTGCTACCCGCCTTCGGGGAGGCCGGGCCGCACCAGGTGCTGGAGGCCATCGACCTGGCCGTGGCCGAGGGCCGTCCCGGTCTGCGACCCCACCTGCTGAAGCACGCGCTGACCCTGGCCGGCGAGCATCCGCTCCCCGTCCTGGCCTTCGCCCTCGACCAGTCCGGCGCTCACGACAGCCCCCTTCCCCGGCAGGCCTTCGGCACCGAGCTCTTCCTGTCCCTGATCGCCGCCGCGCGGCCCGGAGACCTCCCCGCCCTCCTGACGGACGGCATCGACCCTCTGGACGCGGTCACCGCCTGGGCGATCGCGCTGGACGCGCCCGCGGACTTCCCCGGCTTCACGGAGGCGCTCTCCCGCTGGCTGGACCTGGCGGAGACCCACCCGGACCTGATCGATCCCCTGTACGCCGCGGCATGGCACAGCCGGAAGACCCGCCGCCTGCTGACGGACCTGGTGACCCGCCGGACGGACGGACGGCCGGAACGCCGCCGGGTCAGGGAGGCCCTCCTCGTCCACATCCTGCTCCCCGAATGGCGCCGCCGCCTGCTGGTCGCCCGGATCCGGCTCCGGAACCTCCGCGCCGGAGGCGGCCCGGAAACCGAAGACCGATCCGGATGACGCGTTCGGCGCGGAGGTCGGCGGCGGAGCGTCCG
>NZ_BAAATZ010000037.1:122198-239321 GCF_039533685.1 Actinocorallia aurantiaca | reverse complement strand
CGGGTCAGAACAGGTCGAACTGGGTTTGGGCGTTCAGCTCCGGGTAGGTGTGGCGCTTGGCGCGGTCGGTGCGCGGATCGGTGAGGTTCAGGACGTCGAACCCCTTCTGGATGTCGTTGGAGAAGATGTAGCCGTTGTAGTAGTACGACGACCACGAGCCGCCCGTGATGAGGGAGGTCTCCGACAGCGGCCCGCGCTCGAAGAACGCGATCTCCTTCGGCTTGCGCGAGTTCGTGAAGTCCCAGACCGAGATCCCGCCCTGGTACCAGGCCTGGACCATGATGTCCTTGCCCTTGACCGGGATCAGGTTGCCGTTGTGGGCGACGCAGTTCTCGGTGTCGGCGTTCGCGCGCGGGATCTTGAAGTAGCTGGCGAAGACCAGCTTGCGGCGGTCTCCCTTGCCGACGATGTCGTACACGGCGTTGGCGCCCTTCTCGGGGCCGATGGCCGCGTTGCAGGTCGCCGTGCCGCCGCCGCCGAGCTCGTCCGTGAAGACGATCTTATTGGCCTTGTTGTTGAAGGTCGCGGAGTGCCAGAACGAGAAGTTCGCATCGTCGCGGACCGCGGTGATGAGGCGCGGCTTCTCCCGGTCCGAGATGTCGAACAGCGCGCCGTCGCCCATGCAGGCGCCGGCCATCAGCTCCTTCTCCGGGTAGACGGTGAGGTCGTGGCAGCCGGTGGTCTGGTAGGTGCCCTCGGGGTAGGGGAGGCCGTCCCCGGGGTTGCCCCCGTCGCTGAACAGGACGGGCTCGGCGACCAGCGACGCCGCCGTCGGGTCCTTCACCGGCACCTTGATCACGGAGATCTTGTCGTGCGGGTACGAGCAGTCCGGACCCACGCTCGACTCGCCGAGCAGGTAGGACGAGACGTACAGGTAGACGGTCTTCTTGCTCTTGGCCGGCACCAGGGTGTGGGTGTGCGACCCGCACTTGGTCTCGACCGACTTGACGTACCTGGGGTTCGCCGGGTCGCCGATGTCGAAGATCTTGATTCCCTCCCAGGCGGTCGCGTCGGTGACCGGCTTGGCGACGCTCTGGCAGGAGTCGTCGCTGCGGGAGGAGTCCGTCGACAGGAACAGCAGGTTCCCGCTGATGGAGATGTCGTTCTGGGATCCAGGACAGAGGACCTGGCTGACGACCTTGGGTGCGGCGGGCTTGCGGATGTCGTACACCGTGAAGCCGTTGTAGTTGCCGGCGAACGCCAACTTCCCCTTGAAGGCGAGGTCGGAGTTCAGGGCGCTGACCGAGGCGAACGGCCCCTCCTTGGGGAGGTTCGCCAGGTGCTTGAGGTTGGGGCTCGACACCATCTCGTCCACGCCCGGGATGGGCGGGGCGGCGGACGCGGGGGCGGCGCCGAGGATGAGGGCGAGAGCGGCGAGTACCGCGGTCAGGATTCGGGCGGTCGGTCTGTGCGTGACTCTGGAGGCCATACAGGAGCTCCCTTGACGGACACGGATCGATCGATCGCCGCGAGTATCGCCCGTTTCTCTCCTTTTACGAAAGCCCTTACAAGTTTGTAACGATGTTGGTATGGCGTGACATGTCGCTGGGGAGGTGGCGGACTTGTACCTTCACGTCTTGACGGACGAAGGGGAGTGCTTCACATGAGCGTCTCTGGACACGGTCTCCGCGCCCTCGCCGCTGCGGCGCTGACGGCCTCGCTGCTGACCGGCTGCAGCGGCGGCGACGCCCCGGTCGAGGGCCCCACCGCGACCATGCTGGCCCCGGGCCGCCCGGGCGAGCCGAACGCGACGGTCACCGCCGGCCCGACGGCCCAGCCCGCCCCCACCGAGGCCGACGTCGCCTTCATGCGCATGATGATCGTCCACCACGGCCAGGCGGTCGTGATGTCCGACCTGGCCCCCACCCGCGCCTCGGACGCCCGCGTGAAGTCCCTGGCCTCCCGCATCCGCGCCGCCCAGACCGGTGAGATCACCCTGATGCGCGACTGGCTCCGCCGCAACAAGAAGCTCCCCGCCTCCGGCCACGACCACCACTCCATGCCGGGAATGATCACCCCCGACGAACTGGAGTCCCTCGAGTCGTCGAGCTCGACGGCGTTCGACCGCCTCTACCTGACCCTCATGATCAGGCATCACGAGGGCGCCCTGGAGATGGCCGACACCCTCCTGGCCAACGGCACCGACACCACCACCATCCAGCTGGCCAAGGACGTCGTGGCCACCCAGCGGGCCGAGATCAACCGCATGCGCGACCTGCTCTAGGCCGCTGGTGCGCGGCTGTTCGTGAAACCCTCGCGAGGCTTCGCCCGGCGATGTGACGAGCCGGTCATGGACCGGCGGCGGGCGTGCGCCGTCCTCAACGTGCCGAGCGTGCGGCCTCGACGAACGAGGTGATCAAAGCGGGGCTCTTGACGCCGCGGCTGCTCTCGACCCCGCTGGAGACGTCCACGCCCCACGGGAGGGCGGACCGTACGGCCTCCCGGACGTTCTGCGGCGTCAGGCCGCCGGCGAGAAGCCACCGGTCTCCGGGGCCGGCGAACCCCTTCACCGTCCAGTCCCAGGTGGTGCCGGAGCCGGGAACGGGCGCGTCGAGCAGGAGCAGGTCCTCACCGAGTTCACCGCAGCGCGGCGCGGGGTCCCGGTAGGCGGTCCCGCGGATCAGCGTCAGCCCTTCACGCCGGAGCGTGGCGTAGTGGTCCGGGCCTTCGCCTCCGTGGAGCTGGATTCCGCGGACTCCGGCGAGGTCGGCCAGCCGCCGCACCTCGGCCGCCGTCTGATCGCGGAACACCCCCACGGTGAGCACGTGCTCGGGCACCCGTCGCGCCAGTTTCGCCGCCGCGGCGGCGTCGACGCGTCGGGGGCTCTCGGCGAAGACGAATCCGACGGCGTCCGCTCCGGCCTCGATCGCGGTGTCCACATCCTGCTCCAACCGCAGCCCGCACACTTTGATGAACAGCTTTTCCATGCGGCCATCGTTCCTCCACCGTCCCGTGAACACCAACCCCGGTCTCGCCGGGTATGGGGATGCCATGGTGAAACGTGTGCTGTGGGAAGGACTGGTCGCGGGGACGGCCGGAGCCGTGGTGATGACGCTGGGGGAGAAGGCGGAGCAGCGGCTGACGGGCCGCCCCGACTCGTACGTCCCGGCGCGGGTGCTGGAGCGGCTGACCGGGATGGCCGAGCGGCCCGGACGCCGGTCCGAGCCGGTGAACTGGGCCATGCACCTGGGCCAGGGGGCCGTGCTGGGCGTGCTGCGTTCGGTGATGGCCCACGCCGGACTGCGCGGCCCGTGGTCCTCGGCGAAGTTCGCGGTGGTCCGGCTCACCAACGACCAGATCCTGGAGAACGCCACCGGAGTCGGCGCGCCGCCCGCTATGACTGGGGCATGGAGTTCTTCTGTTATCACCGGGATCGGGTGGGCGCGCTGGAGTTGCGCAGGAGTCTGGGGGAGCGGCACTGGTCGTACATGGACGGGTTCGCGGAGACGATGATCGCCCGGGGGCCGACCTACACCGAGGAGGGGCCGACCGGGAGCGTGCACGTCCTCGGGCTGCCGGACGCGGCGGCGGCGCGGGCGTTCGCGTTCGACGAGCCCGGTCACCAGGCCGGCGTCTACCGGGACGTCCTGCTGCGGCGCTGGCGGAACACGCTGGGACGGACGATGTGGGAGCACCCGATGAAGCGGGACGCGGAGGGCTACCTGGAAGTCGAGGACGGCTACCTGGTCATCGGCCTAGGTTCCGGCGAGCCCGCCGACCTGGACCTTCCGCGTGATGCGTCCCCGCTGATCGCCTACGGCCCGCTGCTGTCCGACAATGGCGCCGCCTGGCTCGGCACGGCCGTCCTCCTGCGCGCCCCCTCCGCCGACGCCGCCCGCTCGATTCTGACGGACGGCCGCTACGGCTCGACCGAAGTCCACCGCTGGACCCCCGGCGGCCGCCCGGTGCCCTGACCGGAATCAGCACCTGTGAATTCGGCGGAATCGCCTTCCCGCTCGGCCACTGCAAACTCGGAAATTCTTCAAAACGGAGAAGACCCTACGAAATGAACTCACGCCCGGCGTATCGCCAGAGAAATTCTGGTTAAAAAATCCAGGCCATGCGCCTGTCATCAGGAAAAACGGGAATTCGGCTCAGCGGAGGAACATCAGCTAAGAACTTCGTTAAACAGAGGGATGTGCACGATGGTCGGATCGACTCCAAACGGAGAGCAGTTCTCCTATCCTGAGGATCTCGGCAGTGAGAATGCCGAAATGGAATTCAGTCCTTCGGTGGATCCCATGGCCATGTCCGCGATACAAGGCGTCTCCAGCGCGGTCATCGACGCCAAGGAGGGGATCGCGGAGGCGATTCAGCGCGGTGTACGGGACAGGCGTCCGGGGCCGATGGCCACCGAGGACCTCCAGGGCGCGGGGAACATCCAGGGGGTCGCGATAGGCAGGGGCGGTGCCGGAGGGTCCGTTCCGCCCGGAAGCCCGGCGCTCACCGTCTACGTGGCCGAATCCACCGGACCCGACGAGCTGCGTTCGGTGATCGTCGATGCCATGAGGGTCCGGGCCGCCGCGGACCTGCCGATCGCAGTGGTCAGGTCCGGAGTCATTCGGCCGCTGTCCAACACCGCCAGGCTGCGGCCCGCGCCGTGCGGATACTCGGCCGGCCACACCGACGACACGACCGGGACCATCGGTTTCCTCGCGACGGGCATGAGCGCTCCCCGGGACAGCCGGCTGCTCAGCGTCAGCAACAACCACGTCTACGCCAACAGCAACGACGCCAAAGCGGGAGACTGCCTCTGCCAACCCGGCTACGTCGACGGCGGATCCTGCCCGGACGACAAGATGGCGCTCCTGGAACGGTTCGTGCCGCTCAAGTACGACGGCAGCCCGAACCACGTCGACTGCGCCACCGGCTGGTGCCTGCAGGGCACCGCGACACCGGAACTCGCCTACCACACCAACACGGGTGTCACTTATTTTCGGATAAACAGCCAGCCCAAGGATGCCGTGCAGGGGACCATCGTCGGAAAGACCGGCCGCACGACCCAGCTCACCGAAGGCATCGTCCAGGCGCTCGGCTGGTCGGGGACGATAAACTACGACTCCCATGGTCCGGCGTTCTTCACGGGCCAGATAGTGGTCGAGAAAATGGGCGACAGGGATTTCAGCCAGCGAGGGGACTCCGGTTCGGTGATCTGGACCTGGGATTCCCATCTGAACCCCGTGGGGCTTCTGTTCGCAGGCGGAATCGGGGTCACTTTCGCCAACCCGATCTCCTGGGTGCTGCAAGCCCTCGACATTCGTCCGATCACCTGAGAGCGGCGTCCTGGCGGGGGAACCGAGCCTTCCCCCGCCAGGCTCGTGGCGTTCGCCTCCGGCACGAGGAGTCCCATGGAAAGAGATCCCCGCTTCTTCGAGCCCCCCCACGACACCGGGGAAGACGCGCAGGTCTCCTTCGAGCCGCCGTCCCGGCCCGGCGGTTCCCCGTTGGACGAGGTCATCGAGCGGCACCGAAGTGAGATCCTGGCCCTCGACGGCGTCGAGGGAATCGACCGGAGCCGAGAGCAGGACGGAACCGAGGTGATCCGCGTCCACCTCAGCGACGCGTCCCAGGAGTCGCGGATCCCCCGGGAACTGGACGGCCATCCGGTGATCACTTTGCTCACCGGCCCTTTCGAAGCACTCTGAAACACCGGAACGAGTCGGCACGCCTCGGCAGAGCACGCTCCAGGCCGACCCGCATCACCCGCATGCCCTCCGCAGCCGGCGCACCGGCTGCCCGGTGGTCTCTTCTCAACCGTTCTGGGACACCGCCACACGACGAACCACGACACGGTGATCCAGGCGCTGGCGTTCAGTTCCGACGGCACGCGGGTCCACAGCGTGGGCCAGGACGACGCGGCACTCGTCACCCGTATCGTCGACCCGGGTTTCCGGAGGTCTATCCGTCAGCGGATGATCGTCAGCTCTTGCTGACGCCGTGGAGTTTCGCAGATTCCCATCGAACTCACGATTTCGACGGGCCGGACACGGCCGACGCTCGTGGCCGACGACCCACTGGTCTCGGAACTTCCCTCGTAGCGATTCCTCCGGCGGGGTGACGGCCCTGAGAACCCCTGAATCGTGAGGCCGGCGCAGTGGTTGTGCCGCGGTGAGGAAGAGCAGGCCAGGCTGCGTGTTCTCCCCTCGGCCGCCTCGTTCCGCTGCCCGCCGCCAACGGTTCTCGCGGGACGGGTCTTGTGATGGGCGACACCTTGTGCTCTTATTGGACTCGCTATGCAAGATACGCAGATGCAGATCTTGTTTCAGTGCATCATCGGTCTCGGCTGAGGAGCAGGTATGAACAATCCCAGCAGGCGCAACGTGTTGCTGGCGGGTGGCGCGTTGGGCGCGTTGGGCGCATTGAGCGCGGCGACGCCGGCGTGGTCGTGGTCACCGAAGGGATCGGTCGTCGGCGAGGGCGACGGCCTGGACCCGAAGACCGTGTGGGACCCGGAGGCGGACCAGGTGGTCGCCGCCGTGATCGAGCGGGGCGAGACGTCCAAGGTCAACGCGCTTCTGGAGAAGTGGACCAAGAACGGCCAGGCGCTGCCGGCCGGGCTGCCCGCGGACCTGAAGGCCTTCATGGAGAAGGCCCGTCAGCTGCCGTCGTGGACGGACCAGGGCAAGCTGGCCGCGGCGGTGAACTTCAACGAGAAGCGCGGCCTGTACCTGGGCGTCACCTACGGCTTCGTCAGCGGGATGCTGAGCACCGTCATCCCCAGGGAGGCGCGGGCCGTCTACTACTCCAAGGGCGGCGCGGACATGCGCGACCGCATCACCAAGACCGCGAAGCTCGGCTACGACGTCGGCACGAAGAACGCCTTCGCCCCCGAAGGCGAGATGATCGTCACCTGCGTCAAGACGCGTCTGGCGCACGCGGGCGTGCGGTACCTGCTGCCCAAGTCCCCGCACTGGGACGCGGTCGCCGACGAGTCGATCCCGATCAGCCAGGCGGACATCATGGTCACCTGGCACAGCCTGCCCACGACGGTGATGCAGCAGCTGAAGCAGTGGAAGGTCCCCATCGCGGCGGCGGAGTCCGAGGGGTTCCTGCACTCCTGGCAGGTCACCGCGCACATGCTCGGCGTCAAGGACGAGTACATCCCCGCCACGTGGGACGAGGCGAACTCCCAGGCCGCGCAGGTCCTCACCCCGATCCTGGGCCCCACCCCCGAGGGCGTGAAGCTGGCCGACACCCTGCTGAACCTGGCCGACTTCATCGACGGCGGCATCGTGAGCGCGCCGGTGCTGGCGGCGCTGACGCGCTACACCCTGGGCGACGAGATCGCCGGCTGGCTGAAGATCCGCGAGACGCCGTTCTGGTCCGGCATCCTGGACACCGCGTGGGAGCCGTTCATCGCCGTGCGCGAAGGCCTCCTCTCCCTGGAGAAGGCGCCGGGCCCGGTGCAGAAGTTCTACTGGCTCTTCGACGAGATCCTCCGCCTGGGCGTCCTCCTCGTCCTGTCCGGAGCGAAGTTCCCGATCAGCATCGGGATCCCCGAGATGAACAACCCGAACTACCCGAGCTGAACGGTCGAGGCGCTCTCAGGCCCCTGTCGACACGGACCCGGAATCCCCTGGACTTCCGGGTCCGATCCGTTCGGCGGAGGCCGTGGCGGCGCACAGGGCCGTTCTTGAGCAGCTGCCCCTTCTTCTGGAGCTCGCTCGGACGTTTTCGTCCTGGACGACCCCTGGGCCCGGGGTGAACCGGAAGACGGGAGGGAGAAGGAGCGGAGGGACGAAGGGTGCGCGGTGGAGCCGCCTTTCTGAGGGTGCGGGGTCTCGGCGGGCGGTTCGGTTCCCGTGCGGTCGGATCTACGGCCGTCGGTATGCGCGGGGATGAGCCGGACGGCTTTTCGTGTGTTCACCGAGCTTGCGGCGATCTTCACGGGTCGATCACGCGCCGCGCCTAGCCGGTCGGCATCCGCGGACCGCTCGGCAGCAGAAGATCTGAATTCAGGGTAATGGCACCAGTTCGTGTGGCTTTTTCCAGCCGTTTTCGGTGTGTACTTGAGTGAGGCGTGTGGGCGCTGTTAGCTTCGCCCTGTGGACCCTATGCGTGCACGGGCGGAGTCGATCGAGGACTTCGCGGAGGCTCTTCGGGAATTGCGCGACTCGGTCGGCAATCCATCTTTCCGGGAAATGTCCGGCAGGTCGGGGGCGATCTCCCACACGACGCTGCACGAGGCCACGAAGGGCAACCGGCTTCCGAGCTGGGAGACCACCGTCGAGTTCGTCAAGGCGTGCGGCGCCGACCCGGCCGAGTACCGCGAACGCTGGGAGTGGGCGAACCTGCCGGTCAGAGCGCTGAGGGCCTGGAGTCCCGAGAACCGTGCGGGTGCCCCGGCGGACGGTCCTTCCGGTGGACTCGCCTTCTCCTCCGCAGGCGACGGGGAACGTCATATCGTGCACCTCGGCGGCGAGTCGCAAACGCCCCGGTCCGCCGGCGAGACCCTGGCACTCGTGCCTTCACCGCCCTCACCGCCCGGCGAGGTCGTGAGCGATGCCCGGCCCGTCCTTCCCGTGCCGGGGAGCCGAGGACGGCGCCGCCGGACCCTCCCGGCCGCGGCCGTGCTCGCGACGGCGGCCGTGGGCATCGGGGTGGTGGTCACCGTCGATCGCCGGCCCGACTCCCCGCCCCCGATTCCCGCCGCGCTCTCCCAGACGCCGACCGAGCCCAGAATTCCCGGTGACATAAGCCAGTTCCTCGCCGACGTCACCATTCCCGACGGCACTGTGGTGAGGCCGGGCGAACGGTTCGTGAAGACCTGGGAAATCCTTAACGCGGGCACCGCCGCATGGCGTGGCCGCTTTCTCGCCCGCGGCGCGTTCCCGGCGGACAATGGATCCTGTGAAACACCGGCGAAAGTGCCCGTTCCCGATACGAAACCGGGCGGGAAAGTACAGGTGAGCGTGCCGGTGACGGCGCCGAGCACGCCCGGCTCGTGCTGGGTCGGCTGGAAGATGGTCGATGGCGAGGGCAACTCGTTCCTTCCCGGAGCCCGGCCGATCTTCTTCGTGGTGAACGTCCGGGACTGAGTCCGTCAGCGCGCGGGGGCACCGTCGGTGAACGCGGGTTCCCCGCCGTACGCGACGGCGGGGAACCTGAGACGGACGGGTTCAGGAGAGAACGATCCGCGTGTAGTAGGCCTTGAGGATGGTGGTGTGGCTCTGACCTTGGTCGGCCTTGTCGCGAGAGCCGTACTGCGACATCCAGTCCCCGCTGACCCACGCGCCGCACGCCGTCGTCGTCGAGCAGTAGTGGGCTTCCAGGATCTTTCCGTCACGGGTCATGCGGGTGTTCCAGGTGGCGTCCACCGCGGCGCTCGTCGCGGTCGTCGCGGTACCGGGCTTGTACACCTGGCTGTCCGTGTTGTCCTTGACGTCGTAGCACGCGCCCCACGACGTCTTGCGCGTCGAGGTCAGCGCCCAGTACCAGCCGAAGTTCTTGACGGCCATCGCGCCGGCCTTGAGGGACTCCGCCGGCCAGCTCGGCACCCACTCGTTGGGGAGGACGTTCTTGACGTAGGTCTTGAAGTCGACCCGGTCCACGCGGCCCAGGGACACCCGGTACACGAGGATCGTCGTGGGCAGCTTGCTGTGCGTACCGTCGGTCGTGCACCCGGTCGGCCCGGAAGCCAGGAACTCGTGTGAGGCGTTCTGGTTCTTGAGGGTGGTGTTGAGGTTGGTCTTGGCGCCGGGGGCGAAGTCCTGGTAGCTGCCGGCGTAGCCGCTGTTGTAGTAGACGCGGACGGTCTTGGTGCTGCGGTTCCAGGCGGAGGCGGCTTCGTTCTTGATGCACAGGCCCTTGCCGGCTCCGGCACCTTTGAAGTCGTAGCACGAGGGTTGCGTCGTGCCGTAGTCATCGAGGGATCCGGTGAAGTCGGAGAGCGATCCGGCGTGGTCGCTGTTGTAGTAGTAGCAGAATTCGCCGCTGTCGCAGATGCCGTCGCGGGCCGCCGCCGAAGCGGGCGTCGCGGTGGCGAGGACCGCCCCGCCGAGGACGATCGAGATGGTCGCGGAGGCGAGCCGTGAGAGCAGCCGTGTGATTCGTCGAGACACGGGAGGACTTCCTCTTCTCGTGTGGCCGCGGCGTCAGCGGACGTTGTAGCCCTGGGAGACCCAGAACGAGTTCGGGTTCGGGTTGTCCAGGACCGAGTCGCCGACGCTCTTGGCCGCGCGCGTCTGCCGTCCGATGCGCATCTCGACGTGGGTGTGCGCGGCCGAACTGGACGACACCCCGCGCCACGCCTCGTCGGCGATGACCTGGCCGCGGCTGATCTGCTGGCCCACGGCCAGGGAGGACCGCGGAGCGGAGTGCAGGTAGATGATCGTCTTGTTCAGCGAGGAGTTGTAGACGGAGAGCGTGGAGAGCCCCCCGCCGCCGTTGTAGCCCGGCGCGATGTAGACGACCTCACCGCTCACCAGGGCACGGACGTCCGCGCCCACGCTCTTGGCGATGTCGATGCCCTCGTGCCGGCCGGGGGTGGTGGTGTAGGCGTCGAAGTGGCAGGTGACGGTGCCGCCGCCGCCCGAGTAGAGCGCGTCCGACAGGTCGCCTCCCGACGAGCGGAACTCGTGTGAGGCGTTCTGGTTCTTGAGGGTGGTGTTGAGGTTGGTCTTGGCGCCGGGGGCGAAGTCCTGGTAGCTGCCGGCGTAGCCGCTGTTGTAGTAGACGCGGACGGTCTTGGTGCTGCGGTTCCAGGCGGAGGCGGCTTCGTTCTTGATGCACAGGCCCTTGCCGGCTCCGGCGCCCTTGAAGTCGTAGCAGGAAGGCTGCTCCGTGCCGTAGTCGCCGAGGGATCCGGTGAAGTCGGAGAGCGATCCGGCGTGGTCGCTGTTGTAGTAGTAGCAGAATTCGCCGCTGTCGCAGATGCCGTCGCGGGCCGCCGCCGAAGCGGGCGTCGCGGTGGCGAGGACCGCCCCGCCGAGCGCCGTCACGGCGGTCGCGGCGGTGAGGATCGTGTTGAGCGTTCGCATGCTGTTCTCCTTGTGTCTGCAGAGCCTGGGGTTTCGGATGGTCGGCGTTGCCCGGGTCGCGGATGGGGGATCAGAGGCGCTGGTACTCCTCCCAGGTATGGATGGTCACCTGCGGTCCGTCGTCCGGGCCGCGGCCGGCGAGCCCGTTCAGGCCGAGGTAGTAGTCGCCGGCCTGGTGCTGGGCCTGGCTGGAGAGGTCGGTGTCGCTGAGGGCGACGGCGTGGATGTGCCAGGGCCAGTCGCCTTGCGAGGGGCTGCGCACCCATGCCGCGAAGCCGACACGGCGCAACGCCCGGGCGACGGTGGTGCGGGTGGCGGAGGTCATCCCCTGGACCGAGATGTCGACGACGCCGCCGCCGTCGTGGGTGCCCGCGGACGTGGGGTCGCCGCCGGGGTTGTACGAACCCTGTTCCAGCACGAGCTGACGGCCGAGAAGCCGCTCCGCCTCGGCCAGCATGCTCTGCGTGCGGGCGTTGACGACGAAGCCTTCATCGGTGGACACCCGGGCGCCTGGAGCGATGACCTGCGTGACCTTGAAGCGGTCCGTGCCGAGCTTGGTGAGCGACGTCTTACCGGGCAGGCCGTTGGCGTCGAGACCCGTGTAGCCGAGCGACTTCTGGTAATTCGCGTAGGCGGCGATCGTCGTGGTGCCGAAGTAGCCGTCCACCCACCGCGCATCGAGGAGGTTCCGGTCGCGCAGCGCCTGTTCGACGAGGAGCACGCCGGCCTTGGCACCAGGGGTCAGTGTGTCGTCGGCCCGCCTCGGGTCGATCTGGGCCGCCTTGACGGTGGCCTCCATGTTCACGCTCGGAAGGACCTCGACGGCCGCCCGGGCCGTCGATGCCGGGGACACTCCGATCACGGAACCGAGCAGGGCGGCCACCGCGAGGGCGGCGCATGAGGGCGGCTTCATCGTTTCTCCCGTCGCGAGCGCCGGGGCGTCGCCCACGGCAGCTTCACGGTCAGGGACCGCCCCGAGATCCACAAGAAGATCGGTGTTGTCAGCTCGCCTGACAGGCTTCGCTTACAGCCCGCGCCGGGGCGCCCGTCGTACTGAAGGCGGGGGCGAAAGTACCTAAGCGCGTCAGATTCCCCGTCGTTCTCCGCTCTCTAATTTGGTGGTCACAAGAGAGCACGACCGCTGAGGAGAGAGACATGAGCGACACGAACGAACTGGTCCAGCGCTACCTCGCCGCGTGGAACGAGACCGACGCCGGCGCGCGGCGGGCCGTCCTGGAGGAGGTCTTCGCCGAGGACGGGGTGTACACCGACCCGCTGGTCTCCGTGCGGGGCAGGGACGGGCTCGACGCGGCCATCGCGGCGGTCCAGGGGCAGTTCGGCGGACTGGTCTTCAGCTTCGGCGGCGCCGTGGACGCCCACCACGACATTGCGCGGTTCGTCTGGCACCTGGGGCCCGAGGGCGCCGAACCGGTCGTCGTCGGCTTCGATGCCGTCGTGATCGGTGAGGACGGACGGATCAGCCAGGTGCTGGGCTTCCTCGACAAGGTGCCGGCCGGAGCTTAGGAGGAGGGAACCATGACCGCTTATGCGATCGCGCATCTTCGCGACCCGGAGGAGTTCCACCCGGAGGTGCTGGAGTACATGGAGAGGATCCAGGCGACGATGGACCCGTTCTCCGGCCGTTTCCTCGTCCACGGGGGAGCGGTGGACGTCCGGGAGGGCCGGTGGCCCGGGAGCGTCGTCATGCTCGAGTTCCCGTCGGGGGAGAACGCGCGGGACTGGTACGAGTCGGCCGCCTACCAGGCGATCCTGCCGCTGCGCGCGGACCACCTGGAGGGCGATCTGATCATCGTCGAAGGGGTCGGGCCCGGCCATACCGCGGCCGCGAAGGCCGCCGCGATCAGGGCGGGGATCTGACGTCCGTCAGGCGGGGACGTCGTAGTTGAAGCCGAAGGCGCGCGCACCGGTCTCCGTACGGGGCCGGTGGCTCGTCCTCGGGCCGAAGGCGACGTAGGCGCCCGGGCCGTGGACGCGGTCGCCCTCGATGACCTCGCCGCTCACGACGTAGTACGCCTCGCCGTAGGCCTCGTGGACGTCGAGGTGCGGCCACACGGCTCCCGGGTCGAGGTCGATCACCCACGGCCGGATCCCCGGCATGCCGGGGAGCGTCCGCACGCGGACACCGGGGCCCAGTTCGACCGGCGGGACCTCGTCGACGGCCACGGGGAGCATCTGTCCGGGCAGCACCTGTTCCGGAGGGGTCATCGGAACAAGATCTCACAGCCCCAGCCGGTCGGCGAAATCCCTGAGCTCGCTCCGGGAGGCGACGCCGAGCTTGGGATAGGCCTTGTAGAGGTGGTAGCCGACGGTCCGGTGGCTGAGGAAGAGCTGCGCGGCGATGTCGCGGTTGGACAGGCCCTGCACGGCGAGCCGGGTGATCTGCAGTTCCTGCGGGGTGAGGTCGGCGGCCGCGCCTTCGGCGGGCCTGGGGCCCCGGTCCTGGGCGCCGGCCGCGGTGAGCTCGCCGCGGGCGCGTTCGGCCCACGGACGCATGCCGAGCCGGTCGAAGACCTCCAGGGCGTCGTTCAACGGCCCGCGCGCCTCGGCCTTCCGCCGGGCTCTGCGCAGCCACTCGCCGTAGAGCAGTGCGGTCCTGGCGTACTCCAGGGCGCGGCCGTCCCGGTCGTGCAGCTCGAGGGCCTGCGCGTAGAACGCCTCGGCCCGGTCGCCGACGGCGAGCAGCCCGCGGCAGCGCAGCACGAGCGCGTCGGCCCAGGGCCGCCGGACCGATCCGGCCCACTGCTCGAAGCGCGCCAGAGGCTCGGCGGCGCGTTCCGGCGCCCCCACCCGTACGGCCGACTCCACCAGGTCGGGCAGGGAACGGGTGGCGCAGATGTGATGGCGCATCGGCTCGCGGGTGAGGCGTTCGAAGCGGGCGAGCGCCGTCTCCGCGCGGCCGAGCCCGAGGTCCAGCAGGCCGAGCGACCAGTGCGCCCACGGCGCGCCCGGGGAGACGGCTCCGTCGGCGGCCGCGGCCAGCCCCTCTTCGGCGTTGCGCCGGCAGGCCGCCTCATCCCCTCTGGCCGCGTCGAGGTAGGCGAGCACGCTGCTGAACTGGCTGATCCACTGCCGCTGGCCGGTGTCACGGGCGAGCTGCAGGGCCTCGGTCGCTGTGGTGAGCGCGTCCCGGTGCCGCCCGGCGAACACCTCGCCTTCGGCCATGAAGAACAGTACGGTCGGCAACCGTCCGGCACCGCCGCGGGCGCGGTGTTCGGCGGCGAGCGCGGTCGCCAGCTCATAGGCGTCGGCATCCTGGCCCGACGCGAGCGCCGCTCCGCAGAGGATCATCAGCACCTGGTCGGGGACCCGGCCCCGCCGCCGCACCGCCGCGAGGACGTCGCCCAGCGGCGGCGGCCGCTCAGAACGGCCCCGGTCGAGCTGGACGAGGTAGGGCACCACCGGCGCGAGTGGATCCGCGTCCTCCAACGGCAGCGCGGCCAGCCGGTCCAGCGTCGCCGCGAGCTGCCGTTCCCCCAGATACCAGGAGGTGTGAACGGCTTGGACCAGCAGCATGGCGGCCCGACCCGGGTCGGTGTCGCGGACGAGTCCGGCGCCGTCGAGCAGCGACCGGTGGGCGGCGGCGTAGGAGCCCTGCCAGAAGTCCGCCAGCGCCCGCACTTGGGCGATCCGCACGTTCACCGTCGGGGCCTCGTCCAGCCGCCGGCCCGCGCGGTCTCCCAGGGCTCTGGCACGCTCCAGATCACCGGCCTCCAGCGCGGCCTCCGCCGCCAGGACCTCGCGATGAGCCCTGGTGGAGGGCTCGACGCTCAGGCGGGCGGCCCGTTCGTACGCCGCCGCGGCCGCCTCGTAGCCGCCGCGTTCGCAGGCGCGGTCGGCGGTGCGTTCCAGCGCGGCGGCGACCTCCTCGTCGACTTCGGTGGCGGCGGCCGCCAGGTGCCAGGCCCGGCGGTCGGCGTGCTCGGGCGAGCCCAGCGCGGCGGCGAGCGCACGGTGGACGGCGAGGCGCCGCCCGATCGGCGCCCGCTGGTAGACGGCGGCACGGATCAGCGGGTGACGGAAGCGGATCGCGGTGCCGTCGGCGTCGTGGAGCACCAGGCCGGCCCGCTCGGCGGGGGACAGGTCCTCGACGGCCGCGCCCAGGGCGGTTCCGGCACGCAGGATCACGGCGAGCTCGCCGGTCTCGTCGGCCGCCGCCACCAGGAGCAGGCTCTGGCAGGCCTCCGGCATCCGGCCGACCTGCCCGTGGAAGGCCAGCCGCAGACGGTCGGTGAGGGGGAGCGCCCCGGGTGAGAACGTGCTGCCGCCCTCCGCGGCCAAGGCGACCGGCAACTCCAGCAGGGCCAGCGGATTGCCGCCCGCCTCGGCGAGCAGGCGGTAGCGCACGGCGGGCGCGAGCGGATGCCGGTCGAGCAGGGCCGCGGCCGCCTCCGGCGCCAGCCCGGCGAGACGCAGCTCGGGAAGGCCGGGTGCGGGAAAAGCCCCTTCGCCGTCCCGGGCGGCGAAGACCATGACCACACCCTCTGCGTGCAGGCGCCGGGCGGCGAACAGGAGAGCGTCCCGTGACGCCCGGTCGAGCCACTGCGCGTCGTCGACGAGGCACAGCAGCCCCGTCCCGTCCGCGTGCTCCGCCAGCAGGGAGAGAACCGCCAGCCCCACCAGCATCGGCTCGGAGCCGCCCGCGGGCCCGAGCCCGAACGCCCCCTCCAGAGCCTCGCGCTGCGGCCCGGGCAGCGCGGCGAGGGATCCGAGCACCGGACGCAGCAACAACTGCAGCCCCGAGAACGGCAGCTCCGCCTCGAACTCGACCCCCGTACCGCGGATCACCCGCATGTCCCCGGCGACCGCGGCGGCATGGTCGAGCAACGCGGTCTTGCCGATGCCGGGCTCACCGCGCAACACCAGCGACGAGCTGGTGCCTTTTTGAGCCCCCGCCAACAGTGCGGCGATCGCCTCTTCTTCGGACCTTCTCCCGTGCAGTTCCCCCGAGCCCATGGGCCCATCCTGGCATTCGTCCGTGAACGTCCCGTACGAGTGGATCAAAAGCGATCGCGGGTGCCCCGGCGTGGAATCAGCAGGGACGGTCAGCCGAGGGACGACTGCGAGGTGACCATCCAGACGTGCCCGTCGGGATCGGCGAAGGTGCCGACGTAACCCCAAGGCCGGCGGCCGGACGGGGCGATGATCTCGGCTCCGGCCCGCAGCGCGCGCTCGACGAGTTCGTCGACGGCGGAGTCGGTTTCGGCGGGCAGGTTGAGCAGGCACTCGCTGCTCCCCTGCGGGACGGCGTCGCGGCCGCCGGTGACCCAGCCGAAGCCGCCCGTGGGGATGAGCATGAGGCGGACACCGTCGTTGAGCGCGAACTGCAGCGGCTCGGGCACGCCGTCGTCCGCGACCTCGCCGACGGGCTCGAAGCCCAGTCCGTCCCGGTAGAACGCGAACGACGTCCGGCGGTCGGCGATCGGCAGGCAGACGATGACGGGGGCTGCGGTCATGTGAGTCTCCTCAGACGGATCGGTGCCGGTCCTGCGGGAACAACTGAGCAGGAACTCACACTAGGCGGCAGCCCTGACAGAACAACGGTTCCGCCCGCTTTCGGGCAGGCAGCGGAGTGCCGCCTCACCGCCGTCAGTCACTCACGTGGCTCCGTGACTGGTAGGCCAGTTCGGCGTAACCGGGGTTGCGGCGCATCCAGGCGGCGATGAACGGGCAGGTCGCCAGCACCCGCAGACCCCGGTCCCGGGCGTCGTCCAACGCGGCGCGGGCCAGCGTCCCTCCGACGCCGCGCCCCTCATAGGCGCCGTCGACCTCGGTGTGGGGATAGACCACCAACTCCGGCCCGCGCATGTACTCGGCGAACCCCGCCAGAGCCCCATCGATGTGGGCCTCGAAACGATTCCGCTCAGGAGCGTCGGAAACGACGACGTCACTGGTGCTACCGGTCAACTGATCTCTCCCTCACAACGGCAACGACCATCCTGCCCCCTTCCGCAGGGAAAACGCACAGATCCCGGCCGCCGCATGGCGGAATGCGCTGTCCGGCCTGCGCAGGGCGGCCCCGGCCGAGATCTTCAGCGGTCTTTCAGGTGAGGTAGATGCCGAGGAGGGCCAGCCAGACGACGGCGAGCCATCCGTCTGTCGCGATCTGAAGCCCGCGGGGGGCGTGGCGGACTTCCATGAAGTAGCGGATGATCAGGCGGCATTTGATGAGACCGAGGGCGACGACGGCGACGACGAGTTCCTTGTCCAGGTTCGTCGCGGACGGGGATTCGCCGGGGGCGAGCAGCCAGGCGAGGACGGTCGCGGCCGACAGGGCGGCCCAGACGATCAGGACGGTCAGCTTGTCCCGCTGGAGGAGCGGCGCTGCGGGGAGCCGGGTCACGAGTCACCTCATCAGGTAGAGGAGGGCGAAGATGACGACCCACAGCAGGTCGATCATGTGCCAGAACAGGACGCTCTGCTCGACGATCGCGGGCCGCCGCCCGCGGGAGTCGTGCAGCTCGCGGACCGCGATGCCGAGGATGAGCAGACCGAGGGCCAGGTGGACGAGGTGGACGCCGGTGAAGACGTAGTAGAAGCCGAAGAACTCGTCGTGGATCGTGTGGCCCCGGCTGATCTCGGAGTGCCATTCGTAGACCTTGAGGAGGGTGAACAGCACGCCGCAAGCACCGGTGGCCAGGAGCAGCCGCCGGGCGTTCCGCAGCGCCCCCTCCCGGACGGCGATCACGGCGAGGGCCGCGAACAGGGAGCTGGTGAGCAGGACGACGGTGTTGGTGACGCCGATGCCGACGTTCAGATGCCGTTGGGAGGCGGAGAACTCCTCGACGGACAGGGCCCGGAAGACCATGTAGGTGACGAAGTAGCAGCCGAAGAAGAACAGGTCGCCGAGGACCATCACCCACATGTCGACGCCGCCGGGCAGGCTCCGTTCGCGGACGGGCGGGCTGCTCTGAGCGGTGGCGGGCAGGTCGCGGCCGGGGGCGGTCATCGGGTGCCCTCCAGCTCGTAGAGGGCGGGCGTCCGCGCGGTCTCGGCGGCGGCGGCCTTGCGGAAGAGGGCCAGGAAGCAGACGATCCACAGGCCGAAGACGACGAGGGCGATGTAGAGGGTGATCATGCCGTTCCAGGCGAAGGCTCCGGAGTGGTGGAGCCACATCTGGGAGGCCAGCACTTCGGTGACGACCTGCCAGATCGTGACGTAGGCGAACCATTTGGGGAAGATGCGGTTCTTGTCGTACAGGATCGCGATGGCCACGACGATGTAGGCGGCGGTGAAGCAGCCGAGGGAGCCGTTGTAGGACAGCATGCCGAGGTCGTAGAGCAGGTACATGACGTCGGGATCGCGGTCGGGGCGGAAGGTCGCGGTGAGCCAGCAGACCAGCAGCACCTGGAACCCGGGGATCGCGCCCACGCCCATGGCGGCGATGTAGGCGTAGGCCAGCATCTTGCCCGACGACATGCGCTTCATGAAGTAGCCGATGATGCCGTTGGAGATCGCCGCGCCTCCGGCGATCACCAGGAGGAACACGAAGCCGACCTGGATGCCCATCTGGTGCTTGTCGAACCAGGCCACGGCCTGGAGTTCGGTGACGTCCGGCCGGGGCGGGGGAGTGGCCCGTCCCAGCAGGCATACCCCGACCGACAGGGCGGTGTAGAAGACGCCGAACAGCCAGTAGAAGATCCAGATCTCCCGCTTGCCCTTGCGTTCCGGCTCCGCGGGCTCCTCGGAGCGGTCTTCGGCGAGAGCGGAGCCCGCGTCCGTCATGGCGTCACTCCCTCCTGCTCGGCCTGGCGGGCCAGGGCGGTGCGCAGGACGAAGAACATCACCACGACGAAGAGGGCGAAGGCGCCGTTGCGCAGCCAGAACGACACCAGCCCGTCCCACGCCAGAGGACCGTCGCGGAACACCGCCGCGCCCGCCGAGGGCGCCATGGCCAGCGCGGTCAGCACCGCGTAGTGCCCCACCCAGCGGGGGAAGACCGGCGCCCGATGGTCGTCGGCGTAGACGGCCATGGCCAGCAGTGCGAACTGGGCGACCAGCATGCCGATCGGCGCGATGAAGATGATCCAGGCCAGGTCGTTGAGCACCTGGATCAGCTCGTCGCCCCGGTCGGGCCGGAAGGCGGCCACGGCGAAGAAGATGTTCGACAGCGCGAACAGGGTCGCTCCGGCCACGACGGCGGTCAGGTAGGAGAAGGCGTAGATGTGGCTCTCGCTCCGCATCCGCTGCATCTGCGTCATGATCAGCACGAAGAACGGGACGATCAGGATGCCGAACAGGTTGAAGCCGACCATGCTGAACCGGATCAGCGGGGTGTTGTCCCGGTAGAACGCCCCGACCTCGGCCGCGCTCATGTCCGGCGACATGGGCGGGAAGAAGCCCGGGAAGGCGACGAACAGCACCAGCAGGACGAGCGCGAGCACGGGCGCGGACCACAGGACCGCCCGCTGGGCCCGCAGACCCGAGGCGGACGACTCCTCTTTCTCGGTGAGGACCTGCATGCCTTCCTCTTCTCTTCAGATGTAAAGCAAATTCTCCTCGTGCGTAATCGTGCTTACCGTGTCCGGAGCATGGCACGTTTTTCTGACGGTAGTCAATAATCTGGATGCACTAGGATCCATGGCCATGGCTTCGAGTTCCCCTGGATCGAAACCTGACCACGGTCAGGGAAGGGCTGTCCCGGTGCGTGCGCGTTCGCACGCCAGCCGGGACGCGATCGTCCAGGCGGCGCTGGCCCTGTGGCGCACCAAGGGCTTCGCCGGGACCACCGTCACCGACATCTGCAAGGCCGCCGGCGTCTCCAAAGCGCTGTTCTACGTGTACTTCGCCCGCAGGGAAGACGTGCTCATGGAGATCGAGGTGTTCACCATGCGCGACGCCCACCTCGCCGCCCGGGCCCTCGCGTCCCGCCCCTATGAACTCGTCGACCTGATCGAAGCCGTCATCGGGGTCCTCGAGCACGGCATGCGCCGCTACCCGCCCGAGTTGATCTTCGAAGCCGTCATCGAGACCTACCGCATCGAACGCCGCGCCCTGGCCGAAGGCGCCACCGAAGCCGACCTGGCCTTCCTCTTCCTCGAGCCCTTCGAACAGGCCCGACGCGACGGCAGGCTCCCGCCGGACATCGACATCGTGCGCGCCGCCCGCATCGCCCAGATCCTCGTGGCGGACGGCATCAGATCCTGGGCCGCCGCCGACCGCTGCGAGCGGCCCCTCGCCGAAACCCTCGCCAAGGAGATCAGCGCGCTGCTCGGTGCTTATCGGCATCCCTGACCAGGCCTGGCCGAGGCCATCGTCCCGGCCGGTGACGGCTCGGGAAAGCTGGAGGGCGGTTCGGGTGAGAAGAGGTGGAACCACCCCCCAGCGAAGGGATCCCGATGACGTTGGGCCTAGGGCCACCACGGCTCGCCACGCAGGTCGAGCCGTTCGAGGAGGTGTTCAGCGCCCACTTCGCGGAGATCCACGGCTATGTGGCCCGAAGGCTCGGCGCGGACGCCGCCGAGGACGTGGTGGCCGAGACCTTCCTGACCGCTTACCGCAAACGCGGCTCCTACGATCCCGTCAGGGGCAGCGTCCGCGCCTGGCTTTACGGGATCACGACGAACCTCGTCGGCCGGCACCGCAGAGCCGAGTTGCGGGCGCTGCGCGCGCTCGGACGCCGCGGTCTCGATCCCGACCAGGAGGGCCCTGAGGACCGGGTCGCCCGACGGGTCAGCGCAGAGGGGCTGCGTCCCGGCCTGGCCCGCGCGCTGGCCGCGCTCAACCGGGGTGAGCGCGACGTGCTCCTGCTGGTCGCGCTGGCCGGACTCACCCACGAGGAGATCGCCCAGGCGCTCGGCATCTCCTACGGCACCGTCGGCTCCCGCCTCAGCCGGGCCCGGGCCAAGGTCAAGGACTCACTGGGCGGCGCCAACCCGATGGAGGACCACCATGGATGACCTCGAGACCATCTCCGACTTCTACGGGCCGCCGCCCGCCGCGCCCCCCGCGCTCGAACGCAGGATCCGCACCGGATTCGCCGCCCGCCGCCGCCGTCCTCACCTCTGGCCGGGGCTGGGCGCCGGGCTGGTCGCGGCCTCCGCAGCCGCGGCCCTGCTGGTCTCCGCCGGGGACGACGGCTCGGAGCGGACCACTCCCCGGACCACCGCGACCAGCCGGCCGGTCGCGCTCGACGCCCAGGGGATCCTGCTGGCCGCGGCCTCGTCGAGCCGGAAGGAACCGCTCACGACCGGCACGTACTGGCGCACCCGGGTGATGCAGGGGGGGCATCGGGTCATCCCCGGCAAGGACTACCTGGTCGAGCACCGGCAGCAGACCGAGTTCTGGCGGAGCACGAAAGACGGGATGCGCGAGTACTTCGTGGCCACCGATCTCGGCTACCGGCCGCTCGACCAGGAGGCATGGCGCAGGGACGGGTCGCCGAAGGTCTGGAGGTTCAAGCTGCCGGACGAGGTCGGGGACGACTACGTGATCAAGCACTCGCCGCAGGTGCTCAGAATGGCCGGAGGCAAGGAAAGGGTGCAGTTCTATCCCGGACGTTCCGGGCTGGGCCAGATCGCCGGAGAGGAGATCACACCGAAGCTGCTGGCCGCCCTGCCGACCGACGGCGAACGGCTCTACAAGTGGATCACCAGCCGACTGAACAGGCTCAGCGCGGCGGCCGCACCGGAGAACCGGGCGCGCCCCGCAGAGAAGGCGCACCTGGAGACCAATGAGCTGTTCCAGCTCGGAGTCACCCTGATCTCGCAGGCGCCCAGTTCACCGGAGCTACGTGCGGCGGCCTACGAGATGCTGGCCTTGATCCCCACGGTGGAGGCCCGCGGAGAGGTCACCGATCCGCTGGGCCGCAAGGGCGTGGCGGTCGCCCTGCCCGGACAGGCCACCCAGTACAAGATCGAGAATGGCCGGATGGTGCCCGACGGCGACCGGTTCGACCGGTTGCTGATCGTCGATCCCGCGACCGGCAAGGTGCTGTCCACCACCTCGGTGATCACCGAATCCGAGCTGGGCCCCCCGGGCCGGCTCATGGACTACGACGCGTTCCAGGACTCCGGCTGGGAAGCCCGGGTCCCGGCGAAGTTCAAGCACGCCCGCCCGGTGGTCTGACGGCCGAGAACACCGCGGCCGCCTCCAAGGTCGTGCGACGCGTCACCGGAGCGGCTCGATGCCTTGCCCGTGCGGCCGGAAGGCGCGAGACGCTCACACCCATGGCGACGGCCGTATGGGACACGCTCTTACTGGGCTTTGACGGTTTTGGCCAGGCTGGAGAGCTTGCCGGCTCCCTGGACGTCGTGGGCCAGAGACGCCCGGCCGGGGGGAGGGGCGTGGTCGGTGTCGGCCAGGGGGGTGACGATGCCCGAGGGGCCCTGGATCGCGAGGCCGCCGAAGGGGTGGATCAGCCGGTAGTAGGCCTTCTCGTCGGGGTTGACGCGGACGTCCTTCTTCGCCGTGGGGGGAAGCGTGCCCTTCCAGAGCAGGAACCACAGGGCCTGGCCCTCGGGGAGGGAGGGGCGGAGGTCGGCCAGGAGGGCGGGAGTACCGGAGGGATCGGGGTTGTCGAATTCGACGGTGATCTCGTCGAGCCCCTGGGCCTTCGAGCCGTGGAGTATCTCGACGGGTTCGAGGGTGACGCCGACGAACCCGTGGGTGTCGTCGCCGGTTCCCAGGACGCGGGTCTCCCGGACGCCGGTGACGCGGGCGGTGAGGACGAGCGTCGACTCCCGGACGCCCTCGGCCAGGCCCTCCGGCTCGGGGAGCCAGCTGGCCATGAGGTGGAACCGCCGGAAGAAGGCCGCGTCGGAAGGGCGCGGAGCATCCAGGTCCCCGCCGGCTGAAGGGCCCGCCGCCGGCGCGACGGGAGGCGGCGCGCCCCTCTCGTCCCCGCAGGCCGCGACACCGCAGAGGAGGAGGGACGCCGTCGCCGCGGCGGCGATGACCCTGTTCGTGCTCGTGGGATTCACGTGTCGCCTCGTCATGGGTAGTGGGCGTTCAGTTCGCCGATCTCACCGGAGCGCAGGAGCCGGGCGTCGAGAGAGGTGTGCATGCACGAGACGGTCCCGTCCGCGCCGACGTAGTAGTTGTGCCGCAGGCCGAGCGTGTGCCCGAGTTCGTGCCAGGCGACATGGTGCCGCACCGTCCAGTCCTGCATCACGGTGTTGACCCAGTAGTAGGTCGCGCCCAGCCAGTTGGTGTTGCCCCAGTCGTAGTCCGCCACCCGGACGTCGGGGTAGGGGTCCGACTGGTCGAAGTACGCCTGGACATTGGTCTGGTCGGTGAAGCTGTACGCCGAACGGGAGGCCCAAGGTCGTGTCTACCGGTGCGCCTGAACGTCGGCGGGAACCAAACTTGCCAAGACGGGTAGGACGTCGCGCAGGTCGTCGCCATCCACGGCGATGGTTGCAGCCTTCCGGGCCTCCGCGGAGGCGTTGAACGCCACGCTCAGCCCGACGGACGCGAACAGGGGCAGGTCGGATCGGCTGTCGCCGATCGCTCCGCATGCGAGGGGTTCCACCCCGAGGGCGGCCGCCTGCATGAGCGCGAAGTCCCGTTTGTCGTACTCGTCGAAGTGGCGGGCGACTCGCCCGGTGAACTGGCCGTTCATCGTCTCCAACTGCGGCCCGCAGAAGGCATGGAAGCCGAAACGGCCGGCCAGATGGCTGCCGACTGGGGACCATGCCAGGGTCGTCAGCACGGGCGCCAACGCATGTCGGCGGCACCAGGCCACAGTCTCCGCGATGCCCATGACCAGAGGAAGCCCGTCAAGCCGGCTACGGATCTGTTCCTCAGAGGCCCCGGCCCATCCTGCGGCGTCCAGCTCCGAGACCTGACGGTTGTCCACGGCACCGGCGGCATATGCATCCTCGGCTTCGGCCAACTCCTCGTGATGTCCGAGGAAACTTGCCAGAAAGAGGGATGAACTGGTCTTGGGCACGAGGGTGCCATCGACATCGAAGAACACAACGCCTGCATGGCCGGATGGGAGCATCGGCCAAGGGCGTGTCACTTCCGTCATTTATGAAACAGTTCCTGGTGGGTTCCTGTCTTCACATGCTGGAGAAAGGCCTGCCACTCGGGGCGGGTGAAGGTGAGGACCGACCCGTCTGGGTGCTTTGAGTCGCGTGCGAGGTGGGTGTGGCCTTGGACAGCGGTTTCGACGCACTCACCCCCGTTGTTGCTGTGGCTGCTCTTGCGCCACTGCAGGTCGGAGGAGTCGAGGGTCCGGCTCATGTGATTTCCTGAATTCTCCGTTGGATCAGGGCGCGTGAGTTGTCGGGGTTGAGGGATTTGGCTCGCAAGTGGTCGAAGACCTGATTGTATCGAGCGACTTGCGGCTTTTTCTCTAGGTAGAGGGCACCGTTCTGGGACTCCAGATAGGCCACGTCCAGGTCGAGTGATCCGGGAAATCCGAGGACCATGAAGGTTCCGTCCACGGCGGGATGCATTCCGGCCGAGAAGGGCAGGACCTGGACGGTCAGGCGGGCAGTGCCATGCGGGGGCATCGGGATCATCCAGGCGGGGACCGCGTCGCCGTAGGTGTGCCACCAGCCTTTCCGGCGGGCGTCGCGGGCGAGCCGGAAGGCTGGTTCGGTGTCGAGGCTCCGTCGGGCAGGTGCGCTGCATCGGCGTCACCGACCTGGGCGGCGGCGAACGCCCCAAGCTCGGGAACGGGGAGCTCGACTTACCGAGCGAGGAGGTCGGAGACCGTGGATCGTCGAAGAGCCGGCCTTGGCCGTCGGGTCTACGGCAGTCCGGAGCTCAGCTTCCCGCCTGCTGTTCGATGCGCAGAAACCACTCGACGTCGCCTTGGACGGAGACCTGCGGGGTGTAAGCGGCATCGGCGTGGACGGGACCCTCGTAGCCGTTGGGAGCAGCCCTGTCGCGGTCACAGTCGAAATCGAGGCCCAAGTGGCCGTGGCTCAGATAGTTGGGGTCGTCTGCGTGGGCTACCAGGCTGAACGTGAACGTCCCTTCGCCCAGGCAGGTGGCTGTCAGGCCGAGTTTCCTTCTTGCCTTCACCTGGATCGGAGAAAGGGTCTTGCTTCCGCGTTGTACCGATTCCAGCAGCAGGGTCCGCATGCCCTCGTTCATGCCAGGCGTGCTGATCGGTGGATCCGGGTAGATCTCGAAAGCATCCGCTGCGACCTCGTTGTTGGCGGGGCCTTCGGCAGCGCACGCGGCGAGGCACAGTGTCAGTGCGGCCGTACTGAGAACCGCTCCCGCCAGATGCCGGCGCGCCGGTCCGCGCATGCCGACAGGGTTTTCACATCTTCCTGGCGGGCGCATTGACCGTGACGGTGTTCCCAGAGTTGCCGAGTTCTCTTCCACGCCGGTCAACATAGACCTCCGCCTCTTACGCCAGGTAAGGAAGGGCTTCGTATTTCCCGGTGAGGGCGCTGGGGCGGAGCTCTTTACCGGGGTTGGGGGCGCGGCCCCCGATGAGCACAGTCCCGAGCGGAGCGAGGGGCCTCTGTGCCGGACGGGCGACGGGCTGACAACGAGCCGACACGGGAGACGGCCCCACCCATGAACGACACCAGCGCGTCCATGATCGGAATCATGAACGCGCTGGCCTTACTACTGTGCGCCGCCAGGGACTCGAACCCCGGACCCGCTGATTAAGAGCCCGCTCGACGCGTGATCCATGGATGCTGGACGGTGACCGGCTGTGCTGTTCTGTCCCGTCCTGGCCGCTGTTCGCTGGGGCCGGGTGGCCGGGCGGTGCCGGGTTCTGACGGTTGCTGATCAGCCGTTGGAGCTGACGTGGAGCGAACGGGCGTCGGTGATGTGCACCGGATGGGGCATGCGTTCGCTCGTACGGCGACGCTCACGCCCATGGCGGCGGCGAGATCCTTCTGGGTGGGTCCGGCATGCTTGCGTGCCTCGGAGAGTCGATGTCCGCCGCCTCGGCGAGTAGCTGACGTGCTCCGGCTTCGACCTCGGTAGGGGAGACTCCAGTGTCGTGCAGCTCTCGCTCCAGGATTTCCCAATCCTGCGGACTGTGCTTGGGCATGGTCACTCCTTCCTTTCTGGGCGTGGCCGATGCAGAGCTGTTCGGCTTGCGGGGTGCTGCCGCTGGGGACGAGCTTTCCTCGGACCACCGGCGGGGAGTGCTCCCCGCTGTATCGGGTTGTGCTCAGGCGATTGCGGTGATGTCTCCGTTGTCGAAGTAGATGGCCTGGTGAAGGCGTCCGCCGAGGGCGGTGGCGTAGCGTGCGAGTACTTCCTGCCCGGAGATCTTGCCTTGTTCGATCTGGGAGACCCGTCCCTTGGTCACGCCCATCCGTTCGGCGACCTGCTCCTGGGTGAGGCCACGGGTCCGCCGGATCTCCGCGAGCCGATGCCCGAGGACCTCGGCGAGGAGCTCCTTTTTGCCCTCGGCCACAGCGGATTCACCGCCCGCCCGCTCGACGTGCTCGGCCCGGATGTCACTCCACCGCGAATAACCGCTCATCGCCCGTCTCCCTCCTCTTCCGCCCGGGACTGCAGATGGATCCCGTACCGCTTTTCGGCCGGCGGAATCGCCTCGTCGTACCATTCGTTCCACCGACCGGCCTTGTCGCCGGCCACCAGCAGAATGCTGGACCTCCCTGGATCGAACGCGAACAGGATCCGTACGGTGCCCGGCCGCAACTCCTTGAGATTCCTGATCGTCGAGTTGGTGATGGTGTCCACCAGAGACCGTCCCAGACCGGGGCCGCCCTCGGCCAGAGCATCGATCGCCTGGACCACTCGAGCGTGTGCGGCATCGTCCAGGCCCTCGATCCACTCGCGCACCTCATCGACGACGTAGATCTCCCGCTCGCTCTCCACCATGTACGAAGTTTAGTAATAGGTATACCTCAGTCGCTGGCGGTTCCGTCGACCAGGCCCAGGCGAGGTGGCTGCCAAGCGCGTGATGTTCCCTGCTTGTTCGTACCATGTGCGATCGTGTGGGAAAAAGGAGGTCGGAGGTCGGGTGCTCGCGACGCAGCGGCAGCAGGAGATCGTGGATCTGGTGCGGGGGCGGGGCTCTGTGCGGGTCGCGGATCTCGTTGAGCGGTTCGGGGTCTCGGACATGACGATCCGGCGTGATCTGGAGGTGCTCGCCGAGCAGGGCGTGCTGGTCAAGGTGCACGGCGGGGCGACGGCTGTGGGGCCGCGAGCCGCTGAGGAGCCTGGGTTCGCCGCCAAGTCGGTCGTGCAGCGCGTGGAGAAGGAGGCGATCGCGGCGCGTGCCGTCGAACTGGTGCCGCCAGGTGCCACGGTCGCGATCTCAGCGGGGACGAGCACCTGGACGCTCGCTCTGCGGCTGGTCGGCGTGCCCCGCTTGACCGTCGTCACCAACTCGCTGCCGGTCGCCGAGGTCTTCCATCGCGAAGGGCGCGACGATCAGACCGTGGTGTTGACCGGGGGCGTTCGCACGCCCTCGGACGCGCTCGTCGGGCCGGTCGCGGTGGCGGCCCTGCGCACCCTCAACGTCGACCTGCTGCTGCTCGGCGTGCACGGGATGAGCACTCACGCCGGTTTCACCACCCCCAACCTGCTGGAGGCCGAGACGGACAGGGCGCTGGTCGCGGCCGCCCGACGCCGGATCGTGCTGGCCGACCACACCAAGTGGGGTGTCGTCGGAATCAGCACCATCGCCGAGCTCGGTGACGCCGACGTTCTGGTCACCGACCGGGGTCTGGGCGCGACCGCCCGCGATCAGCTCGCCGAGCGCGTCGGCGAGCTGATCGTCGTCTGAGCTACAGCGCGCGGGCGCCCGGCCCGGCCGTCGCCTCCAGGAACGAGGGCGCGGTCCAGGAGCGGACGGCGAACGCCGTCTCGACGGCCGCGACGACGGCCTCCGCCGCTTCCTCGGGCACCAGCGCGAGAATCGAGCCGCCGAATCCGCCGCCGACCATCCGGGCGCCGAGGGCTCCTGCGGACAGAGCGGCGGCCACCGCGACGTCGGCCTCTGGCCAGGAGACCTCGAAGTCCTCGCGCAGTGAGGTGTGCGAGGCGGTGAGGAGCATGCCGACCTGACGGAGGTCGCCGTCTTCCAGCAGGCGGACGGTCCGTGCCACGCGGGCGTTCTCGGTGACGACGTGTCGTGTCCTGCGGCGCAACGTCGGGTCGTCGAGCCGGGCCGGCGCCGCGTCGAGGTCGGCGACGGCGAGGTCCCGGAGCGCGGATACGCCCAGGAGTTCGGCCGCCTTGTGGCAGGCGGTGCGCCGTTCGGCGTAGGCGGCGTCGGCCAGGGAGTGCTCGGCGCGGGTGTCGACGACGAGTACGAGATGGCCGTCGAGGTCCAGCGGCAGGGCCGAGGACTCACCGGTGCGGCAGTCCAGCAGCAGGGCGTGCCCGGTCCTGCACAGGAGCGACGCCGACTGGTCCATGATTCCGCATGGGACACCCGCGTACTCGTGCTCGGCACGCTGGGCGATCACCGCGAGTTCCGGCCGGGCGACGTCGATCCCGTACAGGCCGGTCAGCGCCACGGCCGTCGCGCACTCCAGCGCCGCGCTGGAGGACAGGCCCGCCCCGCGCGGCAGATCCGAGGAGAAGCGCAGGGTCGCGCCGCCGACCGGGTACCCGGCCTCGCGCAGGCAGGCCGCGACGCCCGCCGGGTAGGCCGCCCATCCGGTGACGTGTCCGGGCCGCAGCCCGGTCAGCACGACCGAGGCCGACTCCCCCTCCGAACGCAGCTCCAGGACGTCGTCGTCGCGCCGGTCCGCCTCGACTGTGACGCCTTGGGACAGCGCGAAGGGCAGCACGAACCCGTCGTTGTAGTCGGTGTGCTCGCCGATGAGGTTGACGCGCCCGGGCGCGTGCCAGCGGCCGCTCACCGCGGAAACTCCCGCCAGGCGTCCTCGACCATGGTGGTGAGGCCGAGCACGGGCTCCCAGCCGAGGTCCGCGCGAATCGCCTCGGACGAGGCGATGAGCACGTCGGGGTCGCCCGGCCGGCGCGGCGCGTCCATCGCTGCGATCGGGCGGCCGGTCACCTGCCGGCAGACCTCGATGACCTCCTGCACCGAGTAGCCCGCACCGTTGCCGAGGTTGTAGATCATGTGGGCGCCGGGCTCGCACACCGCCAAGGCCAGAAGATGGGCCCGTCCCAGATCTGTGACGTGGATGTAGTCGCGCACGCACGTGCCGTCGGCCGTCGAATAGTCGGAACCGAAGACGGACACCGGCTCGTCGGTGACGGCCGCGCGCAGCACGTTGGGGATCAGATGGGTCTCCACGGCGTGCCGTTCGGCGAGCGCGCCGTGTGCTCCGGCGACGTTGAAGTACCGCAGCGAAACCGCTCCGAACCCGTTCAGCCGGGCGAACTCCGTCAGCGCCACGTCGATCGCCAGCTTGGTGGCGCCGTAGGGGTTGCCGGGCCGTGCGGGGGCGTCCTCGGTGATCGGGACGGTCTCGGGCTCGCCGTAGACCGCTGCCGTCGAGGAGAAGACGATCTTCTTGACGCCGGTGGCGCGCATGGCGTCCAGCAGCGCGAGGGTCTCTCCGAGGTTGCCGTCCCAGTAGACGTCGGGCCGCTCGACCGACTCTCCCACCAGCGACTTGGCGGCGAAGTGCAGCACGGCGTCGAACCCGCCCGAGGCCAGGACCGGGCGGGCCTGCTCGCGTAGCGTCCCCTTGACGAACGCGGCACGCCCGTCGACGGCGTCGGCGTGACCCGTTGACAGGTCGTCCAGGACGACGACGTCGTGGTCCGCGTCGAGCAGTTGGGAGGCGACCACGCTGCCGATATATCCGGCGCCACCGGTGACCAGGACCTTCATCGCTCTCTCTTTCCGTAGGCCTCGCGCAGCCTGGCGGCGGCGTGCTCGGGCAGGACGTCGTTGAGGAACGCGCCCGCGCCCGACTCGCTGGAGGCCGGGTACTTCCACTTGTCGGCGGCCCGGCGGGTGGTGAAGACCTGCACGTACAGGTGGTTCAGGACGTCGCGGTGCCGGACCGGCGCCTGGTGCCAGCAGGCCATGTACGGAGTCGGGCCGCCGGGGAACAGCGCCTCGAAGCGGGCGAGGACGTCGCGGTACAGCAGCATCAGCTCGCGCCGCTCCTCGTCCGGCAGCGACGGCAGGTCGGGAACGCACGACAGCGGGGCGATATGGACTTCGAACGGCCAGCGTGCGGCCTCCGGCACGTAGGCGACGAAGTTCCCCGATGAGGCCACGACACGTGGTCCGGCCGCCTCGACCGCGGTTACCGAGCACAGCAGGCATTCGCCGTGCCGCTCCAAGTGCGCACGAGCCGAGGCGAGCACCGCCGTCTGGACGGGCGGCAGGTAGGGGTAGGCGTAGATCTGCCCGTGCGGATGGACGAGCGTCGCCCCCACCCGCTCCCCTCGGTTCTCGAACACGAAGACCTGCTCGACCCCCGGCAGCCCGGACAACGCCGCCGTCCTATCGGCCCAGGCCCGTCCGATCGTCTCCATCCGCACGTCGGGCAGCTCTGGTACCGACCGGTCGTGCTCGCTGGAGAACACCACCATCTCGCACCGCCCGCCGACCGGCCCGCCGAGCGCCGGGAATCGATTCTCGAACACCGCCACGTCGTACTCCGCGGCCGGTACCTCGCTCGGTGCCCCGGGCCGGCTCGGGCACAGCGGGCAGTCACCGCCCGCCGAGCTCAACGTCCGCCTCTGCCGACCGGCCGCGATCACCACGACCTGCCCCGTCAACGGGTCCCGCCGCGTCTCCCCTCCCGGCGCGAACTTCGGCAGCTTCCGGACGTCACGGCCGCCTCTCGTACGGCCGGGCACGTCGTCCCAGTAGGCGATCTCTCGTTCGTCCGCCAGCAACCCCGCGCTGTCGTGTCCCAAACCAACTCACTCCAACATCATCGAACATGGCCTTCTCAGGCTTCGACGTGCATAGAACCAGGATGTTAAGCAGAACAATCGGAGCTTACTCCGCCCTGCCATGTTTTAAAATGTTGATTAATGATGGATTTTCCAGTGTGAATGATCCAGGCGAGGGTCGGCGGTCCGGGCCGATGCCTCGCCCGGACCGCGTCGTGCCGGGGCCGGTCAGCCGACCGGTTCGAGGGTCCACTGGCTGGTCCACCAGCCGGGAGGGGCGTTGCCGTACTGGACTGAGCCGGTCCGGCTCTCGGTGTGGGCGTAGGTGCCCTTCCACCGGTTCTTCAGGCGGATGCGGTCGTCGACGGTTTCTCGGGTCCATTGGGCAGACCAGTAGGTGCCCGGGACCGTGCCGGTCTGGACGTTGCCGGTCTGGTTCTCCATGTGCAGGTAAGCGCCGGTCTCGCGGTTCTTGAAGCGGACGTGGCCGCCCTCGGCGTTCTCGACGGCCCACTGGGTCGACAGGTCGGTGGCGGGCAGGGCGCCGTACTTGGCGGTGCCGCTGCCGTCGTCGTCGACGTACTGGCCGGTCTCGCGGTTCTTGAGCCGGTAGTAGGACTCGGGGTAGCCGCCGTTCTTCTTCCAGACGCGGACGTAGTCGACGCTCCAGGTCTTGGGCCAGACGTCGTTGTGCTGGCCGGAGCCGGCGTCGGTGTAGATGCCCATGATCATTCCCATGGGCATGTTGGGCGCGTCGGGGATGGTCCGGTACAGCTGCCCGTCGTAGTAGAACTTCAGCTCGGTCGGCGTCCACTCCATGCCGTAGGTGTGGTACTCGGTGGTCGGGGAGCCGCTCGGGACAGCCGCGTCGGACAGGTACCAATTGGACAGGAAGTCGGGGTTGCCCCAGCCGTATGCGGCGATGCGCCAGTTGTTCGGCTTGTTGAAGAAGGTCTCCACCATGTCGATCTCGGGGTTGGCCGAGGCGCTGGTGGTGTCATCGGTGCCGACCAGCCACAGGGCCTGGTGGCCGCCGCCGCCGACGTTGGAGTTCTTGGCCCGGATCTCGAAGTAGCCGTACTTGGTGGTGTAGCCGTTGAAGTCCGGCTCGTGGTGGTCGTTGGGCATCGAGCCGTTGAACCGGTGCCACCAGTCCTTGTTGTAGGTCTGAATGGAGGAGATCTTGACCGTGGTGTCGTACCGAGAGTTCCACGCCGGGGTGTCGGCGTCGATGCGTTCGGTGAGGACGCCGTCGGCGATGGTGTAGCGGGCCTTGGCCTTCTCCCGCTCGGAGGTCCAGTGCGGCAGGTAGTACGGCAGCCACCGGTCGGTGTCCAGGGTGGTGCCGTCGAACTCCTCGCTGAAGTCGAGGGTGTAGCCGGGCTTGTCGAGGGGGCTGGGAGGAGTGTCGTCGGCGTGGGCGGGGGCGGCGGGGATCGTTGCGAGCGTGACGGCAAGGAGCGGTGCGGCGAGGGCTGAGAGGGCCCTTCGCAGGCTGTGCGCCATGGCATTCCTCGTGGGGATCGAGCGAAAGAAAATTTCGTTCGAAATATCCGTGATGCCCGACCTCGTGTCAAGAGGGTGATTCGTCCGAGGTGAACAGTTCGGCGCGGACGCGGTCACGTGCGGCCTCGATCGCCCCGATGGCCACGGCTTCGTCGCCGAGCGCGGAGATCGCCAGTTCGGGCACCTCGTAGAGGACGTCCGCGAGGTGGGAGCGCATCGGTTCGAGGACGGCGGCGCCCGCCCGGGCGATGCCGCCGCCGACCACGATGAGCTGCGGATCGACGGCCAGCGCCATCGCGCCGACGCCTTGGGCCAGCGCGCGGGCATAGGCTCCGACGGCCGTGATCGCGTCCCGGTCGCCTTTGCGGGCCTGGGAGAAGACCCATTCGATGGAGTTCGCGCCCGGCCCGACCCCGGCGTCGGACAGTAGCTTGTCCGGCGCGGTCGACCAGCCCAGGCCGGGGTGGCGCCCTATCTCGCCGGCCGCTCCGCTGCCGCCGGTGAAGGGCCTGCCGTCCACCAGGACGCCCACCCCCAGGCGGTGCCCGGCGTGGACGTAGAGCACATGGGCGACTCCCTGGGCGGAGCCGACCCGGTGCTCGGCCAGGACCGCCAGGTTGGCGTCCTTCATGGCCGTGACCGGGCAGCCGAGCCGTTCGCCCAGCTCCTCGGCCAGGCGGATGCCGGTCCAGCCGGGGATCGCGACGCTGAGCCGGACCACGCCGTCATCGATGATGCCGGGGCTGCCGGCGCCGGCAGCCCACAGCGCGGGCGAGCCCTGCGGCCGGATCCGGGCCAGCAGCTCCACGACGGCGTCGATGCGCTGGCGGGCGGTCAGGCCGGGGTCGATGGCCGTCCGGGCCGCCGCCATCTGCCGTCCGGCCAGATCGGTGACCCGCGCCGAGATCGCGTGCGCCCCGATGTCCAGGCCCGCCAGCTGGCCGGCCTCCCCGGCGAACCGGTACCGCTGGGCGGGCCTGCCGCCGGTCGGGACGGTGTCGTGTCCGTCCAGGGCGAGTAGCCGCGCATCGACCAGGGAAGTGAGGATTCCCTGCACGGTGGGGCGTGACAGGCCCGTCACGCGGGCCACGCCGCTGATGGTCAGGGACGGGCCCTCATACAGAAGCCGCAGCACGCGGCGGGTGTTCAGGTGCCGCAGAGAACTCTGGTCTCCGCCCGGCAGGGCGTCGCCTATCGTCATGCGTCACCTCTTGACGAACCGCTGATGTTGCGCTCACCATACCGAAAGCAAGTTTCTTTCGAAACCTGAGAACGGGAGCCCCCCATATGAAGATCGCGAAGCTGACGGCCGGGGCGGCTGTCGCGGCGCTGGCCCTGAGCGCCTGCGCGCCCGGCTCGTCGCAGGACAAGCCCGCGACCAAGCCCGGCGGCACTGTGCAGACCGGGGTCCCGGAGGGGAACGTCGAGCTCGACCTGATCGCCACCCCTGAGTCAGGTGCGGCGATGAAGGAGATCATCCCGGCGTTCGAGGCCAAGTACCCCAATGTCAAGGTCAAGTACGTCGACACCTCCTACGAGGACTACAACAAGTCGCTCAACCTGGCGCTGGCCTCCGACACCTCGCCGGACATCGCCCTGCTCAACGTCGTGGGCACCTCGGTCAAGGACGGCCTGGTCCTGAACCTCCAGCCCTACGCCGAGGCCTACGGCTGGGAATCGGCCTACCCGACGGGGCAGCTCAACCAGTGGCGGGTGGCCGCCGACGGCACCACGCTGGGCAGCGGCGACCTGTACGCCGCGCCGGCGTCGTTCTCCCAGGTCGGCCTCTACTACAACAAGGCCAAGCTGGCGAAGCTGGGAGTGGAGGCTCCCACCACGTTCGAGGAGCTGGAGGCGAGCCTCGCCAAGGCCAAGGAGGCCGGCGAGACCCCGCTGCAGCTGGGCAACAAGGAAGGGCATGCCGCCTTCCCCATCCAGTTGATCGGCCAGTCCACCGACGGCCCGGCCTCCTACGCCAAGTGGGCGTTCGGGGAGAAGGGATCCTCCTTCGACACCGCGGGCAACCAGAAGGGAGCCCAGGCCCTCCTGGACTGGGGCACGAAGGGCTACTACTCCAAGGACGCCAACGGCATCGACCTGCAGGGCGCGGTCGACAAGTTCGTCAACGGCGACGGCGTGTTCTTCGTCGACGGCTCCTGGGATTCCAAGAAAATCGGCGACGGGCTGAAGGCCGACGCCGGCTTCATGCCCTTCCCCGGCGCGAAGGCCACCGCGATCGGCACCTCCGTCGCCTACGCGATCTCCGCGCGCTCCGAGAACCAGCAGGCCGCCGCCGCGTTCCTGGACTTCCTGCGCACCCCGGAGGCGGCCAAGGCATCCTTCGCCCAGGGCTTCATGCCCTCCGACGCCTCCACCGTGACCGCCGAGCCCGGCACGCTGTCGGCCGACCTCGTCGCGGCCTGGAACAAGGTCAACGCAGACGACGGTCTCATCGGCTTCAACAACAACGCCACCGCGACCATGAACGACACCCTGGTCGCCGAGACGCAGAAGCTGATCGGCGGCAAGCAGGACCCGGCCGGCTTCATCAAGGCCGTCCAGGACGACTGGACCAAGACGCATGGCTGATACGGCCATCCGCCCCGCCCGCCCCGTCGCTCAGCCGACGGGGCGGGCCCGCAAGCCCCGGCGCCGGACCGCCCGCCTGGTGCCGCTGTTCTACACGCTGCCCGCCCTGCTGTTCTACGTCGCGTTCGTGATCGCTCCCTGGCTGCACAGCCTCTGGATCTCGTTCTGGAACTGGAACGGCATCGGCACGGCCACCTGGGCGGGCCTGGACAACTACCGGACGGTGTTCACCGACCCGGCGCTGCGCTCCTCGATCGGGCACGCCTTCGGGTTCATCGTCTTCTATTCCGTCATCCCGATCTGCTTCGGGCTGGTCCTGGCGGCGCTCGTCGCGGCGATCCCGTGGAAGGCGATGCCGTTCATCCGCACCGTGCTGTTCCTGCCGCAGATCCTGCCGCTGGTCGCGGTCGGCGGCGTGTGGAAGCTGTTCTTCAGCGACGACGGCCCCTTCAACGACATCCTGACGGCGGTCGGGCTCGGCGACTGGAGCCGGGCCTGGCTGGGCGACTTCACCTGGGCTTATCCGGCCGTCGGGATCGTCGGCACCTGGGTCAGCACCGGGCTCTGCTTCCTGCTGTTGCTGTCGGGCATCGGCAAGATCGACCCGGCGCTGTACGAGGCGGCCCGGGTGGAGGGCTGCGGACGGGTCCGCGAGTTCTGGTACGTCACCGTGCCCGGACTGCGACGGGAGATCGCCGTGGCCGCGACGGTGACCGTCATCGCGGCGCTGGCGAGCTTCGACGTCGTCTACGTGATGACCGCCGGCGGCCCCGGCGAATCGACCATGGTCCCCGGCGTCGCGATCTACCGGCTGACCTTCACCGCCGGCCAGGTGGGAACCGCGTGCGCGCTGGCGACCGTCCTGTCCGTGCTGACCTGCGCCGTCATGTACGGCCTCAACCGGCTCACCCGGGAGAAGCCATGACCCGCCACCTGACGCGCCTGTCGCTGCTCGTCGCGGCGGCCTCGGTCCTCGTCCCCTTCTACGCGATCGTGGCGGCCTCACTCCGGCCGCAGGACGAACTGTCACCCGGACTCGGCTGGCCGTCGGACCCCCAGTGGCACAACTACGCCGACGCCTGGACCACCGGCGGCTTCGCCGAGCTGATGCGCTCCAGCCTGATCATCGCCTGCGGGGTCGTGCCCATCGCCCTCATCCTGGCCACTCTGGCCGGATACGGGCTGTCGACCATGCGGCTGGCCGCCAAAGGCCCGATCTTCGCGCTGCTCATGCTCGGGCTCGCACTGCCGTACGAGGCCATCGTCATCCCGCTGTACTACGACCTGAAGACGGTCGGCCTGCTCAACACCTACTGGGCGGTGATCCTCCCGCTCATCGGAGCGTTCATGCCCTTCGGGGTGTTCTGGATGCGCAACCACTTCGAGTCGCTGCCCCCGGAGCTCACCGAAGCCGCCGCGATGGACGGAGCCTCCAGCGGCCAGATCCTCCGCAAAATCCTCCTGCCGACCGCGCGGCCCGCGCTGACCACCCTCGGGCTGCTCTACTTCATGTGGGCATGGAACCAGTTCCTGCTCGCGCTGATCCTCATCCAGGACCCCTCTATGCGCACCGCGCCGTCGGGCCTCGGCAAGTTCATCCAGGCCTACGGCCGCAACATTCCACTGCTCAGCGCCGGGACGGTCATCGTCATCGTCCCCGTGGTCATTCTTTATCTGTTCTTCCAGCGCCACTTCGTGAAGGGCATCCTTCAAGGTGCCGTCAAGTAGGAGACACCAACACATGTCCGTCACTCTGGCGATCGTGGGCACCGGAGCGCGAGGCGCCGCCTACGCGCGACTCGCGGCCGCCCACGGCCAGGCGACGATCGTCGCCGTGGCCGAACCCGACCCGGCCCGCCGCGCCGCCGTGGCCGCCGAATTCTCCCTCCCCGCCGACCAGTGCTTCACCGGATGGCACGAGCTCGCGGCCCGGCCGAAACTTGCCGACGCCGTCATCATCGCCACCCCCGACCAGATGCACGCCGACCCCGCCGTCGCCCTCGCCGCCCGCGGCTACGCCATCCTGCTGGAGAAGCCGATGGCCCCCACACCCGAGGAGGCCGACCGCATCGTCGCCGCCGCCGTCGCCAACGACGTCCTGCTGGCCGTCTGCCACGTGCTGCGCTACACCCCCTACTCTCGCGCCCTGAAGGCACTGCTGGACGAGGGCCGCATCGGCGACATCGTCAGCATCGAGCACTTGGAGCCCGTCGGCTGGTGGCACCACGCCCACAGCTACGTCCGCGGCAAATGGGCCGTGGAAGCCGAATCCTCCTCCATGCTCCTGGCCAAGTCGTGCCACGACATCGACTGGCTCGGCCACCTCATCGGCCGACCCGTCACCCGCGTGTCCTCCTTCGGCGGACTCCGGCACTTCCGGCCCGACAACCGGCCCGACGGCGCCGGAATACGCTGCGTGACCTGCCCGGTCGAACGGTCCTGCGTCTACTCGGCGGTCCGCATCTACGAGCGGTTCCTCGGCGACCCCGTCTACGAGGCCTGGCCGCTGAGCGTCCTCACCGAGGACATCACCGCCACCGGCCTGCGCAAAGCACTCGAAGACGGCCCCTACGGCGAATGCGTCTACTCCGGCCGCAACGACGTCGTCGACCACCAGGTCGTCAACCTCGAATACCAAGGCGGTGTCACCGTCTCGTTCACCATGACCGCCTTCACCGCCCTCGACTTCCGCAAAACCCGCATCTTCGGCACCCGCGGCAGCGTCGAAGGCGACGGCCGCACCCTGCGCATCCACGACTTCCTCACCGACACCACCCACACCCTCGACTTCGACCGCGGCGGCGACGCCTCGGCCGCCGACGGCCACGGCGGCGCCGACGCCGCAATGATCAGCGCCTTCCTCGACGCCGTCCGCACCGGGGACCACGCCCACGTCACCTCAGGCCCCGAAGAATCCATCTCCTCCCACCGCGTCGTCTGGGCAGCCGAACACGCCCGCCACACCAATACAGTCGTCACCCTCCCCACCGGTGGCACCTCCTGACCTCGGGTTTTCAAGGGGCACTTTCATCTGAAGAACACAGGCCGGAACGCCAAGAGCGTGGCGTCTGGGGACGGTTCGGAGATCGGGAGTCGTGGGAGGGGCGACCCGACAACCGGCAGAGCGGTGTAGCCGGTGGAGCACCAGGACGGAGCCCTCGCGCTCGCCAGGATCAAGAGCCGACCCGGGGGTCGGCGTTGGGCGTCTTGATCACCGGAGTACCCGGTTCGGGCCCGTCGCTCCAGGGCGTGTGTGATGCTGTGATCAATCTCCGGGTTCCGCCCGTGCCAGGGGTGGGGCCCGGTAGGAAGCCGGACATGACGCGCAGGAGAGCGCAGAGGGCCCCGACCTGAACCAGCGGCGGCGGGTGCGGCGACGGCGCAAGCTCCGCCTGAAACAGGCTCTGCTGGGACGCTCGCAAGGCGGGCTGACCAGCAAGGTTCATCTGGCCGCCGACCGCAGGTGCCGCCCGTTGGCGTTCATCCTGGCCGCCGGGCAGGCCGCCGACAGCCCGCAGTTCATCTCTGTGCCGGCCAAGGTGCGCACCCGCCTGCCCGTCGGCCGTCCCCGCACCCGGCGGCCCGAAGCGGTCGCCGGCCCGTCGGCCATGACCCCGGCCTCTACCGGGAGCGCAACACCATCGAGCGCCTGATCAACAAGCTGAAGGCCTGGCGGGGCATCTCCACCCGCTGGGGGTGATTCGGGGCTGGTCTCCCACCGGTCCCACCACGGCCCCACCAACAGAACCGGGCGCTCTCCTTTGAGGGAGAACGCCCGGTTCAGTGTGGGTGCGCCGCCAGGGACTCGAACCCCGGACCCGCTGATTAAGAGTCAGCTGCTCTAACCAACTGAGCTAGCGGCGCCGGTGTCTTTCGACGAGGAGAACATTACCGGGGCCCGGGGATTTGCGCGAATCGGAGGGTGGCGCGGCGGGTGCGGTGGATCTGCCAGAGGCCCAGGAGCCACAGGGGGTACTGGGCGAGCCAGGCGAGGCGGAAGGCGTCGAAGGTGAAGGCGGAGGTGGGGCTGGCGAGGTCGAGGATGACGCCCATGGCCAGGATGGCGATGAGGGCGGCGGTGAAGCCGCCGGCGTTGACGATGCCGGTGGCGGTGCCGAGGCGGTGGGCGGGGTTGTGCTCGCGGGCGTGGTCGAAGCCGATCATGGCGGCGGGGCCGCCGAAGGCGGTGGCGACGACCAGGGCGGTGAGCAGCCACAGGGGGGAGCGGACGGGCATGGCGAGGACGACGGTCCAGGTCAGGATGATCAGGACGGCGATTCCCACGGCCACGCGGACGTGGTGGGTGGGGTGGGTGCCGAGCCAGCGGCCGATGAGGGGGCCCGCGGCCATGGTGGCCACGACGAAGACCAGCAGCAGGGTGCCTGCGGTGGTGGGGGACAGGCCCTGCGCGGAGACGAGGTAGGGGTAGCCCCACATGAGGGAGAAGGTGTTGGCGCTGAACTGGGTGACGAAGTGCGTCCACAGGCCGAGCCGGGTGCCGGGGTGCCGCCAGGCGTCGACGAGGTTCGCCCGGATCTGGGGGAGGGTGGGAATGGCGGCGTCGCGCGGGGGGTCGCGCAGGACGGCGAAGGCCAGGACGGCGATGAGGAGGCCCAGCGAGGCGGCCGAGCCGTAGGCGGTGCTCCAGCCGGGGCCGTGCAGGAGCGCGACGAGAGGGATGGCGCTGAGGATCTGCCCGGCCTGGCCGAGGAGGCCGGTGAGCTGGGTGAGGAGCGACGCGTACCGGGGCGGGAACCAGCCGGTGGCGAGGCTGAGGACGCTGACGAACGTGGTGGCGTCGCCGGCGCCGACGAGCACGCGGGCGGCGATGGCCGTGCCGACGTCGGGGGCGAAGGCGAGCATGAGCTGGCCCGCTGACATCAGCAGGGCCCCGGTCGCGATCATCGTCCGGGGGCCGAACCGGTCGAGCAGCAGGCCCGCGGGGATCTGGCAGACGGTGTAGACGAGCACCTGCAGGACCGCGAAGGTCGACAGGACGCTCGCGGTGACCTGGAACCGTTCGGTGGCCTCGATGCCGGCGACGCCGAAGGACGTCCGGTGCAGCACCGCCGTGATGTAGGCGAGAATGCCCACCGCCCAGATGGTCCAGGCGAGCCGTGTGGCACGGGTGGCCGGAGACGGAAGGGCGGTGGGCGATTCTGGGGCGTTTGGCACGGTCCAACACTTTAATTGGAGTGTGCGGCACACCTTGACGTCGGGGCACGTGGCCCAAAACACATGAAACCGCGAATCACGTCCAATACATGGACGACTGCCTCCTTCAGCTAAAAGAGCATTCGATCCACGGGAGTCATTCCCCGCGCGGGGGTGGCACAACCGGCGACGAATCACTTACTCACAGTCGGCGTGAACTCGCCGTGAGGACGCCGAAAGGGGATCAACTGATGAGTCTTTCGCTCAGAACGCCCCGCCACAGGGAGATCGCCGTGGCGCGGTTGGGCACGCCCAGCTTGGAGTAGATCCGGTTCACGTGGTTCTTCACGGTCTTCTCGCTGAGGTACAGCTCGCGGGCGATCTCCCCGTTGGAGCGCCCGGCGGCGATGAGGTCCATCACCTCGGCCTCGCGGGCGGACAGCCCGAGCCCGGCCCGGGCCGCCGCCCGCACCGCCCGCACGAAGTCCAGGTGGTCGAAGTCCTCGGCGAGGTCCGTCCCCAGCACCAGGACCCGGCAGCGCTGGTTCAGGGCCGGCGCGAAGGCCGGGTCGTCCAGGACGACGACGTCGGGCCGCAACTGCAGGACGAGCGGCAGCGGATCTCCGGGAGTGTCGCCGATGACGAGGGTGTCCCCGCAGGTGCCGATCCGCGCGGCCATGGACGCGCGCACCACCGGATCCGCGTGCGTCACCAGGACTCTGAGCGGTTCACGTCCGTTCGAGGTCGTGCCCGTGGTCATGGCGGTTTCTCCCGATGTCTAAGGCTTTGCCCGTTCGGATAAGCCGGGATCCTAACCGTCGGTATAGCCCGCTGTCACTGGCGTGTGGCGCAATTCCTCACAACTGGGAAAGAACTTCCGAGGCCACCAGATCGAGATGGTCCAGATCTGAAGGATCGAGGACCTGCAAATACAGCCTTCCGGCGCCCGCCTCGGCGAACTGCCCGATTTTGTCTACCAATTCGGAAGGCGTCCCCGCCAGTCCGTCGGTCCTCAGCTGCTCGGGCGAGCGGCCGATCGCCTCGGCCCGCCGCGCGAGTTCGGCCTCGTCCCGCCCGCAGCACAGCACCTGGGCCGCGGAGTAGACGAGGTCTCGCGACGCCGCCGCGCGCACCCGCTCGAACGCCTCGCGGGTCTCGTCCACGGAGTGGAACGGCACGTTGTACTCGGCGGCGAAGCGGGCCGCGAGCGCGGGCGTCTTCTTGCGGCCGACCCCGCCGATGATGATCGGCGGACCCCCGTCCTGGACGGGCTTGGGCAGCGCGGGCGAGTCCGTCAGCTCGTAGTGCTCGCCGGAGAAGGAGTAGGGCCCCGGCGCCCGCCACAGCCCCGTGATGATCTCGAGCTGCTCCTCGAGCCTGGCGAAGCGCTCCGCGGTCGGCGGGAAGGGGATGCCGTAGGAGGCGTGCTCCCGCTCGTACCATCCGGCGCCCAGGCCCAGCTCGACCCGTCCGCCGCTCATCTGGTCCACCTGGGCGACGCTGATGGCCAGCGGGCCGGGCAGCCGGAAGGTGGCGCTCGTGACCATGGTGCCCAGGCGGATCGTGGAGGTCTCGCGGGCCAGCGCCGCGAGCGTCAGCCAGGCGTCGGTGGGGCCCGGCATGCCGTCGCCCCGGGCGATGACCTGGTAGTGGTCGGACCGGAAGAACGCGTCGAATCCGCACTCTTCCGTCCGGCGCGCCACCTGGAGCAGCCGGTCGTAGGTCGCGCCTTCCTGAGGCTCGGTGAAGATACGCAAAAGCATGATTCATCTCCTTAGGAGATTTGTAGCTGTATTGTCACTGAACGTTACATGTCGTGATGGTTGCCAATCTGTTTCCGAAGCCTCCTTATGTTCGGTGAAGTCGCACGCTATGATCACTATCTTTGTGAAATGAGTCACATTGGGGGATTAGTGCGATGGGTGGTGAGAAGCGGCGTCCGACCAGGTCCATCAGGCGATTGATCATCTCGCTGTTGACGGTACCCCTGGTCACGCTCGTCGCACTCTGGGGCTTCGCCGTCTCGGTGACGCTGAAGGACAGCTTCCGGCTGATCCGGGCGAGCTCGTTCCTGACCCTCGTCGTGGAGCCGGTCGAGCGGCTCACCGCCTCCCTGCAGCACGAACGCCGGATGTCCCTGGCGCTGCTCGCGGACAGCCCGACCATCGGACGGGTCGGCCTCCAGGCCCAGCGCGCCCGCACCGACGAGGCCCGCGACCTGTTCGTCGACGCCTACCGCGACCCCGGGTTCGACGAGATCTCCACCGACCTGATCGAACTCAGGACCAGCGGTCTCGTCCAGGACCTCGAACGGCTCGACACCTTCCGCACCGAGATCGACAAGGCGGGGACCGATCGGGCGACCGTCCTCGAGCGCTACACCGAACTGATCGTCGCCGGGAACATGATCTTCGACGCGGCCGACGTCGGCGACTCCACCATCAACCGCGACACCCGCGTCCAGGTCGCCCTCGCCCACGCCCACGAGCTCATCGCCTACGAGGACTCCCTGCTGACCGGCGCGCTCACCGCCGGAGCGCCCACCCGGGAGGAGCACGCGGAGTTCATCAAGACGGTGGGCGCCCAGCGGTCCCGGTACGCCGAGATCGTCAAGATGATGAACCCCGAGGACCGCGCCTACTTCGAGCGGCTCCAGAGCTCCGACCACTACCTGAGGTTCCAGGAGCTGGAGGACCGGCTGGTGGCCGACCGCGGCACCAGGGCGGCGCCCGCGGTCGACGCGGGGAAGTGGCACACCGCCGGCGAGCGCTGGCTGAACGACCTGGTGCGCTTCCACTCCGACACCCGCGAGGCGCTGTCCGTGCGGGCCACCGAGTACGCCGAGGGCATCCTGCTGAGGCTGGCGCTCGCCGGAGGGCTCGGCCTGATCGCGGTGATCTTCTCGGTCACGTTCGGCGTCCGGACGGGCCGCCGGATGGTCCGCGAGAACCGCCGGATGGTCCGGGCCCTGAACGGGTTCACCGACGACCGGCTGCCGAACATCTCCGAACGGGTGCACGCGGGCGAGGAGATCGACCCGGACGAGGGCATGCCTCCCGACGACTTCACCATCACCGAGGTCGCCCGGGTGCACGAGGCCTTCGCCAAGTCCCGGCGCGCCGTGGTCGCCGCGACCGTCAGCGAGGTCGCCGCGCGGCGCGGGCTCGGCGAGGTGTTCGTCAACCTGGCCCGGCGCAACCAGGTGCTGCTGCAGCGGCTGCTGCGCCTGCTGGACGCCATGGAGCGCAAGGCCGCGAGCCCCGAGGAGCTCAACGACCTGTTCGAGATCGACCACCTGGTCACCCGGATGCGCCGCCACGCCGAGGGCCTGGTCATCCTCGCCGGACGGCCCGCCGGACGCACCTGGCGGCACGCCGTCCCGCTCGTGGACGTGGTCCGCGCCGCGGTCGCGGAGGTCGAGGAGTACCAGCGGGTCAGGATCCCGCCGATGCCGGAGGACCTCGCGGTGTCCGGCACCGCCACCGCCGACGTCGTGCACCTGCTGGCCGAGCTGATCGAGAACGCCACCATGTTCTCCCCGCCGGAGATGCAGGTGCAGATCACCGCGCAGGCCGTCGCGCACGGCCTGGCGCTGGAGGTGGAGGACCGCGGTCTGGGCCTGGACGACGACACGCGGGAGGCGCTCAACCGGACCCTCGCCCAGGCGCCGGACTTCGACCTGTTCGACAGCGCCCGGCTGGGGTTGTTCGTGGTGGCGCGGCTGGCCAAGCGGCACGACGTCCAGGTGCGGCTCCGCTCGTCCCCGTACGGCGGGACCACGGCGATCGTGGTGCTGCCGTCGAGCGTGCTCGCCGACGCGGAGAAGGAGCCCGAGACCCCCCGGACGCCGTCCGGCGCGGCGCCCAGGCCTTCGCCGAAGAGGGAGCAGCCGGTCGCCGTGCCGCCCGTCCAGGAGGGCGAGCTGCCCAGGCGGGTCCGCCAGCGGAACCTGGCGCCCCAGCTACGTGACCAGGGAGGGGCGGGCGCGCCGGCGGAGGCCGGCGGATCCGTCCGCCCACCGGAACAGGCGCGCAGCCTCATGTCCGCGATGCAGCAGGGTTGGCAGCGCGGACGGGACGAGGTCGCGTCACAGGCGCGAGAAGAAGGACGGGATGACCATGACCAGTGACCTCTCCACCAAGGCCAAGGGGGAACTCAGCTGGCTGCTCGACGGGATGCTCGAGCGGGTGGTGGAGGCCCGGCACATCGTGGTGCTCTCCGGTGACGGGCTGCGGATCGCCTCCTCCAAGGGCCTGGAGCGGGAGGAGGCCGAGCACCTGTCGGCCGTCGCCTCCGGGTTCCAGAGCCTGGCGCGGGGCACCGCCGAGCACTTCCAGGCCGGGGCGGTTCGGCAGACCATCGTGGAGATGGAACGGGGCTTCCTCTTCGTCACGGCGGCCGGCCACGGCGCCTGCCTGGCGCTGCTGGCCGAGGAGGGAGCGGACGTGGGCGTGATCGCCTACGAGATGGCGCTGCTGGTCAGCCGGGTCGGGCAGCACCTGTCCGCCGAGGCCAGGGTGCCGGGCCAGGGCTGATGGACGAGCCCGCGTGGGCCGATGAGGACGCCGGCCCTATAGTGCGACCGTACGCCTTGACCGGCGGCCGCACCCGCGACGAACTCGGCGGGCGACTCGACCTGGTCGATCTCATCGAGACGACGGACGAGGAGCCGACCCGCAAGATGGACCTCGGTCCGGAACACCTGCGGATCCGGCGGATCACCGCCGAGCCGCTCTCGGTGGCCGAAGTGGCCGCAGACCTGGACCTTCCGCTGGACGTGGTCCGCGTCCTGCTCGGCGATCTGCTCAGGCACGGGCTGGTCCGCCGGCGGAAGCCCGCCTCTGTGTCGCGCCTCATGGACGCGCGACTGCTCAAGGAAGTGATCGATGGACTTTCAGCCCTCTAGCCTCGACCCCGTCGCGATCAAGATCATGATCGCGGGCGGATTCGGTGTGGGCAAGACGACCATGGTCGGCTCGGTCAGCGAGATCCGGCCGCTGCGCACCGAGGCGACGCTGACCGAGAAGAGCGAGGGGGTGGACGACACCGCCCAGGTGGGCGACAAGACCACCACCACCGTGGCGATGGACTTCGGCCGCATCACCATGCGGGACGGCCTGAGCATCTACCTGTTCGGCACGCCGGGCCAGGACAGGTTCTGGTTCATGTGGGACGAGCTGGCGTACGGCGCGCTGGGCGCGGTGGTGCTCGCCGACACCCGCAGGCTGGCCGAGTCGTTCGCCTCGATCGACTACTTCGAGGGCAGGGGGCTGCCGTTCATCATCGCGGTGAACTGCTTCGACGGCGCCCGCAGGCACAACCCCCAGGACATCAGGACCGCGCTGGACCTCGACGAGAGGGTCCCGGTCGTGCTCTGCGACGCCCGTTCCAGGGAGTCCGCGAAGGAGGCGCTCATCACGCTGGTCACCCATGTCCTCAACGGTGCGGGGACCGGGGCGTGAGAGCGCGTCTGGCGGCCGTGGCGACGCTGCTGCTGGCCCTCTCGGGATGCTCGGGAGACGACGGCCGCGTGAACGCGCAGGGGACCCCGGGCATCACCGCGGCCCCCTGCCCGAACGCCGTCAACCAGGAGAACGGCTGCGTCTACCTCGGCACGCTCACCGACCTGTCGGGCCCGTTCAGCACGATCTCGTCCGCGGCGACCCGGGCGCAGGAGGCCTTCTGGAAGCGGGTCAACCAGCAGGGCGGGATCGGCGGCTACGACATCGACGTCTCCGAGTACGTGCGGGACACCGAGTACGACGAGGCGACGCACGAACGGTTGTACAAGGAGACCAAGGACAAGGTCTTCGCCTACGCCCAGATGATCGGATCCCCGCACACCAACCGGGTCCTGCCCTCGATGCTGGAGGAGCAGATCATCACCACCCCGCTGAGCTGGACGTCTCAGTGGAACTTCGTCCCGAACGTGCTGGAGGCCGGGGGCAGCTACTGCGTGGAGGCCATGAACGCCGTCGACTACGCCGTGGACGTCTTCGCCAGGGAGAAGAAGCCCTACAAGGTCAAGAGCGTCATGTCGATCGGCTATCCGGGCGAGTACGGCGCGGACTCGGCGGGCGGGACGAAGATCGCGGCCCGCCGGCACGGCCTGGACCACCACCCCGTCATCATGAGCCAGGGATCGGGTGCGAAGTCCGTCTCGCAGATCCTGAAGCACAAGCCCGGCCTGGTCGTCATCGCCGCCACGCCCGGCGACACGACCGCGATCGTGAAGGCGGCGGTCGAGCAGGGGTACAAGGGCAGGTTCATCGGCAACAACCCGACCTGGATCCACACGATGATCGACGTCCCGGGGTTCCGGGGGCAGTTCTGGCAGGCCGGGCCCTGGCGGCCCTACGCCACCGACTCTCCCGGCCACGCGGCCATGCGCGCCGCGCTCGGCGACGTCCTCCCGTCCGACGCCTACGTCAGCGGCTGGACGTACTCCTACGGGATCAAGGCCGCCCTGGAGGGGGCGGCGGAGACCGGGCGCCTGACCCGGGCCTCCCTGCTGGCGGCCGCGGGAAATCTCACGAAGATCGACTACGAGGGCATCCTTCCGGCGGAGGCGGGGAACATGAGCCAGCCCTTCCGGAAGACGGTCTTCAGCGTGCCCGACAGGCGGCAGTACACCGGGATCAGGGTCGTGGCCGACTTCTACGAGGGGCCGACCGCCCACGCGTACGAACTCACCGGTCCCTGCTCGGAGAAATGAAACGCGCGTTTCTGTATATACGTTCCACGCCGGAACTTTTACCGGGGTGTACTTTCCGCATCCATCCCTCGGGTAAGGACATCACAGACAGTCACCTTCCGGGGGAGTAGGCCATGAACTTCGGCGATACGTTGCGGGACGTGTTCGATACCGTCATCCGGACGGTGCCACAGATCGTGGTGTTCATCCTGGTGCTGGTCATCGGATGGATCATCGCGAAGGTGCTCAGGAACGTGGTCGGCAGACTGCTGGAGAAGGCGCGCTTCAACCGGCTCACCGAGCGCGGCTGGCTGAGCCGGGCGATGGACCGCAGCGAGTACACCGCCAGCGGCCTGGTCGCGGCCCTGGTCTACTACGCGGTCCTGCTGATCACGCTGCAACTGGCGTTCGGGGTGTTCGGCCCCAACCCGATCAGCTCGCTGCTGAGCGCCGTCGTGGCCTGGATCCCGAGGGCGATCGTCGCGATCGTGCTGATCGTGGTGGCCGCCGCCATCGGGCACGCGCTCAAGAACCTGGTGGACGGGGCGATCGGCGAACTGTCCTACGGCCGCCTGCTGGCCAACCTGGTGGAGATCTTCGTGATCGTCCTCGGTGTCATCGCGGCACTGAACCAGGTGGGCATCGCCACCACGGTCACCACGCCGGTGCTGATCGCGGTCCTGGCGACGGTCGGCGCGGTGATCGCCATCGGCGTCGGCGGCGGGATGGTCCGCCCGATGCAGCAGCGCTGGGAGCGCTGGCTGACCGACCTGGAGACCGAGACGAGCCGGAAGGGCGTCGGCGGTGCCCGGGCGCGGGGCCGGGAGGACGCGCTCCGGGGCGAGGGCGCGACGTCCGAGACCGCCTGGGAGGCCCAGCAGCGGACCCAGAACAGGTGACGTCGCAGGACTCCGTACCGCCCGCCTGGATCAGGCGGGCGGTACGTCCTGTCAGCAGCCGTTCATCAGCCGCTGGACGGCGAGCATGCGCTGGGCGTGCCAGTCCAGGCGGGAGCCCAGGTGCCAGCCGGTCTCCTCCAGCGCCTCCAGGAAGCCGTCGAGGTAGCCCTGGAGGGTGTCCCTGGTGACGGGGAGGCCACTGGCCTCGATGATGTCCCGCACCGCGGCGGCGTGCTGGTCGGTGGCGGCGGCCAGGCCAGGGGCCCAGGGGGCGCGGCCCAGGACGGCGAGGAACGAAGAGTCCGGCATAAACCCCAAAGATAGTCAAAGCTCCTTGATGCTCGCACTCCGCCTCCTCTCGGGGGGCTTCCGGGGGGAAGGGGTCCCGGCGCGGCATGGGCCTTCTGGCTCGGGTAAAGAATCCGGTAAGGCGAAGAATGTCCTGATTCGTGCGAGGGAGTGGCCGGGTACGTCCCGGGCCATGGACTACGACGTGCTGGTGATCGGCTCGGGCTTCGGCGGGGCCGTCACCGCCCTGAGGCTGAGCGAGAAGGGCTACCGGGTCGGAGTCGTGGAGGCCGGGCCCCGGCGCAAGGACCACGAACTGCCCCGGACCACCTGGCGGGTGCGCGACTACCTGTGGCTGCCCGTCCTCGGACTGCGCGGAATCCAGCGCTTCCACCTGCTGCGCGGACGGGGAGGGCGCGCCCTCGTCCTGGGCGGAGCGGGAGTCGGCGGAGGCTCCCTCATCTGCTCCAACCTCCTCCGTCCGCCGCCCGAGGACTTCTACACCGACCCGCACTGGGCCCACATCACCGACTGGAAGAGCGAACTGGCCCCCCACTACGACCAGGCGGCCCGGATGCTCGGCCTCACCGAGAACCCCTCGACGACCGACGCCGACATCCTGCTCCACGAAGTGGCCGAGGACCTCGGCGCCGCGTCCACCTACCGGCGCGCGCCCGTCGCCGTCTTCTTCAACGAGCCCGCGGGAGCCGAGGTGGACGACCCGTACTTCGGCGGAGCCGGGCCCAAACGGCGCGGCTGCATCGAATGCGGCGAATGCATGATCGGCTGCCGGCACGGGGCGAAGAACAAGCTCACCACGAACTACCTCCACCTGGCCGAACACGCGGGCGCCGTCATCCACTCCGACAGTGAGGCGATCAGGGTGAAGCCCCTCTACGGCGGGGGTTACGCGGTCCACACCGCCCGGCCGGGACGGAGGCTGCCCGGGACCACGCGGAAGTTCACCGCCGAGCAGGTCGTGCTCGCCGCCGGCACGCTCGGCACCCAGCGGCTGCTGCACGGGATGAAGGCGGCGCGCGTCCTGCCCGAGCTCTCCGACCGGCTCGGCTCGCTCACCCGCTCCTACGTCGAGGTCTACGCCGGGGCGGCCCGGCCGCGGGCGACCGGACGGCCCCTGTACGAGGGCGTGGCGATCACCTCGTCGCTGCGGCCCGACCCCCGCACCACCGTCGAGGTGCTCCGGTTCGGCAAGGGCTCCGACCTCACCGGGCTGCTGCGCGTCCCGCTCCTGGACGGGGAGGGACTGCCGCGCCCGCTCAAACTCCTCGCCCACACCCTCCGGCACCCGCTCAGGACGCTGGAGCTGCGGGACGTGCGGCGCTGGTCGGAGCGGGGCCTGATCACCCTGGTCCGGCGGCCCAAGGACGTCCCGTTCACCGTCGGCCTCCGGCGCGGACTCTTCGGGCGTTTCCTGCAGGCCAAGCCCGGGACGCAGAGCCAGGGGCCGAAATGGATCCCCATGGCGCACCGGGTGGCCCGCCTGCTGTCCCGCCGCCTGGGCGGCTCCCCGTCCGGCTCCCTGCTGGACCTGCTGGGCCTCCCGCCCACCGGCTGCCTCCTGGGCGGCTGCACCGTCGGCTCCTCCCGCCGGACCGGTGTCGTCGACCCCTACCAGCGGATCTTCGGCTACCCGGACCTGCACGTCGTGGACGGCTCGGCGGTCACCGCCGACCCCGGCCCCAGCCCCACCCTCACCATCCTCGCCCTGGCCGAACGCGCCATGTCCCTGTGGCCCAACAAGGGCGACACCGACACCCGCCCCTCCCAGGCCGCGCCCTACGCCCGCCTGGCCCCCGTCCCGCCCCGCCACCCGTCCGTCCCCGACACCGCCCCCGGCGCCCTCCGCGTCCGCCTCCCCGCCCTCGGCCTCGGCGACTCCGAGAACCTCTCCGGCTGGTCCCTCTGACCCTCGATCAAGGTTTTGTCTGGTTTGAAGTGCTACGGGGATTTATGTCAGAGAGTTGCGGTTAGCCATAAGAAAGGGCCTATTGAGGGAAATGGGTCCTGCCGTCCGACTGCCAGAGGAAGCACGCTCCGAGGAGGAACCGCCGTGTCCAGCACACCGTTCGGCTCCATGTTCGGCGACGACCCGTTCAAGGGATTCGAGTACCTGACGGGACGGATATTCGGGGCGCCCGAGAGTTGGCCGCCGCGCAGCGGGGGCGTCCAGCGGGTCGACGTCGGCCGCCTGCTGAGCGAGGACGGGCGGGAGACGGTCGGGCGGGCACTGGAACGCGCGGGCGAGCGGGGCGCCGCGGACCTCGACGTCATCGACCTGCTCGGGGCCGCCGCCGAGACCGAGCCCGCGCGCGGCCTGCTGCGCTCCGCGGGCGCCGACCCGGACGCGCTGCTGGCCCGTGTCGCGGACCTGAGCAGGGAGGGCACGCCCGGCGAGCCGCCCACCACGCTCACCCCGGCCGCGAAGCGGGCGCTGCTGGACTCCCAGCGCGTCTCGCGGGCGACGGAGGCCGGCTACATCGGCCCCGAGCACCTGCTGATGGCGATCGCCGCCAACCCCGGCTCGGTGGCCTCGCGGCTGCTGGCCGCCCAGGGCGTGACCGCCAACGAGATCCAGGACGCCGTGCTGAACCGCCCGAGCCGGGCGGCCGGCGCAGCGCGGCCCGGGCCCAGCGAGACCCCCACCCTCGACGAGTACGGCCGCGACCTGACGTCGGAGGCCGAGGAGGGCCGCCTGGACCCGGTCGTGGGGCGCGAGGACGTGATCGAGCAGTGCATCGAGGTCCTGTCGCGCCGGACCAAGAACAACCCGTGCCTGATCGGCGAACCCGGCGTCGGCAAGACCGCCGTCGTCGAGGGCATCGCCCAGCGCATCGTCAACGGAGCCGTCCCCGAGACCCTCAAGGAGAAGCGGGTGGTCGCGCTGGACCTCACCGGGATGGTGGCCGGGTCCAAGTACCGCGGCGAGTTCGAGGAGCGGATCAAGAAGGTCCTGGACGAGATCCGGGCGCACTCCGACGAGCTGGTCATCTTCATCGACGAGGTGCACACCCTGGTCGGGGCGGGGTCCGCCGAGGGCGGCATGGACGCCGCCAACGTGCTCAAGCCCGCCCTGGCGCGCGGCGAGCTGCACGTCGTCGCGGCCACGACGATCGACGAGTACCGCAAGCACATCGAGAAGGACGGCGCGCTGGAGCGCCGTTTCCAGCCTGTGATGGTGCCCGAGCCCACCGTCGAGGAGACGGTGCAGATCCTGGCGGGGCTGCGCGACAAGTACGAGGCCCACCACGAGGTCCGCATCACCGACGAGGCGCTCGACGCGGCCGCGCGGCTGTCGGACCGCTACGTGTCCGACAGGTTCCTGCCCGACAAGGCGATCGACCTGATGGACCAGTCCGCCGCCCGGGTGCGGCTGCGGTCGATGTCGCCCGACGAGAACGTGCGGGAGCTGGAGCAGCGCCTCGAGGCCCTGCGCCGGGACAAGGACCAGGCGGTGGCCAACGAGGACTTCGAGCGTGCCGGGCAGCTGCGCGAGGAGATCGAGCGGCTGCGGCCCGAACTGGAGAACGCCCGGCGTGGCCGTGACGACGTGCCCGAGGTGACGGTGAACGACATCGCCGAGGTCCTCTCCCGGCGCACCGGCATCCCGGTCTCCCAGCTCACCGAGGAGGAGCGCGAGCAGCTGCTGCGGCTGGAGGAGCGGCTCCACGAGCGGGTGGTCGGCCAGAACGAGGCCGTCGAGGCGGTCGCGGAGGCCGTCCGGCGCGGCCGCGCGGGCCTGTCCGACCCCGACCGGCCGCAGGGCAGCTTCTTGTTCCTCGGCCCGACCGGCGTCGGCAAGACCGAGCTGGCCCGCGCCCTGTCCGACGTGCTGTTCGCCGGGCACATGATCCGCATCGACATGAGCGAGTTCCAGGAGAAGCACACCGTCAGCCGCCTCATCGGCGCGCCTCCCGGATACATCGGCTACGAGGAGGCCGGCCAGCTCACCGAGGCCGTCCGGCGCAGCCCGCACTCCGTCGTCCTGCTCGACGAGATCGAGAAGGCCCATCCCGACGTCATGAACATCCTGCTGCAGATGCTCGACGACGGCCGCCTGACCGACGGCCAGGGCCGGACCGTCGACTTCGGCAACACCATCGTCATCATGACGAGCAACATCGGCTCCCAGCAGATCCTGGAGTCCGAAGGCGACACCGAGACGCTGCGCGAGGGCCTCATGGACCTGCTCCAGCGCACCCTGCGTCCCGAGCTGCTCAACCGCATCGACGAGACGATCATCTTCACCAGTCTGGACCGGCGGCAGCTCCGCCAGATCGTGGACCTCCTCCTGGAGCGCACCCGCCGCCGCCTGCACGGCCAGGGCGTCACCCTGGAGATCGACGACGAGGCCAAGGACTGGCTCGCCGAACGGGGCTACAAGCCCGAGTTCGGCGCCCGCCCCCTCCGCCGCACCGTCCAGCGCGAACTGGACAACCGCCTCTCCCGCCTCCTCCTGAGCGGAGAGCTCGACGAGGGCGACACGGTCAGGGTCTACCACCCCGAGGGCGGCGACCTCAGCTTCGAGGTCCGCTCCACCGCCGCCGAGGGCGCCGGCGGGTAGCGGCCGACGGGAGGGGAAAGGGTTTTGTGTAGATCATTCACGATGAAATCTCGATTGTTACCTGTTTCGTAAATAGTTCGGCCTCGGCGGGCTTGAATCTCTTCATGAGAGTTGCGCCGCCATTCGGGTGGTGGCTCGTCACCGGGAGGTCGTCTTGCTGCAGATGTCCAAGGGCGGGAACGTCGGGATCTCCGGTCTGTCGGAAGCGGCGGGGCCGGTCAGCCTGACCTTGGGCTGGACCGATCCGACTGGGGAGGGCGAGGCGGACGTCTCGGTCCTCCTCGTCGCCGCGGACGGGAAGGTCCGGGGGGACGACGACTTCTTCTTCTACAACCATCCGTCCAGTGAGGACGGCTCGGTGCAGCTGCTCGGCAAGACGCCGACCGGCAGCGGCAACGAGGACCGGATCCAGGTGGATCTCGCCGCGCTACCGGCCGAGATCCACAATGTGACGATCGCCGCCAGCCGGTACGAGGGGGCGACCTTCGGCGAGCTGGACGACCTGCGCCTGACCTTGTCCGACAGCGCGGGGGAGTCCTTGCTGGCCTTCGACATCACCGGCGCCACGGTGGAGACGGCCTTCGTGTTCGGCGAGCTCTACCGGCGCGGAGAGGAATGGAAGTTCCGAGCCGTCGGCCAGGGCTACGAGTCGGGGCTCGCCGGCCTGGCCGCGGAGTTCGGCATCGCGGTCCAGGACGACGAGGGCGAACAGCCCGTCGAAGCCGAAGAGCGGCCGCCGGCGGAACCCGACGGCGGGAGCGCTTCCGGGACGGAGAAGGCCGCGAAGGTGCGCACCGGCCGACGGGCGGTGAAGAAGAGCACCCTGGCGCCGCCGAAGACCAGCCTCGCGGACCACGTGAACTGGCAGAACGCCCGGCTGTTCTCCGTGAACGGGTTCCGCAACGACCAGGAGCGGGAGAGCCGGGCGACCTCGACGCTGCTGGCGGTGATGACCCAGGTTCCCGAGTTCGGCCGCCGGGTCACCGCGCGTTTCGGTGCGCCGGCCGGCGCCATGCAGACTTTCGCCGAGGCGACGTTCAAGCACGGCGAGAGCACGGTCCGGCCGGACGGGGTGGTGAGGGTGTCCCGGGCGGGCCGGATATGGACCGCGCTGATCGAGACGAAGACGGGTGGGAACCCGCTCAGGCGGGAGCAGGTGGAGTCTTACCTCGAAGTGGCCTCCCGCAACGGCTACGAGACCGTCATCACCCTGTCCAACGACCTCGCCCTGGACGGCGGGCATCCGGTGGCCGTGGACGGGCGCAAGACGAGGAAGGTCGCGCTGCAGCACCTCTCCTGGGCCGAGGTCGCCCACGAGGCCAGGCTCCTGTGCCGTCACGAGGGAGTTTCCAGCCCGGTCCACGCCTGGCTGCTCGGAGAGCTGCTCCACTACCTGGAGCAGGACAACGCGGGGTGCCAGGGGTTCCAGAACATGGGCGCGTCCTGGGTGCCCGTCCGCGACGCCATCGCCGAGGGGACCCTGCGGGCCGGTGACAAGCGGGCGGTCCAGGTGGCCGAGAACTGGGAGAAGCTGACCCGCCAACTGTGCCTGAGGCTGGGCGGCGAGACGGGGCTGGCCGTCGCTCCCGTCGTCCGCAAGAAGCGCGGTGAGGACCCGAAGGCGCAACGCGCCCGCACGGTGGACGCACTCGTCGGGTCGGGCCGGATGTCCGCCGAGATCCGGATTCCCGGGACGGCCGGGCCGCTCCTGGTCGAAGCCGATCTGCGGACCGGCCACATCGAGACCACGGCGATCGTCCCCTCCGCGGACCGGGCCCGCGCCCTCACCCGGATCAACTGGCTGCTCCGCCAGCTCTCCGAGGCACCGAACGAGCTGAGGATCGAAGCCCTTCCGGCCGGAAGGGACAGCGGCCCTTGCGAGCTCCTGAAGAACCTCCGGGCCGAGCCCGGCCTCCTCGTCGGCGACGGGGAGATCGCCTCGTTCAAGCTGAGCCTGCGCGCCGGCATGGGGACCAAGCGGGGTACCGAGGAGAGCGGGTTCATCCGCAGCGTCGACGCCGCCGTCGACCGCTTCCACGAGGAGGTGCTCAAGGTGATCAAGGTCGGCTCCGGGGCCGACGAGCAGCCGGGGTGATGGCAGGAATCGTCAGATTCGTGTCATTGCGGCCGTGCGGGGGGCTGGGAAGACTGAAGGCGTGAGAGTGGTGTTCCTGGTCTTTCCCGGGTTCCAGAGCCTCGACCTGACGGGGCCGCTGGAGGTGTTCAGCCTGGCGGGGGGCTATGAGGTCGAGACCGTCGGGATGGGCGGGGGCGTGGTGCGGGCCCACAGCGGGATCGCCGTCGTGCCGGACCGGGCGGCGGAGGAGTGCGCGGGGCCGATCGACACGCTGGTCGTGGTTGGCGGCGAGGGCGTCGTCGGGGCGGTGGAGGACGCGGCGCTGCTGGACTGGGTGCGGGAGGCCGCGGGACGGTCCAGGAGGGTCGCGTCGGTGTGCAGCGGGGCGTTCGTCCTGGCCGTCGCGGGACTGCTGGAAGGGCGCGACGCCACGACGCACTGGAGGGTCTGCGGGATGCTCGGGGACCTCTTCCCCGAAGTGGACGTCCAGGAGGACCGGATCTTCGTCGTGGACGGCGAGGTCTGGACCAGCGCGGGAGTGACGTCGGGGATCGACATGGCCCTGGCCATGGTGGAACGCGACCTCGGGCCGGACACCGCGCTGCGGGTCGCCCGCGAACTGGTGGTGTTCGTGCAGCGGCCGGGCGGGCAGGCGCAGTTCAGCACGCAGCTCAGCGCGTCCAGGCCGGAGCACCCCGCGCTGGCCGAGCTCCAGAGCTGGATCCCCGAGCACCTGGACACGGACCTGAGCGTCCCCGCCCTCGCCGAACGGGCCGCGATGAGCCCGCGGCACTTCGCCCGGCTGTTCGCCCGCGAGACCGGACTGACACCCGGCGCCTACGTCGAGTCGGTCCGGGTCGAGACGGCCCGCCGGCTGCTGGAGTCCACCGCCCTGCCGGTGGACGTGATCGCCCGGACCTGCGGGTTCGGCACCCCCGAGACCATGCACCGAAGCTTCCGGCGACGGATCTCGGTCACCCCCGGCGCTTACAGGCGCCGGTTCAGCGCACGTTGAAGGAGTCGCTCATGCGTATCGTCTTCCCGCTCTACCCGCGTTTCACGGCGCTCGACGCGATCGGCCCGTACGAGGTCCTGTCGCGGCTGCCCGGCGCCGAAGTGGTGTTCGCCGCAGTCGCACCTGGCCCGGTCACCACGGACACGGGCACCCTCACGGTGCTCGCCGAGACGGCCCTCGCAGACATCGCCGACTGCGACGTGGTCGTCGTCCCCGGCGGCCCCGGATGCCTGGAGGCGGGCCAGGACGCCGCCTACACCGGCTGGCTGGCCGCCGTCCACCCGAAGACCCGCTGGACGGCGTCGGTCTGCTCGGGTTCGCTGCTGCTCGGCGCGGCCGGGATCCTCGACGGCCTGCCCGCCACCTCGCACTGGGCGGTCGCCGAGACCCTGCCGATGTTCGGCGCGATCCCCACCCCCCGCCGCACGGTCTTCACCGGCAAGATCGTCACCGCGGCGGGCGTCGCCTCCGGCATCGACATGGCCCTGGCCCTCGCCGCCGAGCTCACCGACCGGGAGACCGCCGAGTCCATCCAGCTCTTCATCGAGTACGACCCCCAGCCCCCCTTCGACACGGGCTCCCCGGACAAGGCCCCGGCCCCCATGGTCGAACGCGTCCGAGCCCAGGTGATGGCGGACGTCTGACCCGTACGGCCCCGGAAGCCGGGCGTCGGCACGGTCCCGGAGGGCAGGGTCTTCGCCATGGACAGATGCGGGATTCTGCCCAAAGGCGGGTGAAGGAAGCCGGAGAGGTTCATACAAGGAGGAGAAGAAAACCGCGTGGGACGAGGCGACGATGCCCGGTATGAAGAGAACCGGTATTGCGGCGGCGACCGTCCTCGTGTGCACGATGGCGATCGCCTCTCCCGCCCGCGCCGACCTCCCGGCCGCCGACACCGAGTGGACCGAGCAGAGTCCGACCTCCGCCTGGTTCCAGAGTTCCCTGTTCACCGCCGCCGAGGCGGACGATGAGCTGTGGGTCGGCGGCTACCAGGGGCAGGTGGAGATCTTCTGGCCTCCCGCCACCTGGAGCACGGTCCTGCTGCGGCCGCCCAAACCCCTGCTGCGGCGCCGCTCCGGAGGCTCCTGGCAGGAAGTCGACCTGCCCTGGATGAACTACGGGCTGATCTCGGACATGGAGGCCGCCGGAACCCGGGACCTGTGGGTGCTCGGCGCCCGCTTCATCTGGGGCCAGGGGAACTCCTACCTGGCCCGCTGGGACGGCTCGGCCTGGACCACCGTCTCCGCTCCCTTCCCGGCCTACGTGTCCATGGACCTGGCCGCGGCGTCCGACGCGGTGTTCGTCGCCAACGTCGACCGCGCCTGGGAGAGGAGGGTGCACACCTACACCGGCGGCCAGTGGACGACCGGTCCGGAATCCCTCGCGGTCTCGCAGCTCGCCTCCCACCCCGAGGGCGGGGCCTGGCTGCTGGGCGACGACGGCGGCGCCCGCGTGGTGGCCCGCTGGGACTCCGACTCGTGGCAGAACATCCCCCTCCCGGAGGGCTCCACCGTCAACCGCATCTACCCTCTGGGCCAGGACCACCTCCTCGCCCGTGTCGACGGCAGCCACTACCAGCGCTGGGACGGCTCCGCCTGGACTCCTGCGGGCCCTCCCACGACGTTCGCCGCCTCCGACGCGACTCTGTCGCCCTCCGGCGCCCTCTGGCTGTCGGGAGGCAGCCGGGTGGCCAACCTCGTCGGCTCGACCTGGTCCATCCGGTCGGCACCTCTCCCGGACTACGGTTCCGGCTTCTCCATCCGCTCCATCACCACGGCTGCGGACCGCCTCTGGATCACCGGCGGCCGCTCGGACCGGCCGGTGGCGGCCTTCACCACCCCCTGAACCGCGCCGCGCTCCGCCCGTCACCGGTGCGGAGAAACGCCAGAGGCCCTTTCACCGAAGTGAAAGGGCCTCTGGGTTTGGGGTGAGTGACCGGGCTTGAACCGGCGACACCCAGGATCACAACCTGGTGCTCTGCCAACTGAGCTACACCCACCATGTCGCCACGTCGTGTTGCGCTGTGGCGGCGAGAACAAGTGTAGCGTGTTCGGGAGGGTGCTCGTCACCCGTTATCGGCGGAGGCGGCGACGATCTCGGCGGAGAGCGCGCGGGCGGTCTCCGAGTCGGGGCCGGGCTGGGGGACGAAGACGGCGGCGCGGTAGTAGCGCAGCTCGCGGATGGACTCGGTGATGTCGGCGAGGGCGCGGTGGCCGCCGGTCTTGGCGGGGCTGGCGAAGTAGACGCGCGGGTACCAGCGGCGGGACAGCTCCTTGATCGAGCTGACGTCGACCATGCGGTAGTGCAGGTGGGCGTCCAGGGCCTGCATGTCGCGGGCGAGGAAGGAGCGGTCCGTGGCGATGGAGTTGCCGCACAGCGGGGCCTTCTTGGGGTCCGGGACGTGCCTCTTGACGTAGTCCAGGACCAGGGCCTCGGCCTCGGCCAGGGTCACTCCGCCGGGGAGCTCCTCGAGCAGGCCTGAGGTGGTGTGCATGTCGCGCACCACCTTGTTCATCTGGGCGAGCGACTCCTCGGGCGGCCTGATCACCACGTCCACACCCTCGTCGAGGATGTTGAGCTCCGGATCGGTCACCAGGACCGCGATCTCGATCAGTGCGTCGCGCGCGATGTCGAGGCCGGTCATCTCGCAGTCGATCCAGACGAGTCTGTCGTTCATGCCTCAACCTTAAAGGGCACTGGAGGACGACCCGCCTTACGAGGCCTTCAGGGAGCCGATGACCAGGTCGATGTCGCCCTGGTTGCGGTGGCTGTCGGGGAAGGAGAGGAAGAGCCCGGCGGGCTGGTCCCCGGGGCGGTCGACGAGGATGATGGCGGCCCGTTCGGAGCGGAAGTTCCAGCCCTTGGACTCGGCCTGCGGGAAGGTCACGCGGACCTCGTAGTACCAGGCCTTCTTGCCGCTGACGCTGTAGGCGCGGGAGGAGACGTCCTCGACGCCGTTCTCGGGGTAGAAGGCGGGGCGGACGAGGCCGAACCAGCTCTTGGCCGCGGCCTCCAGGTCGCCGTTGGAGTAGAAGACGCTGGTCGGCAGTTCCGCGGAGTAGATGGAGGCCACGTAGTCGCTGCCGGGCCCGTTGTACTCCTTCTGCACCGAGGCGATCTGGCCCTTGGCGAGGCCGAGCTTGGCGTAGGCGCTGCCGGACGGGATGGTGGAGGACGTCCAGTCGCCTCCGAGCTGGGACCACGACAATCCGGAGGCCGTGTCGGTGACCGTCCCGACGACGGGGGAGCGGCTGGTGTTGGCCGGCGGCTGCGGGGCGCCGGTGCTCTGGAGCGTGCGGGGGGTGGGGTCGTCGGAGTCGAACGCCCCGACGGCCAGCAGGACCGCCACGATGACGAGGACGACGACGACGGCGCTGCCGCCGATCAGCCCCAGGATCATGGCCTGGTTGTTCTTGCGCGGCGGGGGCACGGCGCCGGGGGACGAGCCGGGCGGCGTCCACGGCTGCGGCGTCCCCTGCGCGGGGGGCTGCCACGGCTGGGGCGTGCCGGAGCCCTGCTCGGAGGGCGACCAGGGAGCGGGCGTCGGCTGCCCGGCGGGCTGGGTCGACTGGGTCCACTGGGTTCCGTCGAACCAGCGCTGGAGACCGGGGGTTCCGTAAGGGTCCGGATACCAGCCGGGAGGAGTCTGGCCGCTCATGGCGCAGACCTTACGGTAAAAGAATAACAAAGCAGTCAAATTCCTCCGGCGGCCTCGAGCGGGCGCCCCAGCGGCCGCGAGTTCACCAGCCCCACCTGTTCACTGCTGAGCCGGGGCCGCGGCAGTCCGGGAGGCCCCGGTTCGGGGCCGGTGAGCCTGCCGACGTCGATGCCGCCGGGCCCTGGCGCGTGGCATCCGGGTACCTGGGAATGCCCGAAGTGCCCGCCGCGTGACCAGAACCGGCGCTCTCCGGACGCCTGGTACGACGCCGGGACCGCCGTCGGGGGCCCGGCCGGCCAGCGGCGCGGCACCCCCCAGGAGTCCAGCCAGTCCAGCACCAGGTCGAGGTCGCGCAGCGGTCCCAGGGTGAACGGCAGGTGTGCGAGGCCCACCACCATGATCTGCAGGCAGACCCGCCCCTCGGTGCCCGCCTCCACTCCGATCAGCCGGGCCGCCCGGGTGGCGGGCACCTGCTGCACCAGTTCGCCGCGCAGGGGATTCCAGACCAGGTGGACGGGCGTGCCGTCGTGCTCCAGCGTCTGGGCCACCGACCGGGCGGAGACCGCCTGCGGGTCGTTCTCGCTGGTGCTCCAGACGGCGCGTGGTGCGCCCCCTTTGAGCCTCCCTCCGTCGTCGCTGGTCGGCAGGCGTCCTGCCCTGGGAAGCCAGGCTTCGGCCACGTTCGCGAACCCCCAATCGGGCGGGGGTTTTCCGCCCTGGATTGGCCAAGTCCTACCGTCCTAACCCACTGAATGGGGGTTAGTCCAGTCAGGCACTACCCGAGTTGAAAGTTCCTTACACGGCAAGAAAAGGCCGCTTCTGGAGGGGGCGGGTGGCGTCAGGGAACCGAGTCGCGTTCTAATTGTCTGCCATGAGCCTCGAACCCGTACCCGGCCTGGATTTCCCTCAGCTGTCGCGCTGGCTGGAGCAGGCCCTCCCCGACGCCGGCGAGCTGACCGGCGCCACCCTGATCGCCGGGGGCAGGTCCAACCTCACCTACCGGCTTGATCTGTCAGGACGTTCGGTGGCGCTGCGCCGCCAGCCGCTCGGCCACGTGCTGCCCACCGCGCACGACATGGCCCGCGAGTACCGGGTGCTCAGCGCGCTGGCCGGGAGCGGCGGGGTCCCGGTGCCGCGGCCGCTGGCCCTGTGCACCGACAAGAGCGTGCTCGGCGCCGACTTCTACCTCATGGAGTGGGTGGACGGGCGCATCCTGCGCACGGTCGAGGACGCCGCGGACGTCACCCCCGAGCAGGCCGGCGAGCTCTCCCAGCGGCTGGCCGAGGCGCTGGCCGCCATCCACACCCTGGACGTGAAGGCCGCTGGCCTGAGCGACTTCGGCCGTCCCGAGGGCTACATGGCCCGCCAGCTCAAGCGCTGGGGCCAGCAGTGGGAGCGTTCGAAGACCCGGGAGCTGCCCGCCTACGACAAGCTGGTGACCCGGCTCGCCGAGGGGCTGCCCGAGCACTCGCCCGCGTCCCTGGTGCACGGGGACTTCCGGCTCGACAACGCGCTGGTCAGGCTGGAGCCGAAGCCGGAGATCGCCGCCGTCGTCGACTGGGAGATGTCCACTCTCGGCGACCCGCTGGCCGATCTCGGCCTCACCCTCGTCTACTGGCTGGAGCCGGGAGAGGAGGCGCTGCCCGTCGGCGCGACCGTCACCGCCGCGCCCGGCTTCGGGACCCGCGCGCAGTTCGTCGAGGCGTACGCGAACCTCACCGGCTTCGACGTCGACGGCCTCGACTACTACGTCGCGTTCGGCTGCTTCAAGCTGGCGATCATCCTGGAGGGCATCCACGCCCGCTTCCTGCAGAACGCCACCGTCGGAGAGGGCTTCGACAAGATAGGCGACGCGGTGCCCCTCCTCATCGACCGGGCGCACACCGTCCTGGGTTAGGGCAGCGGTGGTTCTTCGTCCTCGGGAGGGGGCTCCTCTTCCAGCGGCGGGCAGTCCCAGGAGACCTGGACGCTGCCCGCCGGGACGAAGTCGATGCCGACCTCGCCCTCGATGCACGGGTCGTCCCGGGTGACCCGGAAGAGCACCGTCCGGCTCCTGCCGGCCGCCAGGGTGCCCGACCCTCCGCCGCTCACCTCGGCGTATCCCTGCGCCGACCACTTCACCGGGCCGCCGAAGGCCGTGATGACGACCGCGCAGGTCCGGGCCGGGTAGACGATGACGCAGGCAGGGGAGGAGAAGAGCAGCCTGCCCGGCTTGGGAGCCGTGGTGGGCTTGGTGGGCGTACTGCTGGGCTTGGGGCTCGTCGTCGAGACGCTGGGGCTCGCCGAGGGAGACGCGCTCTTCGACGGAGTGGCGGAGGGTGATCTGGTCTTGACCGACTTGGAAGGGGAGGGCAGGGGGTCTTCGGAGGGGGTGTCCTCTTCGTCCTCCAGCGGCTCCTCGGTGCGCTCGGGCGCGACCTGGCTGATGTCGGCGGCCTGAGGGTCGCCCGTCTCCTCGCCGGGGCGGAGGAGGAACAGCCCGCCCATGAGCAGCGCGACGGCCGCCGCGCCCGCCAGCGGCCACACCGCGGAGGGCACCTTCGTCCTGTCCTCGCCGTCCCGGGCCTTTCCCGGCCCGGCGAGGCCCGGCGCGCGGTGCCCCTGGCGGTCGCCTTTCTCGCAGGGCCACCCGTCGGCGCCGAACGGCAGGGCCCGCCGGGCGATCTGGGCCCGGTCCTGGTCCATGCCGGGGTCCAGCGCGCTGGCCAGCACCCGCTGCTCCAGGTTCGGCGGGGCCATCGCGATCGGCAGGACGGACAGCAGCCGGTCGAGCCGGATCCGGCGGTGCCCCACCCTGGCCTCGACGGCGTCTGCCAGGTCGTCACGGGACCCCTCCGCCAGCGCCGCCGCCTCCTCCGAGGAGAGGCCCAGCACGCCGGCGAGTTCGGCGTCCGACAGCCCGTGCCGGAGCGTCAGGTCGACGGCCTCGCGCTGCCGTCCGGTGAGCGCGGTCATCGCGTCGTGGGCCAGGACCCGCGCCTCGTGGTACCGGCGGCGCTCCTCCATGGAGCGGAACCGGTCGGGCGCCTCGGGCGCCGGACGCCGCTGGGCGGGCCGGTCGGGGCCGCCCAGGATCCGCTGGCACTCCCGCCTCGCCAGCGCGTAGAGCCAGCCGCGCAGGTGCCCCGGGTCGCGCAGCCGGTCGGCGTGGGCCTGGGCGGCGAGCAGCGTGTCGTGCAGGACGCGCGAGGCGTAGGGCTCGTCCCTCAGCAGGGTGTGGCAGTAGTCGAAGAGCTGATGACCGTACCTGTCGTAGACCCTGGTGAGCGCGTCGGTGTGCCGCGCGCGCAGCGCCCGGACGAGTTCCTGGTCCTGGTGCGCGTCGTGCAAGGCGTCGTGCTGACCTGTCCAACCGGCCAACGCAGGCCTCCAGCAGTCGGGGTAAGGGATCCGCTTAGATGACGGCTCGCACTGTGTCACGGTTGACACTGGTACGTCCATATGTAGAGAAGGGGCGCGGCCGACGGCCGCGCCCCTTCTCATCCGTTCGTCACCGGGTCAGCAGGTGGTGCTCTCCTGGCCCGCGCACATCCGCCGCGAGAGCGCCTTCAGGAAGATCTGGGTGATCTCCTCGGGCGTCCTGGGGATGTAGGCCTCACCGCCGGTGAGGTTGGTGATCCGCTTCATGGTCTTGAGCTGGCCCGGGCCCGAGCCGATGCTCACCATGACGACCTGGATCGGCTTGCGCTTGTCGACTTCCTTCTTCAGCTGGGTCAGCAGCTGGTTCAGGGTGATGCCGCCGTTCGGGTCGTCGTTGCCCAGACCGTCGGTGAACAGCACGATCGAGTTGATGCGGTCCGGCCGGTGGGTCTTCTTCATGTGCTGGTAGGCGGCGAGCACCGTGTCGTACAGGCCGGTGTTGCCGTTCGGGAGCGCCTTGATGCCCAGCAGCGACTGCTGGAGGCGGCGCAGGTGGTTGGCCGAGCCGAAGCGCTTGTTGAGCTGCTCGACCGGCACGACCTCCTTCCAGTCCTGGTTCCCCACCAGCCGGTCGGAGTAGACCCAGGTGCCGACCTGGCTGTCGGGCGGGAACTGGGTCAGGCCCTTGGAGGCGAGGGTGAGGATCGTCTGCATCCGGCTCGGGCCGCCGGGGGCGATCGGCTCGGTCATGGTGCCCGAGACGTCGATGACGGAGAGCATCCGGATCGCCAGGGAGAGCTTGGACCAGTCCTGAGTGATCTTGTAGATCTCCTCGGAGGTGCTCAGCGGCAGCACCTTGACGCGCTGGGTGCTCAGGCCCATGTTCTCGGTGAAGGTCTCGGGGGCCTTGCGGTCCGGGCCGCGGAAGCCCAGCGCCTGGTAGTTCTTGACGGCCTCGGGGGAGCTCAGCGCGGTGGCCAGCTCCTGGGCGGCCTTCTTCTTGCCGCCGTCCTCGGCGGTGACGGTCACCGGGTAGTCGAGGCTCACCATGCCCTCACTGGGGTAGATGGTGACCGCCTTCTCCTTCGGGTCCTTGGTGTTGTGCGCGTACACCGACTGCTCGGGCGCGATCAGCAGCGGGAACCGCTTGCGGGCGTCCTGGTGGAAGTCCTCGTAGAGCGCGTCCACCGAGGCGACCGTGTGGTTGCGGATCGTCTGCGCGATGCCGGTGAAGATGGTGTCGGCGTACTTGTCGCTCTGCAGCAGCGTGCGCAGCATGGAGATGGACGACATCCCGGCGCCGGTGTTGACGGGGTCGGGCACCCGCATGTCCAGCAGCTTGGGGTCGATGAGCTGGTTCTTGGTGACCGCGCCGCCCTCGAGGCCGCCGGCGGCCTTCAGGAGGTTGTCCCAGGAGGGGTTCTCGGCGAAGCCCTGCTTCTTCAGCGCCACCGCCAGGGTCTGCGGGACCGCGACGACGATCGGCGTGGAGGCGATCGAGATCTTGGTCGGGGTGATGGTCTCCTTGTTGGTCGCCTGGACCAGGTTGGACCACAGCGACGAGTCGGGGATCCACACGTCGGGCCTGGTGGTCTGGCCCGCCGAGACGCCCTCGCCGGTCAGCACGGTGCGCACGGCGCCGGGGTCGGTGCCCACGATCTTCGCCGTGTAGCAGACTCCGTCGATCTCCTTGCCGCCGAACGCCTCCGCGGACTTCGTGACGGCCGGGGCGATGTCCTTGGCCACCGCGACGTTCAGCACGGTGGAGTCGCCCGAGCAGCCGCCGCTCTTCTGCGTGAAGGCGTAGATGGCGACGCCCACCAGCAGCGCGAGGCCGACCGCGCCGGCCAGCGGGCCGATGAGCGCGCCCTTCTTGCGCTTCTTGCGGGTGCCGTAGGTGCCGGAGTCGAAGGAGTAGTCGCCGCTGGAATAGGTCCCGCTGCCGCTGCCGCCGCCGCGGTTACCGGACGAGGAGGTGCCGGGACCGGTGGGGAAGGGCCGGTCGTAGGAGCTGAGCGAACTGTTGGCGGAGGAGGAGCCGGACGGGGGGACGGGCGCCGAAAGGTAGGGGTCGGACGCCGGATTCTGCGAGTAGGAAGGGCCGCCCGGGTCGGAGGCACCGGTGAACCCGCCGGATCCGAACGACGAACCGGAGGCGCGCGAGGAGAACCACTCCGGTTGGCCGTTGGAGTCGGAGACGGTCCGGTCCACGGGGTGCCCGGGGTTGCCCGCCGAGGAGCCGCCGGCAGCCCGCGGGCTGAACCAGTCGCTGCTGCCGTCGGCGGCCGGATACTCCGAGGAGGAGCCGTATCCACCCTCGCCCGGGAGGTCGCCGGGGGGACGAGTCATGGTGCTCTCCGGGTTCTGTCATGGGGCCGTGCCTGGTCCTGGGGGCACCTGGCGTTGGTCGGACGCACTTTAGCCGTATCACCCAGGTGTTACAAAGGTGTCTAAACCGGTGATCTGTCGGTGGGGCGTTGCATGTCCGGATTTAATTGGATTACCTATCGGTAACAACCGGGGGGAAGCCGTCCCCCTGCGCGCCCCGGTATGCCTTGTGGCACGGTGGGCAAGGGATCTCTTGCCGTGGAGTGACAACTCCTGGCGCCCGCTGATCGTTGAGGTTGTCGTGGGTACCGAAGCTGTGACCGAAACGTTGCCGGACGAGCCCGGGAAGGCTCGCCGCCGAGCCGTGACGAGGGCCGACCTCGACCCGGGCGGGGGGTGGCGGAGCCGGGTCGCGTGGTCCGTCACCGCGCTCTGGGCCGGCTGGGCCGCGGGCCGCACGCTGGGGCTCGACGGCCTGGCACTGTTCGAACCGGTGGCCGTGCCGCTCATCTCCCTCACCCCTTACATGGCGGCGGCCGCGCTGGTCCCCCTCCTCGCCGCCGCGCTGCTCCGCCGCTGGTACGCGGCGCTGGCCGCGGCGGTGGCGGCGCTGGTCCTGGCGGCCGCGGTCCTGCCGCGCGCCACCGCCGACGCGGCGTCCGGCGCCGACGGCCCGAAGCTGCGGGTGCTGACCTCCAACGTCTTCTTCGGACGGGCGCCCATGGCGGAACTCGTCCGGATCGTGGAACGCGAGCGGGTGGACGTGCTGAGCGTCCAGGAGTTCACCCCCGACGCCCGGAGCGGGCTCGAGGAACAAGGATTGCGGACACAACTTCCTTACGAGGTGGTCGATCCGAGATGGGGGGCGGGCGGCTCCGCGCTCTACTCCCGGTACCCCCTCACCGCGCTCCCCGCGCTCCCCGGGACGGTCATGGCCCACCCCCGCGCCGCCCTCGAACTGGACGGGCGGCGCGTCGAGATGACGGCCGTCCACCCGCTGCCGCCCCTGCCCGGCGACGGCCTCGAGGACTGGAAGCACTCGCTGTCCACCCTGCCGTCCGCCGGCTCGGGCGACGACCGCACGGTCCGGGTGCTCGCGGGCGACTTCAACGCCACCCTCGACCACGCCCGCTTCCGCGGCCTGCTGGACCGCGGCTACACCGACGCCGCGGACCGGCGCGGCGAGGGCCTGACCAGCACCTGGGGCTTCTCCGACTTCCCCCGGCTGACGCTCGACCACATCCTGGTCCCGCGTAGTGTGGCGGTCCGGTCCTACGAGGTGCTGCGGCTGTCCGGCAGCGACCACCGCCCCGTCCTGGCCGAACTCCAGTTCCCCTGACCCTGGAACAATCAGCACATGGCCGAACTCATCCACGTCCCCGACGCCTCCGACCCCAGGCTGGCCGACTACGTCCGTCTCACCGACGGCCAGCTGCGCAAGAGCCTGGAGGCCGAGGAGGGCCTGTTCATCGCCGAGGGCGCCAAGGTCATCCGCCGGGCCCTGGAGACCGGCCATCGCCCCCGCTCGATCCTCATGTCCGAACGCTGGCTGGACTCCCTCTCCGACGTCCTGCCCGCCCTCGACTGCCCGGTGTACCTCGTCTCCGACGGCACCGCCGAGACCCTCACCGGATTCGCCGTCCACCGCGGCGCCCTCGCCTCCATGACCCGCCTCCCCCTCCCGTCCCTCCCCGACGCCCTCGCCGGCGCCCGTCGCATCGTCATCCTCGAGGACCTCGTCAACCACACCAACGTCGGCGCGATCTTCAGGTGCGCGGCGGCGCTCGACGTGGACGCGGTGGTGCTGGCGCCCCGGTGCGCGGACCCGCTGTACCGCAGGTCGGTGAAGGTCTCGATGGGCGCGGTGTTCTCGATGCCGTACGCCCGGATGGAGGACTGGCACAAGGACCTCGCGCTGGTGCGGGAGGCCGGCTTCCGCCTGCTGGCGCTCACCCCGGCACAGGACGCGCTCGACCTGGAGGACGCCGTCGCCTCGGCGGGAGACCGCGTCGGCCTCCTCTTCGGCTCGGAGGGAGACGGCCTTTCCTCCCACTGGATCTCCGAAGCCGACGCCGCGGTCCGTATCCCCATGAGCGAAGGCGCCCTCGCCAAGGGCGTGGACAGCCTCAACGTCGTGGCGGCCGCCGCCATCGCCTGCTATGCGCTGACCCGCTGAACCCCTCTGCGGCGGATCCGCTCCGCCGGGGACGCGCGGGGCCGGTCAGCGGGCGAATCTGCCTCGGGTGAGGCGGCGGTGGGTGCCTCGGACGGGGCGTTTGAGCTGGACGAACAGCGCGCCGAAGAGGGCCAGGAGCATGCCCAGCCAGACGGCCTGGACGCGGATGAGCCCGTCGGCGTCGTCGGCGGGGCCGGGGCGGATCGCGGCGACGTTCTGCGTGGGGTTCAGGGGCTGGGCGGAGGAGTCCACCACCACGGGGAGCTGGCCGTCGGTGCTCTCCGGCGACGAACCGTTCGGGAGGGTCGCCTGCGAGGTGTCCGACGGGAGCGCCGAGTACGGGGGCGTCGTGCCGGGAGGAACGGGCGGCTGGGCGGGCTGTTCCGCGGAAGGCGCGGCAGGCGCGGGTGACGTCGTGTCGGGGGTGCTCGTACTCGGCGTGGACGTGGCCGGAGCGGGGGCGCTCTTCTTCTCGATGGTGAGGAGATGGACGACCGTCTTGGCGGCGGCGGAGCGGGCCGAGACGGACGTCGTCACACGCAGGGGACCGGGGGCGGCGGTCGCGGGGACGGACAGCGTGACGGGGACGAAATCTCCCTGGGAGGTCACGTCGCCGAGACTGCAGGTGCCCGCGGCGAGCGTGCAGGTGGGGGAGACCTCGGCCCCGTCGCTCGCCGTCACCTTCAGCTTGGCGGCCTTGGCGACCGCGCCCGCCGCGTAGACGTGGGCGGTCGCCTTCACCTCGTCGCCGGGCCGGACGACCGGGTCGGGGACGGACAGGACGATGTACAGCTCGGGCGTCGCGGCGGGGGTCTCCGTCGGCTCGTCCTGAGGAGCGTCCGCGCCGGTGTCCCCGTCGGTGTCGTCATCCGGCTCGTCGACCGTGCCGTCGTCCCCCGGCGGAGTGCTGGGGGACGGCGTCTGCGACGGGGAAGGAGAAGGTGAGGGGCTCTCCACGGACGGGGAGGGAGAAGCCGCCGGCTCGTCCGTGGGGTCCGCCGCGCCCAGGGCGGTGGCCGCGAGGACCAGCACCGCCGTCAAAGTCGTGCCCGTTCGCCTGGAAGGGTGCACGGCTCCAGACCTCCGCATCCGTAGAGGATTCAGGTGTACTTTCAGCAGCCTTCGTTAAGGCTATCCGTACACGGAGCGAATGATCGAATCAATGTGAAGTTAGGTGTTATCGCTCAGATGAACTCCTCGTGGAGTTCCTCCACCTCTGCCCGCGGAGCCCAGGTCTGCCACACGCCGTGGTCGATCCGGTCGAGTCCGAGCCGCTCGGCGACCGGGCCCCGGCCGCCGGTGTACTCCACCCGCAGCCAGGTCTCGTGCTCGCCGACCACGATGAACCGCTCGCCCCGCCAGCGGCAGGCCGTCCGGACGTAGCGCAGCCGCTCGATCTCCGAGGCGGGCACGCTGCGGCGGTACCGGCCCGGACGCGCCTCGGCGAAGCCCTCCGCGGGCTGCGTCGTGTACAGGCGGACCTCGCCCTCCGGCGTCGGGCTCGCCTCGTACTCCGAGCCCTTCCAGATCGCGACGTAACCGTCCCTGATCACTGCGGGACCTCCTTGGGCTGCTGGGCCGGCGTCCAGCTCAGGACATCGGCGTCGTAGACGGCGACCAGGGCCTCGGTCCGGTCCCTGCCGACGAGGTACAGCCGCGCCCCGGTGGGCAGCCGGGTGCTGTCGCTCTTGAACTCGCGGATGCTGCCGGCCGAGCCGGGCGCGAAACCGGTGCCCTCGAACGGCTCCTGCTCGAGCACCCAGCCCGCGTCGCCCCAGGCCTGCAGGTCCTCCTCGGTGCGCCCGCCGAACGGCACCCGGTAGAGGTCCTCGCAGTGGGCGTGCCAGCGCAGGACGTGCACCGCCTCGTCCGCGAGGTCGAAGGGGGAGTCCCGGTACAGCAGGCCGAGGGCCTCGTACAGCTGCGCCGGGGTGGTGAGCTCGGCGCAGTCGGCCAGCGGGTGGATGAACCCGCCGACCCGGTCGTACCCCTGCTCCAGGTACCAGCCGACGTGGCCGTGCGGCAGCACCTTCTGCATCACCGTCACCTGCGGGACCCGCTCGCGCGGGGCGGGGACCTCCACGACGGGGTTCTCCGCCGAGGTCGCCTCGGGTGAGGCGTCCGCCTCGGCGGGGGCGTGCGGCGCCGCGTACGGCTGCGTGAGCTCCCGGTGCTGGCCCTGCCGGACGGGCAGCCCGACGGAGACCGCCCAGTCGCTGAGCTCGCGGACCTGGCCGCCGTCGAGGGACGCGCCGATCCGGGTGCCCGGGTTGAGGTGGAGCGTCCAGTCGGTGCGCCGCCAGTGCGAGATGAGCTCGGTGAAGCCGACGGTGACGTACCGGACGTCGCCCACGGTCTCCTGCAGCCGCAGGTGCGAGGTGAACACCCGGACGGAGGCCCCGGGACCGGGCGGGCTGGCCGACAGCGCGGCCGACCAGTCGAAGTCGGGATGCTCGGGGGAGAGGTCCTCGGGCGCGGTGGCCGGGACCGGGACGAGCACCTCGGCGGCCAGCGTCACCCGCAGGAAGTCGTCGCTGTCCCCGGCGAGCACCGCCTCGTCCAGGTCCTGGTCGACCCGGTTGCCCGGTTCGAAGTGCACGGGACGCGCCCGCTGCGGTTCGGCCGGCGCGACGGCGGCGCGCAGCCGGTCCCCCGGCACGGTCAGGTCGATCGGGGTGCCCGGGTTGAGCACCAGCGACCAGCCGTGCTCGGGCCAGTTCGCCGCCAGTTCCCGGAAGTCCGGCATGACGAACCGGGACTGGCCGACCGCCTCGTGCATCCAGCGCGGCGAGGTGAACGCCATGATCGACTGCTCGCCCTTGATCGGCACGGGATGCCAAGGGAAGTCCGGTTCGCCGGGCTGGGCGCCCCAGGGGGTGTCGGGGTCGGCGGGGATCATCACCTGGGCGGAGGTCAGCAGCCCGAAGAACGTCTCGGCGTCCCGGCGCTGCGCCGCCTCGTACAGCCGCTGCTCCAGCTCGTTCTGCGGGGAGAAGGAGTCGGGCCGCTCGGTGACGAGCTGGTCGACCCAGGTCGCCACCAGCGGCAGCTGCTGCCCCGTCAGCGTCGCCGACGCGGGCGTGCCCGGGTTGATGGCCAGGGTCCAGCCGAGGTCGGGCCAGTGCCGCACCACGGTCGGGAACGGCACCCGCACGTAGTCGACCTGCCCGATCACGTCCAGGAGCCGCTCGGGCGAGGTGAACGCGGGCACCGCCGGAGTCCCGTCGATCTCCCCCGGCTGCCACGGGAACCCCGGACGGCTCGGCCGGGCCGCCGCGTCCGTGCCGGGCGGCACCGGCAGCAGCAGGTCCGCCCCCATCAGCGCCTTGACCAGAGACTCCTCGTCGGCGGCACGCACCAGTTCGGTCTCCACCGGGTTGGCCGGAAGGAACCGGCCCCGGCCCGGCGCCGCCGCGGCCCGCTCGGCCTCCGCCGCGGACCCGCTCCTGAGCTCGTCCACGATCGGCGGCAGCCCGTCGATCTGCGTCTGCGTCGGGTCGTTCCCGCCCACCGGTCCCCGAGCGTGCTCGGCCGATCCGAAGACCTGGCCCGCCTCGTCCGGCGCGCCCTCTGGAACGCTCCCGCGCTGATCGGGCTCCTGCCGTCCGAGCAGCGCGGCGACCGAATCGGGCATGTTCTGCCCCGCTTCGCCGACCGGCGCCACGGGCGACCCGGGCAAGGAGTCGTCCCCGCTCTGCGGAGCTCCCTGGCCGTCATCGACGGGGCCTTCGGCCCGATCCGGAGAACCGGACTCCGGCGCCGCGCTCCGCGTGTTCTCCGGCTCGGCGACCACTTCCGGTACGGCCGGAACGTCCGCCACCGGAGAGGTCGGTTCGGGCACCTCGCCCGAATTCGGCCCACTCGTGTACGGCTCCTCCCGTTCGGGGGCCGCGTCGGGAACCGGAGGAGCCTGTTCGGGGGAGCCGGTGGGCTGCGACGTCTCCGTGTAGGGGCTTCCCTGCTCGGCGGGAACGCCGGGAGCCGCTCCTTCAGCCGAGGGAGTGTGCTCGGCGGTCTGCGGTTCTCCCGCGAGGGGAGCGCCGTGCTCCGAGTCCACTCCGGGAGCCACGGGCTCGGCGGAGGACGCCTGCTCCGGGGAGACACCTGCTTGCGCTGCTCCGGTATGGGGAGCTTCCTGTCCGGCGAGCATGCCGGGAGGCACGGCCTCGGCCGGAGGCACGTGTTCGGGGGAAGCGGTGGTCTGGGGTGCTCCTGGCCCGACGGGCGCACCGGGAAGCACGACGTCTGCCGCAGGCGCGGATTCGGTGGAGCCGGCCGTCTGCGGCGCCTCCGGGAGGGGGCCTTCCTGGACGGCGGGGGCCACTGGCAGATCGGGAGCCACGGAGTCGGCCAGAGGTGCCCGCTCGGCCGAGTCGGCGGGCTGGGGGACGCTTTGCTCGGCGGGTGCTCCGGGAGGCGCCGCACCGATGAGAGGCGCCTGCTCGAAGGCGGTCTGCGGACCGTCCGGGTCGGCAGACGCGGCGGGGACCACGCCTTCGGTCGAGAAAGGGGGTTCCGGGGCGTTCTGCGGTGTCTCCACGGGGGGAGCGCCGTGCTTCGCGACCGACGGAGATCCCTGGCCGGACGGCTGCGGTGCCTCATGCCTGGGGGCTCCAGGCAGGGACCGTTCGGCGGTGTCGGCCGCCTGCGGCGCCGAGTGCCGGCCTGCGCGTTCGGCGGGAGCCTCGGGAGCGGCGGGAGCCTCGGGAGCGGCAGGAGCCTCGGGAGCGGCGGGAGCGGGATCCGCGTGTTCGCGGGGGTCGGAGGCCTGAGGCGTTCCCTGCTCGGGGAGCGGAGCGCGCGGTGTTCCCGGGTACGGGCCGCTCTGCCTGGGAGGCGTAGCGGGGGCCACGGGGCCGGGGATGCCTCCGGCGCGGGGAGTGGGGTCGGGGAGACCCGTGGGCTGGGCGGGGCCCGTGTACGGAGCGCCCTGTTCGGCGGATGCGCCGGGAAGCGGCGTCTCCTCGGCGGAGGCGAAGGAGTGCGGTGCTCCGGTCCGGGGGATTCCGTGCTCGACCGGGATGCCCGGCACTTCGGGAACGGCGGTCGGCGAAGGCGGGACGGAAGCGGGGGAACCTATGTCCGGTCCGCCTGCTCGCGGTGCCCCCTGCTCGGGGGAGGAGAAACCGCGGAGGGCGGCGAGCACCTCGGCGGCCTGCCGGTTGGCGTCCTGGAGGGAACCGCTCTCCTGGACGGCGGCGAGGGCGCTCTGGACGGCGGGGGAGTCCGGGGTGACGGGCTCGGCGGCGCCGGGCGGGGGGACCGGGACGGGCCGCGGGGGCGCGGCGGGCCCCGCGGGGCGGGGAAGGCCGAGCAGGACGGGCCGGGGGTCGCCGTCGGCGAGCTGGCGCAGGAACCAGGAGGGCAGCAGCGCCTGCGGTGGAAGGGAGAGGTCCACGGCGAGCCACCAGTGGGGGTGCGGCCAGGCCGCGGCCATGTCGGTGAGCTTCAGCCGCAGGTGGTGCTGAAGGTGCGGCCCGAGATGGGCTCGCATCGCCTCGGGGGAGGTGTAGGCGAGCACGTGGGTGCGCCCGTCGACCTCCTGGGTGGGCCAGACGGGCTGGACGTTGTCGGCGAGCACCTGCTCGGCCGTTTCCGGCGGGAGCGGGACCACAAGGTCCGCTCCCGCCAGGACGCGGAAGTACCCCTCGGGGTCAGCGGCGTCGATCGCACCGACCAGAAGGGTCTCCAGGTCGGTGGTGGGCTGCCATTCCTCGGCCACGTTAAGCCACTCCTTGGGCGTGCTGCGGACTCGTCTACCTTAATGCGGGCTTAATGCGGACCAGTGCTCAGTCCGAGGACGAAGTCGAGCGCGGGTGAGCGGAGAGAAACTCTGCGCACCCGCCTGCGTACCCGTCCGGTACGCAATCATGGAGCTTTGAGGATCACATCCCTGGAGGAATCGGATGCAGGCGGGGCGTAGCGCGCTCATCACCGTCCTGGCGGCGGTCACGGCGCTGTCGGGATGCGGGGTCGTGGAGGGCATGACCGGCAACAAGAGCGAGGTGTGCGCCGAGACCCAGCAGGCCTTCACCGACTTCGGGACGAAGCTGAAGTCCCTGCCCTCCACGGACAACGCCGCCTGGGGCCAGGCGGCGGGCGACTTCGCCGCGACCCTCGACGGCCTCGCCGCCGAGGCCGACGACCAGAAGCTGGGCCAGACCCTCAAGGACCTGGCGGCCTCCTGGCGCGAGGCGTCGCCGGCCCTGGGCCAGACCGGCGACGTCGCCCGCCTCACCGCGCTGCTGCGGGACCAGCCCGCGCGGCTGGGCGAGGCCTGCGGCTAGGGCTGCTGCTGCTGAGGGAAGTCCTCCGGCAGCGGATCCGGCCCGGGGTCCTCGGGCCCGGGGCCGGGGTCGGGGCCGGGGAGGTCGACGTCCTCGTCCGGGTCCTCCGGCAGCGGTTCGGGCTCCTCCTCCACCGGCGGTTCCTCCTCGTCCGGCGGGGTGCTGGGCGAGGCCGGGTCGGTGGCGGAAGGGCTCGGGTCGGGGCCGGAGGGCTCGTCGGCCGGCGCGGGATCGGGCTGGTAGGTGTAGTAGCTCGACGGCTCGGGGAAGTCCTTCACCGCCATGCCCTGGGTGGCCTCGCTCATGAAGGCGCGCCACACCTGCGCGGGCAGCACGCCGCCGTAGGCCGAGTAGCCGCGCAGGTCCAGCGGCTTGTTGGGGAACTTGCTGTGGAAGATCCCCACCGAGGTGGACATCTGCGGGATGAACCCGTTGAACCACACGGCGGCGCCCCCGTCCGTGGTGCCCGTCTTACCGGCGACGTCCCGGCCGTCGTAGAGCTGCGCGCCGGTGGCGGTACCGCTGGTGACGACCTGCTGCAACGCGTACGTGGCGTCGGCGGCGACGTCCTTGCTGAACACCCGGACGCCTTCGACCTCGACCTTCTTCGTCCGCTTGTCGCGGTTGGTGAAGGACTTGATGACGTGCGGGGCGTGGAACTCGCCTCCGTTGGCGAACGCCCCGTACGCGCCGGCCTGCTGCGTCGGGCTGACGTCCGCGACGCCCAGCGCGTACGACTCGGACTTGTCGGCGTCGTTGGCGGTCAGCTGGGATTTGGGGATGCCCAGGCTCTCGGCCATCTTGGTGACCTCGGAGTTGCCGACCTCCTGGGCGAGCCGCACGTAGGCGGTGTTCACCGAGTCGCGGGTCATCTGGACGAGGTTGAGGTAGCCGTAACTCCCCCCGTGGGAGTTCCCGATGACCTTCCCGTTGGCGGCCACGTAGGACGAGCCGTCCACGGTGTCGGTGAGCTCCTTGCCGTCGGCCAGCGCGGCGGCGAGCACGTACGGCTTGAACCCGGACCCGGCCTGGGCGCGCATCCCGAACGCGCTGCTGAGCTGCTCCTTGAGGTAGTCGCGCCCGCCGTAGAAGGCGAGGACCTCGCCGGTCTGCGGGTCGACGGCGCTCAGGCCCACCCGCTGCTCCTTGGGCATGTCGGACGGGACGTTGTCCTTGACGGCCTTGACCGCGGCGTCCATCAGCGGCTTGCGGAAGGTCGTGACGACCTTGAACCCGCCCAGGGCGAGGCGGCGGTCGGAGACGCCGTGCTTCTCGTGCAGCTCCTTCTTGGCCACGTTGACCATGTAGCCGACCTGGCCCTGGTAGATGTTCTTCTGCTTCTCCTTGGCCGGGGTCGGGAACTTGAGCTTCGAGGCCTCGTCCTGGGTGAGGTCTCCCGCGGTGACCATGCCGTCGACGACGTACTGCCAGCGTTTCTTGAGCTGCTCGCGGTTGTTCTTGGTGACCTTCTGGTAGAGGCTCGGCTGCTGGATCGTCGCGGACAGGTAGGCGCTCTCGGCCGGGCTCAGGTTCTCGGCGTCCTTGTTGAAGTAGGACTGCGCGGCCGCCTGGATGCCGTAGCTCTGCCGTCCGAAGTAGATGGTGTTGAGGTACTGCTCCATGATCCAGTCCTTGTCCTGGGACCGGCTCACCTTGAGCGAGACCATGACCTCCTTGAGCTTGCGGAAGATCGATCTCTCCTGGCTCAGCCCGCTGTAGTAGTTGCGGACCATCTGCTGGGTGATGGTGGAGCCGCCCTGCACCTGGGCGCCGGAGACGGTCGACCAGAAGGCGCGCACCGTGCCCTTGAACGAGATGCCCGGGTCGGTGCGGAAGCTGCGGTTCTCAGCGGAGATGACCGCCTGCTGCATGGCCTCGGAGACCTTGTCCAGCGGGACGGGCTGGCGGTTGGTGCCCTCCTGGGCGATGATCGTCTTGCCGTCGGCGTAGTAGAAGACGTTGAGCTGCTCCCGGGCGTCCACCTGCTGGGTGGAGGGCACGGGGGTGAGGACGTAGGCGACGGCGAAGGCGACCACGCACACCCCGATCAGGCCGAGCACGCCGTAGGAGATCTTGCGGACCAGCCTTCCCTTCCGCGAGGAGGGGATGCCGGGCTGTGGTGAGGGGACGGTGGTCTCGGCGGCCTCAGCGATCTCGATGGGCTCGCCGTTCCCTTCGGGCCCGTTCTCGGCCTGCGGGTGCTCCTCGTTCTCGTTCACCATGCCCCCGTTACCTTTCCGTGACCTCGACCTTACCTTGACCGGTCAGGTTCCCTACCCGCCCGGAGGGGCTTCGATGAGCCGCCGCCATTCGGGTGAATGCGGGCAACCCCTCAGAAGACGGCTGAAAACGCCGAAAGGTTGCCCAGAAAGCTGAAAACGGCCGACCTCTTCCCCGGAGGCCGGCCGTTCACGCGATCAGTAGGACGTCAGGACGTCCACGACGAACACCAGGGTGTCGTCTCCCTTGATCCCGGCGCTCTCGTTGCCCTTCTCGCCGTAGCCGTCGGCGGGCGGGATCACCACCAGCACCCGGCTGCCGGCCTTCAGGCCGACCAGGGCCTTGTCCCAGCCGGGGATGACCGCGCCGGTGCCGATCTCGAAGGCGGCGGGCTCGCCGTTGGCGTAGCTGGAGTCGAACTCCTTGCCGCCCTTCCAGATCACGCCCTTGTAGTGGGCGGAGAGCTTCTGGCCCTTCTCCACGACCGGACCGCTGCCCTCGATGAGGGTCTTGACGGTCAGCTCCTTGGGCGCGTCCCCGTCGGGGAGCTTGATGCCGGGGGCCTCGCCTTCCTTCGCGGGAGCGGTGACCTCGGGCAGCTTGTCGTCGTCCTGCTTCGCCATGTCACCGGCGATCTTGTACTGCTTGGTCACGATGTCCACGACGAAGACGACGTTGTCGTCCTTCTCCAGGCCGGTCTCCTGGGCGGTCTCGCCGAGTTCCTCGACCGGCATCGTCACCAGGTAGCGGCTGCCGAGGGTGGCGCCGTCCATCGCCTCGTCGAGCTTCTTGAAGCCGCTGCCGCCCTGGCCGCCCACCGGAAGGGCGGTGGGGCCGTCTGCGGCATAGCTGCTGGACTTCTCCTCGTGCTCCTTGGCGCCCGTCCACTGGTAGGTCTCGAAGTTGACGTAGGCGGTGTCGCCGCTCTGCAGCTTCTCGCCGTCACCCTTGATCAGCTGCTCGATGCGGCTGGTGGTGTAGGGCTTGACCTCGGGCCAGGCGATCTTGGGGTCCTTGTTGAAGGCGCCCGTGATGGTGAAGTTCTCCTCCGGCCGGGTCAGCGTGTAGGCGCCGCCCGCGACGCCGGCGATGACCGCCAGGACCAGGACGGTGACCCCGGCCTGCTTGATGCGCCTCTTGCGCAGCTCGGCCTTGTTGGCGGGGCGCTTCAGGGAGCCCCGGCCCTTGTTGATGCCGTGCGGGGTGAAGTCGGTGCGACTGATGTCCCGGGCGCTCGGCAGCTTCACACCTGGGGTCTTCTCGTTGTCCGACATGGTCCTCTTGTTTCCAGCTCGACGACATCAGGCAGGGGGCGGGCCACACTCTTCCAGCTCCGGCCTAAGCTCGGAGTGAAATCACCCCAAAATACCGGCTCCCGGGACCCGGGGCCGCGCGACGGCCCTCAGCCTCCCACGCACCGGCCCGTGCTTCCCGGCTGGGAAGTGTATCGATGCCGTGTCGGGGACGAATCGGGCATAAATCTGCTGTTCCAGCGGCCTTCCGTGCCTTACACTCGGGGCGCGAAAGTCTGCGCCCATAGCTCAGCTGGATAGAGCAACGGACTTCTAATCCGTCGGCCGGGGGTTCGAATCCCTCTGGGCGCGCCGCCGGCGACCCGTCGCGACCGTTCGATCGGTGGCGGCGGGTCGCTTCATATCCGGCATCCCCCGAGATGTCCGCTCCCGGTGTCCGTCCCGGCCGTGCCGGGCGCGCGAGGGCGAGGCCGCGATGGCCGAAAACCGCCAGTACCGCGCCGTCCGGTCGCCCACACTGGGAGGGTGGACGACGAGAGCCGCTACAGGGCGGTACGCAGCAGGGACGCCCGGTTCGACGGGGAGTTCTTCTTCGCCGTGCTGACCACCGGGATCTACTGCAGGCCCAGCTGCCCCGCCACCACGCCGCTGCGCCGGAACGTACGGTTCCATCCCAGCGCGGCGGCCGCGCAGCACGACGGTTTCCGCGCCTGCAAGCGCTGCCGGCCGGATGCGGTGCCCGGCTCGGCGGCCTGGCACGTGCGGGCCGACGCGGCGGCCAGGGCGGTGCGGCTGATCGCCGACGGGGTCGTCGACCGGGAGGGCGTCGACGGGCTCGCCGCCCGGCTGGGCTACAGCACCCGGCAGCTGCGGCGGCAGCTGACCGACGAGCTCGGCGCCGGGCCCGTGGCCCTGGCCCGGGCCCAGCGGGCCCAGACCGCGCGGGTGCTGCTGCAGACCACCGCCCTGCCGGTCACCGAGATCGCCTTCGCCTCGGGCTTCGCCAGCGTCCGGCAGTTCAACGACACCATCAAGAAGATCTACGCGGCCACTCCCGGGCGGCTCAGGGCGGCGGGCCCGGGCCCCTCCGCCTCCGCCGCCTCCGGGGTGGCGCTGCGGCTGGCCTACCGGGGCCCGTACGCGGCGAGGGAGATCTTCGACTTCCTGGCGCGCCGGGCCGTGCCCGGCGTGGAGGAGGTCGAAGGACCCGTGGGCTCCCGCGTCTACCGACGCACCCTTCGCCTGCCCGGCGGCCCGGGGATCGCCGCCGTCCACGAGTCCGGCGGGGGTCGGGGCTGGCTCGACTGCGCCATGAGCCTGAGCGAGGTGAGCGACCTCACGGCCGCGACCCAGCGGATCCGCCGCCTGTTCGACCTGGACGCCGACCCCTGCGCGGTCACCGAGCGCTTCGCGGGCGACCCGGTCCTCGGCCCGGGTTCGGCGGCGGTTCCGGGCCTGCGCGCCCCCGGCGCCGCCGATCCCCACGAGACGGCCTTCCGCGCGGTGCTGGGCCAGCAGATCACCGTGGCCGCGGCCCGCACCCTGACCGCCGTGCTGGTCTCCTCCTGCGGCACCCCGCTGCCGGAGCCCTCGGGGAGCCTCACCCACCTCTTCCCCTCGGCCGAGGACGTGGCCGCCGCGTCCCTGGAGGAACTGGGCATGCCCCGCGCCCGCCGGGCCACCCTGAGGACGCTCGCCGAGGCCCTGGCCGGAGGCGGCCTTGTCCTGGATGCCGGGGCGGACCGCGACGAGGCGGAGAAGGGCCTCCTGTCCCTGGCCGGGATAGGCCCCTGGACCGCCGCCTACATCCGCATGCGCGCCCTGGGGGACCCGGACGTCCTGCCGCCCGGCGACGTGGCGCTGAACCGGGCCCTGGCCCGGGCGGGCCGCCCCGACCCCGCCGCCTGGGCCCCCTGGCGCTCCTACGCCACCCACCTGCTGTGGAACTCGCTTTCCGGAAAGGACCGATCATGACGCTCTACACCACCATCCCCAGCCCGCTCGGCACCCTGCTGCTCACCGGCGTCCGCACGGAGACGGGCCTGGCGCTGTCGTCGCTCTCCCTGCCGGGGCAGCGCAACGCGCCCGTCCGGGCCGACACCTGGCGGCACGCCCCGGCCGACTTCACCGAGGCCGCATCCCAGCTGGACGCCTACTTCTCCGGCGACCTCAAGGAGTTCGACCTGGCCTTCACCACCACCGGCACCCCCTTCCAGCGGCAGGTCTGGGCGGCCCTGGAGGCACTCCCGTACGGCACGACCACCACCTACGGCGAGCTCAACGCCGCTCTCGGCGGCACCCCCGCCCGGGCCCGCGCCATCGGCGCCGCGAACGGAGCCAACCCCCTCCTCATCGTCCGCCCCTGCCACCGCGTGATCGGCTCCACCGGCTCCCTCACCGGCTACGCGGGCGGCCTCCCCGCCAAGAAGGCCCTTCTCACGCTCGAGGGCTTCCTCCCGGCCCCCCTCCCGCGCCTCTGACAGCGCCTCTTCGGGAAAGGAGCCCTTCCCGAAGAGGCGCCCGTCCAGGAGCTTGATCGTCCTTTTCGCGATCGGAGGCGCGAAGGACGCCGGAGCCGCGTTCCGCGCACCCGGTGCGAGCTCAGGGGACCAGGACGCCGGGGTTGAGGAGGTGGCGGGGGTCGAGGGCCTGCTTGACGGCGCGGAAGGCGGCGAGTTCGGCGGGGGAGCGGCTGAGGTGGAGCCAGGGGGTCTTGGCGCGGCCCACGCCGTGCTCGGCGCTGATGCTTCCGCCGGACAGGGCGACGCGGCGCAGGACGGCGTCGGTGGGGTCCTGGCCGCCGATCAGGTTGATGTGGAGGTTGCCTTCGGCGAGGTGGCCGAAGAGGTAGAGCTCGCAGCCGCCGACGAGGGACGGCAGGTCGTCCAGGAAGCCGGGGAGTTCGCCGAGGGGCAGGGCGACGTCCAGCTTCACGGGGACGCCGCGGGCGTTGATCGCCTCGGTGTGGGCCTCGCGGTAGCGCCACAGGCGGTGGCGGTCGGCGGCGTCGGCGGCGACCACGATCTCCGAGGCGTGCAGGGACTCCAGGACGGCGTGCAGCTCCGGCGCGGGATCCCGCGGGGCGGCGCACTCGACCAGGAGGTAGACGGGGTGCTCCTCGCGGGTGGGGGAGGGCAGGCCGGTGTGCCCGCGGACCAGGCGCAGGCCCTCCGCCTGGAAGAACTCGGCCATCTCCAGGGAGTCGAGGGAGCGCAGGACGGCCAGCGCCTCGAGGGCGGCCGGGACGCCGGGCAGGCCCAGGAGGGCGGTGGCCCGCCGCTCCAGGAGGGGGACCAGGCGCAGGCGGGCCGCCGTGATGACGCCGAGGGTGCCCTCGCTGCCGGTGAACGGGAGCTCGAAGCCGGTGTTGTCCTTGGCGAGGCCGCCCAGGCGGGAGACCACCGAGCCGTCGGCCAGGACCGCCTCGACCCCGACCACGTTGGCGCGGGTCGTCCCGTAGCGCAGGACCCGCTCGCCGCCCGCGTTGGTGGCGATCATCCCGCCGACGGTCGCCGCGTCGCGGGCCGCGAAGTCGACCCCGAAGTCCAGGCCGGCCGCCCGGACGTGCCGCTGCAGCGCGGAGAGCACGACGCCCGCGCCAGCCGTCACCTGCTGGGCGGCGGCGTCCACGGGGCCGAGCCCTGTCAGGCGCCGCAGGGAGAGCACCACCTCGCCCCCCATCGGCACCCCGCCGCCGACGAGGCCGGTGTTGCCGCCCTGCGGGACCACCGGCACGCCCTCCTCGGCGCAGATCCGCATGACCTCGGCGACTTCGGCGGTGTCGCCGGGCAGCGCCACCAGCGGGGTGCTTCCGCGCCAGCGCCCGGTGAAGTCGGTGCAGTATCCCGCCGCCACCGACGGGTCCGTCACCACCCGCGCGACCTGGGAGATCCGTTGAGAGGCCCGTTCCATCCGCATGCCTTCGATTGTGGTGCACTACGGTCGGTCCGGTGCGGGTGAGAGGCGGGTATGTGAGCAGGTCGAGGGCCGTGGGGCTGCTGCTGGGGGTCGGGCTGGACCTGGTTTTCGCCGATCCGAGGCGGGGGCATCCGGTGGCCGGGTTCGGCGGCGCCGCCGCGAGGCTGGAGAAGCGGATCTACGGCGACTCCCGGGCGCGGGGCGCGGTCTTCACCGGTCTGTGCGTCGGGACGGCGGCCGCGCTGGGCGTCCTGGCGGAACGAGGACGCCGTCCGGTGGCCCGCTGCCTGCTGACGGCGGGGGCGACGTGGGCGGTGCTCGGCGGGACCTCCCTGGGCAGGGAAGGCATGATCATGGCCCGCCGCCTGGAGGAGGGCGACCTCGACGGGGCCAGGTCCAGGCTCTCCCACCTGTGCGCCCGCGACCCGTCGGGGCTGGACGCCGACGCCCTGGCCCGCGCGACCGTCGAGTCGCTGGCCGAGAACACCGGCGACGCCGTCGTCGCGCCGCTGCTGTGGGGGGCCGTCGCGGGGGTTCCCGGCCTCATCGCCTACCGGGCGGTCAACACCCTGGACGCCATGGTCGGCTACCGCGGCGTCCGCTACGAGCGCTTCGGCTGGGCCTCGGCGAGGCTGGACGATCTGGCCAACTGGATCCCGGCCAGGGTCACCGGTCTGCTGACCGTGCTGGCCGCCCCCTCCGTCGCCGAGGACGGAGCCCGCAGGGCGGTCGCCGAGTCCTGGCGGATCCTGCGCCGGGACGGGGCCGCCCACCCCAGCCCCAACGCCGGACGCTGCGAGTCCGCCGCCGCCGGGGCGCTGGGCGTCCGCCTGGGCGGCGCCAACTCCTATGGGGGCAGCCTGGAGATCAGGCCGGAGCTGGGAGACGGCCGCAAGCCCCGGGTCGAGGACGTGCGCCGCGCCGTCCGCCTGAGCCGCGCCGTCACCGCCGGAGCGGCCCTGACCGCGGCCCTCCTGGCCCTGCTCGGCCGCCGGCGGGGAACCCGCGAGTGACGGGCCGCCGGACGGCGGCCTCCACCAGCCGCTATCGTGATCCGCCGGAGCACGAGCACGGAGGTCCTGGAAGATGAGCGAGCCGTACGACCTGATCGTCCCGATCCTGGGCGCCCGGGTCCCGGTCGACGTCAAGCTCGACTTCCCGCTGCCGCCGGACGAGACCCCCCTGCGGGAGGACTTCTCCGGCGAGCTCTACCTGACCTACGGGCTGGACCAGCCGCCGTCCGAGGACGGCAGGATCCGCTTCGAGCCGGTCACCCCGCGTCTGCTGCGCGAGCTGGGCCTGCAGGCGGACCAGCTGCGCACCAGGGCGGCGGGCAACCTGCGGGTACGCCGCCCGGACCTGGCGCTCAACTGGTTCCCCGGCGTCCAGGCGGCCACCGTCACCGTCGGCGGCGACCTGGAGGCCGGGCTGCTGCTCGACGAGCCCTTCCTGGAGAAGCTCGCCCCGGAGATGGACGGCGACCTCGTGGTCGGGGTCCCGGCCCGGGACGTCTTCACCGCGACCGGCTCCCGCGACGAGCAGGGCTTGGCGAAGCTCCGCTGGGTCGCAGACCGGGTCTGGGCCAGGGGCGACCACCTGCTGTCGCGGCGCCTGCTGATCCGCCGCGACGGCCGCTGGGCCCCCTTCGACTGATTCGGCCCGCGGCCGCCGGCCGCCGGTCAGCGGAGCCCGCGCAGCCCTTCCCGGAAGGCGCGGGTGTCGACGTCCCCGAAGAGCGTGCGCTGCACCATGTACCCGTGGACCAGGGCCACCAGCGTGCGGATCACGTTGAGCGCCGGCATCTCCCGGGTGATCAGCCCGGTGCGCTGGTAGAGCTCGACGTACCACAGCAGGGCCTTGGTGAACTCCGCCGCGGTCGGGTCCTCCCGCCCGTCCAGCGCGGAGGCGCGCAGGGCGGCGCTCCACACCTTGACGGCCAGCCCGGGAAAGCCCTGTTCGACGTGAGGGAAGGCCTCCACCGGCGTGGGCATCCGGCCGAAGGCGCCGGCGAAGACCCGGTGCACCTCGGCCTCGGTCTCGTCGGCGAACGCGGCGATCACGTCGTCCCTGCCGCGGAAGTAGCGGGTGACGCCGGTGAAGGGGACCTTGGCCTCGGCGGTGACGTCCCGCATCGAGGTGGAGTGGAAACCGTTGCGGATGAAGCAGCGGCGGGCGGCGTCGAGGATCTGGGTGCGCCGGGGGTCTGGTTCTCGGACGGGGAGAGGGGTCTTCTCTACGCTGTCTCGGGGCATGACAGGTAGGTTTCCCGTCCTCGTCCCCAGGTGGCGTATCCGACACCCAAAGCGCGGGTCAGCAGTACGTACACTGCGAGAAAAGACCGAAGTTCTACACGCACCGAGATTCCGTCGGGAGCCGGCCATGCCCTGTGGACTGTGCGGGGACATCATCCCCACCGTCTCCGTCCGCTGCCCAGCGTGCGGCGCCTGGTCGCACCGACGCGACTTCCGGGCGCTGGCCACGGGCCTGTTCGTGCTGCTGGGCTTCAACGCCTTCCTGGCGCTGGGGTCCGCGGTGAGCATGATGCGGCTGCTGGCCGGGCTGGAGCAGGAGAACCCCTTCTCCTACGACGCCTCGTTCACCCTGCCGGTGCTGCGCGCCTACGGCGACGTCTTCCTGATCTCCGGTGTGCTCGCCGTGGTCACCGGGGTGCTGTTCTTCGCCTGGCTGTGGCAGGCGCACGGGCAGGCGCCGGGCCCGATGCGCCACCGCAGGGGCTGGACGGTCGGCGCCTGGTTCCTGCCGGTCGCCAACCTGTGGATGCCGCCCCGGATCGTGCACGACGTCTGGGTCTCCAGCGGCCGCTACCGCATGGCGAGGCGGCACGGCGTCCTGCTGGTCGTGGCGGCCTGGTGGGCGAGCCTGCTGGGCGGTACGGCGCTGGCCCGCGCCTTTCCCGGGATGGGGGCCGGCTCGCTGGCCGACGCCCGGTTCGCGATGGAGACGGGCATAGCCGCGGCGGGCTGCCTCGCCCTGGCCGCGACCCTCTGCATGGCCTTCGTCTTCCAGGTCACACGGCTTCAGCTCTCCCCGCGCTGAACTGAGGCCCGTGAGAGCCGGGGATCTCCCGGGGAGCGCCTCGCGCCGACACGGCGGAAGCCCCCGGATCCGGCCGGTATTCTTGGGCGGCTCGTCCCCGGGCCGCCCGGCGGGAGGGAGATGATCATGAAGGTGGGAGGGCTGCGCGAGCTCAAGAAGCAGCGCACCAGGCTCGCGCTCATCGACTCCGCGCTCGAGCTGTTCCTGGCTCACGGCTACGAGAGCACGACCATCGACGAGATCGCCGCGGCGGCGGACGTCTCGCAGCGCACGTTCTTCCGGTACTTCGCCACCAAGGAGGACGTGGTCACCGGCCTCGTCCTGGAGTACGACTCGCATCTGGTCGAGCGGGTGCGGGCGCTGCCCGAGGACGAATCGGTGCCCGGGGTGCTGCTGGCCGCGCTCCGCGGGCTGCTGGAGCGGCTGGAGCGGGGCGATTCGGTCCAGATGAAGCGCATGTGGCGGCTGCGCCGGGTCCTGGAGACCAACCCCTGCCTGATCGCGGCCTACCTGACCCGCTACTCCCGGACCTCCGGCGTGCTCGTCGCCGAACTGGCCCGCCGCATGGACGTCGACCCCGCGCTCGACCTGCGGCCCCGGCTGCTCGCCTCGATCTACCTGGGCGCGGTCCGGGTGGGTTTCGAGGACTGCGCCTGCCGCGAGGTCTTCGAGCCGGGCGAGGTGGTGAAGCGTGTCGAGGAGTCAGTGACGCTCGCGCTGGGCGCGCTCCGGGAAGATTGGACGTGCTCCCCCGGCTGAGAGGGGGAGACCCCGAGAGCCTGGAGGGCCGATGCGCGCGATCGTCGCAGAGAAGCACGGGGGGCCGGAGGTCCTGGTCCCCGCCGACCTGCCGGACCCGGTTCCCGGTCCCGGGCAGCTGCTGGTCCGGGTGGCCGCGGCGGGCGTCAACTACATCGACACCTACCACCGCACCGGCCGCTACGAGACCCACCCGCCGTTCACCCCGGGCGTCGAGGTCGCCGGGGAGGTCGAGGCGGTGGGCGAGGGCGTCACCGCCTTTGCGCCCGGCGACGTGGTGGCGACGGCCGACGCGATCGGCGGCTACGCCCAGAAGGCGTTGGTGGACGCCGGCCGTGCCGTCCCGGTGCCCGCGGACGTGGCGCCGGAGCGGGCCGCCTCGATCATGCTGCAGGGGCTGACCGCCCACTACCTCACCCACTCCACCTACGCGGTGCAGCCGGGTGACACGGTCCTGGTACACGCCGCGGCCGGCGGCATGGGACTGCTGCTCACCCAGCTGGTCAAGCTGCTGGGCGGGCGGGTGATCGGCACCGTCTCCACCCCGCAGAAGGAGCGCGTCGCCCGCGAGGCGGGGGCCGAGGAGGTCATCGGCTACGAGGGCTTCGCCCGCCGGGTCAAGGACCTCACCGGAGGGCGGGGCGTCCCGGTGGTCTACGACGGGGTCGGCGCCGCGACCTTCGAGGGCAGCCTCGCGGCCCTCCACCCCAGGGGCCTGCTCGCCCTGTACGGGGCGGCCAGCGGCCCGGTGCCGCCGTTCGACCCGATCAGGCTGTCGGGGGCGGGCTCGCTCTTCCTCACCCGGCCGACGCTGGCCCACTACGTCGCCACGCCCGAGGAGCTGCGGGCCCGGGCAGAGGACGTCTTCGGCTGGCTGGCGGCGGGCCGGCTCGACGTCCGGGTGGGCGGAAGGTACCCGTTGGCCGAGGCCAGGCGGGCACACGAGGATCTGGAGGGCCGCCGCACCACCGGTAAGTTGCTGTTGATCCCCTGATCTACGCCAGAATGGGCGAACTCGTCCCCCCGAGGAGCCCCCGATGGAACAGAACATCGGCCCTTACCGGCTGATGAGCAGGCTTGGCCGCGGTGGCATGGGCACCGTCTACCTCGCGCAGGACGGCGAGGGCCGCCAGGTCGCGCTCAAGGTGATCAACACGGAGCTCGCCGACGAACCGATATTCCGCGAAAGGTTCCGCCGCGAGGTGCTCGCCGCCCAGCGGGTCCGCAGGTTCTGCACGGCCAGCGTCCTGGACGCGAACCTGGAGAACGACCCGCTGTACGTCGTCACCGAGTACGTGCAGGGTCCCGACCTGGACGGGCACGTCCGCCAGGCGGGGCCCATGCACGGCTCCAGCCTGGAGCACCTGGCGGTGGGAGTGGCCACCGCGCTGGCCGCCATCCACGGCGCGGGGATCGTGCACCGCGACCTCAAGCCGACCAACGTGCTGCTGTCCCCCGTCGGCCCCCGGGTCATCGACTTCGGCATCGCCCGCGCCCTGGACACCGTGGCCGCCGCCACCCGCACCGGCACGTTCGTCGGCACTCCCGCCTACATGGCGCCGGAGGTCATCCGCGGGCAGGAGGCCACGCCGGCGGCGGACATCTGGGCCTGGGGCTGCGTGGTGGCGTTCGCGGGAACGGGCAACGCCCCGTTCTCCGCGTCGAACATCCCCGCCATCCTCTACCAGGTCACCCAGGGCACCCCGAACCTGGAGGGCCTGGACGAGGGCGTGCGCAAGCTCGTCGAGACGGCGCTGTCCCCCGAGCCGAACGAGCGGCCGACCGCCCAGCAGCTGTTGGACCAGCTCACCGGGCAGACCAGGGTGGACATGGAGCAGGTCGCCCGGACCGTGCAGGCGGAGTCCCCGTTCAGCCCCGAACAGGGGTTCACCCACGCGGCCCACTTCCCGCCGCTCGAACCGACCGTGCTCACGGAGCGGAACGGCGACGACGGGAGCACGCGCCGCCGGGTTCCCGGCAACCGGCGGCACCTGCTGATCGGCGCGGGCGTGGCCGTGGCGGCGACCCTGGTGGGGACCACGCTGGTCTACCTGACGCGGAACGAGGGACCGCCGAAGAGCAGCACGGTCTTCGACGACGCCTTCGCCGACACCCGGACGGGCTGGACTGGCGGCTCCTTCACTCCGGGGGCGTCCACCTACGGCTACCTCGAGGGACGCTACCGAATGGTCACCACCAGCGAGTACAGGCTGCACGACGAGGTCGGCTCGCCCTACAAGAACGCCGAGGCGGAGTGGCGGATCCCCTCCCGCTCCCTGATCTCGGTGACCGTCAGGATGAGCGGGACGCCCAGCGCGTCGGCGGGCCTGTCGTGCTTCGGCCCCGACTCCCATGAGGAGGGATACCGGTTCCTGGTCCGCGCGGACGGCCAGGGCATCGTCCTCAGGCGGGTGACCAAGGACCGCGGCACCGCCGAGATCGGCACCCGGCCGGAGGCGGCGGGGTTCTCCCCTGGCGGGGAGAACAGGTTGCAGGTCGCCTGCGAGAAGCAGGGCTCGTCGGCACGGCTGCGGATGTGGATCAACGGGACGCTCGCCCTGGAGGAGCTCGACGAGGACGGGGCGCTGACCGAGGGGACCACCGGGCTGCTGATCGAGCAGACCGCCTGGGACGGCAAGGGCCTGACCGCCGACTTCGACGACTTCCAGATCGCCGGGATCCGTTAGCCGTCAGCCCTTGGCGGGCAGGTGGGCGCCGATCCAGCGGGTCAGCTCGGCGAACACCCGGTCCCGGGCGGGTCGTGCGGACAGGACGAGGTCGTGCAGGCCGCCCTCGATCCGCACCAGTGTGAGGTGCCGGCCGAGCCGGGGCGACCACCTGGCGATGTGCTCGACGTCCAAGACGATGTCGGAGCCGGTGATGCCGTCGCCGCCGGGCTTGGCGGGGACCGTCCGGGCCGAGCACATGACCAGGACCGGCACGTCGATCGCCAGCCCGGCGTGCAGCCGCTTCTGCCCGCGCCGGATCGCCGCCAGCCAGCCCGCCCGGACCGGGAATCCCTTCAGCGGTTTGAGCGCCAGGTCGAAGTCCCACTCGCCCTGGTGGCCGCGGTGGATCGTCCGGACGTAGACCGGTGATAGCCCGGCCGGGAGCTTGGCGGTCGGCCGGACTCCGCGCAGCGCCCTGGCCAGCCCCGTCCCGGCGAGCCGGTTGGGCGCGGACTCGTTGAGGTCGAAGAAGGGGCTGTTGAGGAACAGCCCCTGCACCAGCCCCCGGCCCTTGACCCGGTCGGCCCACAGCGCGGTGATCAGACCGCCGGTGGAGTGCCCGTTGACCAGCAGGACGTCGTGGTCCTCGCGGATGATCCGGACCGCCTCGTCGATCTCGGTGAAGTACTCGCTGAGGCTGTCGATCATGTTGGGCGTCTGGTACGGGCGCAGGGAGCGCCCGTACTTGCGCAGGTCCAGGGCGTAGAAGTCGAAGCCCTGCTCCAGGTAGAAGTCCGCCAGGTGGGTCTGGAAGAAGTAGTCGACGAAGCCGTGCACGTACAGCACGGCCCGCCGCGTCGGCTCGGCGCGCCGCCGGCTCACCAGGGTGGCGACGACCTCGCCTTCGGAGTCGCGGCCCAGGGGGAGTTCGACGGCCTCGTAACCGGGTCCCAGCACGTCTTCCATGGCGTCATTCCATCACGCGGGACCCGATCACGCATCGACCAGTTCGCGGATGGCCTTGAGCGTGGGCTCGTCCTTGACGCCGGCGAGCAGCAGGGTGGTGACGGGGCTGCTCTTCCACAGTTCCAGCCGCTCCTTGATCCGCTCCAGCGGGCCGAGCAGGGAGATGGAGTCGGCGAGCTCGTCGGGGACGGCGTTGATCGCCTCGTCGCGGCGGCCCTCGAGGAAGAGCTTCTGGACGTGCGCGGCCTCCTCGGCGTAGCCGAGCCTGCCGATGAGGTCGAGGTGGAAGTTCTTCTCCTTGGCGCCCATGCCGCCGATGTAGAACGCGAGCGGGACCTTCGCCCAGGCGAGCGCCTGCTCCAGCGGGGCCACCACGGTGGTGACGGTCGCGGTGATCTCGAATCCGGGCTTGCGGCCGGCCAGCGAGCCGCCGAAGAGGGAGTCGATCTGCTGCGGGTCGACGAACAGCGGCAGCCAGCCGTCGGCGAGCTCGGCGGCGAGCGCGATGTTCTTGGGCCCCTCTGCGCCCAGGTAGACCGGGATGTCCGGGCGCAGGGGATGGGTGATGGAGCGCAGGGGCTTGCCGAGGCCCGCGCCGCCCGGGTAGGGCAGCGGGTAGTGCGGCCCGTCACTGGTGACGGGCCGCTCCCTGGCCCAGACCTTGCGCAGGATGTCGACGTACTCGCGGGTGCGGGCCAGCGGCTTGGGGAACGGCACGCCGTACCAGCCCTCGACGACCTGGGGGCCGGACGCGCCGAGCCCCAGGATCAGCCGGCCGCCCGAGAGCGCGTCCAGGGTGAGGGCGTGCATCGCGGTCGCCGCGGGGGTGCGGGCCGACATCTGCACGACGGCCGTGCCCAGCTTGATCCGAGAGGTGCGCGCCCCGTACCAGGCGAGGGTGGTGAAGGCGTCGGACCCGTAGGCCTCGGCGGTGAACACCGAGTCGTACCCCTGCCGTTCGGCGGCGAGCACCGTCTCGGTGGCGTCCTCCGGGTCGCGCTGCCAGTAGCCGATGTTGATGCCGAGTTTCACGGGTCCACCCTCCAGGTCTGCGTCCCTGGAGACTAGAACACGTTCTAGTCAGCCCGAAAGGCCCCGCAGGAAGTCCGCGAAACCCGTGCCGTTCAGGGTGAGGAAGGGAAGCTCGGGATTCTTGGAGTCGCGGACCGCCAGCCCGCCTCCGGGCAGTGCGGCGACCTCGACGCACTGGTCGCCGGAGCCGCTGTGGGAGGACTTGCGCCAGATGAGCTCAGCCACGGGACCTACTCCTTCGCCGCCTCGGCGATCAGCCGGACGGATTCTTCGGGGGAGAGCGCTTCGTCGGTGATGCGCTCGAACCGGTTCCTATGCTGAGTTATTGCCTCCGCGCTCTCGATGTACACGTCACCCATCGTGCCTTCGACATAGGCGATGTCGGGGTCCGCCGGGTCGGGGAACGACAGGATCGTGAACCGGCCGTCGAGCCCCGCGTGCGCGCCCCGGGCCAGCGGCATGACCTGGATGGTGATGTTCTCCAGATCTGCGGCGTTGACCAGCGACACCAGCTGGTCGCGCATCACCGACTCGCCTCCGATCGGCCGGCGCACCGCCGCCTCGTCGAGGACGACGTGCAGGTGCGGGGCGTCGGACCGCTCCAGAAGCGCCTGGCGCTGCTGGCGGGCGTGGATGCGCCGGTCGACGTCCGCCTGGCTGGGCAGGAACCGCCCCGAGGTGATCACGGCCCGCGCGTACTCCTCGGTCTGCAGCAGCCCGTGGACGAGCTGGGCGTCCCAGGTGCGGATCTCCGAGGACTCGTCCTCCAGCCCCACGTAGGAGCCGCTGAAGACGTCGACGTAGGCGGTCCACCAGCCCATCTGGCGGGCCTCGCGGGAGAGGGTGAGCAGGGCGTCGCGCTCGGGGCTGGTCACCCCGTAGAGGTCGAGGAGTTCGGCCACGTCTCGGGGACGGGTCTGCCCGGTCTCCAGCCGGGAGACGGTGGCGCGGGACCAGCCGAGCCGGTCGGCGACGTCTTGCAGGGTCAGGCCTTGGCGTTCGCGCAGGCGGCGCAGCTCGCGCGCCAGCCGACGGCCTCTCACGGTCGGACGGTAAGTCATAGGAGGAGTTTGCTGCCGAGTCATGCGTCAGTACAGAAGAAACCAAGAATCTTCGGCAAGTCAGTTGCACAGGTGAGATTCCCACGACACCCTTTGCTGTGACGGCTCGGGGACCGGCTGTGATCGCATCCGATGGCGAAAGGGCTGCTGTGAAGCTCGCGATAGACCTCGGGAGGACCTGGACCTGGTCTCTGCCCCCGGATGCCACGTGTCCGCGGATCGCCCGCACGCTGGTCCGCGAGGCGCTCACGGTGCTGGAGGTTCCGGGCGAGACGATCGCCGACGCGGCGCTCATGGTCAGCGAGCTGGCGACCAACGCCTTCCAGCACGCGGCCGCCTACCCGCCGCACGAGCTGTGGATCTACTGCTTCGACGACTACGAGTTCTCCTGCGCCGTCTTCGACGGCCTGCCCACCCGAAATCTTCCGTTGGCCCTGGAAAGAGCTGACTTCGGCCGCGGTCTGAGCATCGTCGCCGAACTCAGCCGGGACCGATGGGGGACCGATGCCGCGCACGCTCGACTCGACCCCCGCGTGCGCGGCAAAGCGGTCTGGTTCACCTGCGACCGTTAGACCGCTCCACCGCGGGGGCCGGGTCCGGACGGGCCGATGTCGCCGAAGAACCGCCCGAGACGGGGAAGGCCGCCTAACGTCTGAGGTGTGGTGACGGTCATGGGTGAGGGTCTGGAAGAAGGCGTGCTCGCGCTGGCCGCGCGGGCTTTCGCCGCGGCCGGGATGGACGGCGGGGACGCGCTGGTGGTCTCGGCGCGCGAAGGAGGGCTCCGGCGGGCCGTCAACGTCTGCCGCGCCCATCCGAAGGTGGCCGTGCTGACGGCCCCCGGAGCGGGCCCGGCCGAACTCGGACGGGAGCTGCACCCGCAGACACCGCGCGCGTTCGTCGTCTGCGAGGGGCTGGGCGGCCCGGACGAGCGGGTGACGCGCGCGCGTCCGGCGGAGGCGACGACCCGGCCGTGGCGGGATCCCCGGGTGGTGATCGTCCACGACCCGCGGTGGCGGGGGGAGACGGCCGGCTGGCTCGCCGCCGGACGCCCGGGACCGGCGGGCTGGGCGCTGCCGGAGGAGGACTTCGAGGGGCGGCGCGGGCGGGTCCTGTGCGCCGAGGCGCGGGCGCTGGTGCTGGCCGGGCTCGGCCCCCGGCTCGGCGACCTCGTCTGGGACCTCGGCTCGACCGGCGGCGCGGTCGGCGTCGAATGCGCGCGACTGGGCGCGGCGGTGATCGCGGTCGACCGGGACGAGGAGGCCTGCGAGACCGTCCGCCGCAACGTCAGGGCCCACGGGGTCAGGCTGGCCGTCTCGCGCGGCACGGCGCCCCAGGTGCTGCCGTACCTGCCCGACCCCGACGCGGTCTTCGTCGGCGGGGGAGGCCCGCCGGTGCTCCAGGAGTGCGCCCGCCGGGCCCCGCGGGTGATCGTGACGGTCCCGCCCGGGCCGGAGGCGGTCGGCCCGGCACGGGAGGCGCTCGAGGCCGGAGGCTACTCCGTCGGGTCCGTCCGGCTCACGGTCTCCCGCGGCGAGGCCCCGCCCGCCGGCGGCCGGAGGGCGGAGGAGCCGGGCTCCGTCTTCGTCGTCTCCGGGGCGATACGCTGACCGCAGCGTGCGCCTCCCGGTGACCGGCTCGAGAGCGGTACCGGTGGGCCGCGTTCGGGAGCGGGCGGCCACGGGCGCGGATGGCCGGTCCTCGAAGTCGGAGAGAAGATCCGCAGGGACGCCGTCGCGGCGGGCCCGGGTGGAGGAGGAAAAGGCATGAGCGTGCGGCAGCCGCACCCGATCGAGGTCGCTTCGTATGAGATTCTGCGCTCGCGGGTGGACCTGTCGCCGATGCCGCCTTTGTGGCGCGCTGTGACGGAACGGGTCATCCACGCCAGCGCCGACCTCGAGTACGCGATCGACCTGGTGTCCGACGAGCGGTACCTGCGCCAGGGCCTGGACGCGCTGCGGGCGGGCGCGCCCATCGTCGCCGACGTGCCCCAGGTGGCGGGCGGGATCACCGAACGGCCCGTCGTCTGCCCGATCGACGACCCCTCGGCCGTCCGCATGGCCAAGGCCGCCGGGATCACCCGGTCGGCGGCGGCGGTCCGGCTCGCCTACTCCGAGGTGGGGCCCGGCGCGGTGTGGGTGGTCGGCAGCGCCGCCAGCGCCCTGGAGGAGATCATCCTGCGGGGGGTGCGGCCCAGCCTGGTGGTCGGGCTGCCGGTGGGCTTCGTCGGGGCGGGCGAGGCCAAGGCCAAGCTGCGCGCCAGCGGCCTGCCGCAGGTGAGCAACGTGAGCGAGAAGGGCGGCGCGACGGTCGCCGCGGCGGCGGTCAACGCGCTGCTGTACTACCAGGGCTGACCATGGACCTCACACGGCACGACCCCTCCCCCCACGACCTCTCCCACCACGGGGACGCCGAGGTCGGGGAGGGGCTCCTCGACTTCGCGGTCAACGTCCGCGCCGGCACCCCGCCGCGGTGGCTGGCCGACCTGGTCCGCGAGTCGGTCGCCGACCTGGCCGCCTACCCCGACCGGCGGCGCGCCCGGGAGGCGGTGGCCCGAAGGCACGGGCGCCCGGCCGAGGAGGTGCTGCTCACCTCGGGCGCGGCGGAGGCGTTCGTGCTGCTGGCGCGGGTGCTGCGCCCGCGCCGCGCGGTGGTCGTCCACCCCCAGTTCACCGAGCCCGAGGCGGCGCTGCGGGCGGCCGGCCACGAGGTGGAGCGCGTCGTCCTGGAGGGGGACTTCCGCTTCGACGCCGCGGCGGTGCCCCGGGACGCCGACCTCGTCATGATCGGCAACCCGACGAACCCGACGTCCGTGCTGCATCCGGCGGACGGGCTGCGCGCGCTGACGGGCGAGGGCAGGACGGTCGTCGTCGACGAGGCGTTCATGGACTGCGTGCCGGGCGAGCCCGAGAGCCTGGCGCGCGACCCGGACGTGATCGTGCTGCGCAGCCTGACCAAGACCTGGGGTCTGGCGGGGCTGCGGGCCGGTTACGTGCTCGGCCCGGCCCCGCTCATCGCGGAACTGGAACGCGCGCAGCCGCTGTGGGCGGTCTCCACCCCGGCGCTGGTGGCGATCGAGGCCTGCTCGAGCGACCGGGCGCTCGCCGAGGCCGAGGCCTGGGCCGGGGAGCTGGCGGCCGAACGGGCCCGGCTGGAGGGGGAGCTGCGCGGGCTGGGCCTGCACGTGGTCCCCGGCGCCAGGGCCTCCTTCCTGCTGGCGAGGGCCGGGGCCGGAGTCAGGGACGCGCTGCGGGAGCGGGGGATCGCGGTCCGGCGCGGCGACACCTTCCCGGGGCTGGGCCCCGAGTGGATCAGGATCGCGGTGCGGGACCGCGCGTCCACCGCGCTGCTCACCGCGGCGCTCCACGAGTTGTCCGTCTCCTCCGATTCTTCCGACACTGTCACGATCGAGGGCTGAAAGCCTTCCGCGGTAAGGCCTGCTTTCAAGGACGAGTACCGTTGTCACAGCAGTTGTCGAGTCCGTTGCCGCAGATGGGATAGCTCGCCGGTGCAGCCGTATCTTCTGGGCCTCCGCCTGACCGGGCGCCGGGTCGTCGTCGTGGGCGGCGGCCGCGTCGCCCAGCGGCGCGTCCCCACCCTCCTGGCCTCGGGCGCGGCCGTGGAACTGATCAGTCCCGAGGTGACCCCCTCCCTGGAGGACCTGCTCGACCGGCTCGTCTGGCACCGCAGGCCCTACCGGCCCGGAGACCTCGAAGGCGCCTGGCTGGTCCAGGCCTGCGCCGACGACCCGGCCGTCAACGCCGCCGTCGCCGCCGAGGCCGAAGAGGCCCGCGTCTGGTGCGTCCGCGCCGACGACGCGCACGCCGCGGCGGCCTGGACCCCGGCCACCGGACGGGTCGGCGAGACCACCGTGGGCGTGCTGAGCGGCGGCGACCCGCGCCGGTCCGCCGGCATCCGCGACGCCGTCGTCGAGGGACTGCGCGACGCCACCTTCGAGGCCCGGCACTCCCGGAACAAGCCCGTCGGGGTGGCCCTGGTCGGAGGAGGCCCCGGCGACCCCGGCCTGATCACGGTCCGCGGCAGGCAGCTGCTGGCCCAGGCCGACGTGGTCGTCACCGACAGGCTCGGCCCCCGCGACCTGCTCGACGAGCTCGCCGCCGACGTCGAGGTGATCGACGCGGCCAAGATCCCCTACGGCCGGGCGCTGCACCAGGACCGCATCAACGAGCTGCTGGTCGAACACGCCAAGCGGGGCAGGTTCGTGGTCAGGCTCAAGGGCGGCGACAACTTCGTCTTCGGCCGGGGCGGCGAGGAGGCGCTGTACTGCGCGGCCCACGGCGTCCCGGTGACGGTCGTGCCGGGCATCACCAGCTCCATCGCCGCGCCCGCCGCGGCGGGCATCCCCGTCACCCACCGGGGAGTGGCCCAGGAGTTCCACGTGGTCTCCGCGCACGTCCCCCCCGGGCACCCCGCCTCCACGGTCGACTGGGAGGCGCTCGCCCGCAACCGCGGAACTCTCGTACTGATGATGGCCGTCGAGCGAATGAGTCTGATAGCGGATGCTCTCATGCGCTATGGTCGGGCGACTGACACTCCCGTAGCGGTCGTCCAGGACGGGACCCTCCCCGGGCAGCGAACGCTCGTCGCGTCACTCGGCACGGTGGCCGACGAGATGGCGGCGCGCGGGGTGCGGCCACCGGCGATCGTGGTCGTCGGAGACGTCGTGCGCGTGGCAGAAGAGATCGGCAACTTGACGGCGGATATGGGGCGGGATCCGTGACATCCCCGGCGGACCAGAGCGCGGTGCGCGACGAGACCATGTCCGCGCCGGCCGAGGACTCGGCACCACTGGGCCGGGTCCTCGTCGAGCTGCGCGACCAGATCGACGCGCTGCGCTTCACCCTCGACGTACCCGGATCCGACGACGCCGCCCTGGCGGCCAGGGAGATCCGCGACCAGCTGGACGACTACGTCCTGCCCCGGGTCAGACAGGCCGCCACCCCGCTGCTGGCCGTGTTCGGCGGGTCCACCGGCGCCGGAAAGTCCACCCTGGTCAACTCGCTCGTCGGCGCCCGGGTCTCCGGCACCGGCGTGCTGCGGCCCACCACGTCCAGCCCCATCCTGGTGTGCAACCCCGAGGACTTCGCCTGGTTCATGGGCGCCGGCGACCGGCCGCCGGGGGTGCTGCCGACCATGGGCCGCGTCGAGGGCCCCGCGCCCGACGCCGTCGTCGGCGACCAGCTCGTGGTCATCCGCACCGAGGCGGTGCCGCGCGGGCTCGCGCTGCTCGACAGCCCCGACTTCGACTCGCTCTTCGACGACCACTACGAGTTCGCGACCAAGCTCATGGCCGCCGCCGACCTGTGGATCTGCGTCACCACCGCCGCCCGGTACGCCGATGCCCAGGTGTGGCGGATGCTGGAGCGGGCCCGCGAGCAGGGCGCCAGTATCGGCGTCGTGCTCTCCCGGGTGCAGCCAGGGCCCGGCGCGGAGATCGCCGAGCACTTCGCCGAGATGCTCGCCGAGCGGGAGTTCGGCGACGCGCCGCGGTTCGAGATCCCCGAGACCGTCATCACCGAGTCCCGGCTGCCCGAGGAGGCGATCTCCGGCATCCGCGAGTGGCTGCTGGAGCTCGCCGAGAACGCCGAGGTCCGCGACGAGGTGATCATCGAGACGCTCGGCGGCGTCCTCGACAGCTTCCGCACCCGTGTCCCGCAGCTGGCCAAGCAGGTCGAGGCGCAGGTGATGCGCCGCGACGGGCTCGCCCGCGACGTGGAGTCCGCCTACTCCACCGCGCTGGCCGAGCTGGACGAGGCCACCCGCAACGGTTCGCTGCTGCAGGGCGAGGTCCTCGCCCGCTGGCAGGACTTCGCCGGGACGGGCGACCTTCTGCGGGCCCTGCACCTGCGGCGGGGCCGGAGCCGGGCGCCCAAGGGCTCCGCCCGGCGGCGCCGGTCCGCGCCCCGCGTCCACGCGCTCAAGGCGGCGCTGCGCTCGGCCCTGGAGGCCCTCGTCCTGGCCGCCGCCGAACAGGGCGCGGAACAGGCCGTCCAGCGCTGGCAGTCCGACGCCGCGGGCCGGTACGTGCTCGGCGACCTCGCCGAGCAGCTCGGCCACGTCTCGCCCGAACTCTCCCGGCGCATCACCCGCGCCGTCAGCGGCTGGCAGGACCACGTCCTGGAGCTGGTCCGCACCGAGGGCGTGATCAAGCGCTCCATCGCCAAGGTCGTCTCCTTCGACGACGAGGCGCTGTCGGTCGTCCTGATGGTCGGCATCCTGGGCTACGGCACCAGCGACGTCGTCGTGGAGGGCGGCACCAGCGCCGTTCCCCAGCGCCTGCTGAAATCCCTCTTCGGCGCCGAGTCGCTGCGCGGCATGAGCTCCAAGTCCAAGGCCGAGCTGCGCAAGCGCGTCACCATGCTCCTGGACGAGGAGAGCCTGCGCTTCAACCAGGCCCTCGACCAGGTCGACATCCCCGACGAGAGCCTCGCCGTAGCCCTCTACCAGGCCACGTACAATCTCGAGGTCGCCCGATGACCCACCGGAACGAGGCCGGGACACCTCCCCACGGAGAAGACCCCCTCGGCCTGGATCCCCGCGCTCCCTCCCGCACGGACGGCGCCTCCGACATCCCGCCCGCTCCGTCACTCCCCGAGGACGACGCCCTGACCACCGGAGACCCCGAAACCCCGCCACCGTCCCCCGAGGACGAGTCCTTCACCTCCCCGGTCCGCCGCTTCCCGGACGCCTCCGACGAGGATTCCCGGACCGCCGGGAACGGCGCTTCGGCGAGCGCGTTCGAAGAACCCGCTCTCGAGGACGACCCCCTGTCCACGGGCGGCCTCCGCCTGCCCGCCGCGAGGCGACCGGCCGGCGACGATCCGTTGAGGAGCGGTGAGTTCGGGGGGTTCTCCCCCGAGGACGATCCTCTGATCAGCGGTGGTCTCCGCCGCTCCGTCCCCGGGCGGTTCGCCGGGGACGACCCGCTGACCAGCGGTGAGTTCGATCGCCGTCCGGGCGCGGCGGCGGGCGAGGAGGACCCCCTCACCTCTCCGGTCTTCCGGGCGCGTCCCGAGGAGGAGCTCTTCAAGAAGGGCGGCCTTCGGGGGAGGCCCTCCCGGTGGGGGGTCAGAAACGAGCCTCCGCCGAGCGGAGAGTCCGTCAACGGTTTCCGGCAGGAGTCCTTCCACCAGATCTCCCAGGACGACCCCTTCTCGGCTCCCGCTTCCTACGACAGGGGCTCCGCCGGGGATGACCAGGGCATGGGCGGAGAGACCGGCCGTTCCGCCGAGGCGGGTACGGACGAGGACGATCCGCTGACGAGCGGCGAGTTCGGGCGTCCGGGGACGTCCGGGATGTTCGACGGAGATCCGCTGACCAGCGCGGAGTTCGGATGGCGGATGGCCGCCGAGGCCTCCGGCGAGGACCCGCTGGAAGGGCGGCGGTCCCGGCGGCCGATGGTCCCCGAGGACGATCCGCTGACCTCGGCGGAGTACCGGGTGCCGCGTTCGGCCGAGCTGGAGGCCAGGCGGGCCGAGGCGGAGGCCGCGGCGAGCGCCGAGCGGGCCGGGGACGCCGCCGGGACGGCCGAGAACGCCGAGGACCCGTCCGACGGGCCCGGCGAGGCCGTCGTCGAAGCGGTGGAGGCCACGGAGCCCGCCGCGGACGAGGACGCCTCCGAGGACGCCGAAGCCGACGAGCGGGCCGAGCCCAAGGCCGAGCTTGAGGTCAAGGCCGAGCCCGAGGTCAAGGCCGAGGCCGAGGCCGAGCTGGAGATCGCCGAGGTGCCCGAGGTTCCCCTGGCGGAGCCGGAGACGCCGGCGGAGCCCGAGGCCAGAGCCGGTGACGTGGCGTTCGCCGAGCGGCTCGAGGCGCTGGAGCGGCTGGTCGAGCTGGGCGACGGCCGGCTGGACGAGGAGCTGGTCGCCGAGGCGTCGACGCTGCTGGAACGGGCCGGGGAACGCATGCGGCTGTCCGGCGAGTACACCGTCGTGGCCCTGGCCGGAGGCACCGGGAGCGGCAAGTCCTCGCTGTTCAACGCGGTCTGCGGGCTGGAGCTGTCGCCCAGCGGGATGCGGCGGCCGATGACGTCCTCCGCCCACGCCTGCGTGTGGGGCCACGACGGAGCCGGGCCGCTGCTGGACTGGCTGGGCATCGACAAGCGGTTCAGATACGCACGGGCCGGGACGCTCGGGCCGAAGGGCGAGGAAGGGGACTCCCTCGAAGGGCTCGTCCTCATCGACCTGCCCGACCACGACTCGATCCAGGCGGTGCACCGGGCCGAGGTGGACCGGTTCGTCGGCGTCGCCGACCTGCTGGTGTGGGTCGTCGACCCGCAGAAGTACGCCGACGCCGCCCTGCACCGCGACTACATCGTCCCCTTCGCCCAGCACGCCTCGGTCACGCTGATCGTCCTCAACCAGGTCGACCGGCTCCAGCCCGAGGAGGTCGACGACTGCGTGAGCGACCTGCGGCGGCTGCTGGAGTCCGAGGGCCTGGCCTCGCCGCACATCGTCACCACCTCCGCGGTCACCGAAGGCGGCGTGGACGGGCTCCGCGAGGTCCTGGCCCGGGCCGTCACCGCCCAGAGCGCCCGCGCCGACCGGCTCGGAGCCGACCTGGACGGGCTCGTCGAGCGCTTCGCGGTCCTGGCCGAGGGCGGTCCCGTCCCGGTCGAGATCGACGAGGAGCGGGCCGAGGGCCTGGTGGACGCGCTGACCGTCGCGGCCGGCGTGCCCGCCGTGGCCGAGTCGATGGAGAGCGCCTACGAGCTGCGCGCCGCCGACTACGTCGGCTGGCCGTTCGCCCGCTGGGCGGCCGCGCTGCGGCGCGACCCGCTGCGCATGATCAGGCTCACCGAGCTGCGCGACGAGCTGCGCGGCGCCTTCACCGGCCCGATGGGCGCCCAGCAGGGCGAGGTGGACAACGCCCTGCACGGCATCACCGACGGGGTGACGGGGGACGTCCCCGAACCGTGGCGGCGCTCCCTGCGCGCGGCGGGCCGGTCGAACGCCTCCGAGCTGCCCGAGGCGCTGGGCAAGGCGCTGCGGGAGGTCGTCCCGTCCTTCAACCAGGTGCCCCGCTGGTGGTGGCTGGTGCGGATCTGGCAGCTGCTGCTGGTCGTCCTCGCCGTCCTGGGCGCGGTCTGGGTGGTGCTGCTGGTGGTCTACGGCGTCTTCGGCCTCGCGGACTCGCCCGGCGGCCTGCTGGGCGACACCGGAATCCTGCCCTGGGTGCTCCTCCTGGTGAGCTGCCTGGTCGGCATGGGCGCCCTCACCGCCGCGGCCTGCCGCAACGTGGTCGCCCTCTCGGCCGCCAGACACGGCGAGAAGATCGTGAGCACGATGAGAGAGAGCCTCGCCCGGGTCGCCGACGAGAAGGTCCTGACCCCGGTGGCCACGGAACTCAGCGTCCTCGAGGACTTCCGCGCCGCCGTCTCCGACGCCCGCCGCTGATCCCCTCCGGCCCGCCCCGACCACCCCCGGGGCGGGCCTTCGCTTCTCCACAGGAGAACATGCGCCTGCGGCGCGCCACCCGTGGCTGAACGTGAGCTGGCGCGCACTGAAAGATCCACAGGAGAACGTGCGCCTGACGGCGCACCACCCGTGGCTGAACGCGCGCTGGCGTGCACTGAAAGATCCACAAGAGAACGTGCGCCTGCGGCCCACTATCCGTGGCTGAACGTGAGCTGGCGCGCTCTGAAAGATCCACAGGAGAACGTGCGCCTGACGGCGCACTACCCGTGGCTGAACGTGCGCCTGACGGCGCACTACCCGTGGCTGAACGTGCGCTGACGCGTGCTCAACGATCCACAGAATTCGGTTCGGGTGCCCGTGGGGGCGGGAGGCGCGGCAGCCTGGGGGCGGACGGGGTTCGACGGGAACCCCCGGCTCCCGAGGAGGAGCACGTGGACGAGGCGCTGACGACGCTGGTCGGATGGGTGGCGGCCCGGCCGCTCTACACCGTCACCAGGAGCGGGGTGCCCTTCCTGTCTTTACGAGCCGGTATGACCCCGCGCCGCTTCAACCGCGAGACCGGCCTGTGGGAGGACCGCGAGCCGACGTTCTTCGCGGTGAGCTGCTGGCGCTCCCTGGCGGAGAACGCCAACGCCTCGGGCCTGGTGCCCGGCACCCCGATCGTCGCCCACGGGCGGCTCCGGGTCCGGGAGTACGAGCAGGCCGGTGAACGCCGCTTCACGGTGGAGCTGGAGGCGCTGGCCCTCGGCCCCGACCTCACCCGGGGCAAGGTGGTCTTCCAGCGGGTCACCAAGGGCGGCGTCCTCACGATCGAGGACCGCGCCGAAGCGGCCTCCCTCTCCGACCGCGCCGCGGGCCTGAGCGCCACCCCGGCCCCCCGGCCCGGCCGGGAGCCCGGAGGATCCGGCGAACCGGACGAGGAGGGCCCCGAGGAGGAGGTGAAGGAGGCCGCCTGACGGCTCCGCCGGCCCCGCGCCGGCGGAGCCCTCCGGCCTGCTCGGACGGGGGCGTGCCGCCGGGCTTGGTCTCGGGTTGGGGAAACGCCGTACGGGATGGGGGATTCTTCTCTCCGAGACGGATTCGGGTGGGTCGATTGTCACGGACTGTGCCAGGCCGCATGCGATGGGCTCAAGAAAGGTACCGCTTTCCGCCCCGGACCACACAGGTTGCAACTATCGTGTTACCTAACGTGATAGGCGGCCGGAGTGGGGGAAGCATGACTGCAGTGCACCAGTCAGCCGCCGATGAGCATCGCCACGAGGGCGGTGAGTCCGGACGCGGGCATGCCCGTTCCTCGCTGCTGGCCCAGCCGTTGCCCCTCGTGGCCTACGTGCTGGCCGTGGTGATCGCCTATCTGGCGTTGACGGCCTGGCAGCTGGCGGTCACCGAGTACCGGTTGCGGGACGTCTCGACCTTCCTGGCGCTCGCCCTGTGCGGGGCGGTCTGCATCGAGACCTCGCGCCGGCTGGGCATGCCCGCCGGTGTGGCACGTGATCTGCTGTCGGCCTGGTGGCTGCCGGTGGCGCTGCTGCTGCCGCCGGTCTACGCCCTGCTGATCCCGCTGCCGCTGCAGGTGCTCTCGCACTACCGGGTGCGCCGGACCATGGCCTACCGGCGGGTCCTGGTGACCGTGGCGACGGGCCTGTCGGGGCTGGCCGCCTCGCTCGTCTTCCACCGCGTGGTGCCCGAGCCGCTGGCGGACGGCGCCCGGTGGGTGATCGAGGAGCAGGGTGCGCTGCTGGTGGCGCTGGGCTGCGCGGTGCTCTTCGTGGTGCTCAACACCCTGCTGGTGGGCATCGCGGTCTGCGCCGTGCGCGAGGGGCGCTGGCAGGACGCGCTGTGGACCAGGGAGACGCTGCTGCTCGACGTGGTCGAGCTGTGCCTGGGGCTGCTGATCATGATCAACTGCGTGATCTCGCCCGCGCTGCTGCTGGTGGTGCTGCCCCCGGTGGTCCTGCTCCAGCGCAGCCTCATGCACCAGCAGCTCCAGGCGGCGGCCCGCACCGACGCCAAGACCGGCCTGCTCAACGCCGGAGCCTGGCAGCGCGAGGCCGACATCGAGCTCTCCCGAGCCGAACGCTCCCGCGAGGCGCTGGCCATCCTCCTGATCGACATCGACTACTTCAAACGGGTCAACGACACCCACGGCCACCTGGTCGGCGACCAGGTCCTGGTCAACGTCGCTGGCACCCTGTGCCTCCAGCTCAGGGACTACGACGTCATCGGCCGCTTCGGCGGCGAGGAGTTCGCCGTCCTGCTCCCCGGCGCCGACACCGTCGAGGCCTGCCGCGTCGCCGAACGCCTCCGCGCCCGCGTCCGCCGCCTCGCGGTCCCCGCCGAGGACACCACGGTCTCGGTCACCATCTCCATCGGCGTGGCCCTCTACCGCACCCACGGCCAGGACCTCATCGAACTCCTCGCCTCCGCCGACCTGGCCCTCTACCGGGCCAAGCAGTCCGGCCGCGACCGCGTCTGCCTCCCCGCCGTCCGCAAGTCCGGCTGACCGGCCGGATCCGGCCGTCCGTCCGGATGACCGCCGTACTGGCGCGGCCGCTCGGAGACCTCACCCCGACGGAGTGATGAAGGAGCCCTCCAGAGCGGCGTGGGCAAGAGGTCCGAGCCAATAGGCTAGGAGCATGGCCGAGTACATCTACACGATGCATCGTGTGCGCAAAGCGCATGGCGACAAGGTGATCCTGGACGACGTCACGCTGAGCTTCCTGCCCGGGGTCAAGATCGGCGTGGTGGGTCCCAACGGCACCGGCAAGTCGACGCTCATGAAGATGATGGCCGGCCTGGAGCAGCCGTCCAACGGGGACGCCCGGCTCATGCCCGGGTTCACCGTCGGGATGCTCCAGCAGGAGCCGCCGCTGAACGAGGAGAAGACGGTCCTGGAGAACGTCCAGGAGGGCGTCGCCGAGACCATGGACATGCTCAAGCGGTTCAACGAGATCGCCGAGCAGATGGCCACCGACTACAGCGACGACCTGCTGAACGAGATGGGCAAGTTGCAGGAGCAGCTCGACCACCGCAACGCCTGGGACCTGGACTCCCAGCTCGAGCAGGCGATGGACGCGTTGCGCTGCCCCGCGCCCGACCTGCCCGTCACCCAGCTGTCCGGTGGTGAGCGGCGCCGCGTCGCGCTGTGCAAGCTGCTGCTGGAGGCGCCCGACCTCCTGCTGCTGGACGAGCCCACCAACCACCTGGACGCCGAGTCGGTGAACTGGCTGGAGTCGTACCTGGAGAAGTACGCCGGGACGGTCCTGGCGGTCACCCACGACCGGTACTTCCTGGACAACGTCGCGAGCTGGATCCTGGAGATGGACCGCGGCCGCTGCCACCCCTACGAGGGCAACTACTCGACCTACCTGCAGAAGAAGGCCGAGCGCCTCAAGGTCGAGGGCAACAAGGACGTCAAGCGCAAGAAGCGCCTGGAGGACGAGCTGGAGTGGGTCCGCTCCAACGCCAAGGCCCGCCAGACCAAGAGCAAGGCCCGGCTGGCGCGGTACGAGGAGATGGCCTCCGAGGCCGCCAAGACCCGCAAGCTGGACTTCGAGGAGATCCAGATCCCGCCGGGCCCGCGCCTGGGCGGCACGGTGATCGTCGCGGAGGACCTCACCAAGGGCTTCGGCGACCGCCTGCTGATGGACAAGCTCTCCTTCACCCTCCCGCCGAACGGGATCGTCGGTGTGATCGGCCCGAACGGCGTCGGCAAGACGACCCTGTTCCGGATGATCACCGGTGAGCAGCAGCCCGACGAGGGCAAGCTGCGCATCGGCGAGACCGTGCAGATCTCCTACGTCGACCAGGGCCGCGGCGGCATCGACCCGCAGGCCAACGTGTGGCAGGTCGTCTCCGACGGCCTCGACCACATCAAGGTCGGCCAGGTCGAGATGCCGTCCCGCGCCTACATCGCGGCGTTCGGCTTCAAGGGCCCGGACCAGCAGAAGAAGGCCGGCGTGCTCTCCGGAGGCGAGCGCAACCGCCTGAACCTGGCGCTCACCCTCAAGCAGGGCGGCAACGTGCTGCTGCTGGACGAGCCCACCAACGACCTGGACGTCGAGACGCTGTCGTCGCTGGAGAACGCCCTGCTGGAGTTCCCCGGCTGCGCCGTGATCACCTCGCACGACCGCTGGTTCCTGGACCGCATCGCCACCCACATCCTGGCGTGGGAGGGCGAGTCGAACTGGTTCTGGTTCGAGGGCAACTTCGCCGACTACGAGAAGAACAAGATCCAGCGTCTGGGCGCCGAAGCGGCCCGCCCGCACCGGGTGACGTACCGCAAGCTCACCCGCTGATCCTCCGCTTCCCGTCAGGCCCGCGACAGACCGTCGCGGGCCTGGTCGTTTTCTCCAGGACGCCGCGGATCCCTGTAGCATCAAGGTGCCCGACATTCCCCCCACGACCCCTGAGGCGAGGACATGGAAGACACCGCGACGCTTCGCCGCAAGGCGGACACCGCGTACCGCCACGTCTACGAGTTCCACATCCGCTTCGGGGACATCGACTCCCAGATGCATGTGAACAACGTGAAGTTCCTGGGCTATCTGGAGGACGCCCGGCTGGCGATGTTCCATGCCGACCCGGTCCGTGCGGGCCTGGAGCCGGTGCGGGGAATGGTCGTCTCCCGGCACGAGATCGACTACAAGGTGCCGCTGACCGGTGTGATCCATCCGATCAGGGTCGAGACCTGGGTCACCGAGCTGCGGGCCGCCTCCTTCAAGCTCGCCTACGAGGTGCGCGACGACGACAACCTCTACGCGTCCGCGACCTCGACCCTCGTCGCCTTCGACGTCGAGAACGCCCGCCTGCGCCGCTACACGCCCGCGGAGCGCGAGTACATCGGCCGCTTCATCAGGCCCTCGGACGCCTGATCGCGGCTTTTCCGCCGAACCCGCTTTCGGGCCTGGGCGGTCTTGATCGAAACGGGTAGCGTAGGCCTCCACTCGCGCTGAAGGAGGCATTTTGCGCCGTATGTTGCTGACTGTCCTGATGGCCATCGGAATGGCGGTGGGGGGTGCGACCCAGGCGAGCGCCGGTGTCACCTGCGTGCCCGTCAAGGCGCCCAAGGCGTGCAAGGGCGTCGCACGGTGCGAGTGGGGCGGGGACCCGGACGCGATCTGGGTGGAGATCAAGGGCGGCACTCTCAAGCTGGCCCTGTACCGCGCCGAGAAGGCGCTCGCCAACGTCAGGTCCGCGAAGGTCAAGCCGCGGACGGTCAGCATCCAGGCCCGCCAGGGCAAGAAGAAGAAGCTCGTGCTCTCCCGGACCTACAGGCTCAAGGGCAAGCACTGGCACTACTCGTACAAGAAGAACTGCTGGTACGTGAAGTGACGACCGGCCCCGTGGGTGAGGGGCCGACCGCCGGCCCGCTCAGGGCTCTTCCACCCAGTGCTCCCGCAGGTCGAAGTAGGCCGGTTCGCCCACCTCGAGCTTCATGAGCTCGTCCGTCACCTCCTTGAGACTCCCGGTAGGCTCCGCGGCCTCGTTCTCCCTGGCCTCCCGTTCGGAGGTGAAGTAGGTGAACTGGGTGTAGGCGTCCTCCCCGGGGTGCATCGCCAGGACGGCTCCCAGCAGGTCCGGCCGCCACTCACGCATACCGTCCTCCATGCGGTGCATGAGCGCGCAGACCTTGTCGAAGTCCCGCAGCCGCCCCCGCATCACCTGGACGAACCCGGCGTCGCCGAAGAAGCCCGTCTTCCCCCGGGGGAAGACCTCCACCTGCTCGCAGTCCTGGAAGGAGACCTCGCCGCTGAAGTACTTGGCGGTCTCCATCCACCACTGGTGCTGCTCGGGCCGCTCGCTGTTGCGCCGGGCCGCCTCCACCGACTCGAAGCAGGCGGAGGCGAAGAACGTGCCGTCCTCGGTGAATCCGGCCGTGCCTCCCAGCCAGCCGGTCGCCTCGGGCGCCAGGTCCCGCTGCCACCTTTCGAAGGACTCCTTCAGGGCGGCGGTGTCGGTGGCGTGCCCCTGGATGATCTGCATGAACATCACGCGTCTCCTCGTCGAGAAGCGGGTTCCGTCAACCGGTCATGATCTCAGCCAGACCGCACCACCTCCCGCGACGCGCCCTCCGGCCACCGGTCCGCTGGCCAGGAGGACCTCTCCCTGGAACTCGACGGGCTCCTCCCCGAAGTTGACCGCGCAGACGAGATCGCCCCGCCGGAAGGCCAGGACCTCGGGGTCGGGCCACTCCTCCCATTCCAGGGTAGGCGGCAGGCCTCCCTTGAGGGTCCGCCGCAGGGCAAGAGCGCGTCGATAGAAGGAGAGCATCGAGGAGGGGTCCTCCGCCTGCGCCTCGACGGTCAGCGGCCCCCAGTCGGCCGGCTGGGGCAGCCAGGGCTTGCCCGTGGTGAAGCCGTAGGGCTGCTCCGTCCCGGACCACGGCAGCGGCACCCGGCAGCCGTCCCGGCCCATGCCCTTGCCCTGGAAGAAGATCGGATCCTGGCGGGCCTCGTCGGGGAGGTCGAAGACCTCCGGCAGGCCCAGTTCCTCGCCCTGGTAGAGGTAGGCGGAGCCGGGCAGCGCGAGGATGAACATCAGTGCGGAGCGGGACCGCTCCTCGATGCCGTACCGGCTGCGGTGCCTGATCACGTCGTGGTTGGACAGCACCCAGGTGGGCGCCTCGCCGCTGGGGGAGTCCAGGCAGGTCTGGACGGTCTCCTTGAAGGCCCGGGCCGACCAGGGGGCCAGCAGCAGGTGGAACTGGAAGGCCTGGTGCAGCTCGTCCGGCCGGACGTACATGGCGAGGGCCTCGGGCGACTCCGTCCACACCTCTCCGACGGCCATGCGCTCGCCGGGGTAGGAGTCGAGGATGGCCCGCCAGTCGCGGTAGATCTCGTGCACCTCGGGCCGCCCGTACATGGGGCTGCCCGGCGAGTGGGTTCCCTGCGCGCCCAGGTCGGGCAGGTCCGGGTGCTTGAACAGCCCGGCGGCGACGTCGATGCGGAACCCGTCGACGTCGCGGTCGAGCCAGAACCGCAGGATGTCCTCGAACTCCCTGCGGACCTGGGGGTCGTGCCAGTTCAGGTCGGGCTGGTCGGGCGTGTACAGGTGCAGGTACCACTGGCCGTCGGGGGTGCGGCTCCAGGCGGGGCCGCCGAAGTTGGACTGCCAGTCGTTCGGGACGTTCTCGCAGGCCCGGAAGTGGTAGCGCTCCCGGCCCCTTCCGGTCCGCACCGCCTCGGAGAACCAGGGGTGGGCCGAGGAGGTGTGGTTGGGGACGATGTCGATGATGATCCGCAGGCCGAGCCGGTGGGCGTCGGCGACGAGGTCGTCGAAGTCGGCCAGGGTGCCGAAGCGCGGGTCGACGTCGCGGTAGTCGGCGACGTCGTAGCCGCCGTCGGCCAGCGGCGAGGTGTAGAAGGGCGTCAGCCACAGCGCGTCGACGCCCAGCTCGGACAGGTAGGGGAGGCGGCGGCGCAGCCCTTCGAGGTCGCCCTCTCCGTCGCCCGAGGCGTCGGAGAAACTGCGCGGGTAGACCTCGTAGACCACGGCGTCGCGCCACCAGGGGGTAGTAGTCGTCATGAGGGACGATCTACCCGCTCAGGCCTCGGAGTTCACCAGACTGTAGGCGGCTCGGGAGAGGTAGTCCCAGAGCATCTCGGCGGCTTGCGGATGAAGGTCCAGTTCGTCCACCGCGTCGCGCATGTGGCGCAGCCAGGCGTCCCGCTCGCGCTCTCCGATCTCGAACGGCGCGTGCCGCATCCGCAGCCGGGGGTGGCCCCGCTGCTCGCTGTAGGTGCCCGGCCCTCCCCAGTACTGCATGAGGAACAGGCGGAAGCGTTCTTCGGCCGGCCCGAGGTCCTCCTCGGGATACAGGGGGCGCAGGACGGGGTCGCCCGCCACGCCCTGGTAGAACCGGTGGACAAGACGACGGAAGGTCTCCTCGCCGCCCACGGCCTCATAGAAGGTCACCTTTTGGCTCATCGTTCCCCAGCCTATGCCAGGCTGCCCAGACTCACGCCCGCTTCGTCGAACGCCCGCTTCACCCGGGCCCTCAACTCGCGGGTGACCTTGTGCTGCTGGTTCGGGGCCGTCTTGATCGTCACCCGGACGACCACCGCGTCGTTGGTGAGCGCCTGGACGCCCCAGACGGACGGCTCCTCCAGGATCAGCTCCTCCCAGTCGGGGTCGGCGACGAGGGCGTCCGCGGTCTCCTGGAGCAGCTTCCGGATGTCGTCGACGTTCTGGTCGGGGGCGATCGGCACGTCCAGGAGGGCGCGGCCCCAGTTCTGGGACTCGTTGCCCAATCGGTTGATCTCGCCGTTGCGCACGTACCAGACCACCCCGTTGACGTCCCGCAGCCGGGTGATGCGCAGCGAGACCGCCTCGACGGTGCCCTTGGCCGAGCCGGTGTCGACGACGTCGCCCACCCCGTACTGGTCCTCCAGCAGCATGAACAGGCCGGCCAGCAGGTCCTTGATCGTGTTCTGGGCGCCGAAGGCGACCGCGGCGCCGACCACGGTGGCGCCGGTGAGGATGGGGGTGAGGTTCAGCCCGATCTCGCCCAGCACGGTGAAGAGCGCCACACCGTAGATGACCACGGAGGCGATGCTGCGCAGCACCGAGCTCAGCGTCTCCATGCGCTGCCTGCGCCGCTCGTTCACCAGCGCGGCCGCGGTGGTCTGGGGCTTGGCCCGCGTCCGGCCCGGCACGGTGCCCAGGGCGATCCGGTTGGTGACCCGCGTGATCAGCCGGTGGAGGTAGTACCGGACGACCATGGCCAGGAGGAAGGCCATGACCGCCCACATCAGCGCGGTGACCAGCCCGTCGAGCCAGTTGTGGAAGAAGCGGGTGAAATCCTCGCTTCGGGAGAGGTTCCAAGCGCTTCGGCACGCCACGCTGGGCTTGGCGTCACAGATGTCCTTGGGAATCGGTTCGCCGATGGAGAACAGAAGGACCCTCCCCGGGTCGGCCGGCGGCATCCGCCGAAATCGTGCGACTTGGTACGGAACAGATCGTAAGGGACGGGCACGATCGGGTCGTACATGTCGCGACGGCAGGCCTACCTGTCGTCCCGGGGAGGGTACCGGCACGCATCCGGCCCCCTCCGGCCTGATTCGGATGCGTGCCCAAGGAGGGTGCGAGCGGCTGCCGGTGGCGGGCGCCGCTCGCACCCGGAGTGGTGCGGGCGGGTTCCCCGGGGCACCGGCCTCCGCGCCTGGTGCCGGCCCCTGGGGAACCCACCCGGGTCTAGACGGTCTTCGGTTCCAGGACGCGGGCCACCTTTCGGGCGGCCGCGTCCGGTTCGTCGACCCTGTGGAGTCGTTCGCCCCAGCTCCACCAGAAGTAGTGCTCGGCGGTGCCGGGGCCGGGAGCGCAGGTGACGTTCTCGGTCAGGCTCGCGGCATCGGGATTGACGACCCTGAGGAAGGCCGGTCCTGAGCGGGTGTGCACCACTCGTGCCACCAGACCGCGAGCGTCCAGTGCGTGGACCAGTTCCTCGAGGTAGGCGACCCGCTCTTCGCCGACCACCCGGCACCCCCCTCGGAGTCGATTGCGAAACTTTCGTCATCGCCTGCTGCCAGCAGAGAATTGCAAGCCCGGGGTGCGCGGTCAAGGGTGTGATCTCTGCCGTCGGAGGGGTTTCCTCCACCCCGGTGGAACGTTCTTCCCCCCGGGTTCCAGGATCCTGAGCTGCGGGGAGACTTGTTGCTCCCGGCGCGGTCCGGATTCTTGGGAGACGGTTGGCCTGCCGCGATACGCAGGGTTACCTTGTGAGTGCTGTATCAATTATGGCAACTGACCGAGAAAACCGGTCGCCAACGCTCGGGGGAGTGCAGAGTGGTGACGTTGCACACACCCGGCGAGTGGTGAGGAGCCGGCACGGATGGCAGAACCCCCCCAGAAAGAAGCAGAGCGGGCGCGCTGGATGCGCGCGCAGGGCTTGGCCCGCGGTCTGAGCGCCACTCAGATAGCGGCGGAGATCGCTGAACAGTGCGGTCCTCTGTTCAGCACGAGCCGGATCAAAGCCCACCGCCTGGCCCTCGGGGTGGCGCTCTCGGACGTGGTGGCACAGATGCGGGCGCTCTACGAGATGGACGGCAAGCCGCCCCCGAAGATCGGGGAGACCCTGCTGTCCGCCTACGAGAGCGGCTACAAGCGCCCGGGTCCGGAGTACCTGCACTATCTCTGCCTGGTCTATCGCGTCGAGCCCGGCGATCTCGGTTACCAGGGCCCCTGTGTCTGCGGACGGGGCCATGAACAGCGTTTCGGCGCCGGCACGCAGCTGTCGGCGATCCGGGACGAGTCGGAGACCCTGATCGGCGCGGTCCTCGACCGCCGCTGGATCAACCAGCAACTCGAGGGGGGGCCTCACCGCGCCGAGGCCTCCGGCTCGATAGACCTAGGAGAGGAGGACGTCGTGCTTCGCCGGACACTTCTGCAGTTGCTGGCCGGGGCGGGCGTGGCGCTCGACGGCCAGTTCCTCGGAGCTGTGGACCAGCTCCGCAGGAAGATGGACGACACCCTCGTGAACGCGACGGTATCGCCCACGATGCTCGACCAGTGGGAGGAGACGATCCTCGGATACGGGCAGTCGTACCAGTCGACCCCGTCCCTGAGGATGCTCTGTGACGTTCTACTGGACTTCAGTGAGGTCCGGCGCCTTTGCGAACAGCGTCAGCCGATCGAGCTCCAGGAGAGGCTGTGCCGGATAGCCGCGCAGCTGTCCGGGATCTCCGGACTGATCATGATCAATCTCGGTGACCACCGGCTGGCCCGCTCGTTCTTCCGCACCGCGCGGACGGCGGCGGACGAGACCGGCGACCGAAGCCTGCGCTCCTGGGTGACCGTGCGCGAGGCGCTCCTCCCGCTGTACTACGGAGACCCCCGGGAGGCGCTGCACCTGGCCCGCAAGGCCCAGGACCTGGCCGGCCGCACCCCCAACGTCGCCGCGGCCATGGCTCCCGCCGTGGAGGCGCGCGCGCTGGGCCAGCTCGCCCTGCGCGGCCGCTCCGACGCGGCGCCGACCGCACGCCGCGCCCTCGTGCGCGGGAGGGCGGTGTTCGACCAGCTCTCCAAGAACGACACCACGGATCTGGTGTTCGGCTTCACCGACCGGCAGATGTCCTTCTACGAAGGGGACACCTACACCAACCTCGGCGACCACCAGAAGGGGGAGGAAGTGCTCCGGTACGCGCTGACCCTCTATTCTCCGACGGAGGTCATCGACCGCACCCTCGTCAAGCTCGACCGGGCCGCGTGCTCCATGTACGCGGGAGAGCCCGACCAGGCGGCGTCCCGGGCCCGCGAGGCCATCATGGAACTCGAGCCCGAGCACCGCTCCGACATCCTCATGCATCGGGCCCGCCAGCTCGCGGCGGCCGTCCAGCAGCAGCACGGCGACCTGCCCGAGTTGAGGGAGCTGCGGGAGGCGCTGGCCGGCCCGTCGGTCCAGAGGCCGCTGACGCCCGGCGAGGGCTCGGGGTCCCCGGCGGACCTGGTTTGAGCGCGGCGGGACCGGTCGGCAACGCGGGGGTCCGGCGCGCCGAGGTCATGCCCGTCCGGTGGTTCGGCGACCTGCTCGTGCGCCGCTACCTGCCGGAGGACCACGCCGAGGTGCTGTTCCTGCACCGTGAGGGCCTGGCCAGGATCGGGCTGCGGCCCGGCGACGGCGTCTACTACGAGCACGATCTGCACCGGCTGGAAGAGCTCTACCTGCAGGACGGCACGGGGGAGTTCCTCGTCGGTGTCCGTGAGGGCGAGCCCGTCGCGATGGGCGGCCTGCGCCGGGTGGACTCCTGGACGGGCGAGCTCGTCCGGCTGCGGGTCCGTCCGGAGCTGCAGCGCCACGGCTACGGAGCCGCCATGCTCACGGCGCTGGAGGAGCGGGCGAGCGGCCTCGGCTACGGCAGGCTCGTCGGCGACACCACCGAGTTCCAGGGGGCGGCGCTGCAGCTCTACCAGAAGTTCGGCTGGAAGGAGACCAGCCGTAGGACGATCAACGGGATCGTGAACATCTACGGGGAGAAGTTCCTGTGAGGAACGTTCCGGCCTCCTGACCCCTCCGGCGCCGCTCCCCTCGGGGAACGGCGCCGGTCGGTCGGCCGTGAGAACCGTCAGAGGTCGAGTCCGGTGTGGCGGGCCATGAAGGACATGGTGTCGACCGAGAGGTCCACGGTGCGGCTCAGCGAACGCGCGCCGTGGCCCACCTCGGCCTCGTTGCGCAGCAGGACCGGGCCGCCCTCCGGCAGCCCGGAGACGGCGTGCTGGAGCGCGGCGCACATCTTGCGGGCGTGCAGCGGGTCGACCCGGGTGTCGCTCTCGAACACCGTGAACAGCGTCGCGGGGTAGGCGACGCCCTCCTTGACGTGGTGGTAGGGGGAGTAGCCCAGCAGCCACTCGAACTGCTCGGGATCCTCGGCCGAGCCGTACTCCACGTTCCACGTCTGGCCCAGGCCGAACTTCTCGTACCGGACCATGTCCAGGAGCGGGGCGGAGCAGACGACCGCCGCGTACAGCTCGGGCCGCTGGGTGAGCGCCGCGCCGACGAGCAGCCCGCCGTTGGATCCGCCGGACACGGCCAGCTGCTCCGCGGTCGTCCAGCCGTCGGCGATGAGCCGCTCGGCGGCGGCGTGGAAGTCGTCGAAGACGTTCTGCTTGTTGCCGAGCATCCCGGCGCGGTGCCACTCCTCGCCCTCCTCGGACCCGCCGCGCAGGTTGGCGATGGCGTAGACGCCGCCGGCCTCCACCCAGGAGAGGATGCCCGCGGAGTAGGCCGGGGTCAGCGAGACGTTGAAGCCTCCGTAGCCGTACAGGATGGTCGGCTTCGGCCCGCCCTCCAGGCTGCCGAGCACCAGCATCCGCACGGTCGTGCCGTCCGCGGAGGTGTAGGCGATCTGGCGGGCCTCCACCGGCGGGACCTCGACGCTGCCGGGAGGCGCCGCCCACAGGTCCGTCTCCCCGGTGCGGGCGTCGTAGTGCTGGACCCCGCCCGGGGTGACGCTGTCGGTGTAGCCGAACCACGCCTCGTGGCCGCCCTCGGGCCGTTCGACCAGGCCGCCGATGGAGCCCAGGCCGGGCAGCGGGACCTCGCCCAGCCGCTCTCCCGTGGCCAGGTCGTGGACGCTGATCTCGCTGACGGCGTGCCTGGTCCAGCCCGCGAGCAGGACCGGGCGCTCCAGGTCGTCGAGGATGGCGAAGTCGCTGAGGACCGCCTCGCCGTCCTCGGGGAGCAGGTCCGTCCAGTTCTCGTACGCCAGGTCGGACGGGTCCGCGACGGCCAGACGGGCGCGCGGGGCGTCCCGGTCGGTGAAGATGTAGGCCCGCCCGTCGCGTCCGAAGTGCACTCCGGTCTGGGCGTCCACGTCGAGCTGGACGGGCTTGAGCTCGGGGCTCTCCAGAGGGCTGGAGGACAGGTCGGAGTACCAGAGGTCGTTGCGGGGCGCGGTGCCGCGGGAGGCCGAGATGGTCAGCCAGCGGCCGTCGCGGCTGACGGAGACCCCGTAGTAGTTGGTCTTCTCCATGCCGTCGCCGAAGATGAGCACGTCGTCGCGGTCCGGGTCGGTGCCCAGGCGGTGCAGGTAGACCCGGCGGTGGTACTGGTCCTCGCCCTCGGGCACCTGGTCCCCGGGCAGCCGGCGCACGTAGTAGAACGCCTCGCCGCCGGGCAGCCAGGCGATGTTGCTGTAGCGGCAGCGGTCGATGGGGCCCTCGACGGTGTCCCCGGTGGCCACGTCCATGACCGACAGCTTGGACTCCTCGTCGCCGCCGACCGACAACTGGTAGGCCAGCAGGCGGCCCTCCTTGTCGGGCTGCCAGGCGTCCAGGGTGGTGGTGCCCGAGGCGTCCAGCGCGATCGGGTCGATCAGCGCCCGCTCGGTGCCGTCGGGGTCGACGGTGTACAGGACGGAGAGCTCCTGCTCGGCGGTGCGGCGCATGAAGAAGTACCGGTCGCCCCGCCAGATGGGAGCCGAGATGCTGCCCGAGCCGAGCAGCTCGGTGATCCTGGCCCGGAGCCGCTCGCGGCCCGGCAGGGCGTCCACATGGGCGTGGAACAGCTCGTCCTGGGCCTGCAGCCACTCCTTGGTCTCGGCGCTCTGCGCCTCCTCCAGCCAGCGGTACGGGTCGGAGACCTCGTGTCCGTGGAGCTCTTCGACGATGTCCTGACGGTGCGCTGCCGGGTAGTCCATGAAGGTCAGCCTACTCAGCGGAGAGGCGCATGATCTGCTTCCCGGCCGCCCGTCCGAAGGTGATCCTCTCCTTCCGGACATGACTGTGACCTTCTTGAACGGGGCATAAAGGGGTAGCGCGAACCGCTTCTCATTGGTCACACTGTTGACAGAGTGGAGTCGTCGACTCCATCTGGTAGCCCTGCCCGGAGGAGGTCCTCGTGGCGGATGCATCGGATTCGGCCGAGCCAGGCGCCCGGCCGCGTGACTCTCTGTGCGGCCGGACCCGCGGAAGAGCGGACCGCGAACGACGACGAAGGCGAACGAGGCGGGCGCCGTCCGACCCTCACCTCCGGGTGGAGGCGGGCTGATGCGCCAGGTCCTTCTCCTGAACGCCACGTATGAACCACTGACGACCCTGTCCCTGAGACGGGCGGTATGTCTTGTACTGCGGGAGAAGGCCGAGGTCGTGCACCACGACTCCTCGGGCGCCCACCTGCGGTCCGCGAACACCTCCCTCCAGGTGCCCTCGGTGATCAGGCTGAGGCGGTACGTCCGCATCCCGTTCCGGACCAGGATCCCGCTGACCAGGGCCGCGCTCATGCGGCGCGACAACTACCGCTGCGTCTACTGCGGCAAGAAGGCCGAGACGATCGACCACGTGCTCCCGCGCAGCAAGGGCGGCCAGCACACCTGGGAGAACTGCGTGGCCTCCTGCACCCCCTGCAACCACCGCAAGGCCGACCGGCTGCTGGAAGAGCTCGGCTGGTCCCTGGACATCCCCCCGGCCGTCCCGCGCGGCGCCCACTGGCGGCTGATCGGCCTGATCGGCTCCGACGGCGATCCGCAGTGGGCCGCCTATGTCAGCGAACCCGCCGCATAAACTACGCCCATGCCCCGCTATGACTACCGCTGCCGCTCCTGCGGAGCCACCTTCGAGCTGTCCCGTCCGATGTCGGCCTCGGGCGACCCCGCGGCCTGCCCCGAGGGGCACGACGACACCGTCAAGCTGCTGTCCACCGTCGCGGTGACCGGCGGTGCGGCCGCCCCGGTCCAGCGCCCCTCCGGCGGCGGCGGAGGCGGCTGCTGCGGCGGGGGCTGCTGCGGCTGACCGGCCCTGCGAACGCGCTCGACAGGCCGAAGGCCCGCCCCTTGAGGGACGGGCCTTCACCTCGCGGATTCCGGGCTCAGCGGCCGTCGCCGCCGAGCTGGGAGATGTCGCGGGCCGCGCCGGTGGAGGCCGACGTGGCCATCGCGGCGTAGGCCTGCAGCGCGGCGCTGACCGGGCGGTGGCGGTCCTTCGGACGGTAGCCGCCGTCGGCCAGCAGCCTCTCGCGGCGGGCGGCCAGCTCCTCCTCGGGCACGTCCAGCTCCAGCACGCGGCGCGGGATGTCGATGACGATCCGGTCGCCGTCCTCCACCAGGGCGATCTTGCCGCCGGCCGCGGCCTCAGGGGAAGCGTGGCCGATGGACAGGCCGCTGGTGCCGCCGGAGAACCGGCCGTCGGTGATCAGCGCGCAGGCCTTGCCCAGGCCCCGGCCCTTGAGGAAGGACGTGGGGTAGAGCATCTCCTGCATGCCGGGGCCGCCCTTGGGGCCCTCGTAGCGGATCACCACGACGTCACCCGGCTTGACCTTCTTGCCGAGGATGCCGTCGACCGCGTCGTCCTGGGACTCGAAGACCACCGCCGGTCCGGAGAACGTCCACAGCTCCTCCTCGACGCCCGCGGTCTTCACGATCGCGCCCTCGGGGGCGATGTTGCCGTACAGGACGGCCAGGCCGCCGTCCTTGGTGTAGGCGTGCTCGACCGAGCGGATGCAGCCCTCCTCGCGGTCCAGGTCCAGGGAGTCCCAGCGGGTGTCCTGGCTGTAGGCCTCGGTGGTGCGCACCCCGCCGGGCGCGGCGTGGTAGAGCTCCAGCGCGTCGGCCCGGACCGTCGGCGAGGCCGGGTCCCAGGCGTCCAGGAACTCGCCCAGGGACGAGCCGTGGATGGTGTGGACGTCCCGGTGCAGCAGCCCGCCCCGGTCCAGCTCGCCCAGCAGGGCGGGGATGCCGCCCGCCCGGTGCACGTCCTCGACGTGGTACTTGGCGGTGGCGGGCGCGACCTTGCAGACGCAGGGCACCCGGCGGGACAGCTCGTCGATCTCCTTGAGGCCGAAGTCGACGCCCGCCTCGCGGGCCGCGGCCAGCAGGTGCAGGATCGTGTTGGTCGAGCCGCCCATGGCCACGTCCAGCGCCATCGCGTTCTCGAAGGCGTCGCGGGTGGCGATCGACAGCGGCAGGACCGAGGCGTCGTCCTGCTCGTAGTAGCGCCGGGTGATGTCGACGACGGTGCGCCCGGCCTGCTCGAAGAGGGCCTTGCGGGCGGCGTGGGTGGCCAGCGTGGTGCCGTTGCCCGGCAGGGACAGGCCGATCGCCTCGGTGAGGCAGTTCATCGAGTTGGCGGTGAACATGCCCGAGCACGACCCGCAGGTCGGGCAGGCGTTCTCCTCGAGCTCGTCCAGCTCCTCCTGGGAGACGGACTCGTCGGCCGCGGCGATCATCGGGTCGATGAGGTCGAGCTTGCGGACGGTCTTGGCGGTGCCGTCGACGACGGTGACCTTGCCGGCCTCCATCGGGCCGCCGGAGACGAAGACCGTCGGGATGTTCAGCCGCAGCGCGGCGATCAGCATGCCCGGGGTGATCTTGTCGCAGTTCGACAGGCAGATCATCGCGTCGGCGCAGTGCGCCTCGACCATGTACTCGACCGCGTCGGCGATCAGCTCGCGCGAGGGCAGCGAGTAGAGCATGCCGGCGTGGCCCATGGCGATGCCGTCGTCGACCGCGATGGTGTTGAACTCGCGCGGGATGCCGCCGGCCTCGCGGACCGCCTCGGCCACGACCTGGGCGACCTCGCGCAGGTGCACGTGGCCGGGCACGAACTGGGTGAAGCTGTTGGCGATCGCGATGATCGGCTTGCCGAAGTCCTCACGGGCGACGCCGGTCGCGCGCAGCAGAGCGCGCGCTCCCGCCATGTTCCGGCCGTGGGTGACCGTACGAGACCTGAGCGGAGGCATGAAAGGGACTCTCCCAACCGTGGATCATGAAGGTGGGTGGCCCCGGGTGGGGGCGGCACGAAGGGAATCGGTGCCCTCAGCCTACCGAACAACGGCACCCCGGCTGCTCTGGCGGGGTGCCCGGGTACAGGTGGCCGCAGCGAAGCGAGGATCGCCTGTGCCCTTTCGGGGGTTCGGGGGTCGCCCCCTGGACCAGGAACAGGTGGCCGCAGCGAAGCGAGGATCGCCTGTGCCCTTTCG
>NZ_BAAATZ010000037.1:63849-122176 GCF_039533685.1 Actinocorallia aurantiaca | reverse complement strand
GGTTCGCCTGTGCCCTTTCGGGGGTCCGGGGGTCGCCCCCCGGATGGACGGCTCGTGTCAGTCGAACTTGGAGGGGAAGACCTTGGCGGCGGCCGCCGCGATCCCGGCGACCTCCTCGTCCGTCAGGACCTTCGGTCGTTTACGCAGGTACGTCCTGGCTTTTCCACCCGAGTAGACGTCCACGTTGCGCACGGTCATGACCCGCCAGGGCACGGACGGCCCGTAGATCGCGACCGAGGGCTGGACCGGGATCTCCTGGCCCATCGCCAGGCTGAGCAGCCGGCTGGCCTGGTTGGCCTCCCAGCGCGCCTCGTCCAGCCTGTCCTTCTTCTCGAACGGGCCGTGGAACAGCCGCATGTGCGACAGGGTGCGCACCGGCAGCCGCTTGTCCCAGGACTCGGAGTCGATCGCGAACACCCCGGTCGGGCCGATCACCAGGTGGTCGATCTGCCCGTCGCTGACACCGTCGTCGTCGCGGGGGATGGCCCGGGCGTGCAGGATGTGCCAGCCCTTCTTGGTGAGTCCGCTCAGCTGCTTGGCGGTCTTGCGCTCGGCGGGTGACGCGCGGTAGCCGCCGTCGCCCGCCCTGGCCCTGCGGACGGTGTCGACGATCACCGCGACCACCGCGGCGGTCAGCCCGATGCGGGGGTCGAAGACGATCGCGAACAGCATGCCGATGACGGCGGCGAACGCCACCCGGAGGATCCATCTGCGCACGTCGGGCCGGGCGATCAGTTCGCGGAAATCGGGCTTCCCGCCCGGTTCGCCTTCGGGAGGCTGCCCTCGGGCGCCGCCACGGTCGATCATGGCCATCGCTCAACCCCTCTACGAGAAACGGACGTTTCGTGGTCAGGTGACCCCGCGAACATGATCCTCTGCGCGCAGAGTAACCAGATTCGCCGACGGTCGCCTAGGGGTGTCCGGTTAACAGTTTTCTTGCCTGTCCTACCGGATTGACAACATTTACCGGCGGGTAGATTTCGGTGATTTACTCACGGGTAGGCTCGCGTGCCCCCCGGTTCACTGCCGCCAGACCAGCACCAGCGCGCAGTCGTCGTCATGCGCGTCCGAGAGCGTCTGGACGATCTCCCGCGCGCCCTGGCGGAACCCGCGGGGCACCAGCCGCTCGGCCTCGCCCAGCAGGGCGTCGATGCCCGCGTCCAGGTCTCGGCCGGGGGCCTCGACCAGCCCGTCGGTGTAGAGCATGAGCGCGTCGCCCGGCGCCAGGCGGCCGGTCTCCGGCTCGCACTTGAGGTCGGGGACCACGCCCAGCACCACGCCCTTGGCGGTGCCCACCTGCCAGGTCCCGCTGGCGGAGGCGAACTTGACGGCGGGGGGATGCCCGGCGGACTCGATGGTGTACTCCCCGGTCTCCATGTCGACGACGAGATGGACGGCCGTGACGAACCCCTCGTCCCAGCGCTGGCGGTGGAGGTAGGTGTTGCAGGCCGAGAGGAACGTCTCGGGCTCGACCGAGCCGAGCAGCCCGCCGAACGCCCCGGACAGCATGAGCGCCCTGGTGCCGGCCTCGATGCCCTTGCCCGACACGTCCACCAGCGCGACCTCCAGGAGGTCGCGTTCGCCGTCGGCCGAGCGGTGCCGGCAGGAGACGACGAAGTCGCCGCCGAAGGAGGAGCCCCTCGCCTGGGCGAGTTCCACCTTGCTGTCCCAGCCGCGCGGCAGCGTCGGGATCTGGCCCTGCCGGTTCAGCCGGTCCCGCAGCTCCAGCAGCATCGACTCGCCGCGCAGGCCCTGGACGCCCAGCTTCTGGCGGGTGCGCGACAGCGACAGGCCGAGCAGGGTGGTCAGCGCGAGGGTGATGACGATGCCGGGAGAGAATCCGCGGTCCAGGACGAAGGAGTCGACGCTCAGCACGACCGCGACCACGACGAGTAGCGCGCTGAAGGCGCGCACCCGCAGCACCAGGCCGCCGGCCAGCACGATGAGCACCAGGGCGCTGGGCGGGAACCACTGCTGGGAGACCAGGAGCGTGCCCAGGCACATGAGCACCGAGACCAGGGACAGCCCGGCGAACAGGTACCGCTCGCGGATGCGGCCGCGCTGCAGCCAGCGGTAGAGGGTCACCAGGAAGGGCACGCGCCTCAGCTGGGCACGTACCTTCGGCGGGAACAGGTGGACCAGGCGCTGAAGCATGTTGCCCGCCACTGTACCGAGCGAATCGCGTGGAGCGCGGTAATCCACCGCACCCTTACCTTCATGCCATCGCCTCGTGATTGCTATTGCGAGTATCTTGCAATTACTCTTGGCAGGCTCCAAACTGGAATAAAAGGCTCCTAACAGGGAGGATTCGCCGTGCATGTTCCCGACGGGTTCATCGACGCGCCGGTGTCGGTGACCGCGGGCGTGATCGCCGCGGCGGGAATCGCCGTCTCACTCCGCGGCGCGCGCCGCGAGCTGGACGATCTGACCGCCCCGCTGGCCGGACTCACCGCAGCGTTCGTCTTCGCCGCCCAGATGCTCAACTTCCCCGTCGTGGGCGGCACCAGCGGCCACCTGCTGGGCGGGGCGCTGGCCGCCATCCTGGTCGGGCCGTTCACCGGGGTCCTGGTGGTCTCGGTCGTCCTCATCGCCCAGGCGCTGATCTTCGCCGACGGCGGGCTCACCGCCCTGGGGGTCAACATCACGATCATGGCGATCGTCACCGCCCTGGTCGGGTACGGGGTGTTCAAGCTCCTGGTGAAGGTGCTCCCGCGTCGCCGCTCGAGCGTGACGGCGGCGGCGTTCTCGGCGGCGCTGCTCTCGGTGCCCGCCTCCGCGGCGGCCTTCGTCGCCTTCTACGCCGTCGGCGGCACCACCGACGTCCCGCTGTCCACGGTCATCCCCGCGATGCTGGGCGTGCACGTCCTCATCGGCCTGGGCGAGGCCCTGATCACGGCGCTGGCCGTCTCCAGCGTGCTGGCCGTCCGGCCGGACCTGGTCTACGGGGCCCGCGGCCTGGCCCGCCCGCTCCGTCTGGCCACCGAACCGCAGAAGACAGAGGAGGTCGCGACCTCATGAGCCTCAAGCGCCTGCTGGTACTCGGCCTGCTCGTCGCGGCGGTCCTGGCCGGAATCGTCAGCTACTACGCCAGCTCCAGCCCCGACGGCCTGGAGAAGGTCGCCGGAGACAAGGGCTTCAACGCCAAGGAGGAGGAGCACCCGCTGGGCGGCTCCCCGCTGGCCGACTACGGGGTGAAGGGCGTGGAGCACGAGCGCGCCTCCGTCGGGCTGGCCGGGATCGTCGGCGTGGGCGTGGTCCTCGTCGCGGGCACCGGACTCTTCTGGGGACTGCGGACCAGGTCGAGGCCGGACCGGCAGGACACCCGGAAGACGCACGCCTGAGATGGGCGCGGGTCACGCTCACACGCTGTACCGGGCAGGGGAGTCACCGGTGCACGGGCTGCCCCCGCACTGCAAGATCCTCGCCACGCTCGGCTTCGTGCTGGCCGTGGTCGCCACTCCCCGCGAGCAGATATGGGCCTTCGCGGCCTACGCCCTGCTGCTCGCGGGAGTGGCCGCCTGCGCGCGGGTGCCGCTGGGGCACGTCGCGAAGCGGGTGCTGATCGAGGTCCCGTTCGTGGGGTTCGCCTTCCTGCTGCCGTTCCTCGCGACCGGGCCCAGGGTCGAGGTCCTGGGCCTGGAGATGAGCCAGAACGGCCTGTGGGGGGCCTGGAACATCCTCGCGAAGGGCACCCTCGGCGTCATCGCCTCGATCCTGCTGGCCACCACCACCGACCCCAGGGTGCTGCTCCTGGGCGTCGAACGGCTGCGCGTCCCGCCGCTGCTCACCCAGATCGCCACCTTCATGTTCCGCTACGGCGACGTGGTGGTCGAGGAGATGCGCCGGATGAAGACGGCCCGCGCGGCCCGCGGCTTCGAGGCCCGGGACCTGCGCGACGCGCGGATCCTGGCGCGCTCCCTGGGCGCGCTGTTCCTGCGCTGCTTCGAGCGGGGCGAACGGGTCCACCTGGCCATGCTCAGCCGCGGTTACGACGGGCGGATGCCCGTCCTGCTGCGGGCCGACGCCTCCGGCGGCCAGTGGGCGGCCAGTGCGATCCTGCCCGCGGCCGCAGCGGCGGTCTCGCTGGCTGCTTGGATGGCGCAGTGGACGTTTCTCTAGAGGTCAGCGGGCTGGCCTACGCCTATCCGGACGGAACCCAGGCGCTGTTCGGCGTGGACGCCGTGATCGGCAAAGGCGAACGGGTGGCCTTGCTGGGGCCCAACGGAGCCGGCAAGACGACCTTCGTCCTGCACCTGAACGGCATCCTGCACGGCGGGGCCGGTACGGTGCGGGTCGGCGGGCTGCCGGTCGACCCCCGCGACAAGAAGGCGCTCAAGGAGATCCGCCGCCGCGTCGGCCTGGTCTTCCAGGACCCCGACGACCAGCTGTTCATGCCGACCGTCCGGGAGGACGTGGCGTTCGGCCCGGCCAACCTCGGCGTGCGGGGCGCCGAACTGGAGCGCAGGGTCGCCGCGGCGCTGGAGCGGGTCGGCATGGCGCACGTGGCCGACCGGGCGCCCCAGCACCTGAGCTTCGGGCAGCGCCGCCGGGTGGCGGTGGCGACGGTCCTGGCGATGGAGCCGGAGATCCTGGTGCTGGACGAGCCGTCCTCCAACCTCGACCCCGCCTCCCGCCGGGAGCTCGCCGAGATCCTGCTGTCCCTGGACGTCACGGTGCTGATGGTCACCCACGACCTGCCGTACGCCGCGCAGCTGTGCCCCCGCGCGCTCATCCTCTCCGGCGGGGTGATCGCCGCGGACGGGCCCACCCTCGGGCTGCTGGCCGACGAGGAGCTCATGGCGGCGCACCGGCTGGAGCTCCCCTACGGGTTCGTCGTCCCCCAGCCCTCCTGACCGCGCGGCTTTCCCGGGTGTGACAGCGCGTTCGGGTTGCGCCACGGGAAGTGATTCGCAAGACTCGGCTATGACAATGGTTTTCATTCTTGTACAGCCGAGTGGCTCTTAGGAGGGCACTGTGAAGGTCGCGTTCGTGGGCAAGGGCGGCAGCGGGAAGACGACGCTCTCATCGCTGTTCATCCGTCATCTGGCGGGGGTCGGGCTGCCCGTCGTGGCGGTGGACGCCGACATCAACCAGCACCTGGGCGCCGCGCTCGGCCTGGACGACGGCGGCGCGGCGGTCCCCGCGCTGGGAGACCACCTGCCGGAGCTCAAGGAGTACCTGCGCGGCGGCAACCCCCGGATCTCCTCGGCCGCCGCGATGGTCAAGACGACCCCGCCCGGCGAGGGCTCCCGGCTGCTGCGCCCGCACGGCCCCGACCCGTTCCACGCGGAGTTCTCGCTCTCCCTGGAGCCGTCGCTCAGGCTCATGGCCACCGGCCCGTTCACCGACGACGACCTGGGCGTGGCGTGCTACCACTCCAAGACCGGCGCGGTGGAGCTGTACCTCAACCACCTGGTCGACGGGCCGGGCGAGTACGTGGTGGTCGACATGACCGCGGGGGCCGACACCTTCGCCTCCGGGCTGTTCACCCGGTTCGACGTGATGTTCCTGGTGGCCGAGCCCACCCGCAAGGGCGTCGGCGTCTACCGGCAGTACACCGAGTACGCCCGCGACTACGACGTGACGATCAAGGTCGTGGGCAACAAGGTCCACGACGAGCAGGACGTCGCCTACCTGCGCGAGCACGTGGGGGAGGACCTGCTCACCTGGTTCGGCCACTCCCCGGCGGTGCGGGCGATCGAGCAGGGGCGGCCGGGCGCGCACCTGGAGGAGGCCGGGGTCGCCGCCCTGGACGTGCTGCGCAAGACCGTCGACGAGCAGGTCAAGGACTGGCCGAAGTACCTGGAGCAGGCCGTCGAGTTCCACCGGAGGAACGCCCGCAGCTGGGCCAACCGGGCCGTCGGCGAGGACCTGGAGGGGCAGATAGACCCCGTGTTCGCCTTCCCCGCCTGACCTGGGAGACTTGGGTCCATGCGAGTTTTCCTGGGATCCGACCACGCCGGCTACGAGTTGAAGGAACACCTGGTCGGGTGGCTGAAGGCCAACGGCCACGAGCCCGTCGACTGCGGCCCGTCGGTCTACGACGCCCTCGACGACTACCCGCCGTTCGTGCTGCGGGCCGCCGAGGCCACCGCGGCGGAGCCCGGCTCCCTGGGCATCGTGCTGGGCGGTTCGGGCAACGGCGAGGCGATCGCCGCCAACAAGGTCAAGGGGGTGCGCGCCGCCCTGGTGTGGAGCGAGTCCACCGCGACCCTGGCGCGCGAGCACAACGACGCCAATGTGATCAGCCTCGGCGCGCGCCAGTACTCCCTGGAGGAGGCCACCCGGTTCGTGGAGCTGTTCCTGGCCACCCCGTACTCCGGCGAGTCCCGGCACACCCGCCGGATCGACATGATCAGCGAGTACGAGAACGACGGAAAGCTGCCTCCGCTGCCCTAAGGCCTGACCGCCGCTCTTGCGAAGCCTGCGAAGACGCCGCCGTTCTCCCTTGCGGGAGAGCGGCGGCGTCTTCGTCTCGGCGTCCGGGGAGGGGCCGGTCCGCGCGTCCGGGGCGGGTACTCCGGCGCCGGCGGGCGGCTCGGCGGGCGTCCGGCCGTCGCCGGGGCGGGAGACGTCCCGGACCCGCATCGCGATCTGGGGGGTGATCCGCGTCTGCTGGGTCATGGCCCGGCGGTACCCAGTGCGTTACTACTCGAAACTGGGAGGAACGTCGCGAGAGCGCTTGAGTTCGTAGAAACCGGGCGTACCGGCGACCAGCCGCACGCCGTCCCAGAGGCGTCCGGCGTCCTCTCCCCGGGGGATCGGGGTGACCACCGGGCCGAAGAAGGCGACGCCCTCGACCTCGATGACCGGGGTGCCGACGTCCTGGCCGACCTTGTCGATGCCGACCTTGTGAGAGGCGCGCAGGGCCTCGTCGTGCGCCTCGCCGTGGGCGGCGCCGATCAGCTCCGGGTCAAGGCCTGCGGCCTCCAGGGCCTCGACGACCACCTCGTCGCTCACGCCGCGCCCCTGCTCGTGGATCCGGACGCCGAGCTCGGTGTAGAGACCGCCCAGGACCTGCGGGCCGTACTTCTGCTCGGCGGCGATCGCCACCCGCACCGGACCCCAGGCCTTCTTGAGGCCCTCGGCGTACTGGGCGGGGATCTCGCGGCCCTCGTTGAGCACCGCGAGGGACATCACATGCCAGCGCGGCTCGATCTGGCGCACCTTCGCGACCTCGTGGATCCACCGGGAGGTGATCCAGGCCCAGGGGCACATCGGGTCGAACCAGAAGTCGACCGGTACTTTCTCGTTTTCGGACACGTCGAACTCTCCTCACCACAGGTGTTTTCCCTGCGGACAACCCGGGGGACGGACGGCGAATTCCCGCAGGCCGGGTAGACGTGAAAAGATCGGGAGAGCTACCAGACAGATTTCGGGAGGGCACGTGGCAGGCAACCTCACGCGCGACGAAGCGCGGGAAAGGGCCCGGCTGCTGACCGTCGAGTCGTACGGAGTGGAGCTGGACATCACCGCCGGTAACGGCGAGGGTGCGGTCTCCACGGGCACCGAGCGCTTCGGCTCGGTCACCACCGTGCGGTTCGCCGGCGCCGAGGCCGGTGCGACCACCTTCATCGACCTGCACGACGCGGTCGTCACGGAGGCCGTGCTGAACGGAACCCCGCTCGACCCCTCCACCTACGACGGAGAGAAGGGCAGGCTCCCGCTGCCCTCGCTGGCCGAGGCCAACGAGCTGGTCGTCAAGGCGGAGATCCTCTACTCGCGTACGGGTGAGGGCCTGCACCGGATGGTCGACCCGGTGGACGGGAACGCCTACCTCTACACGCAGTTCGAGACGGCCGACGCGCACCGCATGTTCGCGTGCTTCGACCAGCCCGACCTGAAGGCGACCTACACGTTCACCGTGACGGCCCCCGAGGGCTGGCAGGTCGTCTCCAACACCGCCCCGGAGCAGGACGGCGGGGTGTGGCGCTTCCCGGAGACGGAGAAGATGTCCACCTACATCACCGCGCTGGTCGCCGGGCCGTACCACGTGGTGCGCGACTCCTACGACGGCGGGCGCATCCCGCTGGGCATCTACTGCCGGGCCTCCCTGGCGGAGTTCCTGGACGCCGACGCCATCTTCGACGTCACCAAGCAGGGCTTCGAGTACTTCGAGCGCGTCTTCGACTACCCGTACCCCTTCGGCAAGTACGACCAGCTGTTCGTCCCGGAGTTCAACGCGGGCGCCATGGAGAACGCGGGCTGCGTGACGTTCCTGGAGGACTACGTCTTCCGGTCGCGCGTGACGGACGCCGCCTACGAGCGCCGTGCGGAGACGATCCTGCACGAGATGGCGCACATGTGGTTCGGCGACCTCGTCACCATGCGCTGGTGGGACGACCTGTGGCTGAACGAGTCGTTCGCCACCTACATGTCGGTGCTCTGCCTGGCCGAGTCGACCCGCTGGAAGAACGCCTGGACGACCTTCGCCAACCTGGAGAAGGCCTGGGCGTACCGGCAGGACCAGCTTCCCTCGACCCACCCGATCGCCGCCGACATCCCCGACATCCGGGCGGTGGAGGTCAACTTCGACGGCATCACCTACGCCAAGGGCGCGTCCGTCCTCAAGCAGCTCGTCGCCTACGTCGGGCTGGAGAACTTCCTCGAGGGCGTCCGGCGCTACTTCCAGCGGCACGCCTGGGGCAACACCGTCCTGGCCGACCTGCTGGACGCGCTGGAGGAGACCTCGGGCCGGGAGCTGACCTCCTGGTCCAAGGAGTGGCTGGAGACCTCCCAGGTCAACACGCTGCGGCCGTCCTACGAGGTGGACGAGGCCGGGAACTTCACCGGTTTCGCCGTGCTGCAGGAGGCCGTGCCGGAGTACCCGACGCTGCGCTCGCACCGGGTGGCGATCGGCCTGTACGACAAGACGTCCGAGGGCCTGGTGCGCCGCAGGCGCGTCGAGCTGGACGTCGTCGGCGCCCGTACCGAGGTGGCCGAGCTGGTCGGAGAGAGGCGTCCCGACCTCGTGCTGGTCAACGACGACGACCTCACCTACGCCAAGATCCGGCTGGACGAGCACTCGCTGCGGACCCTCGTCTCCTCGATCGGCGAGGTCAAGGAGAGCCTGCCGCGGGCGCTTTGCTGGTCGGCGGCGTGGGACATGTGCCGCGACGCCGAGATGGCCACCCGCGACTACGTGAAGCTGGTGCTGTCGGGAATCGGCGGCGTCAGCGACATCACGGTCGCCCAGACGCTGCTGCGCCAGGCCCGCACCGCCCTCGGCCAGTACGCCGACCCGGCGTGGCGCCAGACCGGCCTGTCCCTCATGGCCGGCCGGCTGTACGACCTGGCGCGGGCCGCCGAGCCGGGCTCGGACTTCCAGCTCAACTACATCCAGGCCTTCACCTCCTGCGCGATCTCCGACGAGCACCTCGACTACGTCAAGGGCCTGCTGGAGGGCTCGGAGGAGCTGGAGGGGCTCAAGGTCGACACCGACCTGCGCTGGACGCTGCTGCGCAGGCTGGTCGTCCGGGGCAGGGCGGGCGAGGCCGAGATCGAGGCCGAGCACCGGCGGGACGCCACCGCCGCGGGCGAGCGCCACGCCGCCGCGTGCCGGGCGGCGATCCCCGCGCCAGAGGCCAAGCGGGCCGCGTGGGACCGCATCATCGCCGGCGACCTGCCGAACGCGGTCTTCCGCGCCACGCTGGGCGGGTTCGTGGAACCCGACCAGGCGGAGCTGCTCGAGCCCTACACCGAGGAGTTCTTCTCCGAGGTCGGCAGGGTCTGGAGCGAGTGGAGCAGCGACATGTCGCAGACGTTCGCCGAGGTCGCCTACCCGTTCCTCAACATCTCGCAGGCGACGGTGGAGCGCACCGACGCCTACATCGAGACGGAGAAGCCGCCGTCCGCGCTGGTCCGGCTGCTGTCGGAGGGCCGTGACGGCGTGGCGCGGGCGCTGCGCGCCCGGGCGAAGGACGCCGCCGCGGGCTGACCCGAGAGTCGTCGGAAGGGGCCGTCCGGTAGTTCCGGGCGGTCCCTTCCTCATCAGTCCAGTTCGCCGCGCAGGCCCTGGAGGCTGGGTCCGTACAGGCGCAGGACATGGGCGCTGAGCTCCTGGACGCTCACCGCACCGGACATCCCGGCCGAGCGCCGGCGGATCCAGTTGGGGACGCGCCAGGGCCGCATCAGGACCACGCCGCCCGCGGTCATCCGGGTGTCCTTGGGCTTGCCGCCGTGCACCGCGACGATGATCGACGCCTTGACCGGGAGGCCGAGGTCGCCCGAGAGCGTCTCGGAGACGCTCTGCGCGAGCTTCTCCAGCCTGGCCACGACGTGGGCGTGGGACGACTTGCCGACGAACAGCCGTCCCTTCACCGAGAGCAGGGTGTCCTCGGGGGAGTACACCTGGTTCTCCACCAGCCAGATCCGGCCGTTCCCGACCACCAGGTGGGGGAACGCGCCGTAGCCGGGGATCACCCGCCGGTGCAGCACGCTGTAGCCCTTGAACTCCAGCAGCCGCAGGAAGCGCGCGGTGTGGGCGGCGCCGCTCTCCCCGCGCCGCCACACCCGGTTGGTCAGCCGCTGCTGGGTCTCGAACAGCAGGTCTCCGGCGAGGTAGACGACTCCCGCCGCGACGGAGATGACGGGGCCGGCGAGCCACCACGCCAGGGCCAGCACGATGACCGCGTTGCGCAGCCGCGCCTTCCAGCGCCGCTGTCTGCCCGCCAGCCACAGCTGCTCGTGGACCTGTTGAGGGGATCCGCCTACCAAGGCCGAATTGTCGCCCTGGTAGATGTTGTTGCCGAACATGCCTCTATGGTCGCTTAATCACAGTCAAAAGCAAGATATCCGCGTGGTAACTGAGAGTTGTCAGGTCACAAGAAAGATGCGGCTGTTGACACTCTTTGTCGGGGTGTGGTGCTGTTCGCGGATCCGATCATTTCGTGGGGGCCACGTGAAGAAAGTTGCGCTGGGGGCGGTACTGCTCGCCGGTTCACTCGTCCTGGTGCCGCTGGCGGAGAGCGCTTCGGCGGTTCCGGCCGCTCCGGCCGCCGCTCCCAAGGCGGCGGGCGAGCCCAACCTGAAGATGGGCAGCAAGGGAGCCGCGGTCAAGCGGCTCCAGCTGCGCCTGAAAGAACTGCACTACGACCCGGGCACGGCCGACGGGCGCTACGGCTCGACGACCAGGGCCGCGGTCTGGGCGTTCCAGAAAGTGAACAAGCTCACTCCCAAGGCCGCCGGCGCCGTCGGCAAGAAGACCTGGGCGGCGCTGAAGGACCCGAAGACTCCCAAGCCCGTCACTCCGAAGCGGCTGCGGGAGCGCAACCGGGTCGAGGTGCTCATCGGCCGGCAGCTCGTCGTCGTGTACAAGAAGGGCGAGATCGCCCTGATCAGCCACACCTCCACCGGCAGCGGCCGGTACGAGGACGGAGCGGTCTCCCGCACTCCGCGCGGGAACTTCCGCGTCCAGCGGAAGATCAAGGGCATCCGGGTGGCCAAACTGGGCACGCTGTACAACCCCATCTACTTCTACGGGGGGTACGCGCTGCACGGCTCGCCGAACGTCCCGCTCTACCCGGACTCGCACGGCTGCGCCCGGCTGCCCTTCGGCACGGACATGAAGATGTTCAAGCTGGTGCCGATCGGCTGGCAGGTCTACGTGAAGTGAGGCCGTAGAACGTAGAACACGGAAGGCCCGGATCCCTGAGGATCCGGGCCCTTCATGTTCCTGCCTTGTTGCCGTGGCCCGCGTGCTAGGACCTCCCACCCCTGGGGCTCTTACACGCGGGCCACCGGTCCGCCGCACGGTTCCCGGGCCCCGATCGTCGTCCGTCGAGGAGGAGCCGACGACGATCGGCGGTTCGTGTTCCGTGCGACCCCGCTTAGCGGAGATGTCTTAAGACTAGGGAACTAGATCGCACGGAAGGCTACGTCCCCGTGACGTGTTTGTTTCGTACGCTCCAATTCGCGGGGGCCGCCCGCGGCCTACCCGACGGCCACATCGGGGTGACGATTCGGTTGCATACACCTCCCCGAACGGGCAAATAGGGCACCCTTGACCTCGCATGATCGTCGCCGACGGAACGGGTGCAGGTGCAGGTGCAGGAGACGCTGCCGGGCGGAATACATCCGCTGACGCATGAGGATCCGCGGACGGTGGGCGGCCTTCCGCTGCTGGGCCGTATCGGCTCGGGCGGGATGGGCACCGTCTACCTGGCGGAGGAGCCCGGCGGGAGGCGGGTGGCGGTGAAGACCATCCATCCCCGGCTGGCCGAGGACAAGGTCTTCCGCGCCCGCTTCGCCGACGAGGTGGAGCTGGCCGGGCGGGTCGCCTCGTTCTGCACCGCGCAGATCGTCGGGCACGGCGAGGACCACGGGCTCCACCCGTCGGGACTGCCGTACATGGTCAGCGAGTACATCGGCGGGGTCTCCCTGGCGCGGCGGGTGCACGAGAGCGGGCCGCTGCCCGTCTCCGACCTGCACGGGGTGGCGCTGGGCGTGGCCACGGCGCTGGCCGCCATCCACGAGGCGGGGCTCGTCCACCGGGACCTCAAGCCGTCCAACGTGGTCCTGACCCTCTCGGGGCCGCGGGTCATCGACTTCGGCATCGCGCGGGCCCTGGACGCCACCACCTCCTGGACGACGACGGGGACCGTGCTGGGCACCCCGGGGTGGATGGCGCCCGAGGTGCTGGTGGGCGGGAGCGCCGCCCCCGCCGCCGACGTCTTCGCCTGGGGGCTGCTCATGGCCTACGCGGGCACGGGGCGTCCGGCCTTCGGGCAGGGGCAGGCGCTGGACGTGGCGCGCCGGGTCGTGCAGGAGGAGCCGGACCTCGAGGGGCTGGAGGAGGGGCCGCTCCGCGAGCTCATCCGCGCCGCGCTGGGCAAGAAGCCGGAGGACCGGCCCACGGCTCCGGAGCTGATGATGCTCCTGGTCGGGCGGGAACCGGACGAGGCTCCTCCCGCTCCGGAACCGGCTCCGGAGCGTTCTACGCGGCCCTGGGCCGCGGTCGCGCTGATGGTGACGGTCGCGGCGCTGTCGCTGGGGCTGGTGGTGGCGCTGTCCAGGAATCCCCCGTCTCCCTCGCAGACGCCGACGAAGGTGACGCCTTCGGTGCTCGAGATGGTGCAGAAGGCGGAGCGGGGGACCGGTCCCTGAAACCCTTTAACTGTTAACAAACTTGCCTATTATGGGGTCGTGACCCTCTCGCTGATTCCGGCTCCGCGCGCCCTGGTCGTCCGTGAAGGCGCCTTCGAGCTCGCCCCCGAGACCGCCGTGCACGCCCCGCGGTGCCACGCCGCCCGGTTCCTGACGGAACTCCTGCGGCGCGCCACCGGATACGCCCTGCCCGACGCGTCCGACGCGTCCGACGCGTCCGACGCGTCCGACGCGTCCGACGGGGCGCTCCGCCTGTCCCTGGACGGACCGGCGGACCTGGGCCGGGAGGGCTACCGGCTGGACGTCGGCGCCGAAGGCGTCCGGCTCCGCGCCCACACCGAGGAAGGGCTCTTCCGAGGCGTGCAGACCCTGCGCCAGCTCCTGCCCCCGGAGATCGAGTCCCCGACTCCGGTCCCCGGACCCTGGCGGATCCCGTACGTCTCCATCACCGACGCGCCCCGCTTCCGCTGGCGGGGAGTGATGCTCGACGTCGCACGCCACTTCTTCGACGTGGAGGCGGTCAAGCGCTTCATCGACCGCGCCGTCCCCTACAAGTTCAACGTCCTCCACCTGCACCTGACGGACGACCAGGGCTGGCGCCTGCGGATCGAGTCCCATCCCCGGCTCACTGAACACGGCGGCACCTCCCAGGTCGGCGAGGGACCCGGCGGCCACTTCACCCAGGCCGACTTCGCCGAGATCGTCGCCTACGCGGCGGCCCGCCACCTGACGGTCGTCCCCGAGATCGACCTCCCCGGCCACACCCAGGCCGCCATGGCCAGCTACCCCCACCTGGCCCCCGACGGCGTCACACCCGAGCTCTACCGCGGCATCGACGTGGGCTTCAGCCAGCTGGCCGTCCACAAATCCACCACCTACGACTTCCTGGACGCTGTCCTCTCCGAACTCGCCCCCCTGACCCCCGGCCCCTACCTGCACCTGGGCGGCGACGAGGCCCACCAGACCGTCGCGGAGGACTACGACGCCTTCATGACCCGCACGATCCCCCTGGCCACCCGCCACGGCAAGACCGCCGTCATGTGGCAGGAGGCCGCGGCCGTCACCGCCCTGCCGGAGGGCACCCACCTGCAGTACTGGCGTCCCACCCGTGAGCCCGTCCCCCCGGCCCTGGCGGACGCCGCCTCCCGCGGTCTCCCGCTCATCATGTCCCCCGCCGACCGCGCCTACCTGGACATGAAGTACGACGACACGACCGCCCTCGGCCTCAGCTGGGCGGGAACCCTGGGCGTGCGCCAGAGCTACGACTGGGACCCCGAGACCCTCGTCCCCGGCGCCCGCGTCGCCGGGATCGAATCCCCCCTGTGGACCGAGACCCTCACGACCCCCGACGACCTCGACCACATGCTCTACCCCCGCCTCCCCGGCCTGGCCGAGGTCGCCTGGTCGCCCGCCCCCAAGGACTGGTCCGCCTACGTGCCCCGCCTGCGCGCCCACACCCTCCGCTGGGACGCCGCCGGCATCACGTCCTACCACCGCTCTCCCGAACTGGAAGAGGACTGACCCCCGCCCCGGGCGGCGGGCTCCGGTCAGCCCCGCGGGGGCCGCATGCGGAGGAGGGAGCGGTACGTCGCCTGGGGAGCGGGCGGTTCGGGGAGGTCGCCGGCAGGGGCGGCGAAGGCCACGAGAACCGGGCCTACGAGCTGAGCGGCGACGAGGCGTGGACCCTGGCCGAGTACGCCGCCGAGGTCTCCCGCCAGTCCGGGAAGGAGATCGTCTACCGGGACCTCCCGCCCGCCGAGCACGAGAAGTTCCTCGTCGGCGCGGGCATCCCCGAGATGTTCGCCTCCATCCTGGTCTCCACCGACGACGCCGTTCGCCGCGGCCTCCTCGCCGTCGGCGACGGAGCCCTGTCCCGTCTCATCGGCCGCCCCACCACCCCGACCGCGGACTCGATCGCCGACGGGCTCAAGAACGCGGGCTGACGTCCCGGACGGCCGGAGGCCGGGTGCGTGCCGCCGCCGCCAGCGTCGCGACGATCGAGACCTGGAGGGCCAGTTCGCCCAGGTTCGCCACCCACACGTGGGAGCTTCCGGCCGCCGCGGCCACGAACATGGTGAGCGAACCCAGGCACAGCCAGGGGCTTCCGGCGGTCCGCCAGACCGCCACGCCGAGCGCGAACAGCACGAGGATCGTGACGATGGAGGGGATCGGGGGACCTTCGGAGCCTTCATTGGTGTAGCGCACGAGGTCCGCGTACTCCGTGGGCGCCAGTTCCAGCTTGGCGACGTCCTCGACGACGCCGAGCGCGATCAGGGCGACCACCAGCACCCCGCCGGCGACGGCGGCGGGACGGGAGGCGGCCCATCCGACGCCCAGCCGGGCCGCGAGCATCCCGCACGCGATGATGAGCAGGGGAGTGAGCAGCGCGTGGATCCAGAACCTGGGCGCGCTCACCGCTTCCAGCGTTCCGCCGAAGCCCAGGATCCGTCCCACCGCGACGGCGAGGTTGTCATAGGCCAGCCCCAGGCAGATCAGCGCCACCAGGAGCGCCGCGCCGCCGACGGCTTCGCGTCGCCGTAGAGCCAGGCCCCCGAGCACCAGCATGCTCAGGCCGACTCCCGCCATCACCAACGAGACCATGGGGACTCCGTTCCGCAGGGGAGAACAACGTATCCAATTTCGACCCTCTTGCCCATGGTTTCGGGGCCGTCCCCGGCGCGGCTCGCGGAGTCGCCTGACGGTGCGCTTCGGGGTGTCGCTCGTCACCCGGCCTAACCGGACCTGCGGGTCCGCTTACTGCTAGCGTCGGGCGGAAAACGGACTCAAGGGTCCATTCTCTGTTTCGGAAGAGAGCGGGAGGCTTCGGTGAGCGGTGTACAAGAACGTCAGGCGGCGGCCGTTGAGGGGAACGTGCTCGCGGTGCTGCTCGGCGCCCCCTCGTAGCGGAACCGGCAGACTGTGATCATGTCCTCAGAGCTCCCGCCCGAGGAACCTCCGGCCGCCGGCCGGCCCGACCGTCGTGCCGACGCGCGGCGCAACCAGGAACGGGTCTTCACCGCGGCGGTCGAGGTCTTCGCCGAACGGGGCCTGGAAGCCACCGTTCCGGAGATCGCCGCCCGGGCGGGGGTGGGCAAGGCCACCGTCTACCGCAGCTACCCCGCCAAGGCGGATCTCGCCGAGGCCGTCGCCCGGCACCGCCTCGCCTGGCTCGCCGAGCGCATGGCGGCCGCCGCCCGGCAGCCCGACGCCTTCACCGCGCTGCGGGACCTGCTCTGCGACGTCTCCGAGCAGCTGTCCAAGGACCGCCTCCTGGTCGAGGTCCTGCCGCGGGCCCGGCGATGGGAGGAGGAGAACGACATCTCCGGACTGACCGAGAAGCTCATCGCCGCGGCCCAGCGGCAGGGGACCCTGCGCCCCGACGCCACCGCCCAGGACATCCGCGTCCTGGTCGGCGGCTACTCCCGGGTCCTGATCGCCCTGGACGTCCGGGACCCCGCCCAGTGGCGTCGCTACGCCACCCTGTCACTCAACGCCCTACGCCCCTGACCGGCGGCCCCCCGAACACAGGACCACCCGCCCCGGAACCGTCCCTGTGCTCCGCCGCGTTCGAAGGCGCCCCAGAAAGGACGGGCCGTGAACTCCCCGCGCCCCTACCCCCGCCCCAAAGTCATCGGTGAGCTCGTCCTCATCACCATCCTCTACGGCGTCTACCGGCTCGGCCGCCTCCTGGCCAACGGGAACGTCACCGAGGCCTTCGCCAACTCCGTCAGGGTCTGGGACTGGGAGCGCACCGTCCGCCTGCCCGACGAGGCCGCCGTCCAGGCCCTGATCCTGCACAGCGACGCCCTGCAGAAGGCCGCGAACGTCTTCTACACGAGCGTCCACTTCCCGGCGACCATCGTGTTCCTCGTCTGGATGTTCCTCCACCATCCGGGCCACTACGTCTGGGTCCGCCGGACCCTCACGCTGCTCACCGGCGCGGCCCTCCTCCTGCACCTGGCCTTCCCCCTGGCCCCGCCCCGCATGATCGCCGACTTCGGCCTCATCGACACCGGCCGCCTGGTCGGCCCGTCCCCCTACGGCGAGGTCGACACCGAGGGCCTGGCCAACCAGTTCGCCGCCATGCCCTCCCTCCACGTCGGCTGGGCCCTGGTCGTCGCCATCGGCCTCATCACCGTCGCCCGCACCCCCTGGCGCTGGCTCTGGCTCACCCACCCCGCCCTGACCCTCTTCGTCGTGGTGGCCACCGCCAACCACTACTGGCTCGACGCCATAGCCGCCACCGCCCTCCTGACCACCGCCCTCCTCCTGATCCGCCCCCGCCCGCACCCGGGGCCGGGCCGGATCAGGCAGAGGATCACGTCCACCGGCGTGGAGCGGCGAACCGCGTAGCGGGCCCGACGCACGGCGGGACGTCAACGGCTCGCCGGGCTCGGCCTCCCACGCGCCCCTTGGCGGCGCGCCGCGGACGCGTTCCGCTCACGGCCAGACGGGATCGGGAGCGGGGACGGCGACCGTCGACAGGCCGATCGTCGGGCAGAAGGCACGGGCGCGAACGGCCTCCCGCCGGGTCGCGGCGCGGGAGTTCGCGAGGGCCTGCGATGAGGCGGCCTCCATCGCGGGGGAGCCGAAGCCGAAGCCCGAACCGCCGAAACCGGAACCGCCGAACGGCGAGGAACCCATGTTGCCGATCACCGCCATCGAGGAGAGATGGGAGCCGCGCAGGGTGTCGGAGGTCAGCACGGCGTGCAGCTGACTGCGCTGGCGCATCAGCAGCAGCGCCCGCGCGGCGGGCACGCCCAGCCCGTCGGGGGTGCGGGTCGGCAGAGGGTTCTGCGCGACCTCGGTCGGTGAGCCGTCCTTCCGGCCGACGTTCTCAGTGATCATCATGCTGGTGTCGTGGTCGATGTTCGCGCGTTCGGCGTGGATCCACCGCAACTCCTCCAGGTCGGCCGGAGACACCGCGATCCGCCCGTAGACCTGCCGGTGTTCCGGCGCCGCGGCCAGCGCCGCCAGGCCCGCTTCCGCGACGGCCGCGACGCAGTCGTTCCACCCGACCGCGACCGCCGCCCGGAAGTGCCCGATCCCGCCCGCGACGTTCCCGAGCCGTCCCTCGACGTCGGCGAGCAGGAAGTGCACCAGCCCCTCCATCCAGCGGGGCCCGCGTTCCCTCACGGCGGGCAGCAGCCTTCCGAGGTCCCGGCGCGCCTGCTCGTGGTCGCCGCTGATCATCGTGCCGCACGCTTCGTGCAGCTCTTCGAAACCGATCTCCATGCCGCCCCACGGTAGGGACGCGATGTCCGCCCGGGAGGTGAGCGGCGTCCCGTGGAAGCCGGGAAGAAGTGACATCGTGTACTTCCGGCGTCCGGACTGGAAAGGGCAGGCGGGTCATCAAGTACAGCCATCACGGCAACGGTGAGAGTGCGCCCGACAAGGCGTTCTCCCTGGCCTTGGCTGATCCCCGATCGAAGGCGGACGGCGATACCGCGTCCAGCGTCGGCTCGGCGCGCACCCGCCGGGCTCCGCAGGGGCCGCGGGATGCCTTCTTCACCGCACTCGGGACAGACCGTGATCTGCCGGTCGAGTCGCGTGCCTTGCCGGATAAGGGTGAGAACAGGGCGGATGGTCCGGTGGAGCCTAGACTCAGGACATGCCGATCGACCTGAGCCTGCTCGACGATGTGCGGTGGCGCGGGCGGCCGGTGGTCGGCGGGAGGGCTCAGGCGCTACTCGCCGCCCTCGCGCTCGCCGGCCGGGCCGTGAACGCGGAGCGGCTCGTCGCGGAGGTGTGGGGGGACGAGGAGCCAGCCAATCCGGCGAAGGCGCTCCAGGTCCTGGTGTCCCGGACCCGGGCGGTCGTGGGGGCGGAGATGCTGGCCACAGAGGGGAACGGCTACCGGCTCGAAACCCCGCCCGACCGGATCGACGCCGGCCGGCTGCACGGCCTGGCGGGCCGGGCGCGGACGTTGCTCGTCGAGGACCCCGCCGCGGCGGCTGCGGCGGCAGAGGAGGCGCTCGAACTGGGCACCGGAGCGCTGCCCCCCGAGGGCGGCGGCCCGCTGGCCGATGTGCGGCGGCGCGCGGCACGCGACCTGGCGTCCGCGCGGGTCGTGCTCGCCCGGGCCCGTAGCCGCAGCGGCGACCACGCCCCCGCCCTGTCCGGGCTTGAGGAGGCCGTGCGCGCCCACCCCGAGGACGAGGGTCTGCTCGCCGACCTCCTGCGCAGTGAGGCGGCGGTGCGCGGGACGGGTGCGGCGCTGGGCCGCTTCGAGCGCCACCGGTCTGACCTGCGCGATCGGCTCGGCGCCGACGTCGGCCCCGAGCTGCGGCGGGTCCACCGTGAGCTGCTGGCGCTCGACAGCCCGGTGCGCGTCGGCGTGCGGTTCGACGCGACCCCGCTGCTCGGCCGCGACGACGACCTCCGGCGGGTGCGGGCGATGCTCGCCGCGTTCCGGGTGGTCTCGATTCTCGGCCCGGGCGGGCTCGGCAAGACCCGGCTCGCCCATGCCGTCGCCCGCGAGGCCCCGCAGCCGGTGGTGCGCTTCGTCGAACTGGTCGGCGTGACCGCGCCCGAGGACCTGGTCGGCGAGGTCGGTTCGGCGCTCGGCGTCCGCGACTCGGTGACCGGACGCGGCACGCTCACCCCGCGGCAGCGCGCCGACGTCCGCGCCCGGATCGCCCAGCAGCTCGACCTGGCCCCGACGCTGCTGGTGCTCGACAACTGCGAGCATCTGGTGGAGGCGGTCGCCGACCTCGTCGCCTACCTGACCGCGACCACGCGGGAGCTGCGCGTCCTCACCACGACCCGCTCTCCGCTGGCGATCGCCGCCGAACGCGTCTACCAGCTGCCCCAGCTGGGAACCGGTGACGCCGTCGAGCTGTTCCGCGACCGCGCGACCGCGGCCCGGCCCGGCGTGCGCCTCGACGAGGGGGATGTGCTCGCCGTCGTGACCCGCCTGGACGGCCTGCCGCTCGCGATCGAACTGGCTGCCGCGAAGGTGAGGGTGATGTCACCGGCTGAGATCGCCCGCCGGTTGGAGGACAGGTTCGCGCTGCTGCGCGGCGGCGACCGCAGTGCCCCCTCCCGGCACCAGACGCTGCTGGCGGTGATCGACTGGTCCTGGAACCTCCTCGGCGAGCGGGAGCGCCGGGCCCTGCGCCGCCTCTCGGCCTTCCCGGACGGCTTCGCCCTCGACGCGGCCGAGGAGGTGCTCGGCGGCGGTGCCCTTGGTGCCCTCGGCGATATCGAGGAACTCGTGGAGCAGTCCCTGCTCACCGTCGTGGAGACGGCCGACGGCGTGCGGTATCGCATGCTCGAGACGGTGCGCGAGTTCGGCCGGATGCGGCTGGACTCGGCCGGCGAGACCGCCGAGGCGCGGGCCGCCGTGCGCGTGTGGGCCCTCGGGTACGCCGACCGGCACGGCGTCCGGCTGTACTCGCCGGAGCAGGCCGACGCGATGGACCGGCTGCGTTCGGAGGAGACGAACCTCGCCGACGTCCTGCGCGAGGCCCTCGCCGACCCCGACCCGGAAGCCGTGGTGGTGCTGTTCTCGGCCCTGGGCGGCTATTGGTCGATCTGCGGAGACCATTCGCGCAGCATCGTCCTCACCCCGGCCGTCGCAGCCGTCCTGACCGGCTGGACGCCGCCACCCCGGCTCCTCGACCGGACCCGGGTGGCCCTGGGCATCGCGCTGCTCAACACCGTCATCGTCTCCTCCGAACAGATCGGTCCGCTGACGCGGCTCCTGTCCGTGCTCGGCGCCGACTCGGCGAACCCGTTCGTCCGCGCGCTGGTGACCGTGCTGCTCGCCACGGTGTCGGACCCCGAGAACGGCTGCGACAAGATGGCCGCGGACCCCGACCCTCTGATCCGCAGGATCGCGCTGCACTGGCTGAGCCACGGCCGGGAGAACTCCGGAGACCCGGCCGGCGCGATCGAAGCGGCCCGGGCGGCCCTCGAACTCGCCGACGACGACGTCGGCCCCTGGCACCGGGCGGTGCTGCACGCCCAGCTGGCCGGCCTGTACGCGAACTCCGGCGACTCCGCGTCGGCCTCAGAACACGCCGCTGAGGCGCTCCCGGTGCTCGAACGCCTCGGGGCGGTGGACGACGCCATCCAGATCCGCGCCGTCCTCGCCACAGGGGCGCTCGTCGAGGGCCGCCGCGACGAGGCCGCGCGGATGGTCGACGAACTGGGGGCGCTCGCCTCCCACGGAACCTACGGAGAAGTCCTGTCGATCGCCGTCAGCAGAGCGGAGCTGGCCCTCTTCGACGGCGACACCGCCGAGGGATTGCGGCAGCACCGCGAGGCCGCCGAGAAGCTCCGGAACCTGCGTCTCCCGGGCACACCGGACGAGCAGACGCCGTGGTCCGTCGTGGGCGAGGCCGTCGCGCTCTCCGCGTTCGCGCAGCACGGCGAGGGCGACGACGGCACGGACCTCTTCGAATCACTGCGAGCCAGGACCTCGATCGCGTTCAGTCCGACCCATTCCTTCATGGACTATCCGGTGGCGGGAATGGTGCTCGCCGCGTTGGGCATCTGGGGCCTGCTGAAGGAGGCGCTGCCCGCCGAGGAGGCGGTCCGGCTGCTCGCGCTCGCCGACAGGTTCGCCTACAGCCGGTTCACCCCGACGATGCACTGGCCGGTGCTGTCCGCGCACGCCGAACGGATCGCCCCCGGCGTCCTGCCGCGGATCAAGGCCGAGTACGGCGAACGGCGCGGCCCCGACCTGTTGGCCGAGGCCCGCGCCATCCTGGAGAGGATGATCCGACCCCGCTTACATCTTGCGCGAGTACGAACGGACCGCCAGCGGGGCGAACACCGCGACGACGACCACACAGCCGACGACCGCCCAGCCGACCTCGGCCGTCACGGCCCCGTCGTTGAACAGGTCCCGCACCGCGGAGACGACGTGCGACACCGGGTTGACCTTCACGAACGCCTGCAACCAGCCGGGCAGCGTCTCGGCCGGGACGAAGGCGTTGGACAGGAAGGTGAGCGGGAACATGATCATCATCGAGATCCCCTGGACGCTCTGCGCCGACCGCGCCATCGTGCCCAGCCACGTGAAGATCCACGCCAGCGACCAGCCCGCGATCACGGTGAGCGCGATGCCGCCGACGCAGCCGAGCACGCCGCCGCCGGGACGGTAGCCGATGAGCAGCCCGGTGACGAGCGTCAGCACCGAAGCGATGAGGTAACGGATCAGGTCGGCGACCATCGGCCCGGCCAGGGGGGCGATCCTCGCGATCGGCAGGGACTTGAAGCGGTCGAAGACCCCCTTGTCCATGTCCTCCCGCAGCTGCACCCCTGTGGCCATGCAGACGGTCAAGGCAGTCTGGGCGAGGATGCCGGGAATCAGTACCGGAAGGTAATCCGACACACTGCCGGAGATCGCGCCGCCGAAGATGAACGCGAACATCGCCGTGAACAGCAGAGGCTGGATCAGGACGTCGAAGAACTGCTCAGGCTTGCGCCGCATCTTCTTCACGGCCCGCCACGCCATCGCCAGGGTCTGGACCCAGGTCTCCTGAAGCGAACTGCGGGACGTCGTGCGGTTGACCACGGCTGCCGGGTCGATGCGCCGGGGGTCGAGAACGGTAGGGGTCATGGTGGTCATCGGGCCGCCTCCATCTGGGGCTCGTCGTCGGCGCCATGGCCGGTCAGCGCCAGGAAGACCTCGTCCAGCGTCGGCTTGGCGACGCTCACCGAGGAGATGCCGAGGCCCGCTTCCCGCAGGCCGATCAGAACGTCCGCGGCCCGATCCGGATCGGGAAGGGAGACGTTGAGCCGTCCCGATTCCGGAGTGAGGACCGGCTCCTCGCCCAGCATCCGACGGACGACGTTCGCGGCCAGCACGGTGTCGGAGCCGTCGGCAAGGCCGAGCTGCAGGGTCGAGTCGCCGACCTGGGTCTTGAGTGCGTCCGGGGTGTCCTCGGCGACCTTCCGCCCCCGGTCGATCACGGCCACCCGATCAGCCAGCTGGTCGGCTTCGTCCAGGTACTGGGTGGTGAGGAGGATCGTGGAGCCGTCGGTGACCAGCTGACGAATGGTGTCCCACATCTGCCCCCGAGTCCTCGGATCGAGCCCGGTCGTGGGCTCGTCCAGGAAGATCAGAGGCGGCCGGGTGATCAGACTCGACGCCAGATCCAGCCGCCGCCGCATGCCACCACTGAACTGGGACAGAGGCCTCTCTGCCGCCTCCTGAAGCCCGAAACGCTCGAGCAGCTCACCGGCGACGGCTTTCGCCCGGGTGCTGGTCAGCCCTTGCAGCCGGGCGAACAACCAGAGGTTCTCCCGGCCGGTCAGATCCTCGTCCACCGAGGCGTACTGCCCGGTGACGCCCACCAACTGCCGGATGCGGTGAGGTTCCCGCCGAACGTCGACCCCGAAGATCTCCGCGTGCCCGCCGTCGATGGGAAGCAGCGTGGCGAGCATCCGAAGCGTCGTGGTCTTGCCTGCCCCATTGGGCCCCAGAACCCCGAAGATTTCACCTTGCCGCACTTGAAGGTCGATCCCGTCCACAGCCCGGAAGTCCCCGAAATCTTTGACCAGCCCGTCGACCCGGACGGCACTGAGATCCGCCATAACGCGCCCCCTCCCTGACGCCGAGCACCTCCCGGCGTCAGAGAAGAGCTTCCGCGCCACCGGCTTCACCACGGCTTCAAGCCGGTTTCACCCCCGCCCTGGCCGGTTTCACTGGTACTCACGTGCTGATGGCGGACGCGACGGAGTTGAGTGGGATAAGGCGATCGTCCAAACTCTCGGAAGCGCTTTCAAAGCGGTCCAGGCGACAACGGCAAGGGCATGAAAAGCGATCGGGCACGCAATGGGCACGGAAGGCGAAGAAGGGCCGGTGCAAGTGAAAGGCCCGGGTCGGGATCGTGTTCCTGACCCGGGCCTTTGCCGTGTGGAGTGAATGATGGGAATCGAACCCGCGTAGCCAGTTTGGAAGCGAGCTCGGGCGTCCGCTTTGCCAAGTCGTGACCTGGGTACGCATTGATTAACCTGCTGGTCAGAGCCGGTTTTCGTGTTGACCAGTGCAAGATCGTCTCACTGCGTATCAGCATGATCCAGTGACAAATGAGTGACAAATGATCAAGGTGCGAGGAGGTTCTCCGTGGGCTTCACCCGGCAGCGGACCGGCAGGAACGGCAAGATCAGCTACCAGGCTCTGTACGACGACGCGTCCGGGATCCGGCAGACCGCCGGGACCTTCGGGACGCTGAAGGAATCCGAACGGGCGTGGCAGGCGGCCGAGGCGAAGATCGCCGAAGGGCGAACATGGGATCCACGACGAGGTAGACAGAAGTTCGGCACGTACGTCATGGAGACGTGGTTGCCGAACCACCGGATCGAGCTCAGCACCAAGCAGGACTACCTGGGGGCTCTGCGGACGCACATCCTTCCGTACTTCGAGAACATGCGGATGTGCGACATCAGCTCCCAGGATGTCCGCTCCTGGGTCACCGGCCTCAAGACGAAGGAGGTCGGCAGGCATCGGATCGCCTACTGCAAGGGCGCGGTCCTGAACGCCATCTTCACGACCGCGGTCAACGACGGGGTCATCCTGCTGCATCCGAGCAGGGGAGTGCCGACCGACCCGATTCCGGAGAAGCCGCGCCGGATCATCACCGCTGACGAGTTCGACCAGATCTATGCGGCGCTCCCTGATGAGACCTCGCGCCTTCTCGTTGAGACGGCCATCGAGAGCGGTCTGCGTTGGGGTGAGCTGGCCGAACTCCGAGTCAAGGATCTCGACTTCGGGACCAACATCCTGACCGTCAGCCGGGTGGTCCTCTACCTGTCCTCAGAGATCCATCCCGAGGGCAAACGCAACCTGGTCAAGGAGTACCCCAAGGGCCGCAAGTGGCGGAAGCTCAAGCTCAGCGGTCAGATCGTCGCCAAGCTGCAGGACCACGTCAAAGCCGAGAACCTCAAGTGGGACGACCTCTTCTTTTCCCGCCGTCTCGACTACAGGCTGGCCTACGAACCCGTCCAGGATCCCGAGTCCCTCGGCTACACCGAACCCAATGAGAACGGCCGGGTCTACCGGCACGGCACGACTACCGCTTACGGCCTGGGTAAGTGCCGCTGCCAGCACTGCCGAGCCGCCGTTGCCGCCTACCGGGCCAAGCGCCGTGCCGCAGGCAAGGACAGCCCCCGCAAACCCCCCGTCGTCGACCTTGACCCCCACATGAACGCCACCTGGTTCCGCAACGGCACCTGGCGACCTGCCTGCGAAGCCGCTGACCTCGGTTTCAACCCCCGCTTCCAGGACCTGCGCCATGCCCACGCGTCCTGGCTCCTCGCGGGCGGAGCGGACCTCCAGGTCGTGAAGGAACGCCTTGGCCACGCGAAGATCACGACAACGGAGCGCTACCTCCACACGCTGCCTACCGCCGACGAAACCGCCCTCACAGCGCTCAAGAAGATCAGGAACATCGAAGTCCCCGAAGATGCGACCACCGCGCTGAAAGCCGAGCTCGAAGCCGCCAACGCCGAGATCGACAAACTTCGCGCGGTCCTCGCCCGGCAGCTCATCGAGCAGCACTTCGGCTCGGGATGAGGTTCCCCCCGTTGGGGGAACATCAGCTTGACCACCGAGAGGGGGGAACCTCATTCCTTCGTGTCGGCTTCGAGTGAACTGGATACCCTTGGCCGCATGACCGGCATTGTGGCTTGGGAAGACCCTGTCATCCCCCTCGACGCCGACCCCGAAGACTACGCGGGAAGCGACCTCGACGTCCGGGCCGTCCTCCAGCGACTCCCCGCCGAGGACCGCCCCGGACGACGTCTCGACGACCTTCCTTGGGGACGTTTCCACCACGCTCACGGCAGAGCCGACGACGTACCCGGCTTCATCACGAACCTCGGATCATCCGATCCCATGATCGCGAAGAACGCCCTCCGCCTGCTGTCGGGCACGCTGTGCCATCAGGGCAGCACCTCCGCGCCCGGGGCGATGGCCGTCCCCTTCCTGCTGCGCGTCGCCGAGAACCGGATAGCGCATCACCGCGCCGACGTGCTCTGGCTGATCGCGGACATCGCCCGGCGCTGCCACTACGGCGACGGGACACGGGCCGGCTTTCTCCGCACGGCCCCCGACGGGTTGACCTACGACACCTACGCCTACCCGGCCGGTTGGTCGATCCAGGCAGCTCGTGACGCGCTCGCCCAGGACATGGACATCCTCATCGCCCTGCTGGACGACCCCGACCCCGAGGTCCGCAGCCACTCCGCCTACGCTCTCGCCGCAGCCACCGTCGCCGACGGGAGCGTCTACCCCCACCTCCACGGCCGACTACGCGCGGAGCAACGACCCGAAGTCCGGGCAAGCCTCGTCCTCGCCATTGCGCAACTAGCCTTCGACAGAGATCGCGATCACGCGACTGCATGGGCTCACTCGCTTCTTTCGAACCTGGAGCAGCCCGACGAGACCCGGGTGAGCGCCGCCATCGCGTGGCTGTGCCTGACCGACGGGCCCGTGCCACACCAGATCACCGCACTCCTTCTGGATGCAGACGACTCCGTCATCGATGCCCTGGAACAGAGTCCATGGCTACAGGCCATCGCCGCCCCAGGCCTCGGCTACACGCGATGCATCGGCCAGCTCCTCGACCTCAACGACCCTCCCCACATGATCGACGACCCCTGGGCCTGACGGGCCGGCGGCCGGTTCACCGGAACAGACGTGACAGCCGTGGGAGGTACTGCTCCATCGCGGAGCTGTCGTCGAAGTCCCAACCGAAGTCGATCGAGGGGTAAGGGACCGTCGCGTTCCCTGGAGGAAGCTCCTCGCCCACCTTCTGGCGGTATGCCTCCCATACGATGCCCAACATTGCTTCGCCGTCGAGATCCAGGCCTGCCGAAACGGCCGCACGAACAGCGGGCTCCTCCGCCAGCGAATCAGGCGCGGCCAAAGCGCGCCCGAACACCTCCCGGCCTTGGCTGATCAACCAGCCGCGGAAGTATTCGAAACCATCGTCTGACGCCCCGCCGTTGATCAGGTAGGCGGCACCCCACAGATCGCCCCGATATGACTCGGCCAGCACACCCCACAAGGGCTGCTGCACCGCCGCTATCTCAGTGGGATCCCACGAGTTCATGATCTTGATGGCGCTCGCGGAAACGCTGTCGGGATCATTCGCATTCACGGCCGCGGCTCGGGCCTCGTCGATGAACACCCAGAACTGATCACGATTCACAGATCCGCAGCCTGTCAGTTGATCGCCCCGGCAACAAGATCGAGCGGCATCGGCATCAACCGGTCGCATGCCGCGTCGCCGGTAATTCGTTGGACCACGATCGGTGCCGGGCCGATCATGTGTCGGTGGATGATGCCGACTATTTGGGATTCGCCGCTGCGGCGGTGCGACACTTCGCCCAGCGGATGACCGACGATCCGGAGCCGTGCTGGGAGTCGTGCCATACGGCGGGGGCGGCCTGGCTCGAAGTCCTGGAATCACGGCGGCGCGAGCCCGGTGAGATTGAGCGGGTCGATGTCCTGATGGAGCAGGCGGACAAGTGCGTCGGTTCGCGGGAGGTGCATCGGTCGCAGGAGACGTTGAAGTTCCTCTACCTGCGGTGGCGTGACGGTGCTCCCCGCGTCGCGGAGGCCGACGTGCGGGCCATCGAAGAGATCGTCAGGCCTCTGTACGGCCGACCCGCGTGGAAGGTCGAGCTCGGCCACGGCAGCTTCTTCACGATGGAATTCGGCGCGCCGGTCACCGGCCTGGAACGCGATGGCGAGACCGTCGAGCACGGCGAATGGCATCTGTGGGTGGCGATGGCCGCGTGGCGGCTGGAGACCGCCACGCACGTCGTCGCCGCATCCGAATACCCGCGCGTCTTCCTGCAACGCGCTCTCCAAGCCCTCCACGGCCAAAGCCTCGACCACATCACGATCGACACCCCGAGCCTGGAGACGACGCTGCGGTTCGGCGCCCTGCGGCTGCGCCTGTTTCCCGTGTTCCCCGAAGATCCCGACGGGCTCGGCGACTGGGTGCTGTGGACGCCCGGCGGCTGCGTCCTCACCGTCGGTGAAGGCTCGACCTGGACCTACGCCGACGAGAACACATGATCACCGTCCGCGGCCGAACGTCTCGGGTCCTACGATGACCCGATGAGCAGCAACCGGACGTATCGGATCGTTGACGGAGAACGGATCGATGGCGTCTACCGGCCGATCTTCATCAGGAACGGAGACACCTACTTCCTGACCGACCTCAAGGTCTTCGCTGACGGGGCGCTCTACTACTGGGAATGGGGAGACATCGAGGGGCTGCGCGCCAAGATCGACTGCGGCTGGGTGGCCACGTCGCTGCCTGAAGGCGGCTCCGCTCATGTGCATGCGCTGGCGACGTGGCGGTTCGGCGAGCCGGAGATGTGGGTGACCGCGGACGAACTGATCGGCGAGGTCGCGGATGAGATCGATCGGTTGAACGGGCGGCCCGACTCGCTGGAACGGTGCCGTGACGTCGCGGTGCGCTACGCCCACTCGCGGGCCGAGCAGGACCGCCACGCACTTCGTGCCGCTTACGGGATGGTGCCCGCGCATCAGCGGGTCTACCTGGGCGATATGGACTCCCGGGATATCCCCTTTCGTCTGCTCATCGCGGAGGTCGGCGGGGAGTGGGAGGAGTACTTCCACTACGAGGACGAGTCTGGTGCTGAGGACGGCGGGGAGACGGTCACCGAACAGACGAGGGAATGGGCGTTCCGGTACTTCAAGGATTGGGACACGCCTGATCCCACCCGGGCCGCGGTGCGGGAGGCCGATGGCCCCGTCGAAGCCTCGTCGCCGACCGTGTACCTCAACGAGGGACGCCCGATGTACCCCCGCGCGCACGGGCTCCGCAACACCTACCCCGCGCCCTTCACCGTCGCCGGCCAGGTCTACCCGACGGTCGAACACGCCTACTGGGCACTATCGGTCGCCGACGAGACGCAGCGAGAGGCGATCCGGACGGCACAGACCACCTCGCAGGCCCAGCAGTTCGCGGCCAGGCTGGAACGCCGGCCAGGCTGGTCCGACGCACGCCTGGCCATCATGGCCGATCTGATGCGCGCCAAGTTCGCCCAGCATCCCGACCTCGCGGACATCCTCCTGTCCACCGGAGACGGCCGGATCGTCTACAGCTACGCCAGCTCCCCCTACTGGCAAGGCGACGGGACGACGGGCAGGAACTGGCTCGGCCGACTCCTCGAACTGATCCGATCGGAACTCGCCTCCGCCCAGATCGGCCCCCACCTGTAGCCGAGTCGAGGCCATCGGTCCGGCAGTATAAAACTGACGGTCATCGTTGACACCTGGGTCTCCGACGCACTGCGGAGGTCCACATGTCTCAGCCCCATCCCCCGCTCGATCGTGAGGCCCGGCGGCGCCTGGCCGTCATCCGGCATGTCGAGGAGGTCACCGGCAACGTCGCGATGTCGTGCCGGTACTTCGGGATCAGCCGGCAGGCGTACTGCACCTGGTACCGGCGCTACCAGGCCGAGGGCGTTGAGGGCCTGCGCACCCGCTCCAAGGCCCCCAAGCACAGTCCGAACGCCACCCGCGCCGAGGTGATCGAGAAGATCATCTGCCTGAGACGCAACTACCACTTCGGGCCCGAGAAGATCGCGATGTACCTCAAGCGGTACCACGACGTCACCATCAGCCGCTCCGGGGTGTGGCGGATCCTTCACAGCCTGGACATGGGCCGCCTGCCCGCCTCCCAGCGCTACAAGCCCCCGTGACCTTTGCCTGGTCGTTCAGCAGGCGCCACATCGGTACCTCTGGTTCGTCGGAGACTGAGCCGACACCGAAACGCCCATCTGTCGGCGACGACCGCCACACGCACTGTCCTCGCCAGGTCGGTGGCAGCGGTACGGCTCTGGCAGCCGGTCCTGGCATCGGTGATCGGCCAGCTTTCGAGGAGAACCGGCAACACTTGGCTCCCACGCCCACCGATACTCCACTCCAGCCAAGATCGAATAATGGCTCTCAAAGTCACTGATACCGGCTCTCGTTTTCAGCGACGTAGCCAGAGTACAGAGGCCGGTTCCCGAATCATTGGGAACCGGCCTCTCGGTGTCTGGCGGTCACTCAACCGTAAGGAGCGAACACGGCCGAACGGCTTCAGCCCGTGCTCATGAACCTTTCTGCGCGTCTCCCGGCGGGCTCATGAGCTTGATCAGCTCCTTGAGGCTGACCTTGTAGCTCGCCCCGACCACGATCACGTGGCAGGGGAACTTGCCTTTCCGCGCCAGCTCGTAGGCTTTGGTCCGCCCGATTCCCAGGATGCCCGCCGCCGTCATCAGGTCGATGAACGGCGGCAGCGAGCCCAGGTCGTCCAGGGTCGCGTGCCCCATGCCTCAGACCTCCTTCTTGGTCTGGACGTCCCGAGCCTGCGGTTTTCGTCCTTTGTCAGCGTCGCCGGGGGAGGACATCCGCACCGCCTCCTCGACAGTCAGCGAGAAGGCATGACGCGCCAACCTCACGGGGTTGAGTTCGGGCTGTGCGTTGATGGCGTGGATCGCGTTCTGCGCACGCCCGAGCGTGCTTACGAGCTTCCTCGTCATCGCCCCGGCGGCGAATATTGCTTCCTGCGCCCGGTGGACATCTGAGTCTGGGCTGTGCCCCAGGTCGTGCCCGAGCCTGCCGGCGTCGAGTTCCTCGCCGAGGAAGCGGTGGAGCTGCCCGAGGCTCTGCTCCAGCCCGTACACGGCGACGGCGAGGTTGCCCAGGATGGTGTAGACGGTCCCGGGATAGGTCAGCCCCGGTGGCCCGGCTGTCGCGTGATTGAGTTGCCGCACGCCCTCATACAGGTCGCGGGCGATCTGCTCGGTGCGGTCGTCTGCTGCTTGCTGCCCGTTGTTCGTCATCTGCTGCGCACCTCCACGAAGTAGTCGGGGTCGGCGCAGCACAACGCGGTTCGGCTACTGCGCGAGCCCTCTCGGTGCTCGCTCGTCGGGTTTTTGTTTCCTCGACTCAGCCATAGGCGCTCCTTTCTCTTCGATGTCTCCGCGATGCACTGCACGCCATGCTCATTGATCGAGCACTGCCACGCACTTTACCCAAAGCGACGAACGATTACTCGTAGCAATGTTGCCGAGGTGGTGACGTCATCGTCCGCGTCCTCGACCACGACCTGTGGACGGCCCTGGCCGCGTCGGGGGAGGGTTGCTCCAGACGACCCCGCCCGTCGGTGGCATGGGGAAGGACGCGGCAGCGAGTGCTTCGGGCAAGAGCGGTCCCGATCGTGCCCCCGTACGCGTACGAGGTCTGGTCATGTCCTTCAGCTCCTCCGAGGCCAGGCGTGCGGCTTCGGCCTGGGCGCTCCTTCCCTGGCGTGCGCGGTGTTCGGCCACCGCATCGGCGAGGTCGGCCAGGCACGAAATCAGCTCGATCAGCGCGACCGTCATCTCGTAGGTCTTTCGGCTCTCGGGTCCCATGGCGTGAGCGAGCAGTCGGCTTGCCGCTCTCAGCCCTCGTGAGTAGCTACCCAGCGGCGCCACCCGTCCGTAAGGTTCCCGCCCTGCTCTGGCGTAGATATCCGCGACGTCGCCCAGACGTGCATTCCCCGTCGTCTGCGCGGCCGTGTACAGCACGCCGGTGGTGGCCACCGCGATGTCGGCGCGCACCTGCGGGCTGCTGCTCCACCGGAACTGCTGGGCCGTCCGGGTGACGGCCTTCGCGGAAGCCCGGTAAAGCGTCTCCCTCCCGGCCGCGTTCCGTCTGGCGCGCGGACGGGAGGAGAGATCGGCGGAGAGTGCCGGATCGGCCCACCGCCGGAGCAGCTTTGGGAGACTGAGTTCCGGTGCGAGCTTGCCGCCAGCGAACCAGACCTGCTGCCCGTCCCCGGTAAGGTCACCGGGCAACCCGACCTTGTATCCGGTCACCTCGGACGCATCCAGCTTGCTGTACCGCTTGGCGACCAGCAGCCCCGCCTCGCCGAGCTTGCCGAAGAACTCCTCCATGCCGCCGGCCCCGGCCGCAGAAGTCGCTACCACCTTCCGCAACGTCTGCCGGGGAGTCTCCCTGCGCCCCTGGCGTACTGCCTTCTCCAGTTCGGCTCGGGTGGGTCGCGGCGTGGCGGTGCGATCGGCCGGTGCCGTGCGTCTCAGTCCGTACCGCTCTTCAGCAGCGAGACAGGCGCTCCTGATCTTGAGCTTGTCGTTCCACAGCCGCGGTATGCTCCCATCTTCCCGGGCGAGCGTGACGACGAGGTGGATGTGGTCATCCGCGTGCCGGATCGCAATCCACCGGCATCCGGCTTCATCCCCGGCCCGGATGAGACCGACCCTGTGGAGGGTCTCCTCGGCGATCTCGGCCCACTGCTCGTCGCTCAGATAGGAGTCTTCCGGTGCGGCCCGCAACGAGCACTGCCAGACGGGCTGCTCATAGCCCGACTCCTGGAGGGCCGTGACCGGCTGACGCAACAAGCTGATCAGCGATCGAAGATCCCGTTTCCCCTCGCTGATGCTCGGCTCCAACTCCATAGGCGCCCTGAAGCCTGCCACCACATGCGGGTCTTCGTGCACGCTGCTGCGGCCAGGTCCGTACAGGTAGACGATCAGGTTCCCGACGTTCGCCCCGCGGGTGATCTTCCCGATCATCGGTGGTCGATCACCTCGTCCAACCGCACCGCCAATGCCTCCAGTTGCGCCAGGCCCGCCGCCACCCGCTCCAGGCACCGTCCCAGCTCCGGGGGACACTCCTCAGACGTGTGAAACCGCATGGTGATCTGGTTGAGGTTTGAGCCCACCCGCCGGACCTGCCGATTGCTCTCCATTACTTCACGCAGCAACGCCCGATCAGCAGACCTCGCCAGCGGAATTTCCTCACGCGCCGCCAAGAGAACCGCCTCGGCGGCAAAGAACGTACGGGTCATTCCATTCCGCTCTGCCGCTGCCCTGATCGCCTCGTGCTCGTTCTCGCTGAGCCGCAGGCACAGACACCGCCGCCGCGCATCCTCCCCGCGTCGCCGATACCCTCGCTGACGTGGCCACCTGTCTTCACCCTGCCCACTGTCCGACACCCCACCTCCAATCTCGCCGTGTGGATCGCGCCCGTTCCGCACACGCCCAAAGACAAATGTGAGGACCGCGCCCGGTCCTCACATTTGTAGCCACAAAGGCATCATCTTGCACCCCGCGGAGCCGAGCCGATAGGTGACGGTGGAAGGCAAAAATTGTCTTGCTGTCTCGATTATGCAGGCGAAATGCTAAAGAATTACGTTTAGTGCTGTAGGCATCGGGTTGAAGCTGAGGCGGACGACGACCACGTTGTTGCCGTCAGGATCTTGGCTGAGGACGTCGCTTGGTAGCTGCTTCTCGGGCTGAGTGCTTACACGTTCACACATCTGCTTCACAACTCCGACGCGAGCAGAGGCTGGCCCGAGCTGTTACGGCATGCTCGGGCCGGCCTTGACCATGCCTGGTGCGACATCACCACCGACCCGCGCTCCATGAACAACCCAGGGCGTCAGCACCACGTGACGGCGGACCCTTGCCTAGGCCTTCGCGATCCGCTTCAAGGCGCGCTCGTCGAGGGCGGCCAGAAGATGGCACATGGTGGAGTCGGAGGCGGGTTTCCCGAGCAGGCCAGTGTGGTGGGCTTACAGTTGCCCGGCCTCGGATCCAGTCGGTTCCGTAGACCTCGTGTCAGTGATCTCGCTCTTCTCGCCCGCCTCGATGGGGGTGTGGCGCCGTCGTTGGAGATCCTCGCGTTCAACGTCCGGGATCGTCATCGACTCGGAGAGCACGGCGGCGAGCGCGTCCACCTGGGTGTCGTCGATGTCAGCGCGGAAGACCCACCGGATGTTCTCGTCGCGCGTGATGAGGTCGATCGCCAGGCGCGCGCTCTTATCCTGTGTGGTCACTGCTCGGACGTATCGCACCTGGTCGGTCGGGATGGCCTGACGGATCTCGCCCTGCTCGAGGAATGCGTTCGTCTTGGCCGTGATGATGCGGCGATCCGTGACGGCGACCAGTGTCTTCGCCGCCGCCTTGTCCCTCGCTGCCGCCAGTTTCTCCTTCGCTCCGCCGAGGATCGAAGAAATCGGGCCGAGGGCATCGAGCTGCTCGGGGAAGCCGAGGACACGCAGGGTCTCACCGTCTTCGAGGAACCACCGCAGGATGCGAAGGTAGGGCTCGAGAGCCAGCGATTCGGATGCGCAGACGACGCCCGGGGCCTCGAGCGGAGGGATCGGCGGATGGAGGGCATCGGCAAGAGGCTCGATCGCCTCTAGAAGACGGGCGGAGGTCTGGCGGGCCGCGTTCGAGTCCTTCCGCTTCCCCGGCAGCGCCAGTGTGTCGCGTCCGGGGAGTTCGGCGATGATGCGCAGCTCCCACGTCAGCGAGTCGACGAGGCTCTTCGTCTCGGCGAGAGCGGAGTCGAGCTCCGCGCGAGTGTCGCGCGCAATGACGTCGACGAGCCGTGCCTCGTCGGCGTCTTCGGGTCCAGCGGCTCTCGCCCGCGCGGCGTGGAGCGCCTGGTATCCGATCCATGCCTTGAGGGAGGACAGGAGGGCGTGGGCGTCGAAGACGATCGCCTCGGCGTTCGTCTCGAGATACTCACGGCGGCCGTGTGCGTCGCCCCGAGGGATCTGCCGGACGTGATTGCCGACGTTCAGCCGGTACAGCTCGAGCTGCTTACGCAGCGACGCTTCGCTACCCGCGACCTTGTCCCACAGTGACGTCGGAACCGATTCGATCTCTCGCGCCTGGTCGACCACCTGATCGATGGTGGCGGTGAGCGCCATCAGCTCGGCCCACTGCCCGTGGCGGATGGTCGTGAGTACCTGGCTGGTCAGCGCGATGTTGGTTCTGGCAAGGCCCGCGACTTCACTCAGCTGCATCTGAAGGGCGATCATCGCCAGCGCCGGCCCAATCGTGGCCGCGTTCTTCGCCGCGCTCACCGTAGTCACGGGTATAAGGCGGGCCTGAGCGATTATCTTGCCGTTGGCGAACACCGCTCCGAGATTCGCGCCATCTTTGACGGCGAGCGTTCCGCCGGCCTTCAGTAGGGACTGTGTCGCGTCGCTGATCCTGTAGAGCCCCTGCACGCTGGCGAATGCGGTTCCAAGGTTGCCGGCCACGGTCGCCGTGTTTCCGATCGAGGCGAGGATTGCAGAGATCTGCTTGCGGTCGGCGGTCGGCACGAGCCCGAAGTCGATCAGATCGAGCCTGAGTTCCGCCGGGACCTCACCGAAGACGACAGCAACCCCTGGAAGAACCTCTGCCAGGACCGTCGATGCCGTCGTTGGGTCGGCGGTATTGTTCTGGCCGTTCTCAGGCTCGGGGATTTCCATCGAGTCCGAAGGGTCCTGCATGCGATCTCCTACCCGCGGGGGCGCGCAACGGCTAGACGTCGTTGGCGTTCACTGCCGAAGTCTACGGCTCGACGTCTTGCTGTTCAGTCTGAATCCACCGGCTGATTTCAGACTGGCCGGTGCCAGGCATGGGTGCACTCGGCGACGCTTGTTGAATGCTCCGAGCAGGGCTACCAACAGCCGAAATGCCGGCGCTCGCTTATCTCGCAGCAAAGAGGTTCAGAGACGGACGTGAGGTCCGGATACCGGCGGAGTTTTAGCTTGTCGATCTGGCCAATGAGGTTTTCCCAGCGAGTTTCAGCTGATCATGCGGTGTTCGAAACTCAGAGGAGAGTGATGCCGCCGTACGTGCGAGGCTGGCAGGAAGGGAATGACCTTCCATGAGCACCAGAGTGTTGCCATCGAGGCCGCCGGGACGGATGAGAGCTGCGTGCTCACCACCGGCACCGGTAAGTCGCTCGCCTACATCGTCCCGATCGTCGACCGGGTGTTGCGTAAGCGTGGTCAGGGAAGCAGGGGGCGGAGGAGTGAAGGCGATCATCGTCTACGCCATCCAACGTAGATTAGTGCATGCTTGTCGGCTCGGTGGCGCCCTTTGGGCGAGACGCAGTCAGAGCCCCACAAGAAGCCTGTGAGGCTCTAGCCGCGGACGGGAAGGCGGGTTATTCGGTCGAACGGAGGTGTCGGACGAGATCGCGGAACCTGCCAAGGTGGACGGCGAGCTTGGGGCCGTCGGGATTCTTGCTGTCTCTGATGCCGATCAGCCCGGGAAGGGAAGCGACTTCCACGCACTGGCCGGAGGCACCGCCGCTGTGGCTGCTCTTACGCCAGGTGACGGAGGCGAAGTCGGGTTCTGTCATGATTTCTCCATGAGGTCACGGATCATCCGTTCGGTATCCGTGTCTGACAGGGCCTTGTTACGGATCAGCTCGAACAGTACCTCCAGCTCGGCCAGATGTTGACCCGCCTCAATGAGCAATCCCTTGCGACCCGCGCTTTCGACGTAGCCCATCGGGGGACTTTCGGAAGAGGTCAGGATTGCGAAGGCACCTTCGGGGCAGAGCTCGGCGTCTCCAGGAACCATGTGCAAGGCGACCCTTGGTTCGGCGGCCAGCTTGAGCAGATGCTCATACTGCCTGCGCATCACCTCGCGGCCGCCGAACGGACGATGTAGCGCGAACTCGTCGAGTAGCGCGATGAGCATGGGAGGCTCTTCGCGGTACAGGATCGCTTGCCGCTCCACCCTGGTGGCCACTAGACGGTCGATCTTGTCCGGCCGGTTGCCCGCGCTGAGGACGGAACGGGCGTACTCCTCGGTCTGGAGTAGCCCATGGATGACGAAGTTCTCGTACAGCTTGATCATGTTGGCTTCGGCTTCCACATCCGTGTACTCCAAGAAGCCCGCTGGAAGGCCGATCTCCTCCACGACGCGGGGCTGGAGTGCGGTGAAGAACTCTGGGATGCCGAAGTACGCGTCGAACGCGGCCGAGAGTTTGGGGCTCGGGGTACGGGTGCAGTTCTCGATGCCGCTGATCAGGCTCGCCGATACGTGCACCTTCTTGCCGAGTGCGGGCTGGGAGAGACCGTGCTCCTCGCGGAGTCGCTTGAGGTGGAACGCGTACATGCCGCGGGCTGATTCGCGCGGTTCGGGGAGAGTCATCGGAATCCTTCCCAGCCTGCACACGGTGTTGTGTCGGCCTGGCGGCGGCTGTGCTGGCTCGCTCGTGGCCAAGCGTAACCGTGCGAGCACAGAATCGGGGGTGAGTCAGAGAACCCCAGATCAAAGGCCTTCCATGACACCCGATCGACACCTCACGCTGCCGGCGGAGCCCGACTCGTCCGTCTCCCGCACGGCCGGGCACGTTCTTCCCGCGCGGCACCTTCCTGATCCGCCCGCGCAGAAGGACGTGGCCCTGCGCCTGTACGCCGTGGGGGAGGGTGCCCGCCTGGCCCGCCACCTCGTCCGTTCCGTCATGGCCACCTGGCCCGCGCCCTGCGACACCGACACCGCCGTCACCGTCACGGGCGAACTCTTCGCCAACGCCTGCGCCGCCACCCCCGGCCGTCCCGTCTGGATCCGAGTCTCCTGGCACCAGGACGGTGCCCTCGTCTCCTGCTGGGACTCCAACCCGGCCTGCCCGGCCGAGCCCTCCCTCCCGGCCGACCTCCTGAACGAGACCGGCCGCGGCATGTACCTCATCCACACCTTGTCCCTGGCCCACGGCATCATCCCCGAGACCCGGGACTCCATCACCGGCAAGTCCGTGTGGTCTCTCGTCCCGACCCACCGCTCCTCCTGATCCCCGGCCTGTGCGCCGGGGCACTGACCGGCGCACAGGCCGGGTCCACGCGCCGTCGACACCCCTCAAGTTCGAGGCATTGGAGTTCCTTGCTTGTGCAGTCGGCTGCGCTCGCCGCCTGGCCGTCTGCGGCGAGCACAGCTCTCCCACAAGCCACTGACGGATGGTTGTTCGGTGTCGGAGTCATCACTCAAAGCGAACACCTGCGAAACATGCATTGTCAGGAGGAGGCTGGAAGAGGTAAGAGGAGAACCCCGCAGTTCCCGGCGATAGGTGACCTGGAATGAGCGAAGATGCCCTGAGGCCACCTGGGCGCAGGAGATCCGCACACGACGGCATCGGCTCTGCTGGAGCCAGAAGGAGCTGGCCCGGCGACTGGAACTCGCCGCAGACGACAGGCTCCGGTCTCAGCTTCCCAGCCGCGCTTCGATCATTCGGGAGATCAGATTTCATGAGAGCGGCACACACCGGCCCGGCCCTGTCTATGCGGAGCTTTATCGGCGAGTCTGGACGGCTGCAGTCCCGGAACTCGATGGCTATCCGGGTATTCTTCGGCCTTCCCGCTCGACGGATCACAGCCAGACGGGGGCTGAAGAGCTGGCATGGATCGTTGCCCAAGCTCGAGCGCTCACGGCCTCGAATGTCGATGACTACGTCCTGGACATCGTCGAACGTTCGATCGAACAGATCATCAATGGGTACGAAAACGATGGCCCCTGGCCGCTCGTCGAGCAGTCGCTCGGTCTCCGCCACGCGCTGCATGGGTTTTTGAAGGGACGCCAGTCGCCACAGCAGCGGCGTGAACTCTTCCGTTTGGCGGGCGGAGTCGCGGGGCTCCTCGGCTATATGTCGGTCAACCTGGGCCGTCCGCTCCTCTGTGACGCGTACTGCACGGAGGTGAGCTTCCCCCGTTCGGCGGCCAGGCGCGGTGAGATGGGCCAGGTCGATCAGGGGAAGGAAGATCACGTACCGTCACCTCATCCGCCGGAGTTCCGACGCCGTGCAGTCGAGCTCGCCAGAACGGGCGATAAATCGATCTCAGCGCTCACGAAAAGCCTCGGGATCAGCCAGTCGTGTCTGAGTAATTGGGTGCGGGTGGGGCCGAGCCTGTGAGAGGCGGCAACCCGGCAAGGAACCGCAGCCGGACACGGACATCAGAAAGGCCGTTTCCGTGATCGGAACCGGCCCTTGTCCTAGTGTCCTGCGCCTGAATTCGCCGGCAAAATCGTGCGAGGGATTCGAGGATCTCTTCGGCGGTCTTGGTCCAGATGAAGGGTCGGGAGTTGCTGTTCCAGTCGTTGATCCAGGCGCGGATGTCGGCCTCCAAGGCCTGGACGCTCTTGTGGGTGCCACGGCGGATCTTCTGGTCGGCCAGGAAGCCGAACCAGCGTTCCACCTGGTTGATCCAGGAGGATCCGGTGGGGGTGAAGTGCATGTGGAAGGGGGGATGGCGGGCCAGCCAGGCTTTGATGGCCGGGGTCTTGTGGGTGCCGTAGTTGTCCACGATGAGGTGGACGTCCAGCTCGGCGGGCACGGTCTTGTCGATGGTGGCCAGGAACTTCTTGAATTTGGCGGCCCGGTGCTGGCGGTGCAGTTGGCCGATGACGGTCCCGTCGGCGATGTCGAAGGCGGCGAACAGGGTGGTGGTGCCGTGGCGGGCGTAGTCGTGGGTGCGGCGCTCGGGCATGCCGGGCGTCATCGGCAGTAACGGTTGTGAGCGGTCCAGGGCCTGGATCTGGGATTTCTCATCCGTGCACAGCACCACCGCTTTTTCGGGCGGGTCGTGGTAGAGGCCGACGATGCCGACGACCTTCTCCACCAGCAGTGGGTGGGTGGAGAGTTTGAAGGTCTGGGCGCGGTGCGGCTTGAGGTTGAAGTCCCGCCAGATCCGGCCGATCGTCGACTTCGACAACCCGGTGCGCTCGGCCATCGGCGTCCGTGACCAGTGCGTGGCGCCTCGAGGTGCCTCCTCCAAGGTCGCCACCACCTCCACCTGCTCCAGCGTGATCGAGGGCGGCCGACCGGGTCGCTGTTCGTCCATCAAGCCGTCCAGTCTCAGCCTGACGAACCGGCCGCGCCATTTGGCAACGGTGGTCGGGTTCACCCTCAGTTCCGCGGCGATGTCCTTGTTGCTCATCCCGTCCGCGCACGCCAGCACGATCTTCGTCCGCATCGCCGGTCAGTGACTTGCCTCCACGGGAGCCTTTCATTCCGACCAGGAGATCCAATCGAAAAATTTTCGGTCAAATTTAAAGAGTTTTCGGGCCTGTTCCGAAGTGAAACCAAAAGTGTCTTGACCTACAACCGCCAAGGTCAATTATTAGATCTAATGATATCACTGTATAAATCACCCAATTTTCAATATGGCCCTAAGCTAGCACACTTGATGGTGGTCTACAAGTCGATTTTAATTTTAATTAATACCTAATTGGGCTACAGGCTTGCATGATGGGGCTTTTGTCCCAATATTGAAGCATTTGTGCCAGGCGTGCGATTTGGGCTGTGTGTCAAATGACCAAAACCCTGATATTTGGGATGATTTAAATATGGATGTCACTTGAATCCGACTCGACATAGCGCCGACGGTCCTGCAAGATGTCTGGAATTCCAGCGTATGGATGAGTTCGAGAAGGGGTCGGTCGGATATGTCACACGACGAACCATCCCCGTGGTCGCGTGTGCCCCTTGTTGGACCCATGCCAAACAAGGGGATGCTCGCCTACATTGACGAGGCCGGGCAAAGGTCGCACACGCCGAAGTCCAGCGATCACTTCGTCATGTCTGCCGCGATTCTGCTTGAGGAAGACTTGCCGCGGGCGCAAGCCTTCCTTGCGAGGCTTCGAATCGATCTTAATCGACAGCCTGGGCACCATTTGTCATGGAAGAATCTCAGGTCGCATAGCGACCGCCTCCACGTCTCGAAGAGTATCGCACAGCAGGAATGGCTGACTATATCTGCCGTGGTCGTCTGCAAGAAGATGATCATGCAGGGGGTGGATTATAAGGAAGAGAAAATAGCGTATCTCCACACCCTCAGATTCGTCCTAGAGCGGTTGTCCTGGCTCGCCCGTGAAGGTGATGGCCTGTTGACCTACCACCTTGCTCATGTCGTCAGGTTCAAGCTGTCCCAGCTTCGAGAATATGAGAGCAGCTTGCGCGGGAATCCATATTGTAGAGTCGCCTGGAATCATATGGATCCTGCAGGGGGTTCCCTCGGACAACCCCAGGAATCGGAGATGCTGCAACTCGGAGATCTAACAGCATCGGCCATCTTCCGCGGGTTCGAACCTGACAAATACGGATACACAGAGACCCGCTATTTGCAGGAACTCACCCCTCGGTTCTACAGGCGCGGGGCCAACCTCACTTCATATGGGCTGAAGATGCACCCTTGGAACGAAACCACGAAGGCCGCCTACCCGTGGGTAGCGGCCTTGTGATCACGTCAGTCGCCTTAAGCCGCAACCGCGGGTGCCAAAGTTTCCAGTGGCAGACGACCACCCATGCTCCTCAAGACTCCCCGAAGAACTACGAATCGTCAACGTCGTCAGTCTCTTCGATCAACTGAATCTGAGGATGATGGGCTGGCGGGTGTGGTGTTCTAGGGGCTGTCTGCGCTGGTCATCGGGGGTGTGGATGATGAAGGCGACCTGATTCGGGTGGGGCGCGGACGCGGGATGGCCCGGTGCCTTGCCCTGCGTGCGGAGTGCTGACCTCGCGGGTGCATGGCTGGTGCGGTCGGACGGTCGGGGATGTGCCAGTGGACGGCCGCCGGGTGGTCGTGTCGGTTCGGGTACGGCGGGTTGCGCTGTACGGAGTGGGATTGTCCCGGACGTTCCGGGAGCAGGTCCGGGGCTGCTGGAGCGTTATCAGCGCCGGACGAGCCGGCTGGCCGGGTAGCTGAGTGTGCTGGTGCGGGGGAGCTCGCAGGCCGGCCGCCGCCCACTTGTCCGGTGCGCTGGCGGTCACGGTGTCGTACTCGGTTGCGTTGCGGCTGCTCATGCGGCTGCCGCGACCTGTGGTGCGGGTTCCGCGGATGCTGGGCGTGGACGACTCCGCATTGAAGCGCCGCCACCGGTATGCGACCGTCCTCATTGACGCCGAGACCGGGTAGCGCGTCGATTAGTCCATAAGGGTGTCGAGTTTCGATACCAAGCAAGAGATTGTGGCTACTTAGGATTAGATGTCTGGGCTATATGTATCGGGGGATCGAGTGGCCTCTATTCGGGACGATTACTCATGGTGATTGCCGTGGTCGAATGTGGACACTCGAGCGAATCGATGGAAGGTCTGTTGCTACTGGTGCAGGCTTCGACCCAAATACGGCACGCCTTACCCAACTCGCCCGCATTTCTGGGCATCTCGCTATTGACTGGAGAGCGCCTCGTACGCTGCCCGGAGAAGCGAGGCCGATCCACTACCGTCTGCGTAGGTGATCGCCGCTTTCGGTGATGCCTTGGACGTGATAGCGCCTGTGGCAGCATGCTTGGCGCAACGAGTTGCAATAACAATGCGCGTCGCATTCTGCGCCTTCTCTTTAAGGGATGAGGTGGAAACTTTGTCACTGCTGATATGGACTTTGATACCTGTAAAGTCGCGGCGGAGGATTGAGGCCACCCGGGTGAGGACGTTTGTGTCGAGAGAGTAGAGAAGGACGACCTCGCCCTTGCCAGATATATAATCCTCGCTGATCCCTGCCTTGTTGCCCTCGGCACCCCAGGAGAGTTGAAGTTCGAGTTCTTCCGAAAGTTGTCGCGCGAAGGATTGGACCTGGGGATCGAGTCGACTAACTCTACTGGAGAGGGGTCGAAGAAGTGCGAGCGCCAGATTCATTCGAGAGTTGGGATCCGGGCACGCTGCTATGACGAGCCTGTCCGCAAAGTCCAAAACGATTTTCGCATTCTCGACGGATACCCAAAGATCCGAGGTTTCCCGGAGTTCGTCGAGGAGATCGCGATATTCGGCTGCTGAGGGTGCGGCACGCAGGTAGCTTTCGGTCAAAGCGTAGAGGGAGTTGAGGTCTCCCGCGGAGAGTCTCTCACCGGTCAGGGCAAAATTGATAAACTCGCGCGTGGCCTGCGGGGCGACATGATCATAACCACTCGACTCGAGGAAGGGCGCGGTGATCTTCCAGCATTCTTTCCACTGGGAGTCGGACAACGTGCTGAGGTAACCGGCAAGTTCATCATCGAGGTGGGAGACGGAAGGCCAAGCGACCCAAACGGCTTCCGCTATAACTTCCTGCGCAGCCTGGTCCCCTTCCGCGACGGCCTTGAACAGATCGAGCCATCCTTCGACTTTCGCAGCCATTTTCGCCTCAACCGGCGATGGGTTCGCAGACGGCTTTAGCTTCGTGGACGGACTGAGCTGTGCCGGGGCGGTCTGCTCCCTCAGCCTGATGCGCACCGCTTCGACGACAACACTCGGGATCTGGGACGTGAGGCCTCGTACTTCGGCCCCGTGGATCAGCGTCGCCGCGTAGTCCAAGTCGCCGCGGCCGAGCGCCGAGACGAGGAGAACAGTCAGAGCTTGAGGGCCGACAGCAGAGTCCAAATGGGCGGGAAGCGCGAGACCGAGGGTGCGAAGGGCTTCGAAGGCCGCGTCGAGATCGCCATGGCTCAGTGGGTGCTCGAGTTCGGCCGACTGCACAGCATTGAGGACGGCCTCGTAGACCGGTGCCGGAGGGCGCTGCAGAAGTACATCAGGAAGGTCCTCGGAAGCGAGGAGTTGATCGCTCAGCCCGAGTCGGTCAAGTCGCTTGATACGAAGGTGCGCGAGATTCGTGGGCGTGATTCCTCCCCGGTCCTGGAGTTCTTCCAGCACCCTGAGCGATCCCGCTTCACCGCCCGAGGCGAGTTCGGCCTCGAACTCCGCAATCAGCCGCCCGATCGGCTTACTGGGCCGCCAGGTGCGACGCGGCTGCATGCTGGCTGTCTCCAGCATCTGGAACAGAGCTCCGCGCAGAAGCTTTCTTTGATCTCTGTTCCTCGTCGTCTGGAGGACGAATGCACGTCCAGGAAAGTACTCGTGGACGACCGCGTCTATCGGGTCGTTCAGGTCAAGTGCTGCCGGAGCCGATTGGCCATAGGTGCAGTAGGACGGGCCAGCGAAGGCTGTGATGAGAGTCCCAGTACGTGAAACTTCTGCGCGTGTCCTAGCCATGACGTACATGGTGAAGTCGTCGAGGATCTCTTGGTACCGCGGCAGGACGATCGGCAGCGCGGGCTGCGTCCTCGCGTATTCCTTGAAGGGATCAATGTGTGGTGCCCACTGCTCGTTACTGCAGTCGTTCCCTTCTCCGAAGAAGCGCGTGAGGAACGCCTCGACCTGCGGACCGTCTCCGTCCGGTATTTCGCGCTTCACCTCAGTCCCTCCAGCGAGCTCGAAAATCGATGTGAGCCTGGGCGACGCTAGGGTCCGAAGTTCGGTAGGTCACGGACTCCTCGCTGTCGGCCATCCCGTTCTTGGTGAAGTTCATAGATCCGGTCATGATCCAGTCTTTGCCGCACAGTGTCTTCTCGTGCATGTTCGGGTCCCGGATGACACGGAGGCGACTCTCGCCTTGGATCTTTTGAAGAAGATGATCAAGAAAGATCGTATTGTGGGGATTCGGTCGCGTGGCGACACAGATCTTGACGCCGACATCGGCGACGAGGGCGAGCATGTGGGAGAGTCGACAGGTACTGGGCGGATCCTCTCCGAGGATCGAGTCGTAGGCGCCGTGGCTGTTGTCGAGCACCTTGACGTCGGAGATCCATCCGGAGACCACCCAGAGGGTCTTCCCGGGATCAAGGAGTTCCGAGACGAGAGCCGTGCCGACGATGTCATCAGCCTTCAGTCCGAGGTTGGTCCCGGTCCGGACCGTTCGCTCCAGCGACCTCACTGGGCGGCCTCCTGTAGTTTCACGCTGACGACGAATTCCTGAGTAATGCGGCGGACCTCGCAGACTTCCCCATAGGCACGCAGAACATCGCGATCGATGGGGAGCGCAGGAATCCTCCGCAGTGCGACTCCCAGCAGGTGTGATTGACGAGTCGGACACGTCAAGGCGACTACGCCGATCGGATCGCGCGCCATGAGGCTCTGATACGTCGCCTCCCACCCCGGCCTCGTGATATCGATCGATGGCAGGACTTCGTCGACCACGGCTTCCAAGAGCACACGGTCGAGGACGGGAGGCCGGTCATAACCGACGTAGGGCTGGTAGTGCCTGAGATGTTGCGAGCGGGCGTCGAAGCCCCGAGGCCAAAGCATGCTGAAGACCTGATCCGCGCTGATCGGCCGTCCAACGTCGATCTTGCCGCTGCCGACGGCGTAAGCCATCACTCGGGCGTCGATTTCTACTCCGAGTCTTTTCTCGAGCGATCGCCACTTCGTAAGGATCCGCAGAGTCGTGGCGTCCGTCTCAGGGTTACTGCCGGGACGGAGCAGTCGGGTCGAGAGCGTGGCGATGGCACTGTGTCTCGGTGTTCCGTCGACATCGGTCCAGGCTGCGCGCAGATTTCGGAGCGCGGTCGTCGCGTGGGCCGCAGAGTCAGCCTTTCGCAACGCCGCGATCGCTGTCCCCGCGGCGCCATAGGGGGCCTCCTCAACGATGTTCTTGAGAAGTGCTGTGACCGCGCTGTCGGTGTACTCGTACTCGTTCGGCCTCATCGCGCTGAGAACGAGCGACCAAAAGGCCGAGGGATCGCCCGAGTACTCTCTAACGAGTTGCTCGATGATTCCGAGCCCGCCCACCGATGTTTCGCTGATCCAGATCGTGCCCGCGTCTCCATCAGAGAAGGCGTCGACGATCAGGTCCTGTTCCTGTGCGTCCGGGCAGGCGCGCAGAATTGCCGCGAGCACGGCCGCAGCAAGCGTGTCCCGATAGGCGCGGCGAGCGAGGTCGGCGGTCTTACCGGAGATATCGTCGCCCGTTAGGAGTTCCGCCGCGCGATCCAGAGCCGCGACGACTAGCGGATCGTGGCTGAGCCCGTCGAGATCAGACGCGAGTTTCCCGTTCACCGCCTCAGGGAGGTCGACGTTCTCCTGCCTGTAAAGGACGGAGAAGATCTTGGGAAGGTCACGCCCCCATGACCCATCCGATAGGCCGGCGCGCACCTCCTTCGGTGAGCGTGACCCGTCAAGACCGCCGAGCGCGAAGGCCGTCATGTAGATGAGAGAAAGCCATCCGCGTTTAAAAGAGTTTGTCGCCCGCATGAGGTCTTCGTCCTCGGCGACTGCACGAAAGAACGCCTGCGATCGCCAACTGGGAGAGGCGAGGTACCGCCGGACGCGTTCCTGTTCGAGATCAAGCGGTTCGAGTTCGATGCGCATAGCGTCAGCCTCGAGTTGGAAACCAAGTGCGGCAGGCTCGCCCTCGAACGTGTAGCGGACGGTGCGCCGGACGCTCTCCTTCTGGGAGTTGTAAGCAGTGTCGCAGTCGGCCCCGTAGGTCATGCGCCGGACCTCGGCTGGGTTACCCATGGCATGGGTGTGGAAGCCGACGCACCGGATCCGTTCCGACCACGGCGCCGCGAGAGGCGCCGGCGCATCAATGCGCCACTCGTCGTCGGGAACATGGATCTCGCTGGCCCACAGTGGAGTGCCCTGGGCACGGTCAGCGATCTCGGGCGGCGGGTCACTCAGGCGGAGTTGGTAGGGGCGGAGGACGACGGCGCCGTCGGGCAGTGCGACGTTCGCGGGACGCCAACGTCCCTCATTCGCCGATGACGGCACGAGTTCGTCGGTAATCTCCAGAAAGTCACCCTGCTCCGGCAGAGGAATCCATGTCCGGTGCTCGTCGCGTTGGTACCCATACCGTTTGCTGATCCGTCCGGGGACGGCCTCCCTAAGGGCCTTGGCGACCGGAAGACGTTCCTCGGCACCCCCGGTGTCGAAGGGGAGGATGAACTCGACTTCCGGGGTGTTCAGCGGTTCGAACAAGGAGCGGGTGATGTACTCCGGGAGCATGGTCCTAGCTGAGGCGCCCGCGTCCGCCTGGAGCCCTTTCCAGTTCGTTTTGAGTCTCCGCAGAGAGGTGGGGACCACAGCGAGCAGAAGCGAGCGAGGCTCTTCCCAGAGGATGGCCTGCGCGTCGTCTGGCGTGATCTTCAGCGCAGCCGTGAGATGCCGGGCGAGGTCGTCCTGAACCACACGGTCCTTCAACAGTCGCTCCAGCAAAACCGTGAGCGCCTCGACAGCCTTTGGACCATGCTCGGAGGGCGTTGATCCTGGGGCCGTGAGTAGTGCGCGGGGGTCCCCCCACGCGCGCTGTGCGCGCATCCGACTAGCCAGCCAATCGAGGAGTGACTGCGCTGCCTGGATCTTCAGGACGTAGCGGTTGTTGATAGGAAGGCTGCGCGCGGTGAGTTCCGGGGCGAACAGAGTCTCATAGCCCTGGTAGCTGAGGCGATCCCTGCCGTAGTCCGACAGCGTCACGATAGTAATCGGACGTGTGCCCCTGGTTCGTCCCGCACGTCCCCGCCTCTGGATGAACGCTGCGGCGTCGTATGGGGCCTTGTGCTGGACAACGAGTCCGACCCGAGGGTCGTTGAATCCTACCTCCAAGGATGCTGTGGCAACCGTGAGATTTGCGTGGAGGTCCATGCCAGCATCCTGGCTGGAGGTACGGGCAATCCTGAGTTCGCCGACATTCAGGTCTCCATCGAGTGGATGGCCGATGTGCTCGACAAGGTCCCAGGACTGGCCATCGCGCAGGCGTTCCTGCCGGTGTTCCAGGCGCGTCGCGCGAAGTCCCGCAAGGACAGGACGGCGTCCACTGCGGTATCCGCTCCTGCTCTGCCCGCCCTCGGCGTCACGGAGGTTGTTGTAGAAGCGGTTGGTCACGTCCAGGTCGTCGGTGAAGAGAAATCCGGTCGATCCATACTGGGATCCCTCGCTATCGACGTCGAGGACGCGTCCCCAGAGCATCGATGTCTGAATCGACGTCGAGAGATGGCTGGCGCCGGAGGTGGGATCGCTCCGCAGAGCGATCGAGTATTCCCGTCCCTCGTCCTCCATGTCGCTCTCGGCGGGGTGGATGTACTCGACCGTGTGGTCGGAGAGACCGGTCAGTCCTGCGAAAAAGCGACCGGCGTCCTTTAGAGTCGCGCTCAGCCCGACAAACGTGACAGGAGTGCGGACGGCGTGGCGCCACCGGCGCAGCAGGAGGGCGACCTGTGCCCCCTGGGTGCCCGAGTAGGTGTGGACCTCGTCGAGAAGGACGAGTTTCGGAGAGTTGTTGCCAGACCACCCGAGAAGCCCACCGAGCCAGTCGTTGGAACTATTCCTGTTCAGTTGCTCGGTCGTGGTGAAGAGAAGATCTGGGGGTTGCTCGCGTAGGGATCGGCGGGTGAGCGCCAGGAGACCTTCGGGGATGACCTGCTGGCACTTCAGGCAACGGAGGATCTCACGGCCCGCCTTGCGATCGGCGTTGCTCCATAGGAGATCGCCCGTCATGCATGCCGGGCAACTCAGATAGGGACAGACCAGACCGTCGGCACGGGACGTCCAAACTCTGCGGAAGTGGCTGCGGTTGGAGTTGAAGCTATCGGTCTTAGGCGGGGTGTCGGCATAAAGGGCTCCGATCCTCAAGGGGCGTCGTTGGAGCCGGTCGAGAATGGGGCCGAGGCTCAAGGCATTCGCGACGGCGTCCCGGAGTTGGTCGCGGAGTAGTTCCTTGCGCGGATAGATCGCCAGTGTGTGCAGTTGGTCGCGCTTCCGGTGCCGAGGGACGTCGGCCATGCTGGCGAAGGCGGGAAGGTAGAAGGAAAGGGTCTTTCCGCTGCCAGTCCCAGCTCCGACGATCACACCGGAGGAGCGACCCAGCCCAAACGCCGAGAAGACTGCGGTGGTGGCGGCCACTTGGAAGGCACTGAGCGAGCGGGCACCGATCTGGACCTCGGCGATGGCGTCTTGTACGGTGCCCCAGCCCTCCACGGTACGAAACCGTCCGAGCGCGTCGGAGAGAGAGACATCCCGCTTCGGGTAGCGGCGCTTTGCGGTGTGCAGACGGTAATCCGCGACTAGGGCTGGCCCTCGCATCCACCAATTGCTGCCACCGTGCTTTTGGTGGTAGGGGAAGAGTTGCCGGAGGTTCGCGGTAAGGCGGAGAGCTTCAGCGAAGCGCGTCCTGTACTGCGTGGGAGACGTTCCCGGAACGCGGAACAGCAACCCCCGATTCACGAGGTGCTTGAGAAGCTTCTGTGGGTCAGCCTCCACGGGAGCATCAGCATCGAGCGTCGCGGCGAAGAGGACTTCCATCACTTCGTCCTCCGACAGCGCACGGTCGGTGATTCCCCAGGACAGGAGGGGTAGTTCTCGATCCTCAAGCGCGTTGAGGAGACGCCCTAGAAACTCGCGACTTAGGGCGTTCGTCACGAAGTTTTCCTCCGAAGCTCGATCTCGTGATCTATGTTGTAGCGCCTCAAGAGCGAGATTTCCTCGTCAGTGAGGTCCTTGAGCGTCAGGGGAGGCTTGCCCCCCAGACGGTCCAAGACTGACAGCAACTCAGCGGGAACGTCAGGGGCTTCCGCAAGATCCTCTGAGAGTTGTTGAAATGTCGTTGCGAAGATACCGACCTCCGCTGTGCCCAGATCCGCACTGGAAGCGATCTTCCTGAGTTCAGTCAGCCGCGAAGTAGCCTTCGCGAGGTCCGTCTGCTTGAGCATCGGTAGCTTGTGGGTGGGGAGTCCGGCGAGGCGCTCCTGGGTCCAGGAGCGCCAGACCTGGAGCGTTTGCTCCTTAAGCGCAGCGGTCGAACTTTCGATCTTCTGGCGGGCGGCATTAAAAGCCCTGTCAGAAGGTAGTACGCCGCCCTCCGCGCGTTTCGCCAACTCTGTGTAACCAGCGGCCACACCCGACAGGTCGAACTCGTGGCCCGTCTCCCTGATGACCGCACGCGAGACACGGACCTGAGCGCTCAGGCCTCCGAGCGCCGTTCTGAAGGTCTGGAGGCGCTCCCTAACCCTTTGGGCCTGCTGCTCTCCCTTACGGCTCAGATCGAGGCGCCGTACCTCACCACTGAGCTTCTCTGCCTTGTCAAGGATTGAGACATGCTCGGTCATGATGTGCTTTCTTCCGCCTTACTCAGTTCCGCCCATTCACGGAGGAGGGCTTGCACCTCGTCCGTAACGGAATCACCCATCGAGTCGGTTCGCTCACCCGCCTCCAGCAGGGCCCCTGTGAGCCAAGAGTCGGAAGCGACAAGGAAGTCCCGGATGTGCTGCGGACCGACCCCGTGGTCCTGGGCTGTCGCGACGACAGCATTCTCGTAACGCTCACCCTCAGGCGCGGCCCTCAGAGCTTCGAGGTTTCGGTGGGCAGCACCGATGACGCGCCAGTCAGCTTTCTCGGCGAGGGCGGCGATAGCGAGGATCCGGTCACGTTCGGCGGAGTTCGGTGAAAGGCCGACGGAGTCCGCCGCCTCGAGGCTGGTCCGGACTGCTGCAATCGTCTCCTTTGCGGCTCCCGGACGGATCCGGGAGCGAATGTCGATCATCATAGACTCGAACTGCTTGGCCTGCTGGTCGACGATGCCTTCTAGGCTGCTGAAGCCAGTCATCGCGCTTCCGATCCATTTGGGAATCGTTCCTTCGGGTTCCCAACGCCAGGATTTTGAGGCTTCCAAGACAAGCGGGAGCGCACGAGCGGCGTCAATCATGCGGACGACTCCAGTCGAACCCTTGCTGATGCCGAAGCGAGTTCGGAGGGCCATCACGAGATTTTGGCGCTCGCTCAGATGCTTGGTGAGTAGTTGGCGCCAAGGTGCCACTCGCGTGTCCAGATCACCTCGACTCCATGAGGATCCGTCATCGAATGCCGCATCCATGAGGTCGACGTCGCTCATTCCGGGCCACGCGTGTCCTGCGAGGGCGGCGCCGATCAGCGAGGCTCGGAGACCGAGAACGAGGTCGGCGTCGCCAGCCTCGAAATAACGCTCAAGAGAACTGGCGAGATCACGTGCGTGGTGCTCCGCAAGCCGGGCCAGTCGCCACGTCGCCTCCGACCGGGCTCCGGGCGCCTTCGCAGAGACGAGGAGAAGCGACTGGAAGAAGAGGCTGTTCGTGGCCGTCCTGTCGAATCTGATCGGCGCCCGGTCTGCGCCGGCGATGTTCTCCGTGGTGCCCGCGATGGAGACGGAAGTCGCGTTGACCGGCCATGCCTTGTCCACCTCGCGCTTGGAAAGCTCTTTGGAGATGGGTGCAGCCCAGGGATAGCGGCGGTAAACGGATTCAACGATGAGGGTGCGGAGTTCCCGAGCGAGCGCACCATCGAGGTTCTTGCCACGCGAAGCCCACTCCTCCAGAGATTGCAGTCGCCGCTTGAGAGACACGGGAATCTTCTCGGGCTCAGCCTTTGGGGTTTGGATGGGGGTGACGACGGCGCCACCGCCAAGAACCTCGGGGAGCGTCGACTTATCGAACTTGTGGAGACCGAAAGCATCTCGAATGCCCGGGTTGATGGCACTGGGGTCAGCCGGGGCGTCCGCCCAGAACTCGAGCACGAGTTTATGCCGCTCGGGTGCGATGGGGTCGTGCTCGTCCACGTACGCGACCACCGCGTTAGACAACGGTGTGTCCACCTCCGCTGTAGTGAAACGCTCGCGGAAGCGGGCTGTGGGGAACGCCCCTTCCTCGATCTCGTGTGCCGAATAGACCAGGACCGGCCTGATGACGTTTCCGAGGAATGCCCGGGGAACGAAGGCCCAGGGACGGCCAGTGGGCGCCACCGAGTGCACCATGCGCAGCAGTGCCGACCGGTTATACGGATAGAGGCCGTAACCCTCGCTCGTCTGCCCGAATGTCTCATGGCAGTCGACCTTGAACTGGCAGGTCTCACATGCGTTCGAGACGGACCTGCCCGCCTCCTTCTCGAGCTCCTCACGTCCTACACGGGCGGCGTTGAGGTAGCGCCCGGCAAAGGAAGCGATCTCTTCGACGCCGCTGTCCTTGCCATCGAAGACTTGGTCGAGGTCATAGACATATCCCGTGGTGGAGGCAGAGACCCGACTCATCACGGTCTCGGGCAGGTCTTTGAAGTAGCCTGTGGTCACCGCCATCAGGGTCCGCATACTCGCGTACCGCTGGTGACCTTCGCGGTGGGCTGCCTCGGTCAGCGCCTCGAGGAGTTCCCGTTGGACCCCTTGGATCAACGCGAAATCCTCGATGAGGAGAATGATCTCTTTGTTTTCCTTCGCGTACGCCTCTCGAACGTCGAGCATCGCCTTGACCAGCCGGCCAGTGCCGATGTTCGATGCCCGCTTTACAGCCGCTTCCATGTGCTCATTGAGCATAGTGACAGCGTCCTGCGACAGCCCCTCTGTCGAGTGGAGTTGACCAAGGAGTTTCTGCGCGATGTCGGACGCCTTGCGGACGTTCATGATGTCGAGCGGAAGGTCTTCCGTGGTGAAACCCGGTGGGCGTTCCGGTTGGTCCGCCTCACGGCTGTTCAGGAGTTGCGCGGCGTACTGTGGGATGTACCGGCCATCCGCCAGAAGATGCTCCTGGACATACGGGTCCTGGAGCAGCGCGGCGAGCCCTCTGGGACCGGCGAGGATCCTCGCTTTGCGGGAGGGAACGCTCTCGCGGTCGGTCTGAGCCAGCACCTCGTTCAACGCGTTGACGAGTCTGCGGGATAGCCCCGCCTCGTCGACGCCCTCGCTGAACGTGTGGACGTCCCGTCGAAGTTGGTCGAGAGTCTCGCTCTCGACGCCTTCGAGTAGTTGCTCGACGACCGCTTTGAGGCTGGTCCCCGACTTCTCGAGATAGATCACACGGCGGCGATCTCCTGCCTGGATGTTCTCCCTCACCCACCTGACGAGATGGGACTTCCCAGATCCCGAGTCACCCACGATGGGCATCAGGAGCGTGCCGGTGTTCGCCTTCGTTTCCAGGAAGTCACGCAGAACCTCGCGTTCCTCGACTGTGGCATCCGTGGGGACCAGCGAGCGACCGTTGATCAGCGACCTTCTGATCTTGAGCGGCGCGTGGGTGGCGAGGAAGACCGCGGCTGATGGATTGACAGCTTCCGTACTGATGACGGCCGAAGCTTTATCCGGCGCCCAGCAAAGGTAGTTGCGGAAATCAGCCATTTCCATCCTCGAGGACGATGACGGTGCTGAAACTGTGAGGCGTTGCAGGACGCTCTGGGTCGTAGATATGCAACAGGTAGTGTGCGTCCGCCTCGCGCTCGAACTTGAGCCAACCCTCCTCCTGTCCGCGCAGAAGGGCGAATGAGAGGGACCGCCCGGCTTGGGTGTCTCCGGGGTCTTTCACTCCGAGGCTCCGTGAGTAGGAACCTCCAGGTAGGACGGGGATTTTCTCGCGCAGTGTGCTGAGCAAAACCATCGTGTTCACGTGCTCGTCCGGTCTCCAGGTTTCGAGGATCGTCTGTCTAACCGCCACAGTGCAGTCCGCGACGTAGCTAGAGGCCCCACCCATCGTCGGAAGGGCAGTGGCGGCGAATCCCAGCGTGGACGCCCAAGGCCCGAAATTACTCCATCTCTCTTTATTAGCGATGGCCGGACGCGCCTCAGGAATGAGCGCCTCTTTTTGGAGGTCTTCGAAGTCGCTGGGGCCTACTGCGACAGCCGTGGGATCGAGGCTGAGGAACCAGCAAAGACCGCGGACGAGGTCGGCTGATCCTGTGGCTTTGCCCCCATCGGCAAGCGCCTCGTTCTGGTACGGCTCGAACACGGCCTTCCTCAGTGCGGAGCAGAAAGCGCTCCAGTCTGAACCATCGAGGGAGGCTGCGTGCCCCGAAAGAGAGATCGAGTCGTCCGAGCGCTGGAGCATCCTGAGGTCCTCCAACGTCTTGATGGCCAGATCGACCATCGCAGGGCTGGTATCTCCGAGCGCCTTCGGGCTGAGGAGCCTCTGAGCTCTTTCGACGGAGATAGGCCGTCTGGACGAGGCGAGAAGGCGGACGGTTGCCCACATGGGAATGGGACGCGATGCTTCGACGTTGATCAGCGACATTTAGAGTGCCCCCAATGCGCTCTTGATGGAGAGGGAGTCGCTGTGAATGTCGATGAGACGGCTCCCGGGCTTGCTCGGATGCTTGATGTCCTGGGGATGGACTAGGTAGGTCACGTCGGAACTGAAGAAGCGGGACGCCTCGTCGGCGGTGAGTGCGTGTCGACCGGGATCGAGCACCCAGGCGATCGGCCCCGGATGATTGATGAGGAGGTCTTCTTCATGATCCACAATGATTGCATCGGGCTGGACGATTCTCTGGATCTCCTCCACGGAGAGTCCGCTGAGCCCTGGACCGCCGATGATGTTGACGCCGCGCTTGCACAGGGACTCAAGAAGGTCTGGTAGCAGGTTCTTGGCCTCCTCCTCATTCTCCCACCAGATGCTGAGATTTCTCTCGCCTGAGGAAAGGTAGTTCCTCAGCGGAAGCGCGTCATGGGCTGGCCACTCCGCGAGCGGTGGGTGCGGTTGCCAGCCGACCTTATAGAAATCCCCTTCGGCCGGAATCGGGTTCCTCTGACGGCAGTGGTTGCATCCTCGGCAGTTCGGAGATGTTCTGCGCGCTCCAGATTCCGTGGGTAGTAGGTAGTAATCGGTAAGCACGTCGGAGATGCAGGTGTTGCCAGTGACTGCGTTCTCCAATTCAGCCAGAGCACTCCGCTGACTGTCGATCATGCTCCTGCGAGTGGATTCGATGACACTGTTGAAGTGTTCGAGGTTGTTGGTGGCGCCATCGAGGATGACGATCTCAACCCGGTTGGAGAGCGTCTCGAAATAATGTGAGATTCGGATGGACCATTCTTCGGCGGACTCGTTCTCCGACCGGGAGGGCATAGGCGGGGTCCGGACCTCAACGAGTTTCGCGCGCACCATGAGATTGATCGTCCGGATGTTCCAGGCTCGGTTCCTCTCACTGCTGACTGAGATGTGGGGCGGTCTCGAATCGAGATCGATCAGATAGCCTTCGGGCGTCTTGGCGAGCCTGTTATGAAACAAGCTGTTCCAGCGCGGCCATGCACCATCCTTGATGATGACCTGCTCGTTGAGGTTTTTGGCGATAATGCCGTCGCTGTGGGTCCTCGCCATGAACGCGATGGACGGGCTACCATCGCGGCCGCCGCGCCCTACCTCTTGGTAGTACCGATCCACGGTCTCAGGCAGGCACGCGTGGATCACGCTCTTGACATCGGAGAGGTCAATGCCGAGGCCGAACGCGGAGGTGCCAACGATGACGTCGAAGCGGGTGGGCCGAGAATCGGCGTTTCCCCCTGCCCAGCCCTCCAACCGGTCCCGCCGCTCGCCCGCTGACGAACGGCCGGTGACCGAAGCGATCCGAGCGAACCCGGCGTCTTTGAGTACAGCCTCCCAGCGCAGGGCGTCTTCAACCCGTGACACATAGAGGATCATCGGCCTTGGTAGCTTCGCGACGGCCTCCAGCACGACCTGTTCCCGCTCCGCCTCTGGCAACGACTCGATGTAGTAGGACGGCTCGCTTCTCAACTGAGAGGCCCAGACCACCTGAGTTCGGCCGGGGTCCCCATAGAGTTCCTTGAGCGCATCCACCTGTTGCGCGGTGAGCGTCGCACTCATCGCCACGGTCCGCGGCTCGCGCCCCTCGGGGGCGCGGCGGATCCAGGCCCGCCGCTGGCTCGCCATCGTCTGGAACTCCGGACGGAAATCGTTTCCCCACTGCTCGACGAGGTGCGCCTCGTCGATGACGAAATAGCGCAGAAGTCCGGCTTCCGCAGCGTCATCGATGGCCTTATAGAGACCGGTTGCCACTGATTCCGGTGCGCAATAGACGACCGGTTGCCGGCCGGTGCGGATGTCCTCGCGGAGTTGCCGTTTGAGATCGTCGGACATGTCGCCGGTATAGGCGTACCGCCCGGTTGGCGCTTTGCGCGGGGCCTGCTGGAGAAGGTCTCGGGTCCTCCTCTCCATGTCCAGGGCCAGCACGATGGTGGGGACAGCGACAATGGAGACGCCTGCGCCCCTGGTATCCAGGAGGATCGGGGCCAGCGCCACGGGAGTCTTGCCGTGGCCTGTCGGCAAGCAGACGATCGTGGTGCTTCCCGGTGGCGCGAGAGCAACGGAGCGAGCCGCCTGGCGCTGTCCAATCGAGTAGTAGTGGTCGTATCCGAGGGCGGCAGTCCAGAACGGGTCCGCAGGCACTCCCTCGAGTGACCTGCGCTGCCTGGAGTCGATGCCTAGGTAGACCTCTCTGAGGTCAGCGGCAGCCGCCTTGGCGGAGTGATCGTCCGGGGTGCTCGGATGCCATGGGACGGCGCTGACCGCGAAATGTTGGGCGCCGCTGGGGGCAGCCCGGCATCCGCTCTCCCACCATTGCGCGGATGTAGGCAGCAGCGCATCGGCCGGAACGAGCAGCGGGAACTCGTTCTCCCTGGCTGAAGCCTCCAGAAGGACCTGACGCGTGAGTGCGGCAACGTCTCGCCATCCGGCGGCGCCGGTAATTAGGCCCTGTAGAGCGTCGGCGAGTCGCCGCACAGTGCCGGTTGCTGCCTCGGGAATCGAGACATCCGGCCAGGTCGCGTAAAGATGCTTGGCCTGAATCCATCCATTGGCGCTCATCGTGCCGCCGACCGCAGACCCGCACGGACGACACAGGTCGCCGCGACCACCTTGACTGTCGGCTGCGTCAGCCTCTCTATGAGCGCCTGGGTGATGTCCACGTCGGTGAGAAGGCTCTCGGTATCGCCGACAAGATGGCCCGCCAATTGGCGGGTTCGCGCTTGGGCGACAGTGACGGCAACGCGCTGCCGGGCCTCGTCCTGGGCGCGCTGGCATCTTTCCGACAACTCCTTGGTCTTGAGGAGATGGTCGCGCGCGATCTGCTCGCAAGAGTTGCCGGAGGAACGGTATCCGTCCCAGCCGTTGAAGACATCGAGTAGTTCGTCGAGGAACCTGGCGTTGTAGTTCTGATCGGACCTGTTGTTGTAGGGCTGCTCAAGCCAACTCAGGATGCCGGGCTCGATGATCGGCAGTTCCGTTGAGGTATTTACCCACACCTTCATCGTGAACGGAGTGAGGAGTCTGTCGGCCTGTCGCCGAAGTGCACGACTGGCGTCGGCATTGCCCTCCAAGAGGAGGAGTGCGTCAGTGAGGTCGGCCTCAACGAGGTAGTGGAAGCCGAAATGCGCATGGGCGTCTCCCCGGTAGCGCTGGTCGACGCGACGGAAGGCGGTTGCCTGCCCGCGGTCGTCCAAGTAGACCGCCTCCGCAAGAACATCAATGAGTGGGTTTCCTACGCGTAGCAACCGGGTGCCGGGATGCCTAAGGGCAACGTTCCGGTTGAAGGCACCCTGGGCGGCAGTTGTCAACTCCGGACGGGCTCGCTTCCAGAGTCGCGGATCGATCTTCGGGGTGGAGGCTGAGAGGTCGAAGGCCACGGCGGGAGATTTACCAACGGTCCGTTCGTGGAACGCGAGACCTATGCCTCCGTTGATGTCGACGTACCCGACCAGAGTTTTGTGAACGTCACGCCAGAATGTCTCCATTTCCAGCAGAGAGGATGCTACGTTGCGGCCCGCAATGGAGGTTTCATGGATCGACTCGAGGAGGTCCATCTTGTCGATGTCGAGTCGGGCCTCGCGGAGGCTGTCCCTCACTTCGCCCGCTATGCCGTGGAGGCCCTCAGCACCACTCTCATATCCGGCAGTCCACACTCTGTCGAGACCGCCCGCAATCGCGTCCTGAAGAGTGGAGACCGATTCGGTAAAGAGATCGTATCCCCGTTCAAGTAGAACGGCCCAAGCCTCTGAATAAGAGTCAGACTCCTCGGAGGCGAGTCGGTACTGCCGGGCTGCTTCCCTCTGGCCCGTGGCACCGGGATAGCGGTCGACCCGCCCGAGCCGTTGCTCGAGATCGTTCGGAGACCAGGGCAACCGGAGGTGGATGATCGTGTCGGCGAGTTGGAGGTTAAGCCCTTCCTCCGCCGAGTCATCGGTGACGAGCACGTGGACTCTGGGCATTGACTCCGAGGCCCACAGCACGAGCGAGTGCTCGGACTCCTGCGGCCCCACCCGGTGGGAGTGTTCGTGGACGGCAACCTTCTGAAAACGTTTGCTCATTCGCTCGGCCACAACTCCGGCAAGCATGCCGGGGCCGCAGAAGATCACGGTTCTGGTACTCGTCTTGAGCGCGGGCAGCAGTGAGGAGACGACCGCGTTGATCGATTCACCCTCGTCGGCCTGCTCCTCAGCGCGCCATTCGGCGAGGAGTTCGCGTTCGACGTTGAGTACTGGGGCCTCCGTGAGGAGAACACGCTCATAAGCACTCAGACCAGCCCGGACGGCCGCGCCATCCTCGCGTTCGACGCGCCACGAGAGGGCGTCGGTCAGGTCGTTGACCCACCCGTTCGCGCGAGAGGCCAGGATGCCCAGCACTCGGCCGTAGGCTACCTTCGCCTCCTCGAGTCCGTGGTCGAGGAGATGGTCCCAGGTGGCGGACCGCCAGTCCATGAGCCTCGTCTGTGAAATTTCATGCTGTCCAGAGGCCGTGACGAGAGCTTCGGGTTTCTGACGGCCTCGAACCTCATAGGGAATATAGACCGCGTCCGGGTCGTCCATGGTGACACGGGACCTGCGATGCCGAATTACGCGGCGATGTAGTCGGTACCCCTCGCTGATGTGAGCTCGGAGAGCTTCGGTGCGGGCCTTCAACTCTGCTT
>NZ_BAAATZ010000037.1:14791-63790 GCF_039533685.1 Actinocorallia aurantiaca | reverse complement strand
TTCCTTGAATTGACTATCTGATTCGGGGATCAATTCGCTGATCTCGTCGATGGAATCTTTCAAAAGATAGGTGAACTCGCTGTCCAACGAGTACACCAAACTTGCAAGTCTGGCCCGCAGTCGGTATTTGCGCTCGAAAGATTCGAGGTCCGACCACCGGTAGAGACTGGGATCGAGGAGGTGTAGTAGCGCCAATTGGGTAACGTGGTTCGACATGACCGGTGTCGCGGTCATCAGCAGCAGACGTGTTGATCCGTGAGCAAGACGCGTGAGGCTGCGGTACGGTTCAACTTCTCCATTTGTGACCTGGACGAGTTGGTGGGCCTCGTCGACTACGACCAGATCGCTGTCCTCCCATGACACCCATCGCTCAGGTTCGTCCTGACGCAGGATCCGGATCGTCGCGCTTGGGAAGTCGTCGATGAAGAACTTCTCACGGAGCTCCCGCTGCCACTGACGTCGCAGCACATCGGGTGCTATCACGCAGATCTTTGCGCGCGGATTATCGATCAGGGTCTGTCTGATCACATAGCCGGCTTCGATCGTTTTGCCGAGGCCGACCTCGTCGGCGAGAAGGTAACGCTGAACCGGATCAGACAAGACTGTGAGCGCTGCATACACCTGGTGGGGAAAGAACTCGACAGCAGACGAAAGCAGAGCCGAGACGCTTGCACACGCCGCCCGTTGCCCAACGAGGTTCCGAAGGAAGGGCAGGCGCGCGTTAGAGAAGTAGCCGGACTCGCTTCCGCCTGATGTCAGCACCAGTACAGGATCCGCGACGGGACGGTCCCAGCGGACGTGGAGTTGCTTCTCGTGGACGGGAAGATCGTATTCGACGTTCGGGAAGCGCACAAAATACTCGCCCGTGTTGACCTGACCCTTTACCCGCCCGGCCAACCACATACCGGTATCGGGGTTGCGCCGGTAGACGCGGGTCTCGGGCATGAGGGATACGTGTTGGCATGCGCCGAGCGGTACAAAGGCTGAAGCAGCGGAGGGTTTTGCAACTGACTCGAAGAACTCGACCTGGAGATGAGAGCTAGAAACTCCGACAACCTTGCCGATGCCCGGAGAGTTGGTGTACTCGACCAATTGGCCGACCGTGAAACGTGCCGACACGGGGACAGACCTCTCTTCGCCTGCGCAGGGACCGTCTGGGGAACGGTCCTTCCGTCTACGGGACCGACGTTAGCGTCTGGATTCCGGAAATCACCTGAAACTAGCCGAGGTTCCTCCAAAGGTGACTGTAGGCTTTCAGTTGGCACCCAATCGCTACGTAAAGTAGCCACCCGACTGTGAATCCTTGGTCGTTCAAGCCGTCGGCACTCCTACCTATATGCGATCTTGGTCCTTGACCTGCGATTTTAGGATCGTACTCGGCCACTCCTGGCCCCGCCAGAACGAGTCCCGAACATAAGGAATCGACCTCTCAACCCGGGCCTTGTCCTTGGGCTTGCGGATCCTCGCGACAGCCGATGCAGGGCCGAGGGCGTTGCGGGCGGTCCGCGGGGCGCGTGCGGCTGCCCGGGAACGGGCCTGGCAGTTGGCGGGCGAGCATGCTCCGGGCGCGGACGGCTCTCTGATTCCGGTGGATCTGGACGCGACGATCGTGATCGCGCATTCGGAGAAAGAGGCCGCAGCGTCGACCTGGGAGCGTTCGTTCGAGTTCCATCCGATGACCGCGTTCATCGACCACGGCCCCGGCGGGACGGGCGAGGCCGCCGTGCTGCTGCTGCGTCGCGGTAACGACGGGTCGAACACCGCCGAAGACCACATCACGGCGGGGCGGGCCGCACTCAACCAGATCCCCGACCACCTGCACAAGCAGGTGCTGATCCGGGCTGATTCCGGGGGTGGCACGCATGAGTTCCTGAACTGGGTGGCCTCTTGCCGGCTGAAGTACTCCATCGGATTCGGCCTGACCGACGACATCTGCGCGGCGATCCTCGCCCTCCCCGAAGACATGTGGAAGGTCGCCTACGACGACGAGCGGCGGGTCCGGGACGGAGCGTGGGTCGCCGAGCTCACCGGGATGCTCGATCTGTCGTCCTGGCCCAAGGGCATGCGGGTCATCGTCCGCAAGGAACACCCCCACCCCGGCGCGCAGCTCCGCCTCACCGATCTGGATGGCCACCGCTTCACGGTCTTCGTCACCGGCACCCGGCCCGGCGGTGGCCGCGGCCAACTCGCCGACCTGGAACTACGCCACCGCCACCGCGCCCGCTGCGAAGACCGCATCCGCAATGCGAAAGACACCGGCCTGCGCAACCTGCCCCTGCATGGAGCCGCCCAGAACCAGGTCTGGCTGGAGTTCGTCGCGCTCGCCGCCGACCTGCTCGCCTGGATGCAGATGCTCGCCCTGCACGACCATCCAGCCCCACGCTGGGAACCCAAACGGCTCCGGCTCCGCCTGTTCTCCGCCGCAGGCCGCCTCGCCAAAGGCGGAAGACGGCTCCGGATCGCCGCCCGCTGGCGCTGGGCCGACCTCATCGCCTCCGCGGTCACCCGCCTGCAGACCCTGCCCGCACCCTGACCAACACCAACCTGCCCCCACCAGCCAGAAAGGACGACCACCCGGGCCGATGGAACCCCGCCCCCGACGCGACAGTCGGGCCATCCGCACGACCGCCTACCGAAAAAACGGTCTGGTCCGGTCGCTACGCGACCAAACCAGACACGCGAAAGATCGAGGTTGACGAGGTTTCAGGCGTGATGTCGCCAGGGTGAGGCCGGTGGCGGCGAGGCAGCTGTTGATGAGGTCGCTGCGGTATTGGATCTTTCGCAGGCCCTGGCGCAGGGTGGTCAGGAGCTGGTCGGGTTCGGTGAAGTGCCGGTTGGTCTGGCTGCTGCGGCGCAGCAGGGATCATGCTGTCTCGACGGGGTTGAGGTCGGGTGCGTAGGCCGGCAGGTAGAAGACGGTGAGCCAGGCCGAGGCGTCGACGAACGCTTTCAATCGCTTGTCCCGGTGGACGTTGAGATTGTCCCAGACCAGCACGATCGGGCCGTTGAGCTGGTGGTGGGCCGCTGTGAGCAGGTCGCGGTAGTCGCTCCAGGCGAAGCTGCGGCGTTGGGCGCTCTTGTGGACGGGATGTCGTTTGGGCCGGTAGATCAGCCGAGGTCGCTCACCGGGCCGGTAGCAGGCCAGGGCCGCCAGGGAGAAGCGTCGCTGAGAGCGTCCCCGGACCCGGATGAGAGGGGTGCGGCCGCGGCGGGACCAGGTCTTGCGGGTCGGCGGCGTCATCGAGAACCCGGCTTCGTCTTCGAAGATGATCCAGGCGCCGAGCGCCGCCGCGGTTTTTCCACGTGCGGCCAGGTCTCCCTCACCCAGCTGGCCACCGCGGCATCGTCTCGTTCGACCGCTCTGCGGGCGGGACTTTGGTGTGTCCAGCCGTTGCGCCGCAGCATCTGGCAGATGCCCGACAAGCTGACCCTCTTGTGGAAACGACGGCCGATGAGTGTCTGGATCCGGGCCAGCGTCCAGGTCTGGTCCGGCCAGCCATGCGCGGCCGGCCCCCGATCGAGCTCGGTCTCCAGCGCCTCCCACAGAACTGGGCTCAGCTTCGGCCGTGCCGCCGATCCCTTCGACCGCAGCCCCGCCGGCCCCCCGGCATTCCATGCCCTGCGTCAGCGCTGCACGGACCGGACGCTGACCCTCAACTCCACGCCGGCGGCGAACAACCCGGCCGCCCGCGCCCGGATCCCTTCACGGAACGCCCGCCGCTCAGCGGTCAACCCGCCACCCTGCGGATACCTCATACACCACACATACCGCCCCAGACGCCATCTGTCAGACCAGCGACATCACGCCTGAAACCTCGTTAGAAGAGGCGTTCCTGGTTGATCAGGCGAAGAAGACCCGTAGTAAGGGTACGGACGTCGTTCGGAGTGTTTTGAAAACTGTTCCACTTACGGATCTCGTCCGGGCCGAAGGACCACGTGCCACTGGTCCAAGCCGCTGCCCGTTCGATGCGTTTGAGAGCGTCGGTGACAACACTTTCGATTTCGCTGGGAACAAGGTCTTCAGTGAGGTGGTCCATGAGGAAGCCCATGGCCTGGATACCGACACCGTGGGTGAGGCGGGAGAGACGGGGCGGGAGTGCCCAGGCTTCAGGAAAGACGCCCTTGACGAGTCGCCAGTAGGTGTTCAGGTGTAGGAGTATCTGGTCGATGTCGCCAGTACCGTCCTCCGGGTTGCGGTACTGGTAGAGCGCGCCTTCGTAGAGACTGTGCTCGATCATTCGGAGGATGCTGTTGTCCTTGATGTAGCCATCCGGCGAGGTGGGGGTAGCGATAGCCCGGTAGAAGGGGCCGCCGATAGTGCCGTTCAGGCGAGTCATGATTATTGCGGGAAGTTGCCGGCGAGCGTATGCCTGGGGTAGGTGACCGGTCGTATCAGGCAAGAGCTCGTGGATCAAGCCCTTGGGCAGAGGCTTGGTGTTATTGACCAGGATGAACTGAGCGCGCTGCTCGGCCTCGTCGTCGGCGATGAATGCGACTGCGGCTACGGGGAATTCGCCGACGTCGGCTTCCCGAATCGCGGCGCTGCGCTGTTGACCATCAACGAGCCAGGCCGGTTTCTCGTTCTCGCTGAGGGTCTCGTCGATCGGGACGACCAACTCACCCGGTGTGGAATAGGGATGACCCTGCTCTGGTACGAGAGGTTCGAACTTCACTCTGCTGTCGAAGGCCAGAACGATCGCGTTCGGAAGCATCGCGCCTTCTGACTCCAGGTAACGCTGGATCGACCGAATATGAGAGGCGACCTCGGGGCGCTGATACCCGTGGAGTTGTTCGTTGTCATCGCGCTTGATTCGCGATATAGCAGCGAACTCGTGGACCCTTTTCCCATCTACTGCGAAGCAGTAGATACGACGAGAACCTTGCCGAACCTCTAGCGCCGGCAGGCGGAGCGTGTCACGGTCGGCCATTAGTTCTCCTCATTGATCGGACGGGTGACATGGTGAATTCTGTCACCAAAGACATGTAGATTATGGAATCCCCGACGCTTATTCCGCTCAGTTCCCCGGAAGATCACAATCTCGATTCCATGCTTTGTGCAGAGCGTGCAATTGCAGGACTTCCACGGTCCTACTTCCAGCGTCTTGCGATACGCCGGAATACGTGTCTTCTTCTTTCCCGACGGTTCGATGATCTTCTCGTATTCGGCGAGTATCGCTATTACTCGATCGATGGTCTCCTCGCCCTGGTCGAAGGATCGAAGCCTCTTCAGGCACTCCTTCTCCGCGGCTTTAGCCTCCATCTGAGAGACCTCGCCTGCAAGGATCTGCCGCTTGAGGGTCGGGTTCCCGTCAACCTGCGGGACGCGAATTGCCGTGTAGGCGGTATCCTTGAAATAGTAATTATTCCGTTCGTCCATGAATGCCTGACGAAACGGGGAGGTAGAGTCGATACTCGTAACGCCGTAGGCCTGAAATTCCTCCAACGAGGCGACCCGGGTAATACCGAGCAGGTGAAGTCCGGTTTCCGGCTTCAGGACCTTGCTGATTTCCTTAAGGCAGGCGAGAATATCCGGGGTCTTGAGTGGAACCATGCCCCCAAGAGCAATTCTCTTGTACCCAAATTCCTGAAGATGTGCAACACTATCGGCATAACTCGCGGGACTCCAGCCTTGCGCAGAACCGACGGGCTCAAGCCGAGAATTGCGCTCCTTGACTTTATCAATAAATTCTAGTGCATACCGTAGCGAAATATCACGGCGATTGATCCAATCTGGATTGACGTCCTTGTCAGCGATTTCACTTTCGTACCCGAAGATCAAATGGTCAATGCTGATACCAGAGTCGAATCCGCACCGCTCATAGAAATCCAGTACTTCATCCGTTGTGTACGGAGGAAGTTCCTCCTGGACGTAGGTGAATGCACCGCAGTCACCGAGCGTCGATACGTTGGCCGGCAGGCGGAAGTACTTAGTGACACCGAGCCTGTAGAGCCGCTCCCGCTGAGGCATGGAGTACTTGCCCGCACCCCTTACAGAACCGTCGACGATGGCCTTACTGACGAGGATCCCGTCATACGGGACTGGTTGGAGTACCTCATGGGCATATTTATCGTCGCGCTGCCGGACGCGGGTGGCCGGGTACTCCTCGGTGAGGAAGTTGAAGCTAGGGCTTACCTGGTCCTGGCTGTCGGGGAAGTAGAACCTCACGGGAGCTCCCTGCGGGCGTTTTGGTAGAGACGAATAAGATGGTTGGAGAGCTCTCCGACATGCTTGGCCACGTTTTCGATCTCGTTCCAGCGGTATCCAAGATCTTCCCATGTGCCCGATGTCCAGCGGCAATGCGGGGCGATGAGGGCAAGGTGCTGGCGAACCGCATCCGGTGCGTCTCGGCGTAGCGGGTCGACTGCTCCGAGCACCCGGTCCATCAGCCGTCCCATAGCGCGGATCCCTGCGCCATGCATGAGTCGGCTTTTCTCAGGCGGTTTACCCCAAGCTTCAGGGAATGTGTCGCGCACTGCCCACCAGTAGATATTCAAGGCTTTGATGATGCCGTCAAAGTCGGTCTCACCCTTACCGATGTCTCGGAAAGGATAGAGACAACCAGAAGACAAGGTCAGGCTCTGCTGGATCATGTCAACGATGCCGGTGTCGGTGATCACCGCTTGGGATGATTTGCCGGCCATCGACGCACGCTTGATCATGCCGAAAAACGGTGAGTTTTTATCAGAGTTCAGCACATCACACAACTGCGAAGGTGCTTTGCGAACTGCCAGACGTGGAGGAAGAGGGCTGTCCACATCAGGCAATAGTTCGGTCACTAGACCGCGCGGAAGCGGTTTGGTGTTGTTGATCCTCACGAATTGGTCACGCTGGAGATTGACGGTATCCGCCACAAACGCAGTAATTGGAACGGGGAAGTCACAACGTTCTGCCTGCGCCAAGGCGAGAGCCCGTTGCTGTCCATCAACAATCCATGCAGGCTTCGTGCGGCCTTCCTCCGGAGTTGGGATCGACAGCCTACCTGTGTCGGAGAGACCGTCGTCGGGAAGGCCGTGCCCTCCTCGAGTCCGGTTAAAATGAACTTGAGGAGACAACGCCATGATGATCGGGTTCGGGAAGATTGGAAAGTCGCTGTTAAGGTAGTCGACGATCTCCTGGATATGCTTTTTGACATGTGGTCGTTGATAACCGATCAACTTGCCAGCATCATCACGGCTTACACGGGAGATGTCGGCAAAATTGAGGATATCCGCCGCGCGCAACATGAAGATGTAGAGAGGGTAACTCTTGGCTTGGATGATGCGCAGCGCCCTGACTTCGGTGAAGCCAGGTTTGAGCGGAGCGGTCATCAGAAAAGCCCCCCTGACCCTGCAGACCTCGATGCGGTGACATCAAGGAAAAGTTGCCTGAAGCGTGACTGCTCGCAAGACAGACCTGCATCGCGAAGAGCCCGCAACAATTTGGTCGCCGATGTAGGACCAAAAGCCACGTGCTTGAAGATGAAGTCACGCACCTGATCGTCGGTGAGGCGTGCCCCAGCAGGCCTGGCTTCAATGACAGGCGCGGCCTCATGGGCGCTCTGCATGAGTTTCTTGAGGAACGGCCGTTTAAGCGGATCGCCCACACGCTGGCAAGCATCAATGACATCGGCGGCAGCACGCACGTTCAACGACAGCAAACTGCCACCCACGGCACTGCGTAGCGCCGCTGTGACGGGCACGACCATGTCATCGACCTCGTGGCAGCGTCCTGCGGGGCCGACGACGGACAGGCTGTCCGCGTCGGAAAGTTGCTTCTCCGCGTCTCGCAGATCGAGCGCACAAGCTCGCACATATGGATCGGATAGCACCGCGATGATCACAGAGTCCGGCTCTCGCGCAGCAAGAGCACTGATCGAACGCGGCTGTCCCGGCTCAGGTCCCTCCCACTGAGCCAAGCCTTCCCACCAGGCTCTTACCCCGACAAGGTCGTCGGCGACCGAGTCGTCTTGCCCCAATGCGAACGTTGCGCCATACGGGGCCAAGGGGGCATCGGCACTGATCAAACCGTAACCGGCTGAACTAACCCAGAGACGTCCGTGGGCCCCGACACGTTCGGCCAGACCACGTGCAATCTGCCAGTGTTCACCGGCATAGAGTTCCTTGGCCAGCGCTACCGTTGGCGCATCGGACAGTCGCTTGATCCATGCCCGACTGCGCCTTGCTACGTCTGACTTCTGAAGATCGCGCACCTGTAGGTGGCTAGGAACACGAACGCGTTTACGGTTAGTGCACGTCACCACGATATGAACAGTCGGCGCCTCGTTCTCGACGGCGCTACCCATCGTCAGGCGTCTCCTGGGAACGTCCAGGCAACCGCTGCGTAGGCCGCGTGATTATGGATACTCTCGTCGTTTAGTGCCCGAACGCGATAGCCGACGACTCGATCCGATGCCCTAAGCGCGAGGCATACGTTACGCACCATGTCTTCAACGAAAACAGGATGGTCGTAACCCGCCATCGTTACATATCGCTCATCAGGTCGCTTCAGCAATGCATAGACGGGCGACGAGGAGGATGCCTCTGCGATGTCGATCAATTCATCGAACCAGAGATCATCCGCAGCAGGGCGGGCATCAATGGTGATGTAGCCGCGCTGGTTATGTGCGCCGTAATCACTGATCGCCTTGCTACATGGGCACACACTAGTAACTGGAACCACCACTCGGAAGGTTGCTGTCGTCCCCTCAGGGTTGCTAGATGCACTGATCGAGCAGGTGTATTCCACATAAGCCCTAGCGCGAGTGACCGGTGCCTCCCGCTCCAGAAAATAGGGAAAGGAAAACTCAATTTTCGCGGTTGGGCTCCCCATGTGCTGGCGCAACTCGTCTGCGAGGTTCTTCGCCGAATCCAGAGTGAGTTGTTCCCGAGAGCCATGCATGACCTCGACGAACCGACTCAGATGGGCTCCCTTGACGTCAGGACTAAGGCCGACGGACATCTTGGCAGTCGCCACTGTCTCGCGTTTAGCCCCTTGACCATCTGCTACGAGCACCGGATAGCGAAGACCGTCAATGCCCACCTCGTCAAGTGCAATGCCCCGGGTGTCAGGCGTGGCCTGGACGTCTTCGAGCATCACTGTTCACCTCGGTAGACGCATCCAGAGGTACAGGTTTCCCGGACGACGATCTTTGATAGGGGGAGAACATCGGTCAGTCGGCCCCAGACCCACTTGGCGAGCACTTCGCTGGTCGGATTCTCCAGGCCAGAAATTTCGTTGAGGTAGTAGTGGTCGAGTCGGTCGATCACTGGTTTCACGGCCGCTTTGACGTCGGCAAAGTCCATGAGCCAGCCCATCGACTCGTCCACCTCGCCGCGGACATGCACCTCCAGTCGGTAGCTGTGCCCGTGCAGGCGCGCGCACTTGTGCCCATCAGGAACGTTGGGCAGTCGGTGCGCCGCTTCGAAGGTGAACTCGCGAAAGATCTCGATCAAGGGATTCCCAGAGTCTTGTGGGTTTGGAGGCTCAACTGCCACTGCGGGTGTTCGAGGCAGTAAGCGACGGTGGCTTGTATGTTCGCGACGATGTCCGGCCCATCCATCGGCTGAAGCAAGAACCGGTCGAAGTCGAGGTGCTCAAAACGCTCCGGCGGGGCCTCAGGCTGTGGATACACCAGTTTCAAGTCGTGACCGGATGTCAGGACGACTTCTGCATCTGCTTTGGGGCTGACGCAGATCCAGTCGATGCCATTAGGCGCGGGACGTGTGCCGTTGGTCTCGATGGCGACCTCGAAACCCTCCGCATGAAGTGCGTCAACGGCGTCCTGGTCCAACTGCAGGAGTGGTTCACCCCCGGTGCAGACCACGTAGGGCTTGCTCCGTGGGTGCGGTTTGCCCTGCCAAGCCTTCGCGACAGCGGCGGCGAGGTCAACGGATGTTTGGAACCTTCCGCCGCCGGGCCCGTCTGTTCCAACGAAGTCTGTATCACAGAACTTACAGATTGCCCGGTGGCGATCCTTCTCTAGACCGGTCCACAAGTTACAGCTTGTGAATCGACAGAACACGGACGGACGCCCAGCATGACTGCCCTCGCCCTGAAGCGTGTAAAAGATCTCTTTGATCCGGTACATGGACCGGATCAAGCCTTCGCGGAGGTGAATGACGGGTCGACGAGACCGAGTTCAGCAAAGCCGCGACTGCGCAGCAAGCACGAGTCACAGGTTTCGCAAGCACGGCCGCCGACCGGGTCGTAGCAACTGTGGGTCAGGGAGTAGTCGACACCAAGTTCGAGCCCACGCTGGATCGTCTGGGCCTTGGTCAACTGAATCAGCGGGGTGTGAACCTTCAGCTTCTGGGTGCCCTCAACACCGGCCTTGGTAGCGAGGTTCGCCATCTTCTCGTAGGCCTCGATGTACTCAGGGCGACAGTCAGGGTAGCCGCTGTAGTCGAGTGCGTTGACACCGATGAAGACGTCGGACGAGTTGAGCGTCTCCGCCCAAGCGAGGGCGAAAGAGAGGAAGATGGTGTTGCGTGCGGGAACGTAGGTGATCGGAATCTCAGTACCGATGTCCTCAGCGCTCTTGTGGTGCGGAACATTCAGAGAGGCGTCGGTGAGGGCAGATCCACCGAAGACAGCGAGGTTGATGTCAGCGATCACATGTTCGGTGGCGCCGAGCTCGGCGGCGATCCTCTTGGCTGCTTCGAGTTCTTCGGTGTGCCGCTGGCCGTAGCGGAAGCTGAGCGCGTACGTCTCGTAGCTTTCGTGGCGAGCGATCGCGAGAACAGTGGTCGAGTCCAGGCCGCCGCTCAACAGCACAACAGCCTTACGCTTCTCTGTAGTCACTTGCGCCCTCTGCTCGTCTCAGGTCCTGTCAGGAAACTACGCCCCTGCTGTCGCATGGTCGAGCGTAGTTTCAGCAGGCCATCTGGGCAACCTGAACACGAATAAACACCAGACCAGCTGGCGGAGCCGGTGCCACAGCGGCGCGCGGATCCTTGTTCCTCGCCTGGTCGTCAAGGCGAACTGGATCTTCGGCTCGTAAGTGTCGACAAGGCTCAACCGCTGAGTACTCAGTTATCTGTAGATGCCTACAGAGTCGAAGTGCTACACCGCGTGCCACTCCGACCGCTCTCCCTCTCCTGCTCTGATGGGCTTGGGAACTCGGCCCTCTGGGCGCGGACGGCCTGATGATTGAGCGTGGTGCAGCGGCGGATCTGGTCGCTGGCGTGGTCGGCAACTCGGGCGGCGTCGTCGTAGACCACTTGGAGTTCCGCGTGAGCTTCCCGCGGCACGGACTCTTGATGTTGCCCTGGTTGGCGGGCACGAGTGTTGAGAGAGATTCGGTTCGACGACCTTCTGACGGCTTTGGTAGTGCCGGCGGAGAGCGGATGGCCAGCGGGCCCGGAGCTTCGGCAAGGTCAGATCCGGAGCGAGCCGTCCGCCGCTGAAGTAGATCGGCCAGCCGTCGCGGCTGCTGTTGCCTGGGAGTGCGACGGCGTAACCGGTGATCTGCTCCGGGTTCTGGCGGCTGTGCCGGAACTTGACCAGGACGCCTTCGCCACGCAGCCGGGAGAAGAACTCCTTCTCGCTGCGTGCCCGGCGGCGCAGGTAATGACATGCCGTCGCAGTGAGGCTCGTGGAGCCTCCGGAGGGTGGTGGCGACTTGCCTTCTCCGTCTCTCCCCGGGTCGGTCTCTTCGCCGCTGTCCTGTCCGCCGGGGACGTCCGCACGAAGCCGTTCTTCCGCTCGATGCGGCGTGGCGCCGCCCGTCCTGTCGGGCCAGCGTTGCGACCAGGTGGATGTGGTCGTCAACGTGCCGGACCGTGAACCAGCGGCAGCCGTCGTCGCCTCCTTTCGGAGCCAGTCCGGTGGTGTGCATGATCTCGCGGGCGATCTGGGCCCATTGCTCGTTCGTGAGGATCGGATCGTCCGGATGAGGTAATGCCGCACCGGCCTGGCCAGGTTGAGCTCTCCGAGCAGCGCCAGCGGTTGCGTCATCACCTCCTCCAGTGCCTGGAAGTCCAGGCCTCCGTCAGCCCTGCGCGGAGGTTCCAGGTCCTCGGCCGAGCGGTATTTCGTGATGACGTGCGGGTCGTGATGCCTCCCGTGGTTATCGGGGCCGAACACGTAGCGGATCAGGCCTTGGACCCGCTTCCCTCGGATCACCTTCCCGACCACGACAGATGGGCCCTCACCCGAGCGGTCAGATCGTCCATTCTCCGCAGGGTCCGGTCAGCCGCCGCTGCGTATACAGCGAACCGTTCCGCCTGCTTGCCTGTTGCGTTCAGCCTGGCCACCACCTGGTTGAATAGCACGCCGGCTTTCCGGACCTGACCTGTCCGCCAGTATCAACGCCCCCAGCAGGTCACGCAGCGCTTCCTGCTCGACCGAGTCCAGGTCTCGTACATGTGCCATGCACGCCTGCGCCGCATAGATCCCGTTCGACAAACCCCGCCGTTCGGCGGCCGAAGGGAACGCCGCGTACTCCTCCTCGTTGAAACGCATCTGAACCAGTCGCCGCCGACCCACGCCCCGGCGTGGAGCCTGTGGCAGCGTTGATTCCCAGCAGCGCCACGTCATTGATTCCGTAGTCGGCGATCGCGACGTCCAGCGCCGTGGTGTGCAGTTCGGGCCGCCAGCGCCGACTGGCCAGGCGCCGTTGCGGCACCACGACGTAGTAGCCGTGCGCGACTGCCCGCAACGCCCTGACGTGCCAACTGCGGACGGGGATGCGCGTAGACATCGGTGCAGCACCGCGTTGTGTCGGTGGGGAGCTTCAGTGGCAATCCCACTGCCGTCTCCGGCGCATCTGACACGTCTTTACCCCTGGAGAGATCCTGAGGCCCGTTGTGGTGATGAACGCAGGCTAAGACCCTACGTTCGTCATAGTGATTCGAGCGGGCTGCGGGGTGTCGACGGAGGAAGCAGGGGGTGCCGGGCGATGCTGATCGAGACCGGGTTCGCATGTGAACTGCCAGCGCGTAGCGGCGATTCCCAGTGACATTTGGGTGACAAAAGATCTTGAGCCGTGATCCACTAGAGTGAATCACGGCTCTGACCTGCGGAAACAAAGAGCGGATGACGGGAATCGAACCCGCGTAGCTAGTTTGGAAGACTAGGGCTCTACCATTGAGCTACATCCGCGTGGGGCCGTGTTGATTGGCTCCGTCGGTAGCGTACAGGGTTTCGGGGGGTGTACGCGAAATCGGGGTGCGGCGGGCTCGGTGTTGGGCCGGGGTGAGGCCTCGGGTGCGCTTGAAGGCGGTGCTGAGGGCGTAGGGGGTGGCGTAGCCGACTCTTCGGGCTATGGCCTCCAGGGTGAGGGCCGGGTCCTCGAGGAGGTCGGCGGCGAGGCTCAGGCGCCAGCGGGTGAGGTGGGCCATGGGGGGCTCGCCTACCAGGGCTGTGAAGCGGCGGGCCAGGGCCGAGCGGGAGACGCCCAGTTTTGTGGCGAGGAGCTCCACCGTCCAGGGGTGGGACGGGTTGTGGTGCAGGAGGCGCAGGGCCTGGCCGATCAGAGGGTCGGACTGGGCTTGGTACCAGGCGGGAGGGCGTGCGTCTTTCCGGGTGAGCCACGTGCGCAGGAGTGTGATCGTCAGCAGGTCCAGGAGGCGGTCGAGGACCGCGGTCTGGCCGGGGGAGTCCTGGGTGATCTCCGTGGTGAGGAGGGAGATCAGCGGGGTGTGGGCCGGGTCGGCCGGGAGGGTCAGCAGCGGGGGCAGGGCGTTCAGGAGTTGCTGCGTGGTCTCGGTGGCGGTCTCGTAGGTGCCGGTGAGCATGACGGTCTCGCCCTCGGGGGTGTTGCCCCAGGTGCGGACGCCCTGGGACATCGTCTCCTCCAAGCGGGTGCCGTCCAGGGTGGTGCAGATCTGGCCGGGGTGGATGACGATCTGAGGTGGCGTGCCGGGGGAGTCGGAGACGGTGTAGGGGCGGTGGCCTCGGACCAGGGCGACCTCGCCGGGGGCCAGTTGAAGGGGAGACCCCGTCTCGGGGGTGATCCAGGCATGGCCTTGGGCGATGACCACGACCGTCAGGGGCGAACGGTCCTGGATGCGCATGGACCACGGAGGGTCCATGACCGAGCGGAGAAGGAATGCGCCTTGGGCCCGGGGGCCGTCCAGCAGGGCGGCTAGAGCGTCCATGGGATGAAGGTAACGCGTGGACGGATGCGTATGCGCGTGCGCTTCTCAGCGATGGAGGTCGCGGCTTCGGAGCGGTGGGATGAGGGGGTAGCCCAATCCTGGAGGAGAACACCTTGAACCGTACTCTGCTGCTCGTCTCGACTGTCGGGGCCGGAGTTAACGCCGGCGTCTTCTTCGCCTTCTCCACCTTCGTCATGCGCGGGCTGGTGAATCTGCCGGCCGCTCAGGGTGCCGCCGCGATGCAGTCGATGAACAGGGCCGCGCCCAGTTCGCTCTTCATGCTCACTTTGTTCGGCACGGCGGTGACGGGGGTCGTCGTGGGGGTCGGGGGGCTGCGTGACCTCGGGGCGCCGGGAAGCACGTATGCGGTGGTGGGAGCCGGCCTGTGCCTGGTTCCGATCGTGCTGACGGCCGTCTATCACGTGCCTTACAACAACCAGCTCGAGGCGCTGGACGCTGCGGCCGCCGGTACAGCCGAGTTCTGGAAGACGTACGCGTCGCGGTGGACGGCGTTCAACCATCTGAGGGTTCTGGGCGCGCTCGGTGCGGCCGCGGCGTTTGCGCTCGCGTACAGAAGTGGAAAGTAAACCCTTACGGAGGGTGGAGGAAGCAGGGGTCATTGGGGTTGAATGAGAAACCGAATCCGATTCGGTTGAGGAGCCCGGATGACTGATATCGAGGCGTATGCCAGTCAGGCGAAAGCCTGGCTGGAGAAGACCCCCATTCCGGAGAACACGGGGACGGAGGTGTCCCGGGAGTTCATGGCGAAGCTCTACGACGCGGGCTACTCCGGCATCTCCTGGCCGGCCGAATACGGCGGGCAGGGGCTGAGCACCGCGGAGGAGCGGGTCTTCCAGCAGGCCGCGCGCGGAAAGGCCCTGCCGGTCGGCGTGTTCGGCATCGGCCTCGGCATGTGCGGGCCGACGCTGCTGTCGCTGGGCACCGAGGAGCAGAAGAAGCGCTACATCCGGCCGCTGCTGCGCGGCGAGGAGATCTGGTGCCAGCTGTTCTCCGAGCCCGGCGCCGGCTCGGACATCGCCTCGCTGCAGACCCGCGCGGTCCGCGACGAGGACGGGTGGGTCCTGAGCGGCCAGAAGGTCTGGACGACCGTCGCGCAGCACGCCGACCACGGCCTGATCATCGCCCGTACCGACGCGGACGTGCCCAAGCACAAGGGCATCACGATGTTCATCGTCGACATGCGCGCTCCCGGCGTCACGGTGCGCCCGCTGCGTGACATGACGGGCATCGCGCACTTCAACGAGGTCTTCTTCGACGACGTCCGCATCGCCGAGGACCAGGTCCTCGGGGGAGTGAACAACGGCTGGCACGCGGCCATCACCACCCTCCTGCACGAGCGCATGTCGATCGGCATGGGGAGCGCCGCCCCGGACCGTCCCACCTCGTACAAGAGCATCGCCGCCCGCGCGCAGAAGCGCGGCCTCACCGAGGACCCGGCCGTCCGCGAGAAGCTGGTCGACCTTTACATCCAGGAACGCGCGCTGGAGCTGTTCAACGCCCGGCTGGCGCAAGAGGTCAAGGCCGGCGTGAACCCGGGTTCGCGCGGTTCGGTCACCAAGCTCCTGCTGGCCGAACTGACCCTCGACAGCGCCGAGACGGCCGCCGAGATCTTCGGCGAGGGCGTCGTCGCCCACTCCGAGGACGACGAGCTGGCGCGTTACGCCGTGGCCCTGGCGTGGGCTCCGGGCATGGCGCTCGGCGGCGGCACCAACGAGATCGTCCGCAACGCGATCGGCGAGCGGGTGCTGGGCCTGCCGCGCGAGCCGCAGGTCGACCGCGACGTGCCCTTCCGTGAACTCAAGGTCGGCACGCAGAAGAAGGAGACGGGCGCGTGAGACTCATCCTTACCACCGAGCAGCAGGAGCTGGCCGGGGCCGTCCGGTCCTTCCTGGCCTCCGCCGCGCCCATCGCGCGGGTCCGGCAGGTCGTCGAAGGCGAGGAGTCCTACGACCGCAAGACGTGGGACCGGCTCGCCGGGGAGCTGGGCGTCACCGGCCTGGCCATCCCCGAGGAGTACGGGGGAGAGGGAGCCGGGCGCGCGGAGGTCGCGATCGTGCTGGAGGAGCTGGGCACGGCTCTCACCCCGGTGCCGTACTTCGCCTCGTCCGTCCTGGCGGCCGAGGCGCTGCTCGCGCTGGACGACGAGGACGCCAAGCGGGAGTACCTGCCGGGGATCGCGGCGGGCACGACGGTCGCGACGCTCTCGTTCGGCGAGGGCGTGACGGCCTCCGCCGACCACACCCTCGACGGCCGTGCCGAGCGCGTCCTCTACGGCGCGGACGCCGACCTGCTCCTGGTCGTCGCGAGCCTGGACGGGAAGCCGGCCGTGTTCGCCGTCTCCGGCGAGGCCGTCAAGCGCACTCCGCTGGAGGTCCTGGACCTCACCCGTCCTCAGGCCGCCGTGGAGTTCGACGGGATCCAGGCCCGGCTCGTCGGCCCGGCGGACGCCACCGAGGCACTGGCCCGCACGCTCGACGTCGCCGGCGCGGTCCTGGCGGCCGAGCAGCTGGGCGGGCTGCGCCGCTGCCTGGACACGATCGTCGATTACGCCAAGCTGCGCGTGCAGTTCGGCCGGTTCGTCGGTTCCTTCCAGGGGGTGAAGCACCGGCTCGCCGATCTGCACTGCCTTCTGGAGCAGTCCGAGTCGGTGGCCAGGTACGCCGCGTGGGCCGCGGACGAGGCGCCGCAGGAGCTGCCGCAGGCCGCGGCGCTCGCCCAGGCCTACGTCGGCCCGGCCTACTTCCGGGTCGCCAAGGAGCATCTGCTCCTGCACGGCGGCATCGGCTTCACGTGGGAGCACGACGCGCACTTCTACTACAAGCGCGCCAAGAGCGCCGAGTTGCTGCTGGGTCCGGGCCGGCGTCACCGGGCCCTGCTGGCCGAGCGGCTGGGCCTGGTCTGAGCCGGGCGGCGTGACGTTCCCTCCGCTCGATTCCGGTCGGTCTTGAGCGGGGGGGATAAAAACGCCGGAAACTCCTTGCCGTCGCTGCCTGCTATCTGGCATATCCGTCATGTCACGATGAGTGTCCCTTCGACCCACCCCCGGAGGAACCATGCAGCCCGTACTCCTGGCGTGCGCCGCCCACCTCGTCTACCTCACCGGTTTCGTGATCTTCAAGATGACCGGGGCGTCGCTCCCGCCGCTCACCGCCCGCCGCCCGTTCCACGCCACGATGAAGCTGGCGACCAGCGGTTCGTGGATGATCGGCCTGACCACGGTGATGAGCGGGACCGTGGTGGCCGCGGCCGCGGTGAACACCGCACCCGTCTCGATCATGCTGGCCACCTACCTCTTCGGCCTGCTCCTGCTGCTGCTGGTCGGCGTCCAGGGCTTCAAGGAGCGACTGTCCCGCCGGGAGGCCGGCGCGATCTCCCTGCTGGTCGCGGCACTGGTCCTCGTCGCGGTCTCCGTCGCCTTCGGGTACGGCTCGTTCCCCTCGCGCAGCCTGGCCGGTCCGCCCGACCCGTCCCCCTGGACGTTCGCCGCGGCGACGGTCCCCTCGCTCCTCTTCCCCATCTGGCTGTTCTGCGTGCGCGAGCGCAAGGTGGAGGGCCGGCACGCCCGGCGGCTGACGGGGGTCGCGTACGGGATCGGCGCGGGCGTGCTGCTCGGCACCGCCGAGACGATGGGCGTGGCGATGATCCCCTACATCACCGGAGACCCGCGCTACCTGCTGTTCACGCCCTACCCGGTGCTGTTCGTGCTCGCCGGGGGGCTGGGCCTGGGCCTGCTGCACATCGGCCTGCAGCAGCGCCGCCTGATCGTGGTCTGCGTCGTGATGAACATCGTCGGCAAGATCCAGCTGGTGTGCGGCGCGGCGCTGCTCTTCGGGGAGCCCTGGCCGTCCGAGCCGCTGTGGCTGGCGCTGGAACTGGCGGGCGTCTTCCTGGCGCTCTACGCCGTCCTGCTGTTCCCCCGCTACGAGCGGGTCACGCGGACTCCCGCCGCGCCGGCTCCGGAGCCCGTGCGCCACCCTCGCCCGGAGCACCGGACGGAACCGTGGATGACCACGCCCCCGCGTGCCCGCCGGTGAAGGCGGGCACGCGGAAAGGGGTCAATTCTTGACGGGCTCGCCGTCGCCGTCTTCGACGGAAGCGGAGCCGGATTCCTCCGGTCCCGCGTCGGCGCCGACTGCGGCGTCGACTTCATCGACGCCGTTCGATTCGGTCATCTCCTGGCGCCCCGCCTCGGCCTTCTTCCGCCGGAAGAAGGGGAGGTGGTCCTCGGGGTGGTCGGCCAGCGAGGTGATGACGGGCTGCAGCAGCCGCGCCGCCAGCGGGCCGAACGCCGCCAGGATGAGGACGTAGCCCGCGGCCAGCGGGCCGAGGTCCGGGTGGGCTCCGGCCGCGACGGCCAGACCGGCGATGACGATGTTGAACTCACCGCGGGGGACCAGCGCGAGACCGGCCCGCGCCCGTCCGGCCCGTCCGATGCCCGCCTGCTGCGCCGCGTAGTAGCCGGTGAGCAGCTTCGTGAGGATGCTGACGAAGGCCAGCAGCAGCGCCAGCCCGGCGACCGGGAGGATCTTCGCCGGGTCGGTGTTGAGGCCGAAGAAGACGAAGAACACCGCGGCGAACAGGTCGCGCAGCGGGGCCAGGATCTCCTGCGCCTCGTGGGCGAGCTGCCCCGAGAGCGCGACGCCGACGAGGAACGCGCCGACGGCGGCGGAGACCTGCAGCTGCTGGGCGATGCCGGCGACCAGCAGCGTCAGGCCCAGCACCTTGAGCAGCAGGACCTCGGAGTTGGGGCTGGAGACGAACATCTCCAGGTAGCGCCCGAACTTCAGGGAGATGACCAGGACCACCGTGACCGTGGCCAGCGCGATGCCGACGCTGGTGGCGCCGGCGGCGAAACCCGCGCCCGCCAGGATGGCGGTGAGGACCGGCAGGTAGACGGCCATCGTGAGGTCCTCGAAGACCAGCAGCGACAGCACGACGGGGGTCTCGCGGTTGCCGACCCAGCCCAGGTCGGTGAGGACCTTCGCGGTGATGCCGGAGGAGGTGGCGTAGGTGACGCCGCCCATCGCGATGGCGGCGACCGGTCCCCAGCCCAGCACCAGGGCGATGATCACGCCGGGCGCCGCGTTCAGCACGAGGTCGACCAGACCGCCCTTGGCGTTGCCCTTGAGCGAGGTCAGCAGCTCGTTGGCGTTGTACTCCAGGCCGAGGGTGAGCAGCAGGAGGATGACACCGATCTCCGAGGCGGTGTGGACGAACTCCTCGCTGGCGCCCAGAGGGAGGATCCCGCCGTGGCCGAAGGCGAGACCGGCGATGAGGTAGAGGGGGATGGGCGAGATGCCCGCGCGGAGGGCGAAGGATCCGAGGATGCCCAGGGCGAGGATGATGCCGCCGAGCTCCAGGAAAAGAATGGCTATGTCGTGCACGCGCTCCCCTACCCGCTGGCCAGGATCTGGCCGGCAGCCTCAGTGGTCTCCGGACTTCCGACGACGACCGCGACGTCGCGCTCCCGCAGGACGAAGTCCGGCAGAGGGCTGGCGTTGACCTCGCCGCTGCGGACGACGGCCACGATGGACGCGCCCGTCTGGGTGCGGATCTGGGCCGAGCCCATCGTCTTGCCGTCCCACCTGGACGAAACCGGCACCTGCAGGCTGACCAGGCCCTCGACTTCGCGGTGCAGGTCGTTGAGGCGCTGGACGATGCGGGGCGCGCCGAGCAGCTCGACGAGGGCGTCGGCCTCCTCGTCGTTGAGTTTGACGGTCTCACAGGCCCGGTCGGGGTCCGCTTTGTCGTAGATCACCAGGTCGCGCCGGCCGGTCCGGTAGGACACGACGCCTACACGGCGTCCGGCGCGGGTGGTGAACTCGTGGCGCAGCCCTATACCGGGCAGCGCCGTCTGCTCTACGTCCACTGCTTCCCCTCCCTTGGGTACAGCACGAAAGTCCAGGGGCTGATTTTGGCCTAACGACACGTGTCGGACCAATCCGGGGTGTGATCCCGGCACGTGCCCGTACCTCTCTCTGATCCGGAGAGTCGTCGGAACCGGAAGACCGTCGGGTTGAAGAACGTCCAAAACCCGCCAGGTAGTGGCCGATAACTCTGTGACATGCATCTGACCGGTCAGGTAACGGATGTGTTAACGCTTCTTCACGCTCCGGTTCGGCGAGGTCGAGAAGGGCTCACACTGACGCGCCGTGCCCGGTGCGTGACAGGTAATCGGGTCTTGACCTCGTGGCAACAGCCGGGAAGGAGCCCGTACCTACCTTCGGGACGACGGCAACGACAGAGCAGAGCAGAAGTACCTGGAGGCAGGGCATGACCACGCTGACCGGCGAAAGGCCCGAGGCGCCCGGCGCAGACCAGGGCCGCTGGATCGAAGACTGGCGACCCGACGACGAGCGGTTCTGGAACGAGACCGGCAAGAGGGTCGCCCGCCGCAACCTCGCCTGGTCCATCCTCACCGAGCACCTCGGCTTCTGCGTCTGGCTCCTGTGGAGCATCGCCGTCATCAACCTCGGCACGGTGGGCGTCACGCTGGACGTCGGCCAGCAGCTTTGGCTGACGACCGTCCCGAACCTCGTCGGCGCCTTCATGCGCATCCCCTACACCTTCGGGCCGGCCCGGTTCGGCGGCCGGAACTTCACGATCATCAGCGCCCTGCTCCTGCTGATCCCGTGCGCCCTGTTCGTCTACGCGATCGAGAACCCCGACATCCCCTTCTGGGTCCTGCTGCTCATCGCGGCCACCACCGGCCTGGGCGGCGGCAACTTCGCCTCGTCGATGTCGAACATCACGCACTACTACCCGACGAACAAGCAGGGCCTCCCGCTCGGCCTGAACGCCGCGGGCGGCAACCTCGGCACCAGCGTCACGCAGCTGGCGATGCCGCCGCTGATCGTCGCCGCGGGGCTCGTGGCGGTGGGCTGGGTGTGGATGCCGCTGGTGCTGGTCGCCGCCGCGGGCGCGTATTTCTTCATGAACAACCTGCGGCACGCCACCAGCTCCTACACGGTCAAGGAGATGGCGGCCATCTCCCGCAGGCCGCACACGGTCATCATGTCGGTGCTCTACATCGGCACGTTCGGCTCGTTCATCGGCTACTCCTTCTCCTTCGGAGTGCTGATCAAGAACCAGTTCCCCGACATCAAGGCCGCCGACTACATCTGGCTGGGCGCGCTGGTGGGCTCCGTGGCCCGCCCGATCGGCGGCTGGCTGGCCGACCGGCTCGGCGGCGCCAAGGTGACGTTCTGGAACTTCCTGATCATGGCGTTCGGCATCGCCGCCGTCTGGTTCGCGGTCGGCGCTGGCAGCTGGCCGCTGTTCCTGGCCGCCTTCCTGTGCGTCTTCGCCACGACCGGCATCGGCAACGGCTCGACCTACAAGATGATCCCGGCGATCTTCAAGAACAAGGCGATGGAGGGGGTGGACCCCGCGGACGAGGGGGCCGTCGCCGCCGCGATCTCCTCGGCCCGGCGCACCGCGGCCGCCGCCATCGGGATCTCCTCGGCCGTCGGCGCCCTCGGCGGGGTGCTCATCCAGCAGACCTTCCGGATCTCCCTGGCCGAGGCCGGGTCGATCGCCCCCGCGCTGCTCATCCTCGCGGCCTTCTACACGGTGTGCGTGGTCCTCACCTGGGTCACCTACCTGCGCAGGACCGGCGACCTGCGGCGCAGCCTCGCGGACGCGGGGGTCTGATCCCGGCAGGAGGACGCGGCCCCCGCGGACGGGCCCGTCGACGAGAAGAGCCCCGGCGTCGTGACGCCGGGGCTCTGATCATCTCGTCGGGCTGGCGGGATTTGAACCCACGGCTTCTTGCACCCAAAGCAAGCGCGCTACCAAGCTGCGCCACAGCCCGCGACGCGCGACAGTCTAGCCGCTCGGCGGCCGGGGGGAGAGTGGTGTTTCCGCAGCGGCGATCATCCGCTCCGCGCCCCGGGGGCGGGAAGGGCCCGGAAGGCACGCGGAGAGGGGGCGCGCGTGGAGGCATGTCACGGGAGGTGGCCGTGACCCCCTAGACTGAGGGCCGCATAGGCATGTGCCGTGCCGCCCGAAACGACCACGTGAGACCGGCGGCCGCTCGCGCTCGCGGCCTGGCAGGGTCCAGGGTCGCTCCACAGCGCGCCGAGCCGTGTGACCCGCCGGATCAAGGAGACCTGCCCCAGTGAAGACCGCTGTCGAGGAGCTGACCCCGACCCGGGTGAAGCTCACCATCGAAGTTCCGTTCGAAGAGCTCAAGCCGAGCCTCGACAAGGCTTACAAGGAGCTCGCCAAGCAGGTGCGGCTCAAGGGCTTCCGCCCGGGCAAGGCGCCCGCGCGCCTGATCGACCAGTACGTGGGCCGCGGCGCGGTGCTCCAGGAGGCCGTCAACGACGCGCTTCCGGGCCTGTACGGCGCGGCGATCGAGGAGAAGGAGCTCTTCGTCCTCGGCCAGCCCGAGGTCGAGGTGACCAAGATCGACGACGGCAAGGAACTCGAGTTCACCGCCGAGGTCGACGTCCGTCCGACCTTCGAGGTGCCCGAGTACGAGGGCCTGCCCGTCACGGTCGACGACGCCGTCGTCACCGACGAGGAGATCGCCGAGACCCTCGACAACCTGCGTGACCGCTTCGCCACCCTCACCACCGTCGAGCGCGCCGCCGCCGAGGGCGACACCGTCACCATCGACCTGAGCGCCGTCATCGACGGCGAGGAGGTCGAGGACGCCGCCACCAAGGGCTACTCCTACGAGGTCGGCGCCGAAGGCGCCATCGAGGGCCTCAACGAGGCGATCGTGGGCCTGTCCGCCGGCGAGTCCAAGTCCTTCCCCTCCACGCTCGTGGCCGGTTCCCGCCAGGGCGAGGAGGCGGAGGTCACCGTCGCCGTCCAGTCGGTGAAGGTCAAGGAGCTGCCCGGCGCCGACGACGAGTTCGCCCAGCTGGCCTCGGAGTTCGACACGATCGAGGAGCTCAAGGACGACGTCCGCAAGCGCCTCGACCGGCAGAAGAAGATGAACCAGGTCGGCCAGGCCCGGGACAAGGCCCTGGAGGCCCTCCTGGAGAAGGTCGAGATCCCGCTGCCCGAGAGCGTGGTCGACAGCGAGAAGGCCCGCCGCAACGAGCAGCTCGACCAGCAGCTCGCCTACGCCGGCCTGACCCGCGAGGCCTACCTGGCCGAGGAGGACAAGAGCGCCGAGGAGTTCGACGCCGAGCTCGACGAGGCCGCGCGCAAGGCGGTTGCGGGCGGCTTCATCCTCGACCAGCTCGCCCTCCAAGAGGAGCTGGGCGTCGAGAACGAGGAGCTCAGCGAGTACGTGGTCACGCAGGCCATGCAGATGAACCTGCCGCCCCAGCAGCTCGCCCAGTACCTCACCGAGAACAACCAGATCCCGGCGCTCGTCGCCGAGGTGCTGCGCAGCAAGGCGCTCAACCTCATCGTCGAGCACGTCAAGATCTCCGACGAGTCCGGCAACGAGCTCGACCTCGAGGAGCTCCGCAAGGAGATCAACGGCGAGACCGCCACCGTCGAGGTCGCGGACGAGGCCGAGTCCGACGAGGCCGCGGAGGTCGCCGAGGCCGAGATCGTCGAGGAGGCCCCCGAGGCCGCCGAGGCGAAGGACGAAGAGGGCTCTAGCAAGGCCTGATTTGCACGAAAAAGCCAATTGCGCCCCGTATGCCGGAAATGGCATGCGGGGCGCCGGCGTTCAAACCACCGTTCGCTCGCGGCTAAACCCCGCACCGGGAAAAGGGCGAAGGGTACGCCGCCAGCGAAAAGAACGTCCGTATGGCGTGAGGCCCCCGCGGGGCGCGTTAGTGTCCAATCATCCGACCGTTCAGGGATCAGACTCGCTAGACACCTACGGAGGAACAGGGTGAGCAAGCCTCCGATTTTCCACGATCCGCTCTTCGCCCGGGAGGGCGGACTGCAGGCCATGGCCGCACAGGAGGCCCTGCACCAGCAGTTGCTGCGCAAGCGGATCGTGGTCCTCGGCCAGCAGGTCGACGACGACATCGCCAACCGCCTCGCCGCCGAACTGCTGCTGCTGTCGGCCGAGGACGGCAAGCGCGACATTACCTTTTACATCAACTCTCCGGGTGGCTCCGTGACCGCCGGTATGGCGATCTACGACATCATGGAGTATGTGCCGAACGACATCGTGACGGTCGGCATGGGTCTGGCGGCGTCCATGGGGCAGTTCCTGCTCTGCGCGGGCACCCCGGGCAAGCGCTACGCCCTTCCGCACGCGCGCATCATGATGCACCAGCCGTCCGGCGGCATCGGCGGCACCGCCTCGGACATCAAGATCCAGGCCGAGCAGATGCTCTACGTCAAGAAGACGCTCGCGGAGCGGATCGCCTACCACACCGGCCAGACGGTGGAGCAGATCGGCGCCGACTCCGACCGCGACCGCTGGTTCACCGCCGAGGAGGCCAGAGCCTACGGACTGGTCGACCACGTGGTCACCAGCGCCAACGAGGTTCCCTCCGAGGGCACGGTCTCCTGATGGAGGGGTTCCGACCGATCATGCAGAGCAGCCGTCCGATTATGGAGAGCAGCATGGAGATTCGTGCCGGCGGCGTTCAGCCGGTCGACAGCCGCTACATCATCCCGTCCTTCGTGGAGCGGACCGCGTACGGGGTCAAGGAGATGAACCCGTACAACAAGCTCTTCGAAGAGCGGATCATCTTCCTGGGCGTGCAGATCGACGACGCGTCCGCGAACGACGTGATGGCCCAGCTGCTGACCCTGGAGTCGATCGACCCCGATCGCGACATCAGCATCTACATCAACTCGCCCGGTGGCTCCTTCACGGCGATGACGGCCATCTACGACACGATGCAGTACGTCAAGCCCGACATCCAGACGGTCTGCATCGGCCAGGCCGCCTCGGCGGCCGCGGTGCTGCTGGCGGCGGGCACGCAGGGCAAGCGCGCGGCGCTGCCGCACTCGCGGATTCTGATCCACCAGCCCGCCACGGAGGGCACCTACGGCCAGGGCTCGGACATCGAGATCCAGGCCCGCGAGATCATGCGCATCCGCGAGCTGCTGGAGACCATCCTGGCTCGTCACAGCGGCAAGACGACGGACGAGGTCCGGCTCGACATCGAGCGGGACAAGATCCTCACGGCGGACGAGGCCAAGGCCTACGGTCTGGTCGACGACGTCTTCGTCAGCAAGAAGCGCCGGGTAGAGGTAGTGTCTTGATAAGACGGCGCTAAGTTCGGGGAGACCCCCGGCTTCGCGGTCGGATCCCGAGACTCTCGGGATGTGACCCGGCGCCCCGGAGACGGTACCGTCGAAGCAGCCTCTGCCGGCGGTGCGCGGAACGAGAACTCCGCGCACCGCCGGGCGCAAGGCGGCCCCACGAAAAGGAGACAACCGGGTGGCACGCATCGGCGACGGTGGTGACCTGCTGAAATGCTCTTTCTGCGGCAAATCACAGAAGCAGGTCAAGAAGCTCATCGCGGGCCCGGGTGTGTACATCTGCGACGAGTGCATCGATCTCTGCAACGAGATCATCGAGGAGGAGCTCTCCGAGAGCTCGGACCTCAAGTGGGACAGCCTGCCCAAGCCCCGGGAGATCTACGAGTTCCTCGACGGCTATGTGATCGGGCAGGAGAAGGCCAAGAAGGCGCTGTCCGTCGCGGTCTACAACCACTACAAGCGAATCCAGTCCGGAGACTCGCGGGACGACGGGATCGAGCTTTCCAAGTCGAACATCCTGCTGCTCGGCCCGACCGGATCCGGTAAGACGCTGCTCGCGCAGACCCTGGCCAAACTGCTCAACGTCCCGTTCGCCATCGCGGACGCCACGGCTCTGACCGAGGCGGGCTACGTCGGTGAGGACGTCGAGAACATCCTGCTGAAGCTCATCCAGGCCGCCGACTACGACGTCAAGAAGGCCGAGACGGGCATCATCTACATCGACGAGGTCGACAAGATCGCCCGCAAGAGCGAGAACCCGTCGATCACCCGGGACGTCTCCGGGGAGGGCGTGCAGCAGGCCCTGTTGAAGATCCTGGAGGGCACGACCGCCTCGGTCCCGCCCCAGGGCGGGCGCAAGCACCCGCACCAGGAGTTCATCCAGATCGACACCACCAACGTCCTGTTCATCTGCGGCGGCGCCTTCTCCGGCCTGGAGAAGATCATCGAGTCCCGGGTGGGCAAGCAGGGCGTGGGCTTCGGCGCGGTCATCCGCTCGAAGGTCGACTTCGCCAAGAACAGCGACATCTTCGGCGACGTCATGCCCGAGGACCTGCTGAAGTTCGGCATGATCCCCGAGTTCGTCGGCCGCCTCCCGATCATCACCAGCGTGCACAACCTGGACCGGGAGGCGCTGATCAACATCCTCACCGAGCCGAAGAACGCGCTGATCAAGCAGTACCGGCGCCTGTTCGAGCTGGACGGGGTGGAGCTGGAGTTCACCGACGACGCCCTCGAGGCCGTCGCCGACCAGTCCATCCTGCGGGGCACCGGGGCGAGGGGTCTGCGGGCCATCCTCGAAGAGGTGCTGCTCTCGGTGATGTACGAGGTGCCCAGCCGGCAGGACGTCGCCCAGGTGGTCATCACCCGGGAGTCGGTGCTGGAGCACGTGAACCCGACGCTCGTCCCGCGCGAGCGCTCCCCCAAACGCGAACCGCGCGAGAAGAGCGCCTGAGCGTTCCTGTGACAGACCCGGCTCTTTCGAGCCGGGTTTCGTCATTCCAGGGCTCTGTACGAGCCTCTGCCGCCCCCTCAGGGCCGCCTGAGGGGGAGGGTGCGGGGAAGGCGTGCGGCGGGTCAGGTCAGGGGGAGGCGGGCGGTGACGGTGGTGCCGCCTCCCGGGCGGGAGGCGATGGTGAAGGTGCCGCCGAGTTCGGAGGCCCGCTCCCGCATCGACGTCAGGCCCAGGCCCGCACGGGGCTGGCGGGGCAGGCCCCGGCCGTCGTCCGAGACGGTGATCTCGAGTTCGCCGTTCCGTTCGGAGAGCCGCAGGTCCACGCTGGTCGCCTTGGCGTGCCGCCGGACGTTGGTGAGCGCCTCCTGGATGATCCGGTAGGCGGTCACCTCCTGGACGGGGGCGAGCTCGGGCAGGTCCTCGCAGCGCACGTCCACCCGGGGTTCGGGCAGGTCCGAGGCGAGGGCCTGGATCGCGCCCAGCAGGCCGAGCCGGTCCAGGGCGGGCGGGCGCAGCCCGTGCACCAGCTCCCTGATGCCGCCCATCGCCGTGGTCATGCGTTCGCGCAGCGCCAGCAGGGACGGCTCCACCGACTCGGGGTCGGTGGTGAGGCGGACCCGGGCGGCGTCCACCGACAGCGCCAGCGCCGCCAGGGTGGGGCCGAGCCCGTCGTGCAGGTCGCGGCTGAGCCTGCGGCGCTCGGCCTCGCGGGTGTTGATGACGGTCTCGTGGGAGACCCGCAGCAGTCGGACGGTGTGCGCGAGGTCGGCGACGTGCCGGGTGAGCACCCCGATCAACCTGTGGTCGGCGTGGCCCGGACCGTACAGCAGCATCCGGCCGATCTGCTCGCCGTGCCACACCAGCGGGACCACCTGCGCCTGCCCCTCCTCGATCCCGTCGGTGTGCACGACGGCCCCGTCGATCTCCACGGAGACCCCGGAGACCGCGAGCGTGCGCCGCACCGCCCGGACGGCCAGCCGCAGCGCGGTGGCCGGGTCCTCGGTCTGCTGGACGGTCCTGGCCAGTTTGTCGGCCAGCCGGTAGGGGTCTCGCTCCACCCCGAACAGCAGGTCGATGGAGAGCTGGACGCGGGAGCGGACGGGCTGGAACAGCGCGCCGACGGTCAGGGCGCCGAAGAACCCGGCGGCCTGGCCCGCGACCAGCCTGCTGACCAGCGCGATGAGCCCGAAGTAGACCAGGCCCAGGATCAGCGTCAGGGTGGCGTAGACCAGCGTCCGGTTGACGATCACGTCGATGTCGTAGAGCCGGTGGCGCAGGATGGCGATCGCCAGCGAGATCGGCACCAGGCCCACCGCGGTGCAGGTCAGGGTGGCGAACAGCCAGAACGGCATGTCCGGCCAGATGAGGTCGGAGTAGCCGGCGAGCGCGGTGCCCAGCAACGGGTAGGCGATGAGCGCGATCTGCCGCCGGGCGATGGGGCTGCCCGCGCGGAAGCGCACGGCCAGCGAGAAGAGGTTCAGGAAGGTGACCGCCACCGTGATCGGCTGGACGCCCTGCACGTAGACGTCGTCGAGGCCCAGGACCGCCTGGACGCCGAACGGGTTGGCCGCCTCCCGTCCGCCCACGCCCAGGTCGGCGGGGAGCAGCATCCGGTGCACGACGTTGAGGCCGATGAGCAGCACCGACAGCCACAGCACCGGACGCCAGCGCCGGGAGGGCGTCCTGCCGTCCGGGAAGAGCAGCGGGACGATCATCACCAGGGGCAGGAACTCCAGCATGTACAGCCAGGTGGCGCTCCAGCGCAGCACCGCGGCGCCGGTCAGGTCGTGCAGCAGGGCCCAGCGGGAGAACGGGATCATCAGCCAGTGGGCGGCCGCGAACAGGCCGATGCCCCACAGCAGCCTGGCTATCACCAGTCCCCGCCTGCGGCTGAGCAGGTAGGCGCCGACGGCCGGGTACAGGCAGCCCATGATGACCTCGGGCCGCCAGGACTGGCTGGTGCGGTACTCCAGCGGCACCGAGTAGCGGAAGGCGTACGCCAGGACGACGCACAGCGGGCCGGCCAGCGCCCCGGCCCACAGGATGGTCCTACGTGCCAAGGCCGGCCTCGCGAGCCAGCACTATCGCCTGCGCGCGGTCGGCAACGTGCAGTTTCATGAAGATGTTGGAGACGTGGTTGCGGATCGTCTTGGGCGACAGGAACAGGATCCCGGCGATCTCCCCGTTGTTGCGCCCCTGGGCGATCAGCTCGAGCACCTCGCGCTCCCGGTCGGTGAGCTCGGGGAAGGCGGACTTGCGCGGGTCGGGCATCTCGGTGAAGTAGGTGAGGACCCGCCGCGCGATCTCCGGCCCGTAGATGGCCTCCCCGGCCGCCACGGCCCGGACGGCCCGCGCGATCTCCTCGGCGCCCGACTCCTTGAGCAGGTAGCCGCGCGCCCCGGCGCGCATCGCGGCGAACACCGAGTCGTCGTCGCGGAACATGGTCAGCACCAGCACCCCGATGTGCGGGCTGGTGCGGGTGATGGTGCGGGTGGCCTCGATGCCGTTGCCGCCGGGCATGTGCAGGTCCATCACGACCACGTCGGGCTGGACGTCGTGGGCGAGCCGGACGGCGGCGGGCCCGTTCTCGGCCTCGCCGACGACCTCGATGCCCAGGGCCTCCAGCAGGGCGCGCAGGCCCTGGCGGAACATGGGATGGTCGTCAGCGATGATCACTCGGATGTCGTCGGACACGACTGGGTTCCTCCGGGAGCAGGTTGAGGGGAAGGCGTGCGACCACCGCGGTGCCGCCTCCGGGTCGGGGTCCGATGGTGCAGACGCCGCCGACTTCGGCGGCGCGTTCGCGCATCGCGGCCAGGCCCACGCCGTCCCGGCCGGACGGGACGCCGGTGCCGGGGTCGGCGACGACCAGGTGGAGCGCGTCGGGTCCGCGGTTGAGGCGGACCAGGGCGTTGGCGGCCAGGGAGTGCCGCCGGACGTTGCTGAGCGCCTCCTGGACGATGCGGTACGCGGCGACCTCGATCGCCGCGGGAAGCGAGGCCAGCTCACCGCTGATCTTGACTTCCACCATGATCCCGTCCATTCCGTCCGCGAGCCCGCCGACCGCCCCGGCCAGGCCGAGGTCGTCCAGCGCGGGCGGGCGCAGGCCCGCCACCAGTTCGCGGATGTCGCCGACCGCCGCGGCCAGCCGCTGCCGCAGGTCGCTCAGCAGCGGGCCGATCCGCTCGGGCCGGTCGCCCAGGGTGAGCCTGGCGGTGTCGAGGGCCATCGCCAGGCTGGCGAGGGTGGGGGCGAGCCCGTCGTGGAGGTCGTGCCGCAGCCGCCGGCGTTCTTCCTCGGCCGCCGCCAGGATGCGTTCCCGGGAGCGCTGGAGCGCTCCGGCGCGGTCGTCCGCGGTGGGGGCGAGCCGCCGGGTCGCGATGACGCCGACGACGAGCCCGAGCAGGAACGCGCCGAGCGCGGTGACGCCGTACATGCCGGAAACTCTCTCCGATCGCCTGAGCCACCGAACAGGGACGCGTGTCCCGGGTCAGGCGGGCTTCTCGACGTCCGGTCGCATCTGGCGCATCACGTCGGCCAGCCGGCTCCAGTTCATCGAGGTGCCTCCGGTGGCGTTGGGGCTGGCCGTGACCATGCCGAGCGAGGTGTCGGTCTGCCAGTAGCACAGCGGCACGGTGACGGTGGCCACGGTGATCTCGGCGCAGCCCGCGGTGCCCGGGCCGCCGGGGTCGGTGTCGTGGTGGGTGATGTTGGCGCCGGAGCCGGATTTCTCCAGACCCTGGCGGAACCCGCCGGCGTCTCCCATGTCGGTGCCGCTGACCCCGGTGAAGGTGACCGTGGTGCCGTTGACGTCGTAGGCCGCCGTGACCACGGTGCCCCGCGAGCCGAGCAGGTTCTTGAAGGCGTTGCCGTACGGGTCGCCGCTGGAGTCGCCGGCCTGCGGGTAGCCGCCCGCGGAGGGCGGCGCGCTGACGGTGTACTTCTGGTCGCCGATGCCTCCCCCGCCGCTCAGGCTCACGACGACGATCACGGCGATGATCACCACGACGACCGCCGCTCCGGCGAGCGCCAGGATCAGGCCGGTCTTGTTCTTCCTGGGCGGCGCGGGGTGGAACCCCTGCTGCCCGAAGGGCGGGGGAGTGGGCTGCCCGAACGGCGGCGGAGTCTGCCCGTAGGGCTGCTGGGGCTGTCCGTAAGGCTGCTGGGACTGCCCGTAGGGCTGTTGGGGTTGTCCGTAAGGCTGCTGCGGCGGCTGGTCCCCGCCATAGCCGGGTCCCTGCGGCGGGGGATTCCAACCACTCAAGGTCATCTCCGGGGGCTTTGCGATGGAAATGGGCAGAAGGATATTCTGTCCTATCTGCTGTTCCCTGTCTCTCGCTCTTCGGCTCCGGCCCGTGGCAAGGGTTGACAGCCCGTAGAATCGACCTCCGTGACCGAGTCCCAGTTGCCTACTCAGTACGCGCCCGCCGAGGTCGAGGGGAAGCTCTACGAGCGGTGGACCTCCGCCGGCCTGTTTGAGGCCGACCCCGACCGCGATCCCGGCGCCCCGTCGTACACGATCGTCATCCCGCCGCCCAACGTGACCGGCTCGCTGCACATGGGTCACGCCCTGGACCACTCCATCCAGGACACGCTGGTACGCCGCAGGCGCATGCAGGGATACGAGGCGTTGTGGCTGCCGGGCATGGACCACGCCGGCATCGCCACCCAGAACGTGGTCGAGCGCGAGCTCAAGAAGGAGGGCCTGACCCGCCACGACCTGGGCCGCGAGGCGTTCCAGGAGCGCGTGTGGCAGTGGAAGGCCGAGTCCGGCGGCCGGATCCTGGGCCAGATGAAGCGCCTGGGCGACAGCGTCGACTGGTCGCGTGAGCGCTTCACCATGGACGAGGGCCTCTCCCGCGCCGTCCTGACCATCTTCAAGCGCCTGTACGACGACGGCCTGATCTACCGCGCCGAGCGCATCATCAACTGGTGCCCGCGCTGCCTGACCGCGCTGTCGGACATCGAGGTCGAGCACTCCGACCGCGAGGGCGAGCTCGTCTCGATCCGCTACACCGACGACGTCACCGTGGCCACCACCCGGGCCGAGACGATGCTCGGCGACACCGCGGTGGCCGTCCACCCGTCCGACGAGCGCTACGCCCACCTGGTCGGCACCGAGATCGAGCTGCCGCTGACCGGCCGCCGCATCCCGGTCGTGGCCGACGAGCACGTCGACCCCGAGTTCGGCACCGGCGCGGTCAAGGTCACCCCCGCCCACGACCCGAACGACTTCGAGATCGGTCAGCGGCACGGCCTGCCGTCCCTGACCGTCCTGGACGAGCACGCGAAGGTCACGGCGCCCGGCCCGTTCCAGGGCATGGACCGCTACGAGGCCCGCGCCGCGGTGGTGGAGGCGCTGCGCGAGCAGGGCCGGATCGTCAAGGAGGTCCGCCCCTACGAGCACTCCGTCGGCCACTGCCAGCGCTGCCGGACGGTCGTCGAGCCGCGCGTGTCCCTGCAGTGGTTCGTCAGGGTCGAGCCGCTGGCCAAGGCCGCCGGCGACGCCGTCCGCGACGGCCGGGTCCAGATCCAGCCGCCGGAGCTGTCCTCCCGGTACTTCGCCTGGGTCGACAACATGCACGACTGGTGCATCTCCCGGCAGCTGTGGTGGGGCCACCGCATCCCCGTCTGGTACGGCCCCGACGGCGAGCAGCGGTGCTTCGGCCCCGGCGAGGAGGCGCCCGAGGGCTGGACCCAGGACACCGACGTCCTGGACACCTGGTTCTCCAGCGCGCTGTGGCCCTTCTCCACGCTCGGCTGGCCCGACGACACCCCCGACCTGCGGCGCTTCTACCCGACGTCCGTGCTGGTCACCGGCTACGACATCCTCTTCTTCTGGGTCGCCCGGATGATGATGTTCGGCCTGTACGCGATGGACGGCGTGGAGCCGTTCAAGGTCATCGCCCTGCACGGCATGGTCCGCGACCAGCACGGCAAGAAGATGTCGAAGTCCTTCGGCAACGTCGTCGACCCGCTGGACTGGATCGACCGCTACGGCGCGGACGCCACCCGGTTCACGCTGCTGCGCGGCGCCAACCCCGGCAGCGACGTCCCGGTCGCCGAGGACTGGGCGCAGGGCTCGCGCAACTTCTGCAACAAGCTGTGGAACGCCACCCGGTTCGCGCTGATGAACGGCGCGCACGTCAACGGGGAGCTCCCCGCCGGGCCGTCCGCCCTGTCCACCACGGACGCGTGGATCCTCTCCCGCCTGCAGACGGTCATCGCCGAGGTCGACGCCCACCTGGAGGGCTTCGACTTCGCCAAGGCGTGCGAGGCGCTGTACCACTTCGCCTGGGACGAGGTCTGCGACTGGTACCTCGAGCTGTCGAAGGTCCCGCTGGCCGAGGGCGGCGAGGTCGCCGAGACCACCCGCCGGGTGCTGGGCGAGGTGCTCGACACCGTGCTTCGCCTGCTGCACCCGATGGTCCCGTTCGTCACCGAGGAGCTGTGGACGGCCCTGACCGGCCGCGAGACGATTCTCCGCGCCGCGTGGCCGACGGCCGACGCCGCGCGCGCCGACGCCGCCGCCGAGGCCGCCGTCGTCTCGCTGCAGCGGCTGGTCACCGAGGTGCGCCGGTTCCGCTCCGACCAGGGCCTGAAGTCCGGCCAGCGGGTCACCGCCGCGCTGGAGCTGGACGGCAGCCCCCTGGCCGCCTACGAGGAGCAGATCCGTTCGCTGCTGAAGCTGACGGCTCCCGGCGAGTCCTTCACCGCCACCGCGTCCCTGCCGGTCGAGGGCGTCGTGGTGAGGCTGGACACCGCCGGCGCCATCGACGTGGCGGCCGAGCGCGCCCGGCTGGAGAAGGACCTGGCCGTCGCCCGCAAGGAGGTCGCCCAGACCTCCGGCAAGCTGGCCAACGCCGACTTCGTGGCCAAGGCGCCCGAGGCCGTCATCGGCAAGAACAGGGCCCGCCTGGAGGCCGCCCGGGCCGACATCACCCGCCTGGAGGCCCAGTTGGAGGCTCTGCCCTCCGCCTGAGCGCACGGGAACGGCCCGGTCTCCCTTCGAGGAGGCCGGGCCTTCTCCTTTTCCTCAGCCGGTTCTCATGCGGGCCTCAGCGGCGGTTCAGGGGGCGGAGGGAGGTTGAGGAGTGCAGGGCGCGGTTCCACCGCGTTGTTCCTCCAGTGAGATGAAGATGACCGAGCAGGAGCCGGAACGGGAGACCGAGGCGTCCGAACCGCGGGACGAGCGGGCTCCCACCGGACCGGCCCGGGTGACTGATGGAGAAGCGGGCCTCTTGCGGGAGGCCCCGCCGGAGGCGGGGGAGCGGCCTGAGGCGGCCGCCCCCGCTTCGCGGCCCCGGCCGGATCCGGGGTGTGCCGGGAGCGGGATAGCCTTCGGATGTGATGGATTATCGGACCGCCGTGGCCTCGATCATGGCACGGGGAGTCGAATGGGAGTTCGATCCCACCCTGGACCGCATACGGGACCTGCTGGACCTGCTCGGTGAGCCGCAGAGGGCCTGCCCGGTGATCCTGGTCGCGGGGACCAACGGCAAGTCGAGCGTGGCCCGCATGGTCGACGCGCTGCTCACCGAGCGGGGGCTTCGCGTCGGGCGGTTCACCAGCCCGCACCTGAGCGAGCTGCGCGAGCGCATCGCGATCGACGGCGAGCCGCTGGACGAGGAGCGCTTCGCCGAGGTCTACGCCGACATCGAGCCCTACCTGCAGATCATCGACGGCAAGCACCCGGTGCGCCTGTCGTTCTTCGAGACGCTGACCGCGATGGCCTACTCGGCGTTCGCGGACGCCCCGGTGGACGTCGCGGTCGTGGAGATCGGCATGGGCGGCGCCTGGGACGCCACCAACGTGGTGGACCCGGTGGTGTCGGTGGTCACCCCGATCGGCCTGGACCACACCGACTACCTCGGCGACACGCTGGAGGACATCGCCCACGAGAAGGCCGGGATCATCAAGCCCGGCACCGTCGCGGTGATCGCGCAGCAGGCGCCGGAGGCGGCCGAGGTGCTGCTGCGCCGGGCGGTGGAGACCGGCGCGCAGGTGGTCCGGGAGGGCATCGAGTTCGGGGTGCTCAACCGCGACGTGGCGCTGGGCGGCCAGCTGCTGAACCTGCGCGGCGTCCACGGAGCCTACGACGAGGTCTTCCTCCCGCTGTTCGGCGCGCACCAGGCCGCCAACGCCGCGGTCGCGCTCGCGGCCGTCGAGGCGTTCGCCAGCGGCGCCCCCACCAGCGCGGTCCTCGACGCCTCCGAGGTGACCAGGGGCGTCGTCTCCTCGGACTTCCTCACGTCCGAGGGCGAGGAGGGACGGCTGGACCCGGCGCTGGTCAGGGAGGGCTTCGCCAAGGTGTCCTCGCCCGGCCGGATGGAGGTCGTCCGCACCGGCCCCACCGTCATTCTGGACGCCGCGCACAACCCGGCGGGCATGGCGGCCTCGGCGCAGACGCTGAGCGAGTCCTTCGACTTCACCAGGCTCATCGGGGTGGTGGCGGTGGCGGCCGACAAGGACGTCACCGGCATGCTCGAGGAACTGGAGCCGGTCCTGGCCGAGGTGGTCGTGACCCGCAACTCGTCTCCGCGCGGCATGCCGGCGGAAGAACTGGCCGCGCTGGCCGCGGAGGTCTTCGGGCCCGAGCGGGTGCACCGGGCCGACCGGCTGGACGACGCGTTCGACCGGGCGGTCGCGCTGGCCGACGAGGCCGGGGAATACGGAGGTTCCGGGGTGGTCGTCACCGGGTCGGTCGTCACGGCGGGCGACGCACGAGTTCTGTTGAAGGTGAAGTGATGCGGCGTCTACTCGCCACGATCCTGGGCTGTGAAGCGCTCATTCTCGCGCTGGCGATTCCGGTGGCGATCTCGGTCGCGAAGGTGGACGCCGCGACGGCGGGGATCACCGGGGCGGTGCTGGTGGTCCTGGCCCTGCTCCTGGCGGGAACGCTGGGCCGGTCCTGGGGCGTCCCGGTGGCGACCGCATTCCAGGTGCTCGTGCTCGCGCTCGGTTTCTTCGTGCCGACCATGTTCATCCTCGGCTTCATCTTCAGCGCGCTGTGGGCTTATGGCATTTGGCTGGGTCTGAAGGTGGAAGGGCGCCAGAACCACTAGGTTCTTCCCCGGCCGCCTTTTCTTCCCGGATTCTGACTCTTAGAAAACGGATATTGCAGATATTTGCGATATCCCTCCTTGGAACGCCTCCGGGCGGACCACGGGCTCCGGCCCGGCGGGCGGTCCTCGTCGAGGAAGGACGCGGGGGCCGCGGCCGTTCGCCGCCGGTGCGGGAGCCGCGTCCGCGGGGCGCCGCGCACCGCGCGTGCGCCCGCGCGGGCACTTCCGGCGCCGTGCCACGGCGCCGGGACGCGATCGGGGAAGATAGGCTCTCCAGGGCATTCAACTAGTCGAATCCTCTGGAGAGCACAGTCGTGTCCGAGCGCACTCTGATCCTGGTCAAGCCCGACGGCGTACGCAAGGGCGTCGTCGGCGAGGTCGTCGCACGCATCGAGCGCAAGGGCCTGAAGCTGGTCGCCCTGGAGCTGCGCACCCTGGGCCGCGAGGTGGCCGAGGAGCACTACGCCGAGCACCGGGAGCGCCCGTTCTTCGGCGAGCTCGTCGAGTTCATCACCGGCGGTCCCCTGGTCGCCCTGGTCGCCGAGGGCCCGCACGCCATCAAGGCCTTCCGCGGCCTGGCCGGCGCCACCAACCCGGTCGAGGCCGGTCCCGGCACCATCCGCGGGGACTTCGCCCTGGAGATCGGCGAGAACATCGTCCACGGCTCCGACTCGCCCGAGTCCGCCGCGCGCGAGATCAAGATCTTCTTCCCCGAGCTCGGGGCCTGATCGACGCCTGATCCGGTCGTACCGGCAGCACAGCCGCACCGCGCGCCGTATGATCGGCGCGCGGTGCGGCTGTGTTTCACGGACCGGCGGTCGTTTTGCTGGAAACTGAACGTCGGCCGGACGTATTTTCGCGTAAGCGCACCCCGTTGGCGGCTGCCATGGGAGTCAATATCGCGTTACGATGAATCACGCCGCTTCGATCGTCATCTCTGGTGACACCGCCAGCAGGAAGGGCCCCCTTTTCTCCATGGGTAACAAGTTGTCGTTCCTCGGTCGTGACATGGCGGTTGATCTGGGCACCGCCAACACCCTCGTTTATGTGCGGGGGCGCGGGATCGTGTTGAACGAGCCTTCGGTGGTCGCCATCAACACCCACACGAACAAGATCGTCGCGGTGGGGATCGACGCCAAGCGCATGATCGGCCGAACGCCCGGCAACATCGTCGCGGTCCGGCCGCTGAAGGACGGCGTCATCGCCGACTTCGAGGTCACCGAGCGGATGCTGCGCTACTTCATCCAGAAGGTGCACAAGCGCCGGCACTTCGCCAAGCCGCGCATCGTCGTCGCGGTGCCCTCGGGCATCACGGGCGTCGAGCAGCGCGCGGTGAAGGAGGCCGGATACCAGGCGGGGGCCCGCCGGGTCTTCATCATCGAGGAGCCGATGGCCGCGGCGATCGGCTCGGGCCTGCCGGTGCACGAGCCGACCGGCAACATGGTCGTGGACATAGGCGGCGGCACCACCGAGGTCGCCATCATCTCCCTCGGCGGCATCGTCACCAGCCAGTCGGTGCGGGTCGGCGGCGACGAGCTCGACCAGGCCGTCATCACCTTCGCCAAGAAGGAGTACTCGCTCATGCTGGGCGAGCGCACCGCGGAGGAGATCAAGATCGCCATCGGCAGCGCCTATCCGGCGAGCGACGGCGAGGAGCCGAACGCCGAGATCCGCGGCCGAGACCTGGTCTCCGGCCTGCCCAAGACCGTCGTCATCTCCGCCGAGGAGGTGCGCCGCGCCATCGAGGAGCCGGTCGCCACCATCGTCGACGCGGTCAAGACGACCCTGGACAAGTGCCCGCCGGAGCTGTCCGGCGACATCATGGACCGGGGCATCGCGCTCACCGGCGGCGGCGCCCTGCTCAAGGGCCTGGACGAGCGGGTCCGCGAGGAGACCGGCATGCCCATCCACATGGTCGACAATCCGCTCGACTCCGTGGTCCTGGGCACCGGCAAGTGCGTCGAGGACTTCGAGTCGCTGCGTCAGGTCCTGGTGCCCGAGCCGCGTCACTGATGCGAGACAGCCGACGGACCCGTCTGGTGCTGGGCTTCCTGCTCTTCACCTCACTGGTCCTGATCACCGTGGACTACCAGGGCGGGGAGAACTCCCCGCTGCGCGGGCTGCGAGGCGTGGGCGCGGCGGTGTTCGGCCCGCTGGAACGTGTCGCCTCCAGCGTCGTGCGCCCCGTGGGCAACACCTTCGACGCCCTGCGCGACGCGCCCGGCCAGCGGCGGCGCGCCGAGGACCTGCTGCGCGAGAACCAGCGCCTGCGCGAACGGCTCCGGTCGGGCACCATCGACAAGGACCGCGCCGCGCAGCTGGAGCGGCTGCTGGGCAGCGCCGGGCTGGGCGGCTACAAGATCGTGGCGGCGAACGTCATCTCGGCCGGTCAGGGGTACGAGGACACCGTCACCATCGACGCGGGCACCCTCAGCGGAGTCAAACCCGAGATGACGGTCATGACCGGTGACGGGCTGGTCGGCCGGGTCACCAGGGCCGGACCCGCCACCGCGACCGTCCTGCTGGCCACCGACGCCTCCTCCACCGTGGGCGCGCGGCTGGAGGACTCCAAGGAGATCGGCGTCATCAAGGGAGAGGGAAGGCGCGGCCTCGGCGTCGGAGCCACCCCGCTGCGGCTGCAGCTCTTCTCCGCCGACGCGGCGCTGACCGTCGGCCAGAGGGTGGTGACGCTCGGATCGCAGGGCGACCGCCCGTACGTGCCCGGCGTGCCGATCGGCACGGTGGAGCGGATAGAGAAGACCCCCGGGTCCCTCACCCGCACCGCGCTGATCCGCCCCTACGTCATGTTCACCCGGCTGGACGTCGTCGGCGTGGTGGTCGCTCCGCCCCAACGCGACCCGCACGACTCGGTCCTGCCGCCCAAGCCTTCTGCGAGCCCGTCGGGGAGCTAGCCGTGCTGAACTCGGTCGAAGAGGTCAGGGGCGGTTCGTTCCGCTCCTTCCTCGTCATCGTCGTGGCGATCCTGTTCCAGGTCGCGGTGGCCAACCGGCTTCCGCTGCCCGGTTCGGTGACCCCCGACTTCGTCATGCTCACCGTGGTGGCGCTGGCGCTGTTCAGGGGCGAGACGGTGGGCATGGTCTCCGGGTTCTTCGCGGGCCTGGCCACCGACCTGGTGCCGCCCGCCGACCACACCATCGGCATGTACGCGCTGGTGTACTGCCTCGTCGGCTACCTGGCGGGGCTGGCCAGCCCGGAGATGGACCGTTCGCAGACCCTGCCGTTCATGGCGGTCGCGGTCGGCGCGCTGGTGGGCAACCTCGCCTACGCGCTGGTCGGGATGATGCTCGGCGATCCGCGCGCGGACTGGTCCATCGTCTCGCGGATGGTGCCGATCGCCGTCCTGTACAACGTGCTGGCCAGCCCGTTCGTGGTCTGGGCGGTACTGAGGGTGTCACGCAACAACGAACGGCTGGAGCCGCGCGGCGGGCTCAGCGTCCCCGGCTACGCGGCGAGGCTCGGCAGGCAGCAGCGGTGAACCCACGCACTCACTCCCGTCTCCTGGTGCTCCACGTCATGGTGGGGGCCCTGCTGCTGGTGCTGCTCGGCCGCATGTGGGTCCTCCAGGTGGCGCAGGGCGAGCACTACAAGGCGATCGCCGCCAACAACCGCACCCGCGACATCGTCGTCCCGGCCGTCCGGGGCTCGATCCTCGACGACATGGGCCGTCCGCTGGTCCGCAACCGCACCGCGCTGGTCGTCTCGGTCGACAAGACCGTGCTGTCCCGGCAGGAGGACCAGGGCGAGGCCGTGCTCGGCAGGCTGGCCGAGGTGCTGAGCACCACCCGGGAGGAGCTGGAGCTCAAGACCCGGCTGTGCTCGCCGACGGTGCCCCGGCCCTGCTGGCCCGGCTCGCCCTACCAGCCGATCCCGGTGGACGACCGGGTGAGCGCCAAGGAGGGGCTGCAGATCCTGGAGCGGCCGGAGGACTTCGACGGCGTCATCGCCCAGGTCCAGGCCGTCCGGGAGTACCCGAACCCGGAGGGGGCCAGCGCCGCGCAGGCGCTGGGCTACCTCCAGCCGATCACCCAGGGGGAGCTCGACAAGCGCGAAGGGCTGAAGGTCACCGGCTACAGCGGGGTCGACCTCATCGGCCGGGACGGGCTGGAGGCCACCTACGACACCGACCTGCGCGGCGAGCCGGGCGTCCGGCGGGTGAACGTGGACGCCAAGGGCCGGGTCACCGGCGTCGCCAGCGAGACCGAGGCCGTCCCGGGCGCGCACCTGGTCACCAACCTGGACGCCAAGGTGCAGGCCGCGGTCGAGGAATCGCTCGCCGAGCAGGTCAAGGCGGTGAAGAAGGCGGGCGGCGACCCGGCGGCCGCGGGCGTCGTCCTGGAGGTCGAGACCGGCAAGGTCGTCGCGCTGGCCAGCTACCCGACCTACGATCCGACGGTGTGGACCGGCGGCATCTCCCAGGAGGAGTACGACAGGCTGCTGGGCCCCAAGCGGGGCGAGCCGCTGATCTCCCGGGCCATCGCCGGCCAGTTCCCGCCCGGCTCGACCTTCAAGATCTCCTCGCTGGCCGCGGCGGTGGCCGACGGCTACTCGCTGAAGGGCATCTACCCCTGCCCCGGCTCCTACAACGTGGGCAGCCGCGCGTTCACCAACTTCCGGAGCACGCCCTATCCTCCGATGAACCTGCACCGGGCGATCGTGGTGTCCTGCGACACGATCTTCTACAAGTTCGCCTACGAGCAGTGGATCCGCGACGGTTCGACCAAGCCGGTGAAGGACCCCAAGGACCCCATGATCAAGATGGCCCGGGTGTTCGGCTTCGGCGCCAGGACCGGGATCGACCTGCCCGGCGAGGTCCCCGGCCGCATCCCCGACCGGGCCTGGAAGCAGAGCTACTGGGAGAGCACCAAGGACAACGACTGCAAGCGCGCCAAGACCGGCTACCCCGAGATCAAGAACTCCTCCCACGCGGCCTACCTGACGGCCATCGCCAAGGAGAACTGCCTCGAGGGCAACATGTGGCGCGCCGGCGACGCCGCGAACCTCTCGGTCGGCCAGGGCAACGTGCTGGTCACCCCGCTGCAGCTGGCCCGCGCCTACGCGGCCATCGCCAACGGCGGCACCCTGGTGGTCCCGCAGGTGGCCAAGGCGGTCGTCCGCCCCGACGGCACCGTGGCGCGCGAGATCAAGCCGGCCCAGGGCACGAAGCTGCAGGTCGACAGGAAGACCATCGAGTACATGCGGAACGCCCTGGCCGCCGTCACGACGGAGGGCACCGCGGCGGGCGCCTTCAACGGCTTCCCGTCGGACAAGGTGCACGTGGCCGGAAAGACGGGCACCGCCGAGGCGTACGGCTACAAGGACACCGCCTGGTTCGCCTCCTTCGCTCCGGCCAAGAACTCCAAGTACGCGGTGGTCGTCATGATCACTGACGCCGGCACGGGCGGCAGCTACGCGGCCCCGGCCGTCCGGAAGATCTACGAGGCGATCTACGGGTTCAACAAGCGGCCCGCCGCGCTCGAGAACGGCGAGGTGCCCACCCGACTGCCGAAGGTGAGCCAGTGACCACGTTGAACGAACGACGGGCCTGGCCCGGCCGGGCCGTGCGCCGCGACTCGGTGCTGCGCAGGCTGGACTGGGGCCTGGTGCTGCCCGTCGTGGCGCTGGGCGTGATCAGCGCGCTGATGGTCTACTCGGCGACCCGGGCGGGCCACCGCGGCGACCCCGAGGCGTTCCTCAAGAAGCACCTGCTCAACCTGGGCATCGGGGCGGTCCTGTACACCGTCGTGGCGTCCTTCGACTACCGGCTGCTGCGCGCCTACGCCCCGATCCTCTACGGGCTCTCGCTCATCGGCCTCATCGCGGTCCTGACGCCCCTGGGCGAGACGATCAACGGCTCCCACTCCTGGATCGTGATCGGCGGCGGCTTCCAGGTGCAGCCGTCGGAGTTCGCCAAGGTCGGCCTGGTCGTCCTGCTGGCGATGATCCTGGCCGAGCCCAGGGACGGCGAGGTCGGCCCCGGCCGCAAGGACATCCTGGTCGCGCTGGCGCTGGCCGGGGTGCCCGCGGCGCTGATCATGCTCCAGCCCGACCTGGGCACCACGATGGTGCTGTGCGCCATCCTCATGGGCATGCTGGCGATCTCCGGGGTCGCCAAGCGCTGGACCCTCGGGCTGGTGCTGGCGGGGGTGGGCACCGCTGTCGCGGCCGTGGCGCTGGGACTGCTGGAGGACTACCAGATCGCCCGGTTCACCGCTTTCGTCGACCCCACCGCCGACCCCAGGGGCGCCGGGTACAACGCCAACCAGGCCAAGATCGCGGTCGGTTCCGGCGGGCTGCTGGGCAAGGGGCTCTTCCAGGGCGAGCAGACCACCGGCCAGTTCGTGCCCGAGCAGCAGACGGACTTCATCTTCACCGTCGCGGGGGAGGAACTGGGCTTCCTCGGCTCGCTCGTGATCGTCGTGCTGATCGGCGTGATCCTCTACCGGGGCCTGCGGATCGCCGTCCACGCCAGCGACCAGTTCGGTACCCTGGTGGCGGCCGGAGTGGTGTGCTGGCTGGGCTTCCAGACCTTCGAGAACATCGGGATGTGCCTGGGGATCATGCCCATCACCGGCCTTCCGCTGCCACTGGTCTCCTACGGCGGTTCCGCCACCTTCGCCACGATGATCGCCTTCGGCCTGCTCCAGGGAGTGCACTCCCGGGGCCGGAGCCTGTGAGCGGCGGTACCCTGAGGGATTGACCTGGGACTCCGTTCCCGCAAGCCACCTGGAAGGTATGACATGCCTGTTGAGTCGGTGTTCCCCCGGCTGGAACCGCTGCTGCCGTCGGTGCAGAAGCCGATCCAGTACGTCGGCGGAGAGCTGAACTCCCAGGTCAAGGACTGGGACTCCGCCGAAGTGCGCTGGGCGCTGATGTACCCGGACGCCTACGAGGTCGGCCTGCCCAACCAGGGCGTCCAGATCCTCTACGAGGTGCTGAACGAGCGCGAGGGGGTGCTGGCCGAGCGCACCTACTCGGTCTGGCCCGACCTCGAGGCGATCATGCGGGAGCACGGGATCCCGCAGTTCACCGTGGACGGGCACCGGCCCGTCGGCGCCTTCGACATCCTGGGCGTCTCCTTCTCCACCGAGCTGGGCTACACCAACCTGCTCACCGCCCTCGACCTGGCCGGCCTGCCGCTGCACGCCGTCGACCGGCGCGAGGAGGACCCGATCGTCCTGGCGGGCGGGCACGCGGCCTTCAACCCCGAGCCGATCGCCGACTTCGTCGACGCCGCGGTGCTGGGCGACGGCGAGGAGATCGTCCTGAAGATCACCGAGGTGATCCGGGAGTGGAAGCGCGAGGGGCGCCCCGAGGGCCGCGACGGCCTGCTGCACCGCCTGGCGGTGTCCGGCGGCGTCTACGTGCCCAAGTTCTACGACGTCTCCTACCTGCCCGACGGGCGGATCCAGCGGGTCGCGCCCAACCGTCCCGGCGTGCCGTGGCAGATCGTCAAGCACACCGTGATGGACCTCGACGCCTGGCCCTACCCCAAGACCCCGCTGGTGCCGCTGGCCGAGACGGTCCACGAGCGCTTCTCCGTGGAGATCTTCCGGGGCTGCACCCGCGGCTGCCGGTTCTGCCAGGCGGGCATGATCACCCGCCCGGTGCGGGAACGGTCGATCACCACCGTCGGCGAGATGGTCCAGCAGGGCCTCAAGGCGTCCGGCTTCAACGAGGTCGGCCTGCTGTCGCTGTCCTCGGCCGACCACAGCGAGATCGGCGACATGGCCAAGGGCCTGGCCGACCAGTACGAGGGCACCCAGACGTCGCTGTCCCTGCCGTCCACCCGCGTGGACGCCTTCAACATCACCCTGGCCAACGAGTTCTCCCGCAACGGGCGGCGCTCCGGGCTGACGTTCGCGCCCGAGGGCGGCTCCGAGCGCATGCGCAAGGTGATCAACAAGATGGTGTCGGAGGACGACCTCATCCGCACCGTCACCACCGCCTACGAGAACGGCTGGCGGCAGGTCAAGCTCTACTTCATGTGCGGTCTCCCCACCGAGGAGGACCAGGACGTCATGGAGATCGCCGGCATGGCCCGGCGGGTCATCCAGGCGGGCCGCGACGCCACCGGCAGCCGCGACATCCGCTGCACCGTCTCCATCGGCGGGTTCGTGCCCAAGCCGCACACCCCGTTCCAGTGGGCGGCCCAGGCCGACCACGAGACCGTCGACCGGCGGCTGCGCGCGCTGCGCGACGAACTGCGCCAGGACAAGCAGTACGGCCGGGCCATCGGCCTGCGCTACCACGACGGCAAGCCCTCGATCATCGAGGGCCTGCTCTCCCGCGGCGACCGCAGGGTCGGTGCGGTGATCCAGAAGGTCTGGGAGGACGGCGGCCGGTTCGACGGCTGGTCGGAGCACTTCTCCTACGAGCGCTGGACGGCGGGGGCCGAGAAGGCCTTCGCCGGCCTGCAGGTCGACGTGGACTGGTACACCACCCGCGAGCGCGAGGAGGTGGAGGTCCTGCCCTGGGACCACCTGGACGCCGGCCTCGACCGAGAATGGCTCTGGCAGGACTGGCAGGAGGCCGTCGACGGCGGCGCCGAGGTCGAGGACTGCCGCTGGACGCCGTGCTACGACTGCGGCGTCTGCCCCTCCATGGGGACGGAGATCCAGATCGGTCCCACGGGGAAGAAACTTCTTCCGCTGACGGTGGTGAACGGTTGAGGACCTTCCCCCACGGGAAGGGCCAGACGAAGTGAACGCGGTTCGGTCGACGCCGGACACACGGGCCCGTCGAAGACGTTGAACCGCGTAAACGCAGTCTGACAAGGGGTGCGGGTCGGGGGGACCGCCGCGCTGGCCCCAGTTGGGTCGCGCGCACCGTACCCTAGGGGCAGATACTTGCTCGGACGACGGTCCCCGGACCGCCGTGAGAGACCTTGAGTAGGAAGGACAGACCACTGGCCCCCATGCCGGACGGTCCAGCACCGGCCCCGGTGATCCAGAAGCTGCGAGTCCGCTATTCCAAGCGCGGCCGCCTCAGGTTCACCAGCCACCGTGACATCTCCCGGGCCGTGGAACGCGCAGTGAGGCGCGCCGGGATCCCTGTCGCGTTCAGTGCCGGATTCACTCCGCACCCGAAGATCTCTTACGCGGGTGCGGCGGCCACCGGGACGGCCAGCGAGGCGGAATACCTCGAGATCGGGCTCACCGAGACCCGCGACCCTGAGCGGGTGCGAGCAGACCTCGACGCGGCGCTCCCCGACGGCATCGACGTCATCGACGTCGTGCCGGCCCGGGCGGGCACGGCTCTGGCCGACCGCCTCGAGGCGTCCGAGTGGCTCCTGCGGCTGGACGGTGTCCCCTCGGACACCGCCGCTTCGGCCGTAGCCGCCTTTCTCGGCTCCGAACTGATCGAGGTGGAACGCCTCACCAAAAAGGGACGGCGCAGGTTCGACACGAGGAGCGCGGTCGTCGCGCTGACGGTCGAGCCTTCGGACGCCGCTCCCAGTGCGGTTTTGCGCATGGTCGTACGGCACGCGATACCCGCCGTTCGACCGGACGACGTCCTCACCGGGCTTCGTCAGGTGGCCGACCTGGCGCCGCCGTCACCACCCCTGGTGACGCGGCTGGCGCAGGGGCCGCTGGACGGGCACGGAGTGATCGCGGACCCGCTCGATCCCGACCGTGACCCGGAGGTCACGACCGGAGCGGGCACCGGGCAGGACGCCGTCGGTGCCTGACCGGGACACCGCCGCCCGCGCACGGGCGGCGGCTCCCAGGGAACGGTCGGGCACACCCTCGTGAGCCGAAACGGCTCTGAAGACTTCGTCGCGGCCCGGCCGCGACGCCGACAGAACGGAGCGCTCCTGTGCGGCGCACTTTGAGCCCCGCCCGCGGCAGTGCCGCAGGCGTCCTCGGTGCTGCCCGGGAGCCTGACGGGAGACTGCCCGAATGCTCGACAACGAGAACGAACCCAACGCAGATGTGACGGAGGAGACCGCCGACGCCCGGGCCATCGCAGCCGGGCGCCGCAGGGCGGCCCGGCCGGCGGGCCCGCCGCCCGAACCCGAGGACGAGCCCGCGCCCGCGGTGATCACGGTCCCCGCGTCGGCGGTCCCGGCGGCCCCTGAGACCCAGGTGCCCGAGGAGGCCGCCGAGGTCCTCGAGACCGCGGAGGTCCCCGAGGCCGTCGAGGTCCCCGAGGCCGCGGAGGCCGCCGGGTCCGAGCCGCCTCTCCAGGCCGCGCCGGCCGTCACGCCGGTGCGCAAGGAGCGGCGTGCCGCGCGTCCCGCGGGCCCGCCGCCCGAGGACGACGGGGTGCCCGCCGTGATCACGGTGAGCGAGGCGCCGGCGCGTCCCGCCGTCGCCGAGCCCGCCGCCGCGTCGGCCCCCGCCGAGGCGCCCGCCGTGGTGAAGGTGCGCAAGGAGCGGCGTGCCGCGCGTCCCGCGGGCCCGCCGCCCGAGGACGACGACGCCGAGGACGCCGCCGAGCTCGGCCCCGACACCGAACTCGCCGAGCCGGTCGAGGACCTGGCCGAGGTGACCGGTGAGGCCGAGGCCGTGCTGGAGGCCGCCGCGGTGCTGGAGCAGCCCGCCAAGCGCGCCAGGACCCGCAGGCGCAAGCCCGCCGAGGTCGAGGCCGCGTCCGTGGAGGCCGCACCCGCGGAGGCCGTGGAGGCCGCACCCGCTACTTCTGCCGAGCCCGCCCCGCAGGCCGCTGAGGAGCCCGCTGAGGCTCCGGCGGCCGTGGAGCCCGTCGAGGCCGCACAGACCGAGCAGCCCGCGGCCGTGGAGCCCAAGAGGACCCGCAGGCGGACCGCCCGCAAGGCCGAGCCGGCCGCCGAGGCCGTTCGGGAGGACGAGCAGGCCTCCGCGGAGCAGCCCGTCCCGCTGGTCGCCGACCCGTTCTCCGCCCCGTTCGGGCCGCCTTTCGCCACCCCCTTCTCCCCGCCGGCCGAGACCGCCGCCGTGCCTGAGACCGCTCCCGCGGCCGAGGCCGAGCCCGCCGGGGCTCCGGACGTGCTGTTCCAGCCGCCGATGGTGGTGTTCCAGCCGCCCACGGTCGTCGAGCCCAAGCCCGTCCAGGCCAGGCCCGCCCAGACCACGCCCGCTCCGTTCGCCGGGCAGCAGCCCTCGGCGGAGCCGGTCGAGGAGGCGGAGGAGCCCGAGGAGGAGCCCGAGGGCACGGAGGAGGACGAGTCCGAGGACCTGGAGCGGCCCAGCCGCCGCCGGCGCCGCAGGGGCGGCAGGGGCAGGGGCCGGGGCCGGGACGAGTCCGAGGACGAGGGCGCCGAGGAGGCCGGAGAGGCCGCCGAGACCGACAAGCCCGCCGAGGAGTCCGCCGAACAGGCGGGCGAGTCCGAGGAGGACGAGGAGCGGGAGGAGTCCGACGAGTCCGAGGACGAGGGAGTCTCCTCCACCCGCCGCCGGCGCCGTCGGCGCCGCCGCTCGGGCGGGGGCGAGGACGAGCCGCAGCCCGACGACCCGCCGAACACCGTGGTGCGGGTGCGCGCGCCCCGGGTCACCCGGATCGAGGACGAGGTCCAGGCGGTGCGAGGCTCCACCCGGCTGGAGGCCAAGAAGCAGCGCCGCCGCGAGGGCCGCGAGCACGGCCGCCGCCGTCCGCCGATCATCACCGAGTCGGAGTTCCTGGCCCGGCGCGAGTCGGTCGAGCGGGTCATGGTGGTGCGCCAGCAGGGCGAGCGCACCCAGATCGGCGTGCTGGAGGACGGCGTCCTCGTCGAGCACTACGTGGACCGCGCCAGCCACCAGTCCTACGTCGGCAACGTCTACCTGGGCAAGGTCCAGAACGTGCTGCCGTCGATGGAGGCGGCGTTCGTCGACATCGGCAAGGGCCGCAACGCCGTGCTGTACGCGGGCGAGGTCAACTGGGACGTGGCGGGCCTGGTGGGCCAGCCGCGCCGGATCGAGTCGGCGCTCAAGTCCGGCCAGTCGGTGCTGGTGCAGGTCACCAAGGACCCGCTGGGCCACAAGGGCGCCAGGCTGACCAGCCAGGTCTCGCTGCCCGGCCGCTACCTGGTGTACGTGCCGGACGGCTCGATGACCGGCATCAGCCGCAAGCTCCCGGACGCCGAGCGCTCCAGGCTCAAGTCGATCCTGCGCCGGATCATGCCGGAGAACGCGGGCGTCATCGTGCGCACCGCGGCCGAGGGCGCCTCGGAGGAGGAGCTGGCCGGCGACGTCAACCGGCTGGCGGCCCAGTGGGAGCAGATCCAGAAGCAGATGAAGACGGCGACCGCGCCGTCGCTGCTGCACGGTGAGCCGGACATGACCGTCCGGGTCATCCGCGACATCTTCAACGAGGACTTCGTCAACCTGGTCGTGTCCGGGGACGAGATCTGGGACCAGGTCCAGGACTACGTGCACGGGGTCGCCCCGCACCTGGAGGACCGGACCGAGAAGTGGGACGGCGAGGCCGACGTCTTCTCGCACTACCGGATCGACGAGCAGCTGGCCAAGGCGCTGGAGCGCAAGGTGTGGCTGCCCTCGGGCGGCTCGCTGGTCATCGACCGCACCGAGGCGATGACCGTCGTGGACGTCAACACCGGGAAGTTCACCGGGCAGGGCGGCAACCTCGAGGAGACCGTCACCCGCAACAACCTGGAGGCGGCCGAGGAGATCGTGCGCCAGCTGCGGCTGCGCGACCTCGGCGGCATCATCGTGGTCGACTTCATCGACATGGTGCTGGAGTCCAACCGGGACCTGGTGCTGCGCCGCCTGCTGGAGTGCCTGGCCCGCGACCGCACCAAGCACCAGGTCGCCGAGGTCACCAGCCTCGGCCTGGTGCAGATGACCCGCAAGCGCGTCGGCAGCGGCCTGCTCGAGGTCTTCTCCGAGGTCTGCGAGTGCTGCAACGGGCGCGGTATCCACGTCCAGCTCACTCCGGTGGACGAGGGCAAGCCCGAGGTCGCGGCGGCCCAGGGCGGTCGCAAGCGCAAGCGCAAGGGCGAGATCGAGCGGGTCGTGGAGGCCAAGCTCACCCGGCAGGAGGCCAAGCCCGCCGCCGAGGTCGCGGAGAGCCAGGCGCCGGTCGTCGTCTCCGTCGCCGAACTGCCCGCCGTCGAGCCCCAGCCCGCCAAGCCGCGGCGTGCCCGCCGCACCCGCCCGGCCGGCCCGCCCCCCGAGGAGTTCGAGGACATCGGCACCGTCGCCCTCACCCTCGACAACGGCGACACCGTCCGCGTGGAGGCCGTGGTGGGCAACGGCGACACCGCCGCCGAGGGCGAGCAGCTCACGGTGGAGGCGGGGGGCG
>NZ_BAAATZ010000037.1:0-14779 GCF_039533685.1 Actinocorallia aurantiaca | reverse complement strand
GGCGGCCGACGAGGCCGCCGGGGAGGACCAGGATGACCAGGCGCCCAAGCGCCGCCGCATCCGCCGTCCGACCCGCGCCGAGAAGATCGAGGCCGCCAAGGCCGACGCCACCGAGTAGGCGCTGAGGCGACGGACGGCCGGGGGACACCTTCCCCCGGCCGTCCGCATTTTTCGAGGGTCCGCTCCAGGGCGGCGCCTCCGTCATCGGTCTTGAGCCTCCGCCATCGGCCTTGGCGGCTGATTCGCCTTTGCGCGGGAGGCTCCGGTAGGCTGAACGGCGGGCGTGTTCCAGTACGCCCCGATTCGCCTCCGAGAGGGGCGCGTGCCTCGTCCGAGGCGAGCAGAGAGCATCGGGAAATCGGCTCAACCCGTTCTCCACGGTGTGCCGTCCAGGCTTCAGGCCGGGATAGGCCCTCACGCAGGGGCTCTGGAAGAAACAAGCGAAAGGTACCGCTGTGTACGCGATTGTCCGTGCGGGTGGGCATCAGGAGAAGGTCGCCGAGGGCGACGTCCTGAACGTCGACAAGCTGGGCGCCGAGGTCGGCGCCACCATCACCTTCCCGGCCGTCCTGGTCGTCGACGGCGAGAACGTCATCTCCGCCGCCGCCGAGCTGGCCAAGTTCACGATCAGCGCCGAGGTGCTGGGCGCGGTCAAGGGCCCCAAGATCAACATCATGCACTACCGGAACAAGACCGGGTACAAGCGGCGCCAGGGTCACCGCCAGCCGTACACCCAGGTCAAGATCACCGGCATCTCCGCGAAGAAGTAAGGAGTCCCTGAAATGGCACACAAGAAGGGCGCATCGTCCAGCCGTAACGGTCGCGACTCCAACGCGCAGCGTCTCGGCGTCAAGCGCTTCGGCGGTCAGGTCGTGCAGGCCGGCGAGATCATCATCCGCCAGCGCGGCACCCACCACCACCCCGGCCTCAACGTCGGCATCGGCCGCGACGACACGCTGTTCGCGCTCACCGCCGGCACCGTCGAGTTCGGCCGCTACCGCGGCCGTCGCGCCGTGAGCATCGTCCCGGCCGCGGAGTAATCCGCTAGGGAAACCGGTTGTACCGAGGGCGGACCTGCACTGGTCCGCCCTTGTCTTTTGCCGGACGGGTCCTCCGTTCGGCGGATCTCTCGTCTGGGAAGCCCGAACCCCGGGCTGATACAGGAGCGCACAGTGGCTGACTTCGTGGACCGGGTCGTCCTGCACATCGCGGCGGGCAACGGCGGGCACGGCTGTGCCTCCGTGCACCGCGAGAAGTTCAAGCCGCTCGGCGGCCCGGACGGGGCGACAGGGGGCAAGGGCGGGGACGTGATCCTGGAGGTCGACTCCAACACCTCCAGCCTGCTGGACTACCACCGCCGTCCGCACCGCAGGGCGGGCAACGGCAAGCCCGGCGCGGGCTCGCTGCGCAACGGCGCGAACGGCGAGGACGTCCTGCTCAAGGTGCCCAACGGCACGGTCGTGAAGACCAAGGACGGCGAGGTCCTGGCCGACCTGGTCGGTGAGGGCACCCGCTACATCGCGGCCAGGGGCGGGCAGGGCGGCCTGGGCAACGCGGCCCTGGCCTCGGCCAAGCGCAAAGCCCCCGGTTTCGCCCTGCTGGGCGAGCCCGGTGACGAGGCGGACGTGGTGCTGGAGCTCAAGACCGTCGCGGACGTCGCGCTGGTCGGCTTCCCCAGCGCCGGCAAGTCCTCGCTGATCGCCGCGCTCTCGGCCGCCAAGCCCAAGATCGCCGACTACCCGTTCACCACGCTGATCCCCAACCTGGGCGTGGTCAGCGCGGGTGAGACGGTCTTCACCGTCGCCGACGTGCCCGGCCTGATCGAGGGCGCCAGCCAGGGCAAGGGCCTGGGGCTGGAGTTCCTGCGGCACATCGAGCGCTCCTCGACGCTGGCGCACGTCCTGGACTGCGCCACCATGGAGCCGGGCCGCGACCCGGTCACCGACTTCGAGATCATCGAGCGGGAGCTCGCCGCCTACGACGAGCTGCTCGCCGGAGAGGGCGTCGTGCCGCTGGGGGACAGGCCCCGCGTCGTGGTGCTCAACAAGATCGACGTGCCCGACGGCAAGGACCTGGCCGAGCTGGTCCGCCCCGAGTTCGAGGCGCGCGGCCTGCGCGTCTTCGAGGTCTCGGCCGCCGCGCACACGGGGCTGAGGGAGCTGTCGTTCGCGATGGCCGAGATGATCGCCGCGCACCGCGCCGCCCAGCCCGCGCAGGAGCCGACCCGGGTGGTGCTGCGCCCGGCCGCGGTCGCAGGGCCGGAGTTCGAGGTCAAGACGCTGGGCGACAACCAGTACCTGGTCACCGGGACGAAGCCGCTCCGCTGGGTGCGCCAGACCGACTTCCAGAACGAGGAGGCCGTCGGCTACCTCGCCGACCGGCTGAACCGGCTCGGCGTCGAGGACGCGCTGCGCAAGGCGGGCGCCGAGGAGGGCGCCACCGTCATGATCGGCACCCTGGACGAGTCGGTCGTCTTCGACTGGCACCCCGAGATCGCCTCCTCCGGCGAGGTCAACATCGGCCCCCGCGGCACCGACCAGCGACTCTTCGACTGGTAACCCGTACCTTCAGGAGCAGCATGCACACCCTCAGGCCGGCGCTGGCCGGCGCCCGGCGGATCGTGGTCAAGGCGGGGTCGTCCTCGCTGACCACGCCCCAGGGCGCCATCGACGGCGACCGCATCGACGCCCTGGTGGACGTGCTCGCCGGGCGGCGCAAGGCCGGCGGCGAGATCGTCTTCGTCTCGTCCGGCGCGATCGCCGCGGGGCTCGGCCCGCTCGGCCTCACCCGGCGCCCCAAGGACCTGGCCATCCAGCAGGCCGCCGCGAGCATCGGGCAGGGGCTGCTGGTGGCGCGCTACACCTCCTCCTTCCAGCGGTACGGGCTGGGGGTGGGCCAGGTGCTGCTGACGGCCGACGACATGATCCGCCGCGCCCACCACAACAACGCCCAGCGCACCCTGCTGGCGCTGCTGCGGCTGGGCACGGTCCCGATCGTCAACGAGAACGACACGGTCGCCACCGACGAGATCCGCTTCGGCGACAACGACCGGCTCGCCGCCCTGGTCGCCCATCTGGTCCGGGCCGACGCGCTGGTGCTGCTGTCGGACGTCGACGCCCTGTACACCGGGGACCCGCGCCTGCCGGAGTCGCGCAAGATCTCCGACGTGCGCTCGGAGGCCGACCTGGCGGGCGTCCGGACGGGTTCGGCGGGCAGCAAGGTCGGCACCGGCGGGATGGTCACCAAGGTCGAGGCCGCCAGGATCGCCACGGGGGCGGGCGTCCACACCGTCCTGACCGATGTCTCGGCCGCCGAGCAGGCGCTGGCGGGGGAGCCGGTGGGCACCTACTTCCACCCGAGCGGCCAGCGGCCCTCGACCCGGCACCTGTGGCTGGCGCACGCCACCACGGGCCAGGGCAGGCTGATCCTGGACGAGGGGGCCGTCCACGCGATCGTCACCCGGCGCAAGTCGCTGCTGCCGGCGGGCGTGACGGGGGTGCACGGCGACTTCGCCGCCGGTGACCCGGTCGACCTGTGCGGCCAGGACGGGCGGACGGTCGCGCGCGGCCTGGTGCACTACGACGCCTCCGAGATCCCCGACCTCATGGGCAGGTCCACCCGCTGGCTCGCCCGTGAGCTGGGCCCGGAGTACGAACGTGAGATCATCCACCGGGACGATCTGGTGGTGCTCGACCCGCCGCGCTGACGGCGGGAGAACCGGCGGACCACGGCGTCCGCGGTCAGGACAGGGGACCGGCCAGGTAGGCCGGCCGAGGAGCTGCGGCTCGGTGGAGCCGGGAACGGGAGCAGGCGATGAGCGAGGGCACGCGCGAGCAGGTTCTGGAGGTGGCGGCCCGCGGGCGGACCGCGGCGGCGGACCTCGCTCCGCTCCCGCGCGGGGTGAAGGACGCCGCGCTGTTCGCCGTCGCGGACGCGCTGACCGCCCGGTCCGCGGAGATCCTCGAGGCCAACGCCGTCGACCTGGAGCGCGCGAAGGAGTCCGGTACGCCCTCCTACATGCTGGACAGGCTGGCGCTGTCCGCCGAGAGGCTGGAGCAGATCGCCGCGGCCGTCCGCGAGGTGGCGGCACTGCCCGACCCGGTCGGCGAGGTCGTGCGCGGCTACACCCTGCCCAACGGCCTGGAGCTGCGCCAGCTGCGGGTGCCGCTGGGCGTGGTCGGCATCATCTACGAGGGTCGCCCCAACGTGACGGTGGACGCCGCCGCCCTGACGCTGAAGAGCGGCAACGCCGTCCTGCTGCGCGGCTCCTCGTCGGCGTACGACTCCAACGTCGCGCTGGTGAACGTCATGCGCGACGCGCTCGAGGGCACGGATGTCCCGGCGGACGCGATCCAGCTCGTCCCCGGCCGCGACCGCGAGTCGGTCAAGCACCTCATGCGGGCCCGCGGCCTGGTGGACGTGCTCATCCCGCGCGGCGGGGCCTCACTCATCAACTCCGTCGTCGAGGAGTCGACGGTCCCCGTCATCGAGACGGGCGTCGGCAACTGCACGGTGTACGTGGACGGCGACGCGGACGTCGAGATGGCGCTGGGCATCCTCATCAACTCCAAGACGCAGCGTCCGTCCGTCTGCAACACCGCCGAGACGTTCCTGGTGCACAAGGACATCGCGGACGTGTTCGTGCCGCGTGCGCTGGAGGCGCTCAAGGACAAGGGCGTCACGGTGCACGGCGACGAGCGCGTGCGCTCCTACAGTGCCGAGGTCGTGGAGGCCACGGAGGAGGACTACCGCACCGAGTACCTGTCGCTCGACATCGCCGCGGCGGTCGTCGACTCGCTCGACGAGGCGGTCAAGCACATCCGCGCCTACAGCTCCGGCCACACCGAGGCGATCGTCACGAACTCCCAGCAGGCCGCCAAGCGCTTCGTCTCGCTGGTGGACTCCGCGGCCGTCGCGGTCAACGCCTCGACCCGCTTCACCGACGGCGGCGAGTTCGGATTCGGCGCGGAGATCGGCATCTCCACCCAGAAGCTGCACTCGCGCGGCCCGATGGGGCTGCCCGAGCTGACCTCGACCAAGTACGTCTTCACCGGAGAGGGACACCTGCGCGGAGTTTGAAGGTGACATTCCGGTTATTGATGTCACACCCGGGGGTGTGGTCCCATAAGGCGTTGTGATCCACGACACGCCTCATGAGGCCACCCCCCACGCGTTTCCCCGCCGCAGACTGCTCAAGGGCGCCGCGTTCGGCGCGCTCGCCTCGGGGCTGGTCGCCTACCCCGGGCGGGCCGCCACCGCGGCGCCCGCCCTGCGCGGCACCGTCGAGGGCACGACGCTCGCCCGCACCCTGCGGCCCGGAAGACCGGGCAGGGGCGGCTACCGGAAGCTCGTCGCCGGCCCTGGCGAACCCCACCTCCTGCGCGACGACCTGGGCGGCGCGGCGGCCGCGGGCCGCGTGTCCAGGCGGCGCGAACTGCTGTCGTTCGTCCACCTCACCGACGTGCACATCATCGACGCGCAGTCTCCGGCCCGGGTGGAGTACGTCGACCGGCTGAGCGACCCCGGCGACCTCCTGTCGGCCTTCCCCGTCTCCGGCGGCTACCGGCCGCAGGAACTGCTCACCACGCAGGTCGCCGAGTCGATGGTCCGGGCGGTCAACCGGATCGAGCGCGGCCCCGTCCTGGGCGCGGCCCCGGCGTTCACCATCAACACCGGCGACGCGGCCGACAACGCCCAGTACAACGAAGTCCGCTGGATCATCGACCTGCTGGACGGCAAGCGGATCCGCCCCGACTCCGGAGACCTCCGGAGGTACGAGGGCGTCATGTCCTGGGGAGACTCCCGCTACTGGCACCCGCACGGCGGAGACGACCTGGCGAAGGGCAGGTACGGCTTTCCCACCATCCCCGGCCTGCTCTCCGCCGCGCGCCGTCCGTTCGACGCGACCGGCCTGAAGACGCCGTGGCTCGCCGTCTACGGAAACCACGAGGCGCTCGTGCAGGGCAACCTGCCGCTGCTGCCCGTCTTCCAGGCCCTGGCCGTCGGCAATGTGAAGATCACCGCACCGGTGAGCGACGCGGAGCGCCGAGAGGTCGGGGACGCCCTGCGCAAGGGCGACGACGCCGCCGTCAGGCAGATGACCGAGAGCCGCTCGAAGGTCTTCCGCGAGGTCACACCCGATCCGGACAGACGGCTGCTCTCCCGCGCCGAGGTGGTCCGCGAGCACGGGACGCGCCACGGCTACACCGCCGCGAACCTGAAGAACGGCACCGCCCACTACGCGTTCGACAGGGGAGTGGTGCGCGGTCTCGTCCTGGACACCTGCAACGCCGCCGGCTACTCCGAGGGCTCCCTCGACAGCGCCCAGTTCGCCTGGCTGGAACGCGAACTCGTCAGAGGCTCCAGCCGCTACGTCGGCGAGGACGGCGGGATCGTCCGGCGGAAAGCGACCGACAGGCTGTTCGTCCTGTTCAGCCACCACACCATCGAGACCCTCACCAACGGGCTCGGCGGCGGCCGCGTCCTGGGCGAGGAGATCGAGAAGCTGCTGCTGCGCTTCCCCAACGTCGTCCTGTGGGTGAACGGTCACACCCACGTCAACGAGGTCATCCCGCACCGGCGCAAGAGCGGCCCGAAGGGCGGCTTCTGGGAGGTCAGCACCGCCGCGCACATCGACTGGCCGCAGCAGAGCCGCATCCTGGAGCTCGCCGACAACAGGGACGGCACCCTGTCGGTGTTCGCCACCGTCATCGACTCCGCGGCGCCCGTCTCCCACAAGGGGCGCCTCGACGACCCGGACCGCCTGGCAGCTCTCTCCCGCGAGCTGTCGGCCAACGACTGGCAGCCCCACGACGGCACGGGCGAACCCGAGGACCGCAACGTGGAGCTGCTGCTCCCCGCCCCGTTCTGACCGTCAGTTGGGGGAGGCGTCGCCGCGGCGGCCGAGGCGGTCGAAGACCGCGCCCGCCAGGTCCGCGGCGCCGCCCGCCACGTCGCGGACCTTGCCGACGAACGGGTCGGAGGTCTGCTCCCAGGATTCCTTGTAGGTGCGGGCGGTGTTCTTCACCTCATCGGTGAAGGACGCGCGGGAGTCGTCTTCGCGGCGCGGGTACTCGCCGCCCAGGATCGCCTGATACTCGCCGGAGAGGTGCCACTTGTGGATCTCGGCGAAACGGATGACGGCGAACGGGTGGCTCTGGCGCATGAGGTTGAGGAACTTCAGCACCCCGTCGCGCAGGTCGCCGGTCTCCTCGTACTCGCGGGCCTGCTCGAGGAACGCCTCGGTGGACATCTCGTGCAGCCGCGAACCGCCGGCGATCTTCATCAGGGCGCGCTTGACCGCGTCGACGTCCTGGCTCGCCAGCAGCCCCGCGCGGTCGGCGGACAGCTCGGCCTTGCGCTGCCACTCCTGCAGCCCGATGAGGATCGCGGCGATCGCGACGTTGCCCAGCGGCAGCCAGGCCAGCCGGGAGCCGAGCCCGGTGAGGATCAGCGCCATCTGCCGGTAGACGGCGTGCCCGGACAGGACGTGCCCGACCTCGTGCGCGATGACGTACCGCAGCTCCTCGTCGTCCAGCAGGTCGATGAGCCCGGTGTTCAGGACGATGAACGGGTTGTCGGTGCCGATCGCCATCGCGTTCGGCTGCGGGTTCTGCACGACGTACAGCTCGGGGACCTTCGGCATGTCCAGGATGTAGCAGGCGTCCCGCACCATGTCGTTGATGTTGCGGAACTGGCCGTCGCCGACGCGGACGGTCCCGCCGAGGAACATCAGCCTGACGGAGCGCTCGCTGATGAGTCCGGAGAGCTTGCGCAGCACGACGTCGAACCCCGAGAGCGACCGCAGCGCGATGAGCGCGGACCGGTCGAGCGGGTGCTCGTAGGCGCGGGAGGAGATTCCGGGGAAGCGGGTACGAGCACGATCGGGGGCGTTCGTCATATCGGGCATGCTAATCCGACGATCTGTACCCCTGGTCAGGTTCCCGAAAAAGCGGTCACCTAGGCTTGGTCACCATGAGCGAGCGCCGGGTAGGGATCATGGGCGGGACGTTCGACCCGATCCACCACGGGCACCTCGTCGCGGCCAGCGAGGTCCAGCACCACTTCGGGCTGGACGAGGTCATCTTCGTGCCGACCGGTCAACCTTGGCAGAAGGCGGACAAGAGGGTCACCGCCGCCGAGGACCGGTACCTCATGGCCGTCATCGCCACCGCCTCCAACCCGAGGTTCAGGGTGAGCCGGGTGGACGTCGACCGGAGCGGACCGACCTACACCTACGACACGCTCCGTGACATGCGCGATTTCCTCGGCAGCGGAGCCGAGATGTTCTTCATCACCGGCGCCGACGCCCTGGGGCAGATGCTGACCTGGCACAACGCCGAGAAGATGTTCGAGCTCGCCCGGTTCATCGGCTGCACCCGGCCGGGACACGTGCTGGCCGATCCCGGCCTGCCCGAAGGCCGGGTGGACCTGATGGAGGTGCCCGCGCTGGCCATCTCCTCCACCGAGGTGCGCGACAGGGTCAGGGCCGGAGAGCCCATCTGGTACCTGGTGCCCGACGGGATCGTCCAGTACATCAACAAGTGGGAGCTCTACCGGGACTGAGTCCGGTACCGCTCCGGCACCTGCAGGAGGCGCCCCAGCGGGTTGCGCCCGGCCGGCTGGTCCGGACGGGGGAGCGTGGGCGTCCGCTTGGGTATCGGACGGGTCAGGGTGTCCCGCAGCACGTGGTCCTCGCCGTGGTGGAAGATCTTCTGCGGGGGCCCCTCCACCAGCTCGTAGACCGCCTCCTGGGAGGTCACCGTCACCTTGATGAGAGACCCCCGGTAGCGCAGCCGGAACTCCAGCCGGACCAGCGTCTCGGGTATCTGGGGCGTGAAGCTCAGCCGCCCCCCGCGCCGGCGCAGCCCGCCGAACCCGGCGACCAGCGCGTTCCACGCCCCGGCCAGCGAGGCAAGGTGCAGCCCGTCCCTGGTGTTGTGCTCCAGGTCCCGCAGGTCCATCAGGGAGGTCTCGGTGAGGTATTCGTGCGCCAGGTCCAGATAACCGACCTCGGCGGCCATGACGGCCTGCGTCTGCGCGGACAGGGACGAGTCCCGCACGGTCATCGCCTCGTAGTAGCAGAAGTTGCGCTCCTTCTCCTCGGCGGTGAACGCCTCGCCGCACAGGTGCATCGCCAGCACCAGGTCCGCCTGCTTCACGACCTGCTTGCGGTAGAGGTCGAAGTAGGGATAGTGCAGAAGGAGGGGATAGTGCTCGCCAGGGGTGCGCCGGAAGTCCCAGGGTGCGCCGTCGGTGAACCCGTCGTTCTGCGGATGCACGCCCAGCCGTTCGTCGAACGGGATGTGCATCTTGTCGGCGGCGTCGCGCCACGAGGCCGCCTCCTCGGGGCTCACCTCCAGCCGGTCGGCCTCGTCCGGGAGGGAGAGGACCAACTGCGCGGCCGCGCGCAGGTTCTTCTGCGCCATGAGGTTCGTGTAGACGTTGTTGTCCACCACGGCGGTGTACTCGTCCGGCCCCGTGACGCCGTGGATGCGGAACATGCCGTCGAGGTCGTGGTGCCCCAGGCCGCGCCACAGCCGGGCCGTGTGGACGAGCAGGTCGACCCCCACCTCACGGGCGAATTCCATGTCCCCGGTGGCGTCCAGGTAGCGGTGGACCGCGTCGGCGATGTCGGCGTTGATGTGGAACGCCGCGGTGCCCGCGGGCCAGTACCCCGAGCACTCCCCGCCGCTGATCGTCCGCCACGGGAAGGCCGCGCCCTTCAGCCCCAGATATTTGGCGCGTTCCAGCGCCTGCGGGAGCGTGGAGTAGCGCCAACGCAGCGCGTCGGCCGCCGCGTCGGGGACGGAGTAGGTGAGCGGGGGCAGGACGAACGTCTCGCTGTCCCAGAAGGTGTGGCCGTCGTACCCGGGGCCCGTCAGACCCTTGGCGGGGATGACCCGCCGCTCCGCCCTGGCACCCGCCTGCAGGATGTGGAACAGGGCGAACCGGACGGCCTGCTGGACCTCCGGGTCGCCGTCGACCTCGACGTCCGCGCCCCGCCAGAACTCGTCCAGGTAGGCGCGCTGCTCGGCCACCAGGCCGTCCCAGCCGTTCAGCTCGGCTCCCGCCAGCGCCGCGGCCACCTGGTCGTGCAGCGCCGGGCGGGACCGGTGGCTGGACCAGCCGTACGCCACGTACTTCACCAGCTGCAGCCGCTCCCCGGGCTTGAGTCGGGTGGCCAGCGTGTACCGGCCGATGTCGTCCTGGGCCTCCACGTCGACCGTCTTCTTGCCGGGCGTCTCGACCTCGTGGCTCATCGCCGCGGCCAGCCGCAGCCCGCTGCCCTTGGTCTCGTGGACCAGCACGATCCTGTCGCTGTTGGCGAGGTTCTCCAGGGCGCGCAGCGGGGACTCCAGGATCGCCGCGGTGCGCGGATCGGTGCCCAGGAAGGGCAGCGGCTCGTTGGCGACCAGCTCGGACTGGATCACCAGCTGCACCTCGGAGTCGATCGGCTCGAGCTGGTAGCAGATCGCCATGATCGACCGCTGGGTCAGCGACACCAGCCGGGTCGAGGCCATCCGGATCGACGGGCCGGCCGGGGAGCACCACGTCATGGTCCGGGTGAGGGTGCCCGCCCGCAGGTCCAGCACCCGCTCGTGCGAGTCCAGTCGGCCGAACCGCACGTCCAGCGGCTCGTCGTCCACCAGTAGTCGGATGATCTTGCTGTTGGTGATGTTGATCAGGGTCTCGCCGGTCTCCGGATAGCCGTAGCCGGCCTCCGCGTAGGGCAGCGGCCTCAGCTCGTACACCGAGTTCAGATAGGTGCCGGGCAGCCCGTGCGGCTCCCCCTCGTCCAGGTTGCCGCGCACTCCGATGTGCCCGTTGGACAGGGCGAAGACCGACTCGGTCTGGGCGAGCCGGTCCAGGTCCAGGGTGGTCTCCCGGATGCGCCAGGGGTCGACCTCGTAGGGAATGTCCATAACTGCTCCAGCAGCTCCGACAGATCGCCGACCACCAGGTCGGCGCCGTGCGCCTTCAGTGCCGGTCCGTGGACGCCGTCCTGGAGCCGGTCGACTCCCACGACGGTGCCGAACCGGCCCGCCCGCCCCGCCTCCACCCCGGCGAGGGCGTCCTCGAACACCGCGCAGAACCCGGCCGGGACGTCGAGCGCCGCCGCGCCGGCCAGGAAGGTGTCGGGCTCGGGCTTGCCCGGGAGTCTGCGCCTGCGGGCCACCACCCCGTCGATCCGGGCGTCGAAGAGGCCGCTGATCCCGACGGACTGCAGCACCTGGACGGTGTTGGCGCTGGAGGAGACCACCGCGGTGTGCAGCCCGGCGGCCCGCACCGCCCGGACGTAGTCCACCGAACCGGGGAAGACCTCGACCCCCTGCCGGGCGATCAGCTCGAGCAGAAGGACGTTCTTGCGGGCGGAGAGGCCGTGCACGGTCTCGGCCTGCGGGGGGTCGGCCGGAGTGCCCTCGGGCAGGGAGATCCCCCGGGAGGCCAGGAACGTCCTGACCCCGTCCTCGCGCTTCCTGCCGTCGACGTACTGCTGGTAGTCCTTGATCGGGTCGAAGGGGGGTTCGCCCCGGGCGGTCAGGAACGCGTCGAACATCGTCTTCCAGGCCGTGTTGTGCAGCACGGCGGTATCCGTCAGGACGCCGTCGAGATCGAACAGGCACGCCTTCGTCGTCTCCGGTAGTCCCAGCATGTTCCGAGCCCTACCCAGGCCCGGAGCCGTTACTCGTTCGGCCAAGGGGCGTCCGGGCGGATACGCTGAGATCGGCAACACAGGCTACGAGAGGGATCACGACTTCGTGACCGCATCCGAAAGAGCCGTCCAGCTGGTCAGGCTCGCCGCCCAGGCGGGGGCCGACAAGCTGGCCGACGACATCATCGCTTACGACGTGAGCGAGCAACTGGTGATCACCGACGCCTTTCTGCTCTGCTCCGGCACCAACGACCGCCAGGTCCAGGCCATCGTCGAGGAGGTGGAGAACCGCCTGCGCGAGGAGGGCGGGGCCAAACCGGTCCGGAGGGAGGGCCAGCGGGAGGGCCGCTGGATCCTGCTCGACTACATCGACGTGATCGTTCACGTGCAGCACGAGGAGGAGCGCGCCTTCTACGCCCTGGAACGGCTGTGGAAGGACTGCCCGCCCGTCGAACTGCCCGAGGACATCAACGCCCACATGGCCCAGCGCGCCAGGGGCACCGCGTGAGCAGACGCAGGCTCGTCCTCTGGCGGCATGGCCGCACCTCCTGGAACCTCGAGAACCGTTTCCAGGGCAAGACGGACATCGCTCTCGACGAGGTCGGGGTCGCGCAGGCCGAGCGCGCGGCCCTGTTGCTGGCCGCGCTCGAGCCCACCGCGCTGATCGCCTCGCCGCTGCAGCGCGCGGCCCGCACCGGGCAGGCCCTGGCCGCCCGCACCGGGCTGCCCCTCTCCTACGATCCCGACCTCATCGAGCGGGACGGCGGAGAGTGGGAGGGCCTGACCGGGCCGGAGATCCGCGCCCGCTACCCCGCCGAGCACGCGGTCTGGCAGCCGCCCGGCGGCGAGACCAGCGCCGAGGTCGCCAAGCGGGTCGGCGGGGCGCTGGAGCGCGCCGCCGGTGATCTGGAGGACGGCGGGCTGCTCGTCGTGGCCTCCCACGGCGCCGCCCTCCGGCTCGGCATGTGCTACCTCCTCGGCCTGCCCGAGGAGTTCTGGGAGCGCATCGGCGGCCTGTCGAACTGCTGCTGGTCCGTCCTGGCCGAAGGCCGCCACGGCTGGCGGCTGATCGACCACAACGCCGGCACCCTGCCCGAACCGGTGCTCAGCGACGACCGCGCCTGAGCCCGCGACGGTTCGAACTCCTCCCGGGAGTCCGATACACTGATCGGGCGCTGGAGGATGAAAGTCCACCAGTTGCGGGGCTATAGCGCAGTTGGTAGCGCGCCTCCATGGCATGGAGGAGGTCTGGGGTTCGAATCCCCATAGCTCCACCGGTCAGGCCCGTGATCCACACCGATCACGGGCCTTCGGTGTTTCCAAGGCCTTCGGTGCGCTGGAGAGCGTGAGCGTGCCGGGGCCTTAGCCGTCAGCTCGCGGTGTAGGCGGCGAGGGTCCGGTCGGCCTGCGCCCTGGCCTCGGCCTCGGGGGTTCCCGCCGCGATGTTGGCCGCGCACCACAGCTCGCTGCTCTCGGTCATGAACCGGCGGCCCTCCGGCGACGTCGACCAGGCCATGGCCTCGGCGGGGTCCACCGCCTCCCCGCCGGACAGGTGGATCGACAGCCCGATCAGGCCCATCTCCCAGCCGATGCCGACCGCGCCCGGCCCGAACTCCGCCCAGCGCTCGTCGTCCACGTGGGCGATGTGGCGCAGCTCGAACCGGGTGCCGTCCCCCTCGGGGACGAGGGTCAGTTCGATCCAGCTGACCTCCCCGCCGTACTCCCAGGTGGCCTGGAAGGAGCGGGGCGGGTCGCAGGCCTCGACGACCCCGCCGGCGTTGCCCTCCAGCTGGAAGCGGCCGCCGACCTTCAGCTCACCGCTCACGGGCAGGAACCAGCGGGGGATGCGCTCGGCGTCGGTGCAGGCCTCCCAGACGTCCTCCACCTCCGCGGCGTAGAACTGGCTGATGGTGACGACCCGGGCCTCGCCGGCCTCCAGGACCCTGGTGCCCACCTGGCGGCGGGCCGAGGTGATCTGGTGAGTCACGTCGATCATGGGGATTCCCTCTCGTCCTGTTCTGCTTGTTCTTCTTGCCGTCTCAGCCTGCGTTCGCGTGCGCCCCGGGCCAGCTCGGTCGCCAGCGCGTCCAGATGCGGGGTCCAGAAGCGGCGGAACCTGCCCACCCACTCGTCCACCTCCGCCAGGGGAGTGAAGTCCACCGCGTACAGACGCCGTGTCCCCTCGGCCCGAACGCTCGCGAAGCCCGACTCCCGCAGCACCCGCAGATGCTGGGAGACGGCCGGCTGGGAGATGCCGAACTCCTCCTGGATCACCGCGCAGACCTGGCCCGAGGCCAGCTCACCCTCGGCCAGGAGCTCGAGGATGCGGCGGCGGACCGGGTCTCCCAGTACTTCGAACGCGTGCACGATTCCAACGTATAGGCATCGGCTTATATAAGGCAATCCTTAGAGAGCGGAGGCGTCGATTCGCGCTGAAGGCCGGACGCCTGTAAGCTCTCACCTCGTTGCCGGGTGATGAACCCGGCGGCGGGGCTATAGCGCAGTTGGTAGCGCGCCTCCATGGCATGGAGGAGGTCTGGGGTTCGAATCCCCATAGCTCCACTTTTCGATCACGGCCCTGTATCCGCATCGCGGAGGCGGGGCCGTTTCGCTTCCCGGACCTCCGCCCCCGTCCCGCGTTCCAAGATGGGTGGGGAGACCGCCGGAGTGCAGGTCGGCGAGGTGCCCCTCCCGTACGACCGCAGGCGGCAAAGCCGGGTCTCCCGACAAAAGACCTGCGCTTGGTGTTCATCCAGGGGACGAAGGGGTTGACTGTGGGTAGACGGATCGACCGGGTGGGACCTGAGAGGTTTGCACGCCCCGAGGGGCGGGGAGGATCCTCGGTTTGACGGCTCTTCCCGGGTGCCGTACAGTTACATCTTGCCGGTCGAGAGACCGGGCCCTCCCGAGAAAATCAGCTCGAAAGAGCGGATTTGACAGGCAGAAACAGCCTGATAAATTGGAAGGGTTGCTCCGGAGAAAGCCCGCAAGGGTGGACGAAAGAGCGAGTCCGTTTCTTGAGAACTCAACAGCGTGCTAAAAGTCAGTGCCGAAATAAACGGCCGGGACTTCGGTTCTGGTCATCCTCGTCAAGAGGAAACCTTTGAGGCAAATACAAGGTCA
>NZ_BAAATZ010000036.1:19520-28515 GCF_039533685.1 Actinocorallia aurantiaca | reverse complement strand
CCCTGACCGGCACGAAAACACGCCCCCTGGGCGTCGCGGCCGAGACGGGCACCGCGCTCCCGCTCACCGCCGCCAAGCGCGGACTCCTGGACACCGCGACCGAGACGGACATGGCCCTGCCGCTGACCGGGGGACGCGCCCGCGTCCTGGGCGTCGCGGTCGAGACGGACACGGCCCTGCCCCTGGCCGCGACGAAGACCCAGCAGCTGGGGACCGCGACCGAGACCGACACCGCCCTACCGCTGGCCGTCACCCGGGGCCGCGTCCTGGGCGTCGCGGCCGAGACGGGGACCGCGCTCCCGCTCACCGCCGCCAAGCGCGGACTCCTGCGCACCGCGACCGAGACGGACACGGCGCTGCCCCTGACCGGCGCCCGTACCCGCGTCCTGGGCACCGCCACCGAAACCAGCACCGCCTTGCCCCTGACGGCAGTGAAGACCCGGCTGCTGGGCATCGCGGCCGAGACCGACACCGCCCGCCGGCTGAGGGGATACCACCGGAACATCACCCTGGTCATCGGGATGCCCCGCACCGGCTGGCACGCCGCCGGACCGCTCCGCACCAGCTGGCACGCCGCCGAACCAGAGCACGCCTGGTCCGCCGGGACCCCCACCGTCTGAAAGCGAGGACCACGTGCTGAAGATCTCGATCTCATCGGTGGAGTACCTGGACATCCCCGTCACCGCCGACAGCGAAGTGGAGCTGGAGTCGCTACCGGTGGAGATCGCCATCACCGACGCCAACAGCCACCCCGGTGCAGCCGACTGGCAAACAGCGTCCTGGCAGAACGGCCACGCCCGCATCCTCATCGGCCCCGGCACCGCCCTGGAGCTGACCCAGCGCCGCCAGCGCTATCTCGCCTGGGTGCGCGTCACCGACACCCCCGAACGGCCCGTGCTGAAGGCCGACGGGGAGATCGTCACCTACTGAACTCCTGCCCGGCCCGCCCTTCGAGGGGTCGAGGGCCGGCCGGGCAGGTCACCGCCCCATCCCGCCGAAAGGACCGCTATGCAACTCGTCCTCTACACCTGGACTCCCGAGTCCATCGCCGCCGAGCCCGGCCTGACCGAGGTGTTCGGCACGCTCATGGCCGCCCACGACCTCAACCCCACCGACGTCCAGATGGTCGAACTCCTGGCCGTCCAGGACGAAGGAACCCAGCAGTGGACGCTCTTCCTGCGCGCCCACCTGCCCCCGGACCCGGACGTGACCGAGAACGGCTTCCCCGTCGCCCAGTACGTGGACCTCTTCGTCAGCACAGGCGGCGCGTAGAACGGCCTACTCGGCAGCGACGATCCGCCGCACCTCTGCCACCAGAGCCTTCCGCTTCTTCGCCGACCACAGCTCCTCACCACGGCGACCCGCGCACGACACCACGATCGGCCCGACCGCCACCGAAGGCCCGCCGATCCCCTTGGCGTAGGCCTTCGCCTTCCCCGGCCCGGGGAACTGCACGATGGTCACCGGATCCGTCGTCACCATCTGCACGCACCCCGAGCGCTCGCAGAACCCCGTGTTCTCCCGGGGGTTGGGCAGCTTGAACCGCTCGCCCAAGGCGTCCACCACGGCCTGGGCAGAAAGGCCCTCGGCCTCCTGGACCACAGCGCTGGACCCAGCGGGAGACGGGGAGGCCGACGGCTCGCCCGAGGTGGCGTTGGAGCAGGCCGCACACAGCAGCAGCGCCACCAGGGCGCACAGAGAAGAACGCATACCCGAACCCTACGGACGAACAGGGAGGCACCATGGCCAAGCGCAGCGATCTGACCTCCCGGCCCAACCGGCGCACACGCAGGCAGATCCTCGCCGAATCGGATACCTGCATCCTGTGCGGCCACAACGGCGCCGATGCGGTCGACCACATCATCCCCGTGGCCAGGGGCGGCACCGAGGATCCCGACAACAAGGCGCCTATTCATGGGACGAAGGGCTGCCGGACCTGTGGGCGCAAGTGCAACAGCGAGAAGGGCGACCGCCCGCTGCCCGAGGTCAAGCTGGTGACATCAAGGGACTGGTACACCAAGTGAGCAACGACGCCCTCTGGCAGATCCGCCACCGCCTGCGCATCTCGGCCCAGTTCGAATGGAGGCCGGGAGAAGGCGACTGGGTGGAGCACAGGGCCACGGGCCTGGTCATGGCCTGGTGCCCATGCGGCTATACCTCGGGCTGGGTGGCCAAGGACGCACTGCCCCCGGTGGAGGAGCTGCGTACCGAGCACCCGATCCCCACCCTGGACGACCCGATGGGCACGGGCCGCGCAGCCCCTCCCCTCATCGACCCGCTCGACCTGAGCGAGCAGACCGAGGGCGACGACGACCAGGGCGAGCGCGACAACTGCGAACTGTGCGGGGGATACACCCGGCTCAACCGCTGGCGACTGTGCCACGGCTGCGCGGCCGGCGTCTGACCACCCCCCCACCCCCCTGCCCCGGACAGGGTCCTGACCTGCACAAACGTGCGGTCCTGCATCGTTGCAGGTCAGGGCGCCGCGGTTTTTTGGGGCAGGGGGGCCGGATAGCCCCGCGCCCATCTCTCCAGTTTCTCTCCCCGGGCCGGTGGGAGCGCCGCCATGACGGCGGATGACCGATGCGCATAGAAGAGGAGACGGTTATGGCGGCTGAGCCCATCGGCGTCGGCCAACATGGCGAACACCTGGCTACCGAGATCGTGCGGATGCGCGGCCTGCGCGGCTGGGATCAGCGCACCCTGGCCGCCCGTATCACCGAGCACGGCCGCGCCCTGTCGGCGTCGGTGCTGGGCAAGGTCGAGGCGAAGAAGCGGCGCGTGGACGTCGACGACCTGGTGGCCATCGCGAAGGCCTTCGGGGTGCCGGCCTCCCGGCTGCTGGGCGAGGCCGACTACGACGAGCCGAAGCCCGAGCGCGTGCCCGGCGCGCTCGGCCTGCAGGTCGACGACGACATCGCGGCGCTGGGCGACCTGGAAGGGATGGCGCCCTCGCTGGCCGAGCTGGCCCGCGCCCTGGCCCGCGAGATCGACAGCGGCACGCTGTTCGACTCCCGATCGCTGCCCCCGCTGGCGCGTGAGCTGCGAGAGGTCCTGACCAAGCTGGCCGAGCTGGCCGCCGGTGAGGACGACGATGACGACGGCCTCGGCGACCTTGGCACCCCTGACTGAGACCGATGAGGACCTGTGGCAGGCGCCCCCGAGCTACGCCGCCGAACTGCGCGAGCTGTACGGGCTGGAGTGTCCGCCCTGGTGGGGCACGCCCCGGCGCACGGAGAACCCCACGCTGGGCCCGCAGGTCGCCAAGGTCATGACCGCGCTCGGCTACCCGCCGATGCCCTGGCAGCGCTACGTCCTGGACGTCGCCCTGGAGCTGAACCCCGTCACGGGACTGCCGATCTACCGCGAGGTCGGGATCTCGGTGCCGCGCCAGCAGGGCAAGACTCAGCAGATCCTCGGGGCGATGACGCACCGGGCGATGGCCTGGGCCCGCCAGAACATCACCTACGCCGCGCAGACGCGCACCATGGCGCGCTCCCGGTGGGAAGACGAGTTCCTGGCCACCATCGAAGAGAGCAGGCTGGCCAAGCGTTTCCGGGCCCGCAAGGGCAACGGCAATGAGGCCATCATCTGCCTGAAGACCCGCTCGCGGATCGGGATCACGGCCAACACCGAGGAGGCCGGCCACGGCCCGTCGCTGGACATGGGCATCATCGACGAGGCCTTCGCCCACCAGGACGACCGCCTGGAGCAAGCCTTTTCCCCCGCGATGCTGACCCGGCCGCGCGCTCAACTGTGGTGGGCGAGCGCGGGCGGCACCGAGAAGTCTGTCTGGCTGAACAAGAAGCGGGCCGCGGGCCGGGAACTGGTGGAGCAGATCTACGCCACCGGAGAGTTCCCCGCGGTGGCCTACTTCGAGTGGTACGCGCCCAAGTACCTCTCCCGCCTGGACCCGGAGACGTGGCGGATGTGCCTGCCCGCCCTCGGCCACACCGTCACCGAGGAGATCATCCGGGCCGAGCTGGACAAGATGGAAGACGCGGAGTTCGACCGCGCGTACCTGAACAGGACGCGCAAGGCGACGCCGCCGCCGGACCCGAACGTGCCGCGCGAGGCCTGGCCCAAGCTGACCGACAAGCTCTCCCAGGCCTCGGCCGACATCGCCCTGGCGGTGGACGTCAGCCCCTTGCGCAACTGGGCCTCCATCGGCCTGGCCTCCCCGCGCCCCGATGGGCGGATGCACCTGGAGCTGGTCGACCGGCGCGCAGGCACCGACTGGGTGGTGCCCGCCCTGCGGAAACTGGCCGACCTGCACAACCCCATCGCGATCGCCATCGACGTCCCGGCCCGCTCCCCGGCCGGGTCGCTGCTGGACGACCTCAAGGCCGCCGGATTCCGCCTCCCGGAGGAATCCGACAAGCCGAAGCGCGGCGACCTGGCGGTGCCGCGCATGGGCGACGTGACCGCGGCGTGCGGGCAGTTCGCCGACAGCGTCCGCCAGGGCGGCATCGTGCACATCGGCCAGCAGCAGCTGAACGCCGCCATCAACGGCGCCCGCACCCGCGCCCTGGGAGACGCCTGGGCGTGGCACCGGCGCGGCGCCCACGACGACATCACGCCGCTGGTGGCCACCACCCTCGCGCGGTGGGCGCTGCTGGCCCGCCTGCCCCTGCTCCGCCAGACCTACGACCCGCTCGCGAACATCCGGTGAGGAGAGACATGAAACGTGCGCTGGGCACCGCCGGGCATCTGGCCGGGCTGGGGCTGCGCTACGCCCCCGGCGCGGCCGGCGCGGCCCTGATCGCCTGGGGGATGGGGATGATCTGGCTGCCCCTGGGCGTCATCGTCGCCGGCCTCGCGCTGCTCCTGGTGGACCGGAGGATCCGATGAGCCTGTGGTGGAGCCGACGCGCCCAGCGCGAGCACTCGACCCCGACGACGTTCAACCAGCTCGCCGCGCAGCTGGCGGCCGCCCGGTCCTTCGCCGACGTCGACGTCACCGGATCCCCGGAAGGCGCGCTGCAGTCGACGGCGGTGTGGGCCGCGGCCGACCTCATCGCCTCCATCGCCTCCGAACTGCCCATCGACGTGCTGCGCGGGACCGGTGCCGAGCGGCGGGTGCTGCCCACCCCGGGATGGCTCCAGGACCCGGACGGCTCGGGGTACGGGCTGGAGGACTGGCGCTACCGCGTGATGATGTCGTGGCTGCTGCGCGGCAACGCCTTCGGCATGGTGCTGGCCCGCTCCAGCGCCGGGTACCTGCAGCAGGTCGACCTCCTGCCGCCGGATGCGGTGTCGGGGTGGCTGGAGGGCGGCCGCGTCCGCTGGGCCGTCAGCGGGCGGACCGTCCCCGAGGCCGAGCTGGGCGACGTGCTGCACCGGCGCGTCAACCCGATGGCCGGCCACGTCCTGGGCCTGTCCCCGGTGCAGAACCTGGCCCGCTCCGTCGGCGTCAACATCGCCTCCTCCCGGTACGGGCTGCAGTGGTTCAGCGACGGCGCCCACCCCTCGGGGCTGCTGGTCAACACCGAAGTCGAGCTGGAGCAAAAGCAGGTCGACACCGCCAAGCAGCGGTTCCTGGCCGCGCTGCGCGGCAACCGCGAGCCGCTGGTGCTGGGCAAGGGCTGGGACTACAAGCAGCTGCAGATCACCCCCGAGGAATCCCAGTTCCTCCAGACCCAGGGGTTCTCGGCCGCAGAGTGCGCGCGGATCTTCGGACCCGGCCTCGCGGAGATCCTCGGCTATGAGTCCGGCGGATCCATGACGTACTCCAACGTCGTCGACCGCGGCCTGCACCTGCTGACGTACGCGCTCAACAAATGGCTGCGCCGCCTGGAACGCCTGCTGTCGGACTTCCTGCCCAAGCCGCAGTACGTGCGCATCAACCGCAACGCGCTGCTGGAGACCAGCGCCCTGCAGCGCTACCAGGCCCACCAGTCCGCGCTGCAAAACCAGTGGCGCACCGTCAACGAGGTCCGCGACCTCGAAGACCTCCCGCCGGTTCCGTGGGGCGATGAGCCCCTGACCAAGACCGCCCCCGCCCCCGCTCCGGAACCTGAGCCGGACGAAGGCGACGACGACCCGGACCCCGATGACCCCGCCGACGACGGCGACCCCGAGGAGTGAAAGCCCATGCCCGCAGTACGCGGCCTGTACCTGATCCGTGGCGGATCCGCCGTGCCCGTCCTCGCCCCGCGCCCGGAGCCGGCGGCCGCCGAGCGCGCCGAGAGCGACGCCGACGCCATGCCGGTGATGACCGTTGAGTTCTCCCGCTTCGACACCTGGTATGAGATCGACTCCCTGTGGGAGGGCCGCTTCCTGGAGCGGACCATCAAGGGCTCGTTCAAGCGGACCATCCGCAACAACGGCGCCGGCCTGAAGGTGTTGTTCAACCACGGCCGGGACATGACGATCCACCAGAAGGTCCTCGGGGTGCCCGCGCGCCTGGAGGAGCGGGAGACCTCCCCGTACATGGAGGTGCCGCTGCTGGACACCAGCTACAACCGGGACCTGGTGCCCGGCCTGCAGGCCGGCGCCTACGGCAGCAGCTTCATGTTCGACGTGGTGCGCGAGTCCTGGGACTACGACCCGGGCCCTTCGGACTACAACCCCGACGGCATCCCGGAGCGGACCGTGGAGGAGGTCCGCCTGTACGAGGCCGGGCCGGTGACGTGGCCGGCCAACCCGGACGCGACCGCGGGCCTGCGCTCCGGGGCGGACTGGCTGATGGAACAGCTCGCCGTCCAGGACAGCGCAGAGCGCGCCGACCTTGTACGATCATTTGCAGCCTTCCGGGCGATGCACGGCCTTCGCACCTCCGCAGACGCGGAGCCCGCGACCGCCAAGCACACGCCCGACCCGATGGCCCCGGCACCCGGTGATGCACCGGCTCGCCACGTCGACGGGATCTCGGCAGCGGCACGACGCCGCCGCCTGACGATTCACGACGCGGCAAGGAGCCGAGCATGACCATCGAAGAGATCCGCTCGCGCATCGCGGAGATCCGCTCCCGTCTGCAGGAGCTGGACACCGCCGCCGGGGACGGCGACCTGACCGGCGACGCCCGCGGCGAGTGGGAGTGGCTGGAGGCCGAGCTGGCCCAGCGCGACAACGAGCTGACCGAGGCCGAGACCGCCGAGCGCACCGCCGCCGAGCAGCGCGAGCGCGAAGAGCGCGAGCAGGGCGAGCGCACCGAGCGGCTGCGCGCCTCCCGGGAGAGGTGGCGCTCCACCCAGGTCGCCCGCAAGGTCACCCCGTGGGACGGGACGGACGTGCGGCGCCTGGGCCGCGGCGAGGTCCGCGACCGGGCGCTGGCCGTCATGGACGTCCGCGACCACGTCCGCCACCTGGACGACGGGCAGCTGGAGCAGGTGGAGTACCTGCTGCGCCACCGCGGCCCCGACTACGACCCGGCCGTCGTCGCGCGGATGATGCTGCTGAGCGAGCACGAGAACTACCGCAGCGCGTGGCAGAAGCTCGTCACCCAGACCCAGCCCGTCCTCACCAACGAGGAGGCGCGGGCGGTCAACGCCTTCACCGAGGCCCGCGCCATGTCCGGTGGCGTCGACACCGCCGGCGGGTACGGCGTGCCGGTGCTGATCGACCCGACGATCATCCTCACCGCCCAGGGCAGCCTCAACCCGTTCCGGCGCATCTCCCGCGTAGAGAACATCACCACCGACCAGTGGCGCGGCGTCACCAGCGCCGGCGTCAACTGGAGCTACGACGCTGAGGCCTCCGCCGTCAGCGACGACTCCCCGACGCTGGCCCAGCCCGTCGTCGACGCGCACGAGGCCCGCGGCTTCATTCCCTTCTCCCTTCGGGTCGGCCAGGACTACCCCGGTTTCGCCGAGGAGATGGCGCGCCTCCTGGTGGAGGGCTACGACGAGCTGCAGGCCAACAAGCACGCCGTGGGTTCCGGTGCCGGCGAGCCGTTCGGGATCCTGACCGCGCTGGACGCCAACACCAACGTGGAGGTCGTCGTCACCACCGACGGCGCCTTCGGCGGCGCCGACGTCAACAAGGTCTGGGGGGCGCTCCCGGACCGCTACAAGGCCAACTCCCGCTGGGTGATGTCCACCGAGGTCGGGGACGAGATCTCCGCCTTCGGCAACGGCAACAACATCTCCTGGTACACCGTCGACCTGACCGGCACCCTGGAGAAGATCAAGAACCGGCCGGTGGAGTACTCCAGCTACTTCCCCGCCTACACCGCCACCACCGGCGCCGAGAACCGGCTGGTCGTCGGCGACTTCCGCAATTACCTGATCGTCCAGCGCGTCGGCATGACGGTGGAACTGATCCCGCACCTGTTCGACCAGGCCACCGGGCGCCCCACCGGCCAGCGCGGATGGTTCGCCTACGCCCGCGACGGCGCGGACTCCATCAACGACCAGGCCTTCCGCCTCCTGCAGAACCAGTAGCCGGGGCTCGCAGCACCGTGGCGGCCGGCGGGTGGTCGGCCGCCACGGGACCACCCATCCCTTTGCGAATCGAGGTTCCTCGTGGCCATGTCCATCGCCTACGCCAACCGCCACGCCAGCCTGGCCCACGGCGGGCAGCGCATCGCCATCCGGGCAGGAGAGCCCTGGGACGCCGCCGACCCCCTGGTCAAGGCCTACCCCGACTTCTTCGACGCCAGCCTCCCGGCGGTGCGCTGCACCACCGACCCCTCGGGGATACGGCTCCTGGACCGCCAGGAGGACGCCGCCCCGGAGACCGCGACCGCCGCGCCCGGCGAGCGCCGCACCACGCGCCGCCCCCGCACCAGCGGTGGAGGCAAGCAGTGATCCCGGGGACGGTGAAGCTGACCTGGGTGCACTCAGAGCAGGTCGCGCACTCCTGGCACATGTCGATGATGGACCTCATCGGCTGGGACCTGGCCCACCACCAGCGCATCGTCACCGCCGGATTCCTGGCGATGCGCTACGGCAGCGGCGGCCTGGTCGCCGCCCGCAACAAGGCCGTCGACGCCTTCCTGGCCTCCGAGGCCGAGTGGCTGATGTGGGTGGACACCGACATGGGTTTCGCCGCCG
>NZ_BAAATZ010000036.1:17784-19468 GCF_039533685.1 Actinocorallia aurantiaca | reverse complement strand
CGCGGACCGGCTCGTGGCGTCCGCCGACCGGATTGAGCGGCCCGTGGTCGGCGCGCTGTGCTTCGCCCAGTCCGAGCTGACCCCCGACGGGATGGGCGGCTACGTCACCCGCCCCACCCCCACCCTCTACCAGTGGGCCACCGATGAGGCCGGCCGGTCGGGATTCGCGCCGTGGCTGGACTACCCGCGCGAGGAACTGGTGCGCGTCGCAGCGACCGGCAGCGCCATGATCCTCATCCACCGCAGCGTCCTGTCCTCCCTGCTGTCCCAGGACGGCCCGAACTGGTACACGCGGATGACGACCCAGGCCGGGCAGCTGCTGAGCGAAGACCTGTCGTTCTGCGCCCGGCTGGGCGCCTTCGGCTGCCCGATCCACGTGGACACCGGCGTCAAGACCACCCACCTCAAGCCGGTGTGGTTGTCGGAGTCGCACTACGACGAAGCGGTGATGGTGGACCGGGTCGCCCAGTCCGTGGCCAAGGCGGTGGCCCATGCCTAGCCGCACCCTGCTGGTCCTGGTCCCCACCCGCGGCCGCCCCCAGGCCGCCCGCGAGCTGGCCGAGGCCTTCGACGCCACGTGCGGCGCCGCCACGCAGCTGCTCCTGGTCGTCGACCACGGGGACCCCTCGATGAGCGACTACACCGCGCTGGCCGCCGAACGCGACGACGACCTGGTGGACGTCCTGGTCAACCCCGAAACCCCGACCATGGTCGGGGCGCTGAACTACGCCGCGTCCTGGGCGCTGGACCAGCGGCCCCAACCCGATGCGATCGCCTTCATGGGCGATGACCACCGGCCCCGCACCACCGGCTGGGACGCCGCATACCTGCAGACGCTCCACACCCAGCCCGGCATGGTGTTCGGGACCGACCTGCTGCAGGGCCCGGACCTGCCCACGCAGATCGCCATCAGCACCAGCGTGATCGAGACGCTCGGCCACATGGTGCCGCCGGACCTGGTCCACCTGTACGCCGACAACTACTGGGCCGACCTGGGGCGCGGGGCCGGCTGCCTGACGTACCTGCCGGATGTGATCGTGGAGCACCTGCACCCCGTCACCGGCAAGGTGCCCTGGAGCGAGGGGCACCGGCGGGTCAACACCCCGGAGGCCTACCACCGCGACCGCGAGGCCTACCGCGCCTACCGCGAGGCCGGGCAGCTGCAGTACGACGTCGAACAGGTCCGCGAGGCCCTGGCCCGCCAGCACCTGTCGGCCTGGGGCGCGCTGTGAAGGCGATGGTGACCGGCTCGGCCGGGTTCGTCGGCCGCCACATGGTCGCCGAGCTGGAGCGCCGCGGCTGGGATGTCGACGGCGTGGACGTCAGCTCCGCGGACGGGTGGCGGGGCCTGGACGCCCTGGAGGTCTTCCGCTTCCACCAGGTCCGCTACGACCTGGTGGTGCACTGCGCGGCCCGATCCCCGCACCGCGCGGCCATCGACGCCGCGCCGAGCATGATGGCCTACAACCTGCAGCTGGACGCCGCGATGTTCGACTGGGCGGTACGCACCCATCAGGGGCGGGTGCTGTATCTGTCCTCCAGCGCCGTCTACCCGGCGGGCCTGCAGCGCCAGGGAGCGCCGTGGCTGCCGCTGGAGGAGGACCTGGCGGGCGGCGACCAGATCGGGTTTCCGGCTGATTCCTACGGGTGGACGAAGCTGACCGGCGAGCGGATGGCGGCGGCC
>NZ_BAAATZ010000036.1:4673-17689 GCF_039533685.1 Actinocorallia aurantiaca | reverse complement strand
GACGTCGGCACCAAGGCCGAGGTGCACCGCCTCCTCTCGGAGCTGGCCGCCGGGGGCCTGGCCGTCCACGTGGTGCGCCCGTTCTCCGGGTACGGCGCCGACCAGGGCCCCGAATGGCCGTTCGGGGCGTTCGTGGGCCGTGCGCACCGCCGCGATGACCCCTTCGTCATCTGGGGGGACGGCCAGCAGGTCCGCGACTGGATCCACATCTCCGACCTGGTGGCCGGCGCCCTGGCGGTGGTGGTGGCCGATGAGCGGCGGCCGGTGAACCTGTGCACGGGCCGCGGCACCTCGATGATGGAGCTGGCCACCACGATCTGCGCGGCCGCCGGCTACTCCCCGACCTTCTCCTTTCTGGCCGAGGCGCCCACGGGCGTGGCCTACCGGGTGGGGTCCTCGGTGCGGCTACGGGAGATCTACACCCCGCGCGTCGAACTCGAAGAAGCCGTCACCCGCGTGCAGTGGGGGGCGCTGTGATGCCCCCCGAAGCGGTGTACGCCGACATCGGCGACCTCAAGGCCGAGTACTCCATCACCGACATCGACCGCGATGAGCTGCTGACCGAGGCGCTGGAGGCCGCGAGCCGGTACGTCGACCGGGCGTGCGGGCGCCGCTTCTGGCTGGACGGCATCGCCGCGGCCCGGCGCTTCTCGCCGCTGCGCAACGTGGTGAGCGACGGCGACGGCACGCACCTGCTCATCAACGACATCGGTTCCCTCGATGGCCTGGTGGTGGAGATCGGCACCGGCTCCTCCTGGACGGATGTGACCGACAGTGTGGAGACCGAGCCGCTCAACGCACTGGACGACGAGCAGCCGATTACCTCGCTGCTGCGCGGGGCGTGGCCGTGCGGCGGCGGGCAGCGGGTGCGGGTGACGGCCCGGTGGGGGTGGCCGGCCGTCCCCGCACCCGTTCGGGTCGCGACCCTGCGCCAGGCCTCGCGCCTGTTCAAGCGCAAGGACTCCCCCGACGGGATCACCGGTAGCGCGGAGTGGGGAATCGTGCGGGTCTCGCGCGTCGACCCCGACGTCGCCGCGCTGCTGCGCCCCTACGTGCTGCCCGGGTTGGGGTGAGCCGATGGACATCTGGGGGATCCGCGAAGGCCTCGCCGCGGCCGCCAAGACGGTGTCACTGCCCACGGGCAAGGGGTCGCTGACCTGCACCGCGTGGCTGCCCGACCAGGTCACCAGCCCGCACTTCTTCATCGCCGAGTACACCCAGGACTACGACAAGACCTTCGGCGGCCTGGACGTGGTGGAGTTCACCGCCCGCATCCTCATCGCCCGCGGGGATGAGCGCTCGGCCCAGGAGGTGCTGGACCTGCTGCTGCGCCGCGGCGGCCCGTCCTCGCTGAAGTGCGCGCTGGAGGCAGCGCGCGGGGAGCCCGGGGAGTACGCGCTGGGCGGCCTGGCCGATGACTTCCGCGTGGAGCGGATGCAGGGCAACCGCCTGTACGAGCACGCCGGCGTCCAGTACGTCGGCGGCGAGCTGATCATCCGCGTCTTCGGGAGTGAGAAATGAAGACCGTCCTGACCAACGTGCGCACCTTCGCGGCGGGCCTGGACCTGACCGGCACCAGCAACAAGATCGAGCTGGCCGGGGAGGTGGAGGAAAAGGACTCCACCACCTACGGGTCCGGCGGGTGGAAGGAGGTCCGCGGCGGCCTGCACTCCTCGGCGCTGACCGGCGAGGGCCTGTGGGAGGCCGGGGACGGCGGCCTGGACCCGTCCTCCTGGGCCGACCTGGGCCGCATCAGCCCGTGGACGGTGGTGCCCGTCGGCGGCGCCGCGGTGGGAGACGTGGCCTACCTGACGCAGATGCTCCGCAGCGAGTACAAGCTGGGGGACGCGGTCGGGGAGATCCTGCCGTGGTCGTCCAAGGCCTCCAGCACGTGGGCGATGCCGCGCGGTGTGATCGCCCACCCGCCGGGCATCGCCCGCACCGCCACCGGCACCGGCACCGGCGTGCAGCTGGGCGCGCTGGCCGAAGGGCAGCGGCTGTATGCGTGCCTGCACGTCCTGTCGGCCGCCGGCACCACCCCGTCCCTGAGCGTCGCGGTGGAGTCCGACGACTCCGACACCTTCGGCTCGGCGACGACGCGGCTGACGTTCGACGCCGCCACCGCCGCCAGCGGCCAGGCGCTGCGCACCGATGGCACCCCCATCACCGACACCTGGTGGCGGCTGTCGTGGTCGATCACCGGCACCACCCCTTCGTTCCTGTTCGTCGCCTCCCTCGGCATCGCATAAAGGAGTCCCCCTATGCCCAAGATGGTGCTCACCGCCGCCTACCTGGATCTCAACGGCCAGGACGTCTCGGACTGGACCAACAAGATCGAGCTGTCGGCGGAAGTGGAGGAAAAGGACGTCACCACGTTCGGCAGCGACGGGTGGAAGGAACTGCTGGGCGGCCTGCGCAGCGGCACGCTGGCAGTGGAGTTCAAGAACGACTACGACACCGGCTCGCTGGACGCCGACATGTGGGCGCTGCTCGGCAGCGTCGTCGCCTTCTCCGTGCGGCCCACGCAGGCCGCCGCCGGCGTCAACAACCCGAGCTACTCGGGATCCGTGCTGATCAAGGAGTGGAAGCCGATCCAGGGCAGCGTCGGCGACGACGCGGCGGCCTCCATCTCGCTGCCCACCAGCGGCAAGATCGAGCGCGCCACCAGCTGATGGCCGACCCGCCCGTCGACGTCACCGTCTCCACCGACGGCCTGGACTCCCTGGTGCGCGCGATCCGCGCCGAAGAAGACGGCAAGGACCTGCGCAAGGAACTGGCCAAGAACCTGCGCGAGGCACTCAAGCCGGCCGCGGCCGCGGCCAAGTCGGGGATCCGCGCGATGCCCGCCGACGGCAGCGGCCGCGCCTCCCCCGCCCTGCGCCCCACCATCGCGGCCAAGATCCGGCCCGAGGTGAAGCTGGGCGGCCGGTGGACCGGCGCCCGCGTGAAGGCCTTCAAAACCCCCACGCTGCGCCGGTTCCCCAACGCTCCGAAGCGGACGCAGAAGGCCACCTGGCGCACGCGGACCTTCGGCCGGGACGAGTGGCGCGAGCAGAAGGGCAAGCCCGGCTGGTTCGACGACCCGATGCACGCCGACAAGGCCGCCTACATCCGTGCGGTGCACGAGGCGATGGAGGCCATGGCCGCCCGTCTGGCCTCCCGCACCCGATCCACCTGACCGAGAAGAAGAGGACCCCTGATGTATTTCGTGTACAAGCCCGAGGGCTCAAGCGAGTGGCAGAAGTGGAAGTTCGAGCCCGAGAAGCTGCTGAGCCCCGAGGCCGAGGCGATCGAGCGCAAGACCGGCCTGGACTTCGGCGAGTTCGTCCAGAAGGCCCGCTTCAACATGCGGTGCCGGCGGGCGCTGCTGTGGGTGCTGCTCAAGCGCGAGCACCCGCGGCTGACGTTCGAGGACGTCCAGATCTCCATGGAGCAGACCGATTTCCGGTTCACGCGGGCCGAGTACGACGAGATGCGCGCCAAGGCGCACGAGCAGTTCGACGGGGCCGAGCTGGACGCCTTCCTGGAGCAGCTGGACGCCGAGGCCGACGAGAAGGCCCTGGACGACGAGGACGAGGCCCCAAAAGCGCCCGCGAGCAGCGGCGGCTGAGCCAGCTGGGCAACGCCGCCCACCTCCTGGGCGTGCGGCCCTGGGAGTGGAAGCACGCCACCGTCCAGGAGACCGACCTGCTCCTGGGGTGGATCGAGCAGTACAGCAAGCAGATGGATGAGGCCGAGGCCGAGATGAGGAGAGGGTGACCCGTGGCCGAGACGTCGCTGGTGTTCAACCTGATCGCCAAGGACAAGGCGACGGCCGCCCTAGAGTCGATGAAGACGCGCTTCGCCGACGCCTCGGCGGCGATCGGCACCGGCGTGGCCGCCGCCCTGGGATATGGCATCACCCAGTCGCTGAACATGGGGGCCGCCTCGGACAAGCTCGCCGCCCAGCTGGGGGCCGGGCCCGCCAAGGCGGCCGAGCTGTCCAAGGTCGCCGCCAAGACCTTCGAGGCCGGGTGGGGCGACTCGTTCGACACCGTGAACCTGGCGATCAAGGGCGTGGTGCAGAACATCGGCGATGTCTCCAAGTCCGCCGGCGGGATGCAGGGCGTCACCCAGAAGGTCCTCGCCCTGTCGCAGACTTTCGACCAGGACCTGGGCGGGACCACGGCGGCGGTCGGGCAGCTGCTCAAGACCGGGCTGGCCCGCAACGCCGATGAGGCGCTGGACATCCTGACCAAGGGGTTCCAGTCCGGGGCGAACAAGGCCGACGACCTCCTGGACACCTTCACCGAATATGGCACCCAGTTCCGAAAGTTCGGGTTGGACGGGGCGACCGCCACCGGGCTGCTCTCCCAGGGGTTGAAGGCCGGCGCCCGCGACGCCGACACCGTCGCCGACGCCCTCAAGGAGTTCTCGATCCGGGCCGTCGACGGGTCCAAGACCAGCGTGGCCGGGTATGAGGCGCTCGGCCTGTCGGCGAACAAGATGGCCGCCCAGATCGCCAAGGGCGGCCCGGCCGCCAAGCAGGGCCTGGACACCGTCCTGGACCGGCTGCGCGCGGTCAAGGACCCCTTGAAGCAGTCCCAGATCGCCGTGCAGCTGTTCGGGACCAAGGCCGAGGACCTCGGCCAGGCCCTGTTCAAGCTGGACCCCTCCAGCGCCGTCAAGGCGTTGGGCAACGTCTCGGGCGCGGCCGACAAGATGGCCAAGACCCTGCACGACAACCCGGCCGCGGCGCTGGAGAAGTTCAAGCGCACCGCCACCGCCAAACTCGCCGAGGTCGGCGGCGGGATCGTGCAGTGGGCGATGCAGAACCAGAACATCGTGCAGCCGCTGGCCATCGGCCTGGGCGTGGTGGCCGCCGCGATGGTCGCGGTGCGCATCGCCCAAGCCGCGTGGACGACGATCCAGGTGGTGGCCACCGCCGCCCAGTGGGCCTACAACGCCGCCCTGTCGGCCAACCCCATCGGGCTGATCATCATCGCGGTCATCGCGCTGGTGGCCGGGATCGTGCTCCTGTGGAAGAAGAACGAGACCTTCCGCAAGGTCGTCACCGCCGCCTGGCAAGCCATCTGGGGCGTGGTCAAGGCGGTGGGGAAGTGGTTCGCCAACACGCTGTGGCCCTGGATGAAGGGCGCTTTTTCCAAGATTGGTAGCGGGGCGTCGGCGGTCTGGAACGCCATCTCGACCTGGTTCGGCAAGATCCTCTCCTGGGTCAAGGCGCTACCGGGGCGGATCGGCCGGTTCTTCTCCGGCGCCGGGAAGCTCCTGTGGAACAAGGGCAAGGACATCGTGTCCGGCCTGTGGAACGGCATCAAATCCATGGCCTCCTGGATCAAGGACAAGCTGATCGGCTTCGCCAAGGCCGTCATCCCCGGCCCCATCGCCAAGGCCCTGGGGATCGACTCGCCCTCCAAGGTGACCGCGGCACTGGGTCGCTGGGCCGCCATCGGCCTGGCCCAGGGCGTCATGTCGGGCACCGACCGGGTCATCGAGGTGTCCAAGGCCCAGGCGCGCTGGGTGGCGCGCAGCATGGTGGACGGGCTGACCGGCTCCAAGTCCCAGATCACCACCGCCGGCCGCAAGCTCCTGGACATGGTCCAAGACGGCATGAAGAAGGGGCGGCGCAAGAACGCGCTGATCGACCGCATCAAGGGCGACACCGCGATGCTGAAGATCCTGGCCGGGCAGCAGACGTATTTCGCCAAGCAGCTGGAGAAGGCCACCGACAAGCTGAAGAACCTGCGCTCGGCCCGTGCCGACCTGATCAAGTCCATCAAGGACGGGATCGTCTCGGCCGCCGACCTGACCTCCGGTGTCAAGGACGGCGAGAACCCCACCGTCAGCGGGATCCTGGGCAAGCTCACGGCCGATGCCCAAGCCGCGCGCAAGTTCGCCGACGACCTGGAACGGCTGCGCAAGAAGGGCCTGGACAAGGACCTCCTGTCCTCCCTGGCGCAAAAGGGCGTGGAAGGCGCCGGCGCGACGGTGGCGACCCTGGCCTCGGCCAGCGCCGCCGACATCCGCGCCATCAACTCCCAGCAGGCCGCCCTGGAGTCCGCGGCCCAGCGCGCCGGGACCACCGCCGGGGATGCGATGTACGCCGCCGGGATCAAGGCCGCCGAAGGTCTGGTCAAGGGCCTGGAGAAGCAGCAGAAGAAGGTGGAGGCCGCGATGCTGCGCATCGCCAAGGCCCTGGAGAAGGCCATCCGCAAAGCCCTGAAGATCAAGAGCCCGTCGGGGCTGATGGCCGAGGTGGGCCAGTGGATCCCGCCCGGCCTGCTGGAAGGCGTCAAGCGCACCAGCCCCGCCATGGAGGTGGGCCTGGGCCAGTGGGCCTCCGATGCGGTCACCACGGCCGTGAAGGTCCCCCAGGTGCGCCCGGCCGCGCCCGTGATCGCCGCGGCCGGACGCGGCGGCGGGCAGGGCGGACCCACGCGCATCGTGGTGGACCTGGCGAACGCGCCCGCGGAGGTCAAGCGCCTGTTGCGCAAGATCGTCCGCGTGGACGGCGGCGGCAACGTGCAGCTGGCGTTCGGCGAGAGGGGCGCATGATGGCCTGGCCCCAGACCGAGCTGGGCGTGCGGGTGGAGCTGCAGCTGGGCGGTGTGTGGACCGACATCACCCAGGACGTGCGGCTGGGCGACCGAATCGGCATCAGCCGCGGCCGCGCCGATGAGGCCGGCAAGGTCGATCACGCCAAGTGCTCCCTGGTGTTCGACAACACCGGCGGCAAGTACTCCGCCCGCAACCCCTTGAGCCCCTATTACGGGCTGATCGGTCGCAACACCCCCATCCGGGTGTCGGTGCTGGCCGATGAGCCGCGCATCGTCATCGGCCCCCAGCTGCCCGGCAGCATCGGCGCCACCACCCCCGACGCCGCCGCCCTGGACGTCACCGGCGACATCGACGTGCGCTTCGACGCCTGCCTGATGAACTGGCACACCCGCGGGGTGGGCAACAGCGTGGAGCTGTGCGGCAAATCGACCGGCGCCGGGAACCAGCGCTCTTGGGCGCTGCAGGTCCGCAACTCGCTGCTGCACTTCGAGTGGTCGACCGACGGCACCGACGTCAACCAGGCCGAGGTCGAATCCACCGCCCCCATCGTGGTGCCGGCCTCCGGACGGCTGGCCGTGCGCGCCACCCTGGACGTCGACAACGGCGGCGGCGGCCATACGGTCACCTTCTACACCGCGCCGTCCGTCGGCGGGCCGTGGACGCAGCTGGGCGCGCCCGTCGTCCGGGGCGGGGTGACGTCCATCTACGCCTCCAGCGCGCCGCTGTGGGTGGGCAGCGCCGTCGTGGGGTTCGACGCCCGCCCCTGCCAGGGGGAGATCTACCACTGCGAGGTCCGCAACGGCATCGGCGGCACGTTGGTCGCCGACCTGGACGCCGCCACTGTCGCCGTCGACGCCACCGCCTGGAGCGATGCGGTGGGCCGGGCCTGGACGCTGCAGGGCGCCGTCCTGCACGATCGGCGGCCGCGCTTTTGCGGCGAGGTCTCCGAGTGGCCGCCGCGCTGGGACGTCACCGGCGCCGACCGCACGGTGCCCGTCAACGCCGCCGGGGTGATGCGCCGCCTGAACCAGGGCGCCTCCCCGCTGCGCCCGGCCACCCACCGCGCCCTCCTGGACGTCACCTCACCCGCCACCGTGTCGGCCTACTGGCCGCTGAACGACGGCTCGGAGGCCACCCAGGCCGGGTCCGCGCTGCCCCACGGCCGCCCCATGACCGCCACCGGATCCATCGCCTTCGGCCAGGAGGGCGGCGCGCTGGGCGGCGCCGGAACCGGGGTCGGGACCGGGGACGCCCCCGGGGTGCTGACCGGCACCGTGGAGGGCGCCGGCGGAATCTGCATGACGAACTTCTGGATCGACGTGCCCGCCGAGTGCACCGACGGGATCGGCGTGCAGCTCCTCACCCCCTCGGCCGTCTACACCCGCACCCTGATCTGGGTGGCCGGCACCGCCCAGACCGACGTCGGCGTCGACCCCGGGAACCTGGGCATCGAGTTCCTGCGCACGCCCAACGACGCGGGCGGCGGCGGCTGGCCGATGTTCAACTACGACCTGCGCGGCACCGGCCCGCACATGGTCACCCTGTGCTCCTACGTCAACGGCGGCAACCGCACCTTCCGCGGCTGGCTGGACGGGGTGCGCTACTTCGCCATGGCGTTCACCGACCACGGCAGCCCCGTCTACCAGGTGCGCGTGGGCACGATCCCCACCTGGTACGACACCTTCAATGCCCACATGATGGACGGCGGCGCCGACGGGATCGTCTCCGACCTGTCGGTGCAGACCATCCCCTTCGGGTGGTCCCTGGCGCAGATGGACGATGAGGCCGCCCGCCTCTACCAGGCCGGGATCGGCTACGCCGGGGAGACGGCCAAGGCGCGCATCACCCGCCTGTGCCACGAGTCCGGCGTCCCGGTGTGGACGGGCGACTCAGCGGCCACCGCCCCGGGCGTGGGCGCCCAGAGTCCCCAGAAGTTCCTGGAGCTGCTGGCCGAGGCGGCCGAGGCCGATGGCGGTATCCAGCACGAGCCCCGCGACGTGCTGGGCATTTATTTCCGCGACCACGCCACGCTCATCTCCCAACCGGTGGCGATGCGCCTGGCCTACGGCCACCTGTCGCCGGATCTGGAGCCGACCGACGACGACGCGCACGTGCGCAACGACGTCACCGCCTCCCGGCCCGGCGGTTCCTCGGTCCGCCGCATCGTGGAGACCGGCCCGCTGTCGATACAGCCCCCGCCCCAAGGGCTGGGCGTCTACGACGAAGGCATCACCGTCAACGTCGCCACCGATGCCGACCTGGCCGACGCCGCCGGATGGCGAGCCCACCAGGGCACCTGGGACGACGCCCGGTACCCGGTCCTGCGCCTGGACCTGCGCGCCAAGGCCGACCTGGTCCCCCTTGTCGCCATGGTCGACGTCGGGGACCGCGCCCAGGTCGGCGACCTCATCGACGGCCTGGACCCCGCCGACATCGACGTCATCCTGCAGGGCTACAGCGAGACGATCGGCGAGTGGGACTGGGACATCGAGTTCAACGCCACCCCGGCCCGCCTGTGGGACGGCGCGGTGGTCGATGACGACGTCTATGGCCGCGTGGACACCGACGGCTGCGCCCTGGCCCAGCCCGTCGACGCCGAGGCGACCCAGATCTGGGCCTACACCCCCACCGGCCCCACCTGGGCGTCGGGGGACGCCAACCTCATCGCCAACAACAGCTTCGAGGGCGGCACCGCCGGATGGGCCGCCGCCGGCGGCACCATGGCCCGCATCAACAGCCTGTACGTCGATGGCGCCTGGTCGCTGCAGCTCACCCCCGACGGGGCCACCCAGTACCCGGCGCTGCAGTACCAGCTCACCCCCGTCCAGGGCGACGGCCTCTACCGCGCATCAGCATGGATGCGGTGCACCACCACGCGGCCGCTGGCGCTGAACGTCAACTGGTACAACTCCGCCGGCGGCTACCTGGACACCTCCTCCATCGGCGTGCCGGTGACCGGCGGGCAGTGGACGTACGCCACCGGCCTGGTCACCGCACCGGCCGGTGCGTCCTTCGCCCAGATGTCGCCGACCAACCCCGACTACCCGGCCGCCACCGACCGGATGACGGTCGACGACGTGCGGCTGTCGACCACCGACGGCCGCGCCCTGGACGTCGTCCTCAACCACAACCCGGGCTACGACGATTTCCTGAACGGGTGGACGGGCGTCGGCGGGACCCTGGTGCGGGTCAACAACATCGCCCGCATCGGCGCCTACTCCGCGCGGCTGACCCCCGACGGCGTCACCCAGTACCCGGCGATCCAGTCCGTGCCCACCCCGGTGCAGGGCGGCCGCGCCTACCTGGCCAGCGCGTGGCTGCGCTGCGCCACCACCCGCCAGCTGGCCTACAACGTCAACTGGCACACCGTGCGCGGCGCCTACCTGGGCACCTCCACCCTGGCGGTGGCGGCCACCGCGAACGTGTGGGCCCGCGCCATGGGCGAGGTCACCGCGCCCGCGGGCGCCCAGCTGGCGATCCTGGCCCCCACCGTCGGCGACTACCCGCCCCCGGCCGACGTCTTGTGGGCCGATGACGTGCGCCTGGCCGTGCCCGTCGACGCCGCCCAGGAGTTCGGCTACGACGTCATGGTCGGCGGCGAGGTCATGACCGTCACCGGCGTGGCCGACCGCACCAGCCCCCAGCTGCTGACCGTCACCCGCGCGGTCAACGGCATCACCAAGCCGCACGCGGCCGGCACCGACCTGCGGCTGCTGCACCCGGCCGTCGTCACCTACTAGGAGCACGCAGTGCCATTTCCCCAATGGGCCGCAGGGATGCGGATCACCGGACAGCGGCTGATGGACATGGAGCCGGTGCACATGTCGGCCACGCTGCGCCGCTTCACCAACCAGACCATCCCCAACTCGACCATGACGCCCCTGGCCTGGACGAGCGAGGACGAGGACACCGGCGGCGGCCACGACAACGCCGTCAACCCCGACCGGCTGTATGTGCCCTACACCGGCCGCTACCTGCTGTCCACGTCCATCCCGTGGGCCGACAACGCCAACGGCCGGCGAAGCGGGACCTTCTCCATCAACGACGCCGCGATCAAGTCCAACGGCGGATCCGAGCACATCAACGCCGCCACCGACTGCGTCCTGCACTTCGCCCGCGTCCTGCGGGTCGCGGCCGGCGACTACGTCAACGTCTGGGTCTTCCAGACCTCCGGCGGGCCGCTGGACACCGACCCGACCGTCAACGACGGACCCAGCTTCACCGTCGACTACCTCGGCCCTTGACCGCGGAATTGAGGAGATTTTGTGGAATCGAATGTCCCCGGCGCTCACCGTGCTGCGAGACCTGGCATCTTTTCTGATCGGTGGCTGGGGCCTGGTGCACCAGGCGCTGCAGCCCAAACCCGACACCGGCGTGCTGCTGATCTTCGCCGGACTGCTGGTGACGCCCGGAGTCCTGGCCGCGCACTGGCTGGCGACGTCTGGTACCGCTGGGCAGTCCTCGCAGCCACCCTCGCCACCGCCGCAATCCTCTTCGCCCTTGCCGCCACCGGGGTGATGTGAGATGGCCGGGTTCCTGACCGTCACCGGCGCGCTGCGCGCCTGGTACTCCATCGGGATCGTCGTCCTCACCGCGATCCTGGTCATGATCGGGTCCGTGGTCTACACCAGCCACCAGCAGCAGCGCTCAGACCGGCGCTGGTGCGCGATGCTCGCGATCCAGGCCAGCCCGTCCCCGCCGCCCTCCACCCCCCGCGGCTCCTCCACCCAGGCCGAGGCCGCCCGCCTGGCCGATGCGTTCGGCTGCCCCAAGGAGACCAAGTGACCCTTACCCTCATCACCCGCACCCAGTGGGGCGCCCGCAAGGCCCGCCAGAGCGCGTCCTACCTGACGTCCACCCGGGGCGTGAAGGTCCACTACACCGGCAGCTACGTGGATCCGGCGCTGGCCGACGACCACGACCGGTGCGCCGCCCTGGTCCGCCAGATCCAGAACAACCACATGGACGCCAACGGCTGGAACGACATCGGGTACTCGTTCATCTGCTGCCCGCACCGCTACGTCTACGAAGGGCGCGGCCTGCACCGCCTCCCGGCCGCCAACGGCGAAGGCCTGAACACCGGCCACTACGCGATCCTGGGCCTGGTCGGCAACAAGGGCCTCACGCAGCCGAGCGAGGACATGCTGCACGGCATCCGCGACGCCATCGACCACGTGCGCGCCAAGGGCGGCGCGGGCAAGGAGGTCAAGGGCCACCGCGACGGCTACGCCACCGACTGCCCCGGCCCCAAGCTCTACGCCTGGGTGCAGGACGGCGCTCCCCGCCCCGGCGCATCGGCCGGCGAACCTGCACCGAGCACCGATGCGGCCAAGGCCCCGCGCTACCCCGGCCGCCCGCTGGTGCGCAACAGCCGCGGCAAGGCCGTGGCCACCTGGCAGCACCGCATGAGGCAGCGCGGCTGGAACATCGCCGTCGACGCCCACTTCGGCCCCAAGTCCGAAGCCGTGGCCAAGGCCTTCCAGAAGGAGAAGCACCTGGCCGTCGACGGGATGGTCGGCAAGAAGACCTGGGCGGCGACCTGGGAAGAGCCCATCACCTGAAGTGTGCAAAAAAGGGTGATTTTATTACCCCCTTTTCCTACACCGCCCCTGACCTGCGGCCCGACCGCCAGGTTCCGTTTTTTCGACTTCCCCCGAGGCCCCGATCATCCCGACACCAGATGAGCAGCTGCAGCTCCTGGCCGCCGCGCTCGACCACCTCAACTCCACCCTCGCCCCGCCCCGGATACCGGTCTGGTCCGGTGGCCTACTCCTGGAGGCTCTTCCATGGCCGTCCGCGCCAAGCTCACCTGCTACTCCGTCGAGGACTTCGGCGATGGCAGGGCCCGCAACTACAAGTTCAACGCATCCGCCGACAAGGCGGGCATCCCCGAGGACCAGCAGTTCACCAAGTACACGCCGACCGCCAACCTGACCATCGCGGTCGACAACCCCGCCGTCACCTTCGTGCCCGGCCGGGAGTACTTCGTCGACTTCACCCCCGTCGACTGACCACCCCCCCCCACCCCAAGGAGAACCCCCATGCTCGACTCCCTCATCCGCACCTACATCCCCGTGTGGGTCTCGGCCGCGCTCGTCTGGCTGGCCGCGCGCTTCGACATCGTGCTGGACTCCGACACCTCGGTGGCCGTCAGCGTCGCGGCCGTCGGCCTGGTCCTGGCCGTCTACTACGCGCTGGCCCGCTTCATCGAGCTGCGCTGGCCCGCCCTGGGCCGCATCCTCATCGCCCTGGGCCTGACCCGGGGCACCCCCGAGTACCGGGACGACCAGCCCCTCACCCTGCGCTGAACCACGGGATCCCGGGATCTCGCAGATCCTCTGTCCCGGGACTCCGTGATCCCGTACTCTGATCCCGTTCTTCCTACGGGCGCTTCGGTGCCCTTCCACAGGCGGACTCGGTGGCGATCCCCGCGCCACGATGATCGAGTCCGCACGAGC
>NZ_BAAATZ010000036.1:3854-4668 GCF_039533685.1 Actinocorallia aurantiaca | reverse complement strand
CTTCGTCATGTCCCGGAACTGCGTGACCGCGTGATCGCGTGGTCCCGGGCCGGTACCGTGCCGGGCATGACGACTACTTGGAGTCCACCGGCCCACGGGCTGCGTGTGGGATTCGTGGGCAAGGGCGGGTCGGGCAAGACCACGACCCTGGCGCACGTGCTGGGCCACTGGGCGCATGAGGGCGTGCCGTGCATGGCCATGGACACCGACAAGCCCGGCGACGATGAGGACGGCAGCCTGTACGCCTGGGCGCAGCAGGCCGACCTGGGCGCCCCGGTCTACCCGGCCCCGAACCACAACCGGCTGGCGCCCGAGGCGGCGCGGCTGACCCCGCCCGGCGGCCTGGCCCTCATCGACACCGGCGCCTGGGAGCGCAAGGCCGGCGGCGCGCACTTCTCCACGTTGTCGGCCGTCGACCTGGCGGTGCTGACCCTGCAGCCCACCCCGATGGAGCTGGACCGGGCGGCCTCGGTCCTGGATGCGCTGCACCACCTGGAGTCGGTGGGCGCGAACGTCCCCCAGCTGGTCATCCTGCTGACGATGGTCAACTCATCCGCAGGCTCGCCCCGCTCCACCCGGACCGCGCTGGCCGGCGCCGGATACACGGTGCTGGAGTCCGAGATCCCCCGCTCCGATGCCCGCGACGGCTACGGCCAGGCCTTCGGCAAGGACCTGCGCCTGGTCGCCGGATCCCCGATGCAGCGGCTGGCGCACGAACTGCTGGAGGTCCTCGGTGGCCAGTAAAGCGGCGCAGGAGCAGGAGGAGGCGGCCGCGCGGGCGCTGACCAACGGCCTGGCCAAGCGGGCGGTGCGG
>NZ_BAAATZ010000036.1:318-3783 GCF_039533685.1 Actinocorallia aurantiaca | reverse complement strand
ACCCGGCGCTGACCGGCTACGTGCGCGACGCCCTGGAACGCCGCGACTGAGCAACCCCGGGACCGAGGAGTCCCGGGACGCCGCGGCCCCGGGGGCCCGCAAGCCCGTCCCGGCCGGGCAGGGCCGCCGCGGGCACCTGCGCAAGATCTCGGTGGAGATGACGCCCGAGGAGCACACCCGGCTCAAGCACTGGATCTTGAACGCCTTCGGCAGCGATGCCCGCGCCACGCCCGTGATCAAGGCGCTGCTGGAGCAGGCCTACAACGACCCGGCGCTGACCGGCTACGTGCGCGACGCCCTGGAACGCCGCGACTGAGCAACCCCGGGACCGAGGAGTCCCGGGACATGAAGAAGGCCCCCGGACCGGTGTCCGGGGGCCTTCTGGGTGGAGCGGGTCTAGCGGTCGATCGTGTAGAGGCCGCGGTCGGCGCGCACGACGTCGGTGTCGCCGTTGACCAGTTCGAGCAGCGCGTTGCGGACCGAGCCGGGCCGCACTTCCTTGCCCCCGTCGGCCAGGACGGCGGCCAGGACGTCCTCGGCGCTCATCGGCGCGGAGGCATTGGCGAGGGCGGCGCGGACACGGTCGATGATGCGGGGCGCGGCGGCGCGGGGCGGCTTGGCGGGGGAGTAGGACTTCCCGGCCTTGCCCGCGGGCCGCTTGTCCTCCTCCTCCTGGGCCTCGTCGTAGACGGCCTGGCACAGCATGGCCATTTTGACGGGGTCGTGGCGGGCGGCGTAGGCCTCTCCGGCGGCGTCGTGGGAGGCGTCCTCCAGGGTGGGCGGGGCATCGTCGCCGTACAGGGCGAGGATCTCGGGGTCCAGGCCCGGGGTGGGGGCGATGGAGCCGATGCGGAAGTGGCGCATCATCGCGGTGGGGTGCGGGCCGGACAGCAGGTAGGCCATGCCCTGGGTGCCGGGCGCGTCCTCTTCGTCGTCGTCGGCGTCGATGGCGAACTGCGAGCGGAGTTCGACGTTGCGCAAGCTCTTGGGGATGGGCATCAGCTGGGCGGTGGCCGGCAGGAGTCCGTCCGACACCAGCTGGCGCATCATGCTGGAGGACCAGCGCAGCAGGGTGACCTCGCCCTCTTTCAGCATGGCGCGCAGGGTGTCGGATCCGCCGAGTTCCTCCAGGTGGCTCGCCTGCGCTGAGAGGCCGATGCCCTCGCCGACGGACCGGCCGGTGCGGCCGAGTTCGCGGATCAGGTAGGTGGCCTCCTCCCGGTACGGTGCGCCTTTCTCCAGGAGGCGGTTGGCCTCCTCGATGCGCAGGTGGTGCAGCGGGTCGGGAGCGTCGCGGATGAACGCGGTGCGACCCAGGCGGCTGTAGCGCTCCATGCGCTCCTGGGCGACGTTGACCGCGGCGCGCAGCATCAGGATGGCCTCTTCGGGCGTGGTCCCGAACCAGTCGACGTTGTCCCTCGCCTCGGGGACGGACTGGCCGTTCTTGAGGTCGCACACCCAGGAGACGATGCCGTTGCGTTTCTCGGCGGCCAGCTCCAGCTGCAGCGTGCGGGACTTCCCGGCGCCAGTGGTGCCGAACAGCAGGAACCGCTGGGCGCTGCCCGTGGCGGGGTCGTACAGGCGGCGCTTGACCGTGCGGCCGTTGTGGTAGACGCCCACCGCGATGCGGCCGTGCCGGTCCATCACCAGGTCCTCGGCCGTGACCGCGCGGACCTCGGCGAGCGGGTTGGACGGGTAGATCGTGACGATGGCCCGCCGCAGCCCGTCGGTCTCCACCGCGATGCGGGTCGGGTCGGCGATGTCCAGCGCGGAGCACAGGGCGGGCAGGTTGTACTCCAGGACCTGGCCCTGCGGTACCTCCAGCATCAGCTCCACCACTTCACCGGCGGCGGGGGCGAGGACGCTCATCTCAGTGCTCCTTCAGGTCGACGGGGCGGCCGTTGATGTTGATGCCGGTCAGGACCGCGCCCGGCATCCCCTTGGGGGCGATGCGCGAGGTCCACAGCGCGGCCGGGTCGGCGGCCTTCTCGGCCGCGCCGATGCTCAGGCGGCGCACCCCGGCGCCGCGGCCTGGCACCGGGGAGACCTTGATGAGGTCTTCGGGGATGTCCATCAGCGCGGACAGGCGGCGGATGGAGACGTCGGGGACGGGCTCGCCGGGCACGGCGGCGCGGATGACCGCGGTCATGGAGTCCTCGCCGGTCCGCGTCACCTCTTCCAGGACGGTGCCGGGCGCGGCGCCCTTGGCGCCGGCGGCGTGCTGGGTCCACCACGCGGCCACCGGGTGCAGGTGCTCGGTAGGCGCCGCGTCGAACGCCTCCACCTCCCCCGCCGCCGCGACGGGGGCGGGGGCGGGGGAGACCATGCGGCGGGCGGTGCGGGCCGGGCGCAGCAGCCAGGTGGCGGCCGTCCAGACGACCGCGCCCAGGACCTCGCCCCAGTGGATCCCGGCGACCAGCCGCTCGGCGACCAGCAGGACGGACAGGGACAGGCCGGGCATCAGGTACAGGGCGGTGGTGGTGGCGCGCTGGTGGCCGGGAGGCTGGCCCAGCCACAGCGTGGCCAGGCCGCCGACGGTGGCCGCGCTGGTCGCCAGCAGGGCGGGCCCGGCCGTCTCCGGGGCGAAGAGGACCACGCCCGCGGCGGCCGCGGCCGCGACGGTGGCCGCCCGGCCGGTGCGGTCGCGCACGGTGTCGATGCGGCGGCGCGCGTCCTGCAGCTGGGGGGCATCGGACAGGTCGATGGTCAGTCGCTCCATGGTCGTGCTCCTCACCGGTTGGAGTAGAACTGGGCGTCGGCCATGGGGACGGTCAGGGCCTGGGCGGCCTCGGCCACGGACCCGTAATCGGCCTGGTGGGCTTCCGAGGCCTGGGCGAACAGGGCGGCGAGGTCCTCGCATCCGGCGGCCATGGCGTCGGCGATGTCCAGCGCGGCGCGCATCACGGCGGCGGCCTCGCGGTGCTCGGCGACGGTGTCGGCGTCGACGGACAGGGCGGCCATCTGGTCGGCGAGACGCTCCACGGACTCCGCGCAGCCCTCGACATAGCGGTAGGTGCCGCGCACCGTCTCCGACAGCCCGGCCAGCTTGGCGCCCGCGGTGGCCAGCTCGGCGACCAGGAGCGTGAACCGCACGATCCCCAGGCCCTCGCCGCCCTGCTCGACCTGCTGCCCGGCGGCCTTCTCGATCTGGGTCATGTCTACTCCTCGTGGTATTCGCGCTCGGCGGGGCGGGTGTGTCCGGCGTCGCGGACGGCGTCGGCGAGCGGCTGGTGGCGGGCGGCGGCGTTGGCGCCGGCGGTGGCGACGGCCTCGGCCGCGGTGGGCAGCGTCGCCGCGATCGCCTCGGCCTTGGCCTTGACCGACTGGGTCTGGTCCATCAGCCGGGCGAGCATCCCGGCCAGCACGCCGGGCACCTGGAGGTCGGCCACAGCGGCGGCGACGACTTCCAGCTGCCGGTACAGCCGGTCGCAGCCCTCGGCGGTGGCGGGCGCGGCGGACGCGCCC
>NZ_BAAATZ010000036.1:0-287 GCF_039533685.1 Actinocorallia aurantiaca | reverse complement strand
GCGGTGGCGGCCGCGGCGACCGCGCCCTCGGCGATCTCCTCGGCGGCGTCGGCGTCGGCGTCGATGACGTCGTAGACGGTCAGCTCCGCATCGCCGTACTGCGTGCTCCTAACGGGTGTGCTCACGAAACGCGCTCCTTTCTCGGGTGTGGTCGGTGCCGGGGCCGGTGCGGGGCCCAGCGCGGGCCGGGCCGGGCCGATCTGGGCGGGCTCGGGACGGGCGGCGGGCTCGGCGTCGACGCGCTCGACGGTGATGCGCACGCTGCGGTCGGCGGCCGGCGGCGGCCG
>NZ_BAAATZ010000035.1:108307-119236 GCF_039533685.1 Actinocorallia aurantiaca | reverse complement strand
CATCATGCGCACCGTCATCGCCAAAGCCCTCACCAGCGGCAAGAACACCATCGGATGACCCTCCACGTCCCCGGCGGCAAAATCGCCAAGGCCCTCGCCACCGGCGTCTGCCTCGATGCCGGAGGCCGGCTCATGGACGAGGCGGTGGTCCGCTCCGCTCGCGACCGCCTCTCCTGACCTGACATGCCAGGAGGCCCTAGGACCCGCCGACCCCGAGTCGGCGGGTCCTTTCGCATTCCGAGAGCGCGAAAGGACCGAGGCCGTGAGATGCGCGGAGAACGCGAAGAACCCTTGGCGGGTCGACTCCCGCCAAGGGTTCTCCGCGTTCGCGCCTGCTACGCGGCCGGTTCGGCCGCCGCGCCGAGGGAGCGGCCGAGCATCCGCCCGAACGTGATCGCGGGGGTGATTATCATGCCCGAGCAGAAGCTCTGGCCGCAGGTGGCGGCGGCGCCGATCACCTCGCCGATCGCGTACAGGTGGGGGATCGAGGTGCCGTCGGTGCGCCGTACCCGGAGCTCGGAGTCGATGTCGAGGCCGGCGAACGTCACCAGGGAGATGCCGTGGTTGCGGATCGCGTAGAACGGGCCCCGCTCCAGCGGCAGCGGCAGGTGGGTGCGGCCGAAGTCCGGGTCGGAGCCGGCGGCGACCGCCTCGTTGTACCGCTTCGCGGTCGCGGCCAGCCCGGCGGGGTCGATGCCGGCGAGCTCGGCCAGTTCCTCCAGCGTCCCGGCGGAGTGCACGCCGACCCGCTGCCCGGCCTTGGCGCGCAGGTCCTCGGGGCTCCAGCCGACCACCAGCGAGCGGCCCTCCCGGGTGGACTCCAGCATCGCGTCGTCGAACACGGTCCAGAAGGTCATGTCCTCGACGCGGGTGAGCTTCCGCTCCTTGACGTCGATCGAGAGCTCGTCCTCGGCGACCCAGCGCTTGCCGTGCTTGTCGACGTAGATCTCCACCGGGGGACGCTCGGCGGCGACGAGGAGCTGCCGGTCCGTCCAGTTGGCCCGCCCGGGGGAGACGGGGTCGGGCAGCCCGCCGAAAGTGGGCAGGTAGGAGCCGGTGCCGGTTATGGCGGCGTCCAGCTCACGGGCCAGCAGGATGCCGTCGCCGGTCGAGGTCGGGTGGGCCGCGGAGACGAGGGGGGCGCCCTCGAGTTCGAGGAACAGGTCGGGCTCGGCCGCGAAGCCGCCCGTGGCGAGCACCACGTCGGTGGCGCGCACCTCCACGTCCTGGCCGCGGCGCAGCACGGTCACCCCGGTGACCGCCCCCTCCTCGTCGGTGGACAGGCCGATGACGGGGGTGTTCTTCCACACCTCCAGCCGGCCGGTGGCGACCGCCTCCTCGAGCAGCCCCTCGAACACCTCGAGGATCGACAGCGCCTCGTTGACCCCGTAGTAGGTGCGCGGCGTCTCGTACGGCTCGTGCCCGTAGATGATGCGCGGGGTCTCGGCCGCGAACTTGAAGCCCCGCTCGTCCAGCCAGTCGATGAGTTCGGCGGCGTTCTCGGCGACTGCGGTGATCAGGTCGGTGCGGCCGGTGCCGGCGCTGATGCGGCGGATGTCGGCCAGGTGGGCCTCGGGCGAGTCGGTGATCCCGCGCTCGGCCTGCCGCCGGGTTCCGGCCGCGGCCATGTGCCCGCCGGAGACGTGCAGGGTGCCGCCGATGCGCTGGTCCTTCTCGACCAGGAGGACCCGGGCTCCGGCGAGCGCCGCTTCGGCCGCGCAGGGGATGCCCGCGGTGCCGGCTCCGACGACCACGAGATCGTAACTTTCCACGACTGGAATCTCCTGTAGTGCTGGGGGTTCTTCAGGGGGACGGGGTCTCGCCCGCGGCCGGGGGGTTGTACCAGCGCTCGGGTTCGACGCCGGGCAGTCGGCGCTCCTCGATCATAGTGAGGCGGCTGAGAACGCCGTTCTCGAAGTGCTGCCACAGCCGGGTGCGGTAGTCGCCGTCCGGCATCGACATCTCGACGATGCGCTCGGCCGGCCGGGCGTCCCAGCCGAAGGTGAACAGGATGGCCTGGGCGCCGGCCCGGAGGGTCGTCCCCCACATCTCGTCGTCGACGAACCGGACGTCGTCGCCGTCGACGACGGCGCGGTAGCGGCGTGCCTCGGGTTCGGAGCCGTCACGGAGGTAGACGACCTTCTCGGTCCAGTCGGTGCCCTCCATCCGGCCCTCCTGTCGGCTGGCGAAGCGTTCGACCAGTGAACCGTCGGGGTCGAGAACGGTGTACGTGCCCTCCCAGACTCCGGACATCTCCCGCAGGATCTCGGCGATCGTCATCATCACTCCGCGGCGTCGTAGTACCAGGGGCGGGGGCCCGCGGCCTCCCGGACGAGCAGGGCGCGCCTGCGCAGGAAGCGCCGGACGGAGGGCGGACCCATGCGAGAGGCGCCGAGCCCGGACATCTTGAAGGAGTTCTTCTCGGCCTCGGGGACCATGCCGGTGAGGCAGACGTCGTTGACGCTGACGCCCCCGGCGTCCATCCGGTGCGCGATCGGCAGCGCCTCCTCGAGAGTGCCGGCGAACACCGCGGCGCTGAGGCCGAACTCGGTGTCGTTGGCGAGCGCGACCGCCTCGTCCGCCCCGTCGTAGGCCATCACGGGGATGATCGGCCCGAAGGTCTCCTCGCGCATCAGCCGCATCGAGTGGTCGACCCCGGTCAGCACGGTCGGCCGCAGGTAGGAGCCGCCGTCGATGAGTTCGATCTCGCCGCCGGTCCGGATCCGGGCGCCCCGCGCGACGGCGTCGTCCAGCTGCTCGCGGAGGGTGTCGGCCTGCGCGCCGGTGATGATCGGGCCGATCTCGCCGTCCGCGGGCTCGGGGTGGGCGAGCCGCACCCGGCCGGCCTTGGCGGCCAGGGTCTCGACGAACTCGTCGGCGACGCGGCGGTCCACGTACACCCGCTCGATCGACATGCAGGCGTGCCCGGAGTTGATGGTCGAGCCCCACAGGATGGCGGACGCGGCGCTGTCCAGGTCGGCGGACGCGGTCACGACCGCCGGGTCCTTGCCGCCCAGTTCGAGGAAGGCGGGGATGAACCGCTCGGCGGCCGCCCGCGCGACGGCTCGGCCGGTGCCCACGCTGCCGGTGAAGCACACCGCGTTCGAGGCCTCAATCATCGCGGCGCCCGTCGCGCCGTCGCCCTCCACGACCGCGAAGACGTCGCCGAGGCCCGCGACCTCGGCGACGCACTCGCGCAGCGCCGGGATGAAGCGGGGGGTCATCTCGCTCGGCTTCAGGATCACGGCGGATCCGGCGAGGAGGGCGGGCACCGCGTCGATGAGCGCGAGCTGAAGGGGGAAGTTCCAGGGGGAGATCGCGGCGACGACCGGGTAGGCGACCAGGTCGCCGGTGGTCCGGACGGAGGGGTCGCCGGTGGCGGCCAGGCCCGCGGGCGCGAAGACCTCCGCGGCGAAGCCGGACGCCCGGTCGATTCCGGACAGGACGGCGTCCACCTCGAGGACCGAGACCTGGTGGCGGCCGGTGTCGGCCTCGAGCAGGCGGATGAGCTCGTCCCGCCGCCGGGCGACCGCCTCCTTGAAGGCGGAGAGGACGGCGATCCGGTGCTCGACGGGCTGCCCCGCCCAGGAGGGCTGGGCGGCGCGCAACCGGTCGGCGATCTCGGTGACCGCGGCGGCGTCCAGTGCGGTGATCTCGTAGTCGGTCCGGCCGGTGCGGGGGTTGCGGACCGGTATCTGCTTCGTCATGGGGGTCTCCTCAGATCAGTCCGTCGGCGGCCAGCCGGTCGATCACGGCTCGCTGCGTTCGCAGGAAGTGGCTGCGGTCGGTCTCTCCCGGCCGCACCGTGTCCGGCGGGTAGAACGACGTGCCCGCGTAGCTCGGCGCGTAGAGCTCGAAGCGCTGGCGGGGGAGGAGGTTCATCATCTCCGGCGCACGGCGCGCCCGGCGCAGCGCGCTCAGGTCGAGTTCGGCGTTGGCGGCCATCGACTCGCCCTGTCCCGCCTTGGCCAGGACGCTTCCCCTGTAGTCGACGATCTGGCTGCCGCCGTCCGCGGACTCCGGGGGCAGTCCCATGCCGTACACGCCCGAGGTGTTGGCGGACACCACGTACGCGCCGTTCTCCGCGGCGCGGGCCAGCTTGGCGACGTTCTTCGGCGACAGCATCGCGCTGCAGATCTCGGAGGAGCCGTGCAGGAACACCTCGGCTCCGCGCATGGCGAGGCAGCGGGCGACCTCGGGGAACAGGATCTCCTCGGAGGCGATGGCGGCGAGGTTCCCGATCTCGGTGCGGGCGACGGGGAAGAGCGCGTCCTCCCCGTAGATCGACAGGTACCTCTCGAGGACGTCGTGCGGGGTCACGGCGAACATCGAGTTGAGCCGCCGGTAGCGCAGGACGGTCTTCCCGCGCGGGTCGAGGACGACCGACGCCTGGAAGTAGAGGCCGGGGAAGTGCTCGTCCAGTTCGTAGGCGTTGACGCACAGGAACAGGCCGGTGTCCCGGCTGAGCTCGGCCAGCCGCGCGTACTCGGCGCCGTCCGGGTCGAGGGCGGCCCGCCGGCACCATTCGGGGAGCGGCTCGCCGATCGGATGCCCGGTCAGCAGGTATTCGGGAAGCACCACGAGCTTGAGCCCGCCGACGAACCGCTGGGTCGCCGTGACCTGGTCGGCCACCCGGTCGATCGCGGCCCTGACCATGTCGCGGGCGGACGCGGCGTCGGGGGCCCGGTTGACGGCGTGGCACGCGCTCTGCAGCGCGACCGCGCGGTAGGCGGTCACCGGTTCGACCGCGTCGTTCTGACTCACAGACACCTCTGTTCCACCCACCGAAACGACGTTTCTAGCGACTATAGGAGAGGACCCGGTGATTTGGGAAGTCCCGTGCATTGGTCAGACCATTGACAGAGGGGGATTGCCCTTCTAGCTTGGAACGATGTTCCACGTAACGGAACATGTAGGGTGAGAGGGAGGAATGACGTTGTCGCTGGGTGCGATCATCGAAGCTGTCGTCGTATGCCGGGACGTCGAGGCGTCCGCCGGTTTCCACGCCCGCGCGTTCGGTTTCGAGGTTGTCGAACGGGACGGCGCCGAGGTGCTCATGGGGGCGCCCGGCGTGGAGACGGGCCGCCTCCGGCTGGCGCCCGCCGCGGCGGAGGACGCGGAGGAGCCCCGGGTCTGGGACATCGGACCCCGGCTGCTCGGCATGTACTCGCGCGATCTGGAGCGCTCCACCCGGGCGATCGACGAGGCGGGCGGCCGGTCGCGGGAACCGGTGACCTACCCCTACGGCTCGGCCTCCCTGAGCGAGGCCGTGGCGCTCGGCAGCGACGGCGTCTGGTGGACGCTGCCCAAGGCGGGCCCCGGTCACCGGCCGAGCCCCGCCCTCGAGGGCGACCCCGGGCGCCTGCACGGAGAGCTGCACACGGCGGTCCTCGTCCCCGCCGACCACGAGGAGGCCCTGCGCTTCTTCACCGAGGCGGGAGGCCTGCAGGTCGCCTTCGACGGTGAGATGAGCGGCGAGCCGTTCGAGCGGATGATCGGCATGCCCTCCGGCGCGAGCCTGCGGTTGTCCTTCCTGGTCTCGGCCGACCAGGCGCCCGCCCGGCTGGAGATCATGTCGTTCACCGGAGTCGAGGCGCGCGACCTGTCCGACCGGCCGCTCGGGCTGCGCCGACTGGTCTTCGCCGCCGACGACCCGGACGCGTCGGCCGCCGCCCTTGAGGCGTCCGGCGGAGTCCGCATCGGTGAGCGCGTCGTGCGCGGACCCGCCGGAGTGGAGGTGGAACTGCGCCGTACCGGCAAGGAGACGGCGTGACGTTTGAAAACATCGGACATTTCGATGTCGTGGTCGTCGGCGCCGGACCCGGCGGCCTGTGCACGGCCATCGAGGCGGCCGCCGGGGGAGCGAAGGTCCTGCTCGTCGACAAGCAGCGGGAGATCGGCGGCATGCTGCACATCGCCAACGGCGAGTTCAGCGGAGGGGGGACCCGCCGCCAGGCCGCGCACGGCATCGCCGACACCCCCGAGGACCACTTCGCCGAAGTGATGCGGCTGTCCCACGGCAGGGCGGACGAGCGGCTCGCCTGGCAGAGCGTGCGCGCCCAGGGCGAGACGGTCGACTGGCTGGAGAGCCACGGATTCGAGTTCGACCCCGCGACGCCGGGACTGGTGCACGGGCACGAGGTCTATTCGGTGCCCCGCACCTACTGGGGCGTGGAGCACGGCCGGTCGGTCATCGCCGTGCTGCGGCGGCTGCTCGGGGAACGCGTCGCCGAAGGCTCGGTGACGGTCCGGTTCGGCGTTCGGATCGAGGGCGCCCTCGTCGAGGACGGCAGGGTGGCCGGAGTGTCCGGAACGGGCCCCGACGGCGGCGCGATGACCGCGCGCGGCGACGCCGTCGTCCTGGCCACCGGCGGATACGACGCCGACCTCGGCCTGCGGAACCGGTTCCTGCCGCCGGGATGCGAGGACGCGCTGATCGCCTGCCTGGACCACGCGACCGGCGACGGCCTGGTCCTGGCGGAGGAACTGGGCGCGGACACCAGCGGCGACGGGCACTTCATCCCGGTGATGGGCCTGATCCCCGATCCCGGCAGGCCCGGTTTCGCGGTCGACTACCGCGAGGCGTTCGTCGAGGTCGCCCTCGCCTACCGGATCCCGCACGAGATCTGGGTCAACCGCGACGGCGCGCGTTTCGTCGCGGAGGACACCACCAGTCCCGAGCACCGGGAACGCGCGCTGCTGCGCCAGCCGGGCATCGAGATGCACATCATCTGGGACCGGGCGATCGCGGCGGCCGCCGAGCCGTTGATCAGGAACGGGGCGGGCGACTGGACGCGCGAGCGCATGCGGGACGAGCACGCCCGCGGCCGGTGGATCGTCGTCGCCGACTCCCTCGAGGAACTGGCGGGGAAGCTCGGGGTCGACCCCTCGGGGCTCGCCGAGACCGTGCGGCGCTACAACGAGGCGGTGGCCGGGGGGCACGATCCCGACCACGGGCGGACGGCCCTGCCCATGCCGATCTCCGAGGCCCCGTACTACGGGCTCACCTCGATCGCCGCCTCCCTGCTCAGCCGGGACGGTCTGCGGGCGGACGGAGACCTGGCGGTGCTCGACCGGAAGGGCGTCCCGATCGCCGGCCTGTACGCGGTCGGCGAGGTGCTGGGCAACAACGTCTTCGCCGGAGACAACTACGTGGGCGGCATGAGCGTGACGCCCGCGATGACGCTCGGCCGCGAACTGGGTCGCGCGCTGGCCGCGCGGCGGGAGGGCGCTCATGGGTGACGCCGGACGCGGTCCCCTGATCGAGAGTGTCACCTCTGCGGTGGTCGGCGTCACGGACTTCGGCCCGCACCTCGACCTCTTCTGCGGCGAACTCGGTTTCGAGGTCGCGGCGGAGGGAGTGGTGGAGGCGGCCGACGCGGCGCGGCTGTGGGGCGCTGGGCTCGGCGACGTCGAGGTCAGGCTGCTCACCGCGGCGGGCGCGGCGACGGGCCGCGTCCACCTGCTGAAAGTGGACGATCCGGTGGCCCCGGCGGAGCACCCGCACACCCTGGACGTCGGCCTCGCCGGACTCAACCTCTACACCCGGGACATCGACGCCTCGCACGACCGCCTGGTGGGCGCGGGCCACCCCTGGATCAGCGAGCCGTCGAGATACGAGGTGCCGCTGGGCGAGACGGTCGTGTCGGTGACGGAGGGCTACTGCCTCGGTCCCGACGGGGTCGGCCTCGTCTTCGTGCAGCCGGCGAACGCCCGGGGCACGCAGGCGTGGCGGACCGACCCGGGACGGCACTACACGGAACTGACGTCCGTGGTCGCCCACGTCCCGGACTTCGAGGCGGAGCTCGCGTTCTGGGGGCCGGACGGGCTGGGCCTCTCGGCCTGGTACGACGTGACGTTCAGCTCCCCGGGGATCGAGGAGATGGCGGACCTGCCGGAGGGGACCGTGCTCCGGCTCGCCTTCGTCGCGAGCGCCGAGGGCGGGTCGGCGCGCATCGAGCTCACCCGGGTGGAGAGCGGCCACCGGGGAGTGGACCGGCGCGGTGTCCAGCGGCCCGCACGGGGGCTCGGGCACACGGGGTGGTCCGTGCGCACGGAGGACGTCGACGCGGCGGTGAGGCGCGCCTCGGGCACCGGGGGACGCGTGGTGTGCCGTCCGTTCGACACCTCCACTCCGCTGCACGGCGATGCGCGGCTCGCCGTGGTGGAGACGCCGAACGGGATCTCGGTGGAGCTCTGGCACCCGTTCTGATGTCTGATGTACTCCGAAAAGCTTGAATTAATAAACATCAGACAAATTCTTGACGCTGGACCGGCTGATTTCTAGGCTTCCCGTAACTCCGTTCCGCACTGCGGAATCGACTTCGGGGACGAAGAATCCAGGAGGTAGCACGTGCGCAGGTCCACGGTCCGATGGATTTCCGCGATGGCGGTGGGTGCTCTGGCACTCGCCGGCTGCGCGAGCAAGGAAGAGCGTGCGGGTGACGGGAACGCCACCGGGAACGCCGGCTGGGTGAAGGGGGCCGAGACCGTCAAGATCGGCCTCATCTCGCCGATGACCGGTCCCTACGCGATCCTCGGCATCCTTCAGCAGAACTCGATCCAGGTCGAGATGGACAGGATCAACCGGGCCGGCGGCGTAGGCGGGGCCCGGTTGGAGCTGGTCGTCCGCGACTCCGCGCTCGACCCGGGCAAGGCGGTTCAAGCCGCCAACGAGCTGACCGGCGACAACCAGGTCCGCATGGTCGTGGGCCCGTCGCTCTCGGCCTTCTACAACGCGGCCAAGGGCGTCTACGAGCAGAACGCGAAGCTCAACTGCCAGCCGGGCGTCGGCACCGGCGACTTCAGCGTCCTGAAGTACGGGTTCCGCTCACAGGACCCGAACTACATCGGTGTCGAGAAGCTGATGCAGTACTTCAAGAGCAAGGGCGTCACGTCGATCGGGCTCGTCTACGAGGCGGACGACGCGGGCAAGGCGAACGACGGCTTCATCGCCGAGCTGGCGCCGAAGTACGGCATCGAGTACCTGGGCTTCCAGCAGACCAGGCCCGACGACCAGTCGCACCGTCCGTACGTCGACAAGCTCAAGGACGCCGACGCGATCATGGTCTCCAGCAACGCCAGCGGCGCCAAGACGATGGCGGCGGCGGGCGAGGCGGGCTACAAGGGCGTCCTGGCGGGCACCTCGGGCCTGCAGAACGTCTCCTTCCTCGACGCGGCGGGAGATCTGGCGATCGGCTCGGTGTTCTCGGCGGTGAACGTCCAGTTCAACATCCGCGACCGGGAGAGCTGGAAGCCCGGCTACAAGGCGCACGTCGAGGAGGTCGTGAAGAGGTACGGCGTGGTCGAGGGGCCCAAGTCGGGCGCCGAGATGCCCAAGGGGACCGCGATCGCCGCCGACTGCGTCACCGCGTTCGCCGCCGCGGCGGAGAACGTGAAGTCCCTGGATCCGGACAAGCTCGCCTCAGCGATGGAGCAGCTCGACATCTCGGACGCCGAGACTCCGTCCGGCAACCGGATCAAGCCAGCCGACCACGAGTTCTTCCATGTCGAGGACCTCCACATCTACCGGTGGGACAAGGACGACCAGGGCTGGTTCATCACGGACGTCACCCCCGGGTCCTGATTTCCGCGGCTCCGGAGAGTTCGGCCCGCGCTTCACGCATCATCTGAGAGGAATACCCCCATGTCCGTCAAAACCGGATACAAGGTTACGGCGCTGCTCGGCGCCGCGCTGCTGCTCACGGCCTGCGCGAGCAAGGAGGAGCGAGCCGGAGTGACGCAGCAGTCCTCAGGCGACGGGTGGAGCGCGGGCATGCCCGTGGTGAAGGTCGGGCTGATCGGCCCGATGACCGGTCCGTTCGCCGTCGCGGGCATCTCCATGGAGAACTCGGTGAAGGTCGAGATCGACAGGCTGAACGCCGCGGGCGGGCTCGGCGGGGCCAAGCTCGAACTGGTCGTCCGCGACTCCGGGCTCGACCCGGCCAAGGCGGTGCAGGCTGCGAACGAGTTCTCCGGCGACGCGAGCGTCGGACTGGTGGTGGGCCCGGCGCTGACCGCCTTCTACAACGCGGCCAAGGGCGGTTTCGAGAGCAGCAAGAAGATCAACTGCCAGCCCATGGTGGCCACCGGAAGTTTCGCCGACCTCAAGTACGGATTCCGTGCCCAGGACCCGACCAGCCTCGACGTCGCGAAGATGATCGACCACCTGAAGAACCAGGGCGTCACCTCGATCGGCGTCGTCTACGAGGGGGACGACGCCGGGAAGAACACCGCGGACGAGGTCAAGGCGAAGGCGGAGGCGGCGGGCCTGGCCTGGAAGGGCTTCGAGGCCACTAGGCCGGACGACCAGTCGCACCGCCCGTACATCGACAAGCTCAAGGACGCCGGCGCGATCTGGATCTCCAACTCCTCCAGCGGTGCCAAGACCATGGCCGCGGCGAACGAGGCGGGCTACAAGGGCTTGATCCTGGGCGGCTCCGGAGTCCGCAACATCTCGTTCGTGGAGGCCGCGGGCGACGCCGCCGACGGCACGCTCTTCACCGCCACCTACTACCCCTACCCGAGCCGGGACGGCAGGGACGCGTGGAAGCCGGGATACCGGCAGCACATCGAGGAGATCGAGAAGCGCTTCGGCAAGAACACCGGTCCCAAGACCGGCGCCGAGTCGCCCAAGGCCGCCGAGATCGCCGCGGACTGCGTGTTCGCCTACACGCAGGCCGCCGAGCAGGCCGAGTCCCTGGACCCGGACGCCGTGGCCGCCGCGCTGGAGAAGATCGACATTCCGGACACCGAGACCCCGTCCGGCAACTCCATCAAGATCGATGAGCACGAGTTCTTCGGCCTGGACGACATCCACGTCTACCAGTGGAAGAAGGACGACAAGGGCTGGCACACCGTCGAGGTCAAGGACTGATCCCGAGGCCCGTCCGGCGCACGCGGAAAGGGGCCCGCTCGTCTCCAGGAGAC
>NZ_BAAATZ010000035.1:99248-108278 GCF_039533685.1 Actinocorallia aurantiaca | reverse complement strand
GTGCTGGTGGAACTCCAGGACCTCGCCGTCCGGCCCGAAGAAGGACTGGGCGAGTACGGGGCCGTACGGCGGGAGGTCCAGTGCGACCGCCGGGCACACCGGCGCGCCGCCGAGCCCGGTGACCAGCGCGGCGGTGGCCGCGAGGTCGTCGGTGGCCAGCGAGACCGACAGGATGCCGAGCTGCGGTGGCACCGCGCGCTCGTGCTGCCGGACCCCGGGGAACCCGACGTACTGGGCCAGCTCCATGCGGCCGGTCGCCGGGCTGTCCGGGACGTACATGTTGATGTTGCGAAGACCGGTTCCCGGCGGCAGCCGGAAGAAGGACTCCATGCCTTCGACCAGCTTGTCGTAAAGCTCGACGTAGCCGAACGCGGAGTAGAAGTCCGCGGAGGCGCGGGCGTCGGAGACGTGGACCGCGACCGTCTGCAGCGCGCTCGGGCGCCCGTCGTACTCCGCGAGGGGAGACCCTTCGGCGGGTTCCAGCTGGAAGACGTCGAGTATGTTGCCGTCGGGGTCGTAGGACAGCGAGTCCCAGGCGGACAGATCCGCCGACGCCGTCCAGTGGGACGGCTCCGACTTGCTGCTGCCTCCGGCCGCGCGCAGCCGGGCGACGGCGTCATGGATGTCGCCCACCCGGATGTTGAGCGCGTAGTGCCCGTAGTCCTGGGCCCGCGAGTAGTCGCCCCAGTACGGCTCTCCGGGTGCGTCGAACTCCACCAGCCGGAGCAGTCCGGCGGTGGCGCCCTCAGGTCCCAGGACGGCTGTGCGGCCGGTGAGACCGGAGGGCATCTGCCAGAGGAGTTCGACTTCGCGTCCGGCGACCTCCGCCTCGGCGTGCCGCGTGTAGGCGAACGCGTCCCGGTAGAACGAACACGATCGTTCCAGGTCCGCCACGGAGACCGTCGCCGCCCGCAGTTCGCTGATCATGGGTGCCCCTCCCGGTTCAGGACAGGGGGTTGGCGCCCTCGGGCCACCAGTCCCCTGCGCCGTAGGGGTCGTCGAGCGGCTGGGAGCCGTGCTCGTGGACGATGCGCCACTCGCCCTCCTCCAGGCGCACCAGCCAGGTCATCCGCATCCGCAGGCGGCCGACCTTGCCGTCGCCGACGATGCCGTAGTCGATGACTCCGCAGACCTGGGAGAGGGCGTCGCCCTCGTAGACGAAGGGTCCTTCGACCCAGCGGAACTCGGTGATGCCGACCGGCGCCTGGAAGTAGGCGCGCCACCCTTCGGCGATCCGGTCGCCGCCATGGGTGGTCCAGCGCGGGCCTTCGACGAAGACGTAGGCGTCGGCGGCAGGGGAGAAGGTCTCCAGGACGCCGTCCACGTTCTTGTCGATGACGGCGTTGAGCATGGCCTCAGCCGTGCCGAGGGGTGTCCGCATGAGCGTGCCTTCCAGCTTCTGGGCGTTCCGGGCGCCTCGCGGCGGCGGAACATCGGTCTGACTTACGACACTAATTGTCTGATGTATTGAGGGTCAAGGCGGGCGGGGCCCCGCGTCATCCGTGCGAGACGCGCACGATCACCTTGCCGAGGTTCTCCCCGGACATGAGCCGGCGGAAGGCCGCGGGCGCGGACCCGAGGCCTTCGTGGACGTCTTCCAGCGGGCGCAACCGCCCCTCCGCCAGGAGCCCGCCGACCTTGCGGAGGAAGAGCGGCCGCAGGTCCTCGTGGTCGTAGACGACGAATCCGTGCACGACCGCGCGGGTCCGCATCAGGAGCCCCGCGGGCAGCACGGCGGGAGTCCCCACCTCGTTGGCGTTCTCGGGAAGCCCGCACAGCACGACCCGTCCGCCCGGGGCGATCCGGTTCATCACGCCGTCGAGCACCGCGCCGCCGCCCATGTGGAGGTAGCCGTTCACCCCGTCCGGGCAGGCCGTTGCGAGGGCCTCGGTCCAGCGGGGGTCGTGGCGGTCGACGGCCGCGGTGTAGCCGAAGTGCTCGACGGCGATCCGGCATTTCTCCGGCCCGCCGGCGATCGCGACCGTGCGGGCTCCGGCGAGCGCGGCGAGCTGCCCGGCCGCGCCGCCGACGGCTCCGGTCGCGGAGGACACCACGACGGTGTCTCCGGCGGCGGGGCGCATCAGCCGGGTGACCGTGGCGTAGGCGGTGAGGCCGGGTGTGCCGAGAATGCCGAGAAAGGCGGTGCGCGGCACGTCGAGGGGCGCGGGCAGCGGGCTCAGGGACGAGGCGGGGACGGCAGCGTACTCCTGCCAGCCCGTCTCGGCCACGACCCACGCGCCCGAGTCCAGGACCCGGGCTATCGACTTGCCCGAGACGAGATCGCCGGGGGCGATCGGCGGATGCCCCAGGTCGCGGCCGGTCAGAGTGCCCCGGACGTACGGGTCGAGGGAGAGGTCGGCCGTGCGGACCAGCACCTCTCCCGGTCCGGGCCGCGGGATCCCTGCCGTCTCCATTCGGAAGTCGTCCTCGCGGGGGACGCCGACGGGGCGCCGGGCGAGGACGATCCTGCGCTGCGAGGAGGGGAGGCTCACGCGATCCGCTCCTCGCCGGTCAGGACGCGCTTCCGCCGCTCGCCTTCGTGTCCGGCGGACGGCAGCATGCCTTCGCGGATGTTCACGTGTCGCTCCTACTCCGAGGGTGAGACATCAGAGTCGCATAATGGAACGCCGTTCCGATAGGGGGAATGAAAGGGGAGGGTGGCTTGATTTATTAAACATCTGACCTTTAGGCTCCGGGCATGGTCACTCTGCGGGCGCGCCTCACCTCCGTCACCGGGGTCTGGGAGGGCGCCTACACCCACCTGACACCCGGCGGCACCGTGCTGGAGACCTATGCCTCCCGGCAGGAGACCAGGCTGGAAGGCGACCACTGGTACGAGCGGATCATCTACCGGCGGCCGGGGGCCGAACCGCAGGTTCTCGACTTCCGGGCGAGGTTCGAGGGCGACGACGACCTCGTCTTCGGCTCCACCGACTTCGAGGGGCGGGCCCGACTCGTGGACGGGCGCTTCCTGCTGTTCCCCTACCGGTGGCAGGACGAGCCCGGCGTCGAGGTGGTCGAGTTGATCACCTTCGCCGGGGACGACTACAAGTCGCGGCTCTGGAAGACGTTCCGCGACGGCCGGCTCGAGCGGGTCACAGTGGTGGAGGAACACCGCGTCCACGGCGCCGTCCCGGAGATCTGGCATTGATGAGGGAGAGCCGCCTCGTCGACCTCGGCGCCCTCGGCCGGGACTGGACCGGCGTGACCATGCCGGCCGCGTCCGCTCCCGTCCGGCTCGTCCGGCTGCACGCCGATGAGGCCATGGGCTCGTCGGTGTCGCTGGTGCGCTTCCCCCCGGCCTGGTACAGGCCGGGCGCCGGCCACTACACCTGCGCCGAGGAGTTCGTGGTGCTGGAGGGGCGGATCTCCGTGAGCGGAACCGCTTATCCCGCGGGCGCGCACGCCTTTCTGCCCGAGTCGGCGACCCGGGCGGACAGCGCCGTGGACGCTGACGGCTGCCTGGCCGTCGCCTGGTTCTCCGGGCCTCCCCGCTGGCGTGACGGCATCGCGGACGGCGCTCCCGGATCCGGCCGGAAGGCGGAATCCGCCCTCTCCGTGCTGCTTGGTTCCCTCGCGGAACTCCCTGGCCGCCTGCCCGGGACCACGGAGGGAGCCGCGGGCTTCGACGTGACCTTCCTCGAGGCCGGAGTCTGGGTTTACGTCCCGCACGGCGAACCCTTCCCCGATCTGCCCGGCCGCGCCCTCGTTCGCCGCTGGCCGTCCGGAGCCTGAAGCCGAGGCTCCGCCGCTCGCCGGGGCGGGCCGATGGTCGAACCGGCATGGCGGCACCGCATCACCTGAACCGGGGCGTCGCGACGATTCCAAACGTCGGGGAACCTTCCGGGCCTTTCGCTCCTTCCATGAAACGGCCTCCTCGCGTGTGCTCCGGCCGGCCCGTGACACGCCTCCGGGCGGGACATCCACTCCCGGCCGGTACTTCCCAATTTCTTGGAACGGCGTTACTGTCTGCGAAACGGGCACGCAGTACGCGCATTACCGGAAAGGCACGACCCGCGATGACCTACCTCGTCTACCGGATGAAGCTCAGCTCACGGGCTGGCAGTGACATGCGGGGGTTCTGGAACGGGCTGAAGGGCCGGGAGCGCCGGTGTCACAGCGTGATCGGGGGCGCATACCATTCGGCTCCGTCCACGACGGAGGCCGGTGGCGCCCGGGAATCCCGGCGGTCGGTCAGGGCGGGGCGGCGGGAATTCCTCGACACGCGAATTGTCACCGATCTTCCGGTGAGGGCGGGGCTTCAACACCAAAATGGTTGACACCTTGTAGCCGCTTTCCGGAGGAAGACATGCCCACCAAGAATCGCAACACCCTGCCCGGCGATCCCACCGTTCGCGAGAACACCGGACAGGTGATCGCCACCGTCGAGCGGGCCATGGACGTGCTGATGCATTTCGTCGAGACGTCGGCGCCCACGCTGGGGGTGACCGAGCTCGCCGAGGCGCTCGGAATGTCGAAGGCGGCCGTGCACCGGATTCTGTCCTCGTTGCGCGGGAGGCATCTCATCGCTCTCGATCCGGTGAGCAGGCGTTATTCCCTGGGAATCGGTGCCATGCGTCTTGGACTGGCCTATCTGGACAGATTGGACATTCGGCGTATTATCGCGCCCGAGTTGATGACGCTCTCCCAGCGCACCGATGAGACGGCCACCCTGTCCCTTCGCGCCGGCTGGACCCGGATCTACGCTGACCAGGTGACGCCCGCCCGCGAGGTCATCATGAGCGTCTCCCTCGGCGTGCCCTACCCCTTGCACGCGGGCGGCTCGTCCAAGGCGTTCCTCGCCTTCCTCTCGGACGAGGAGATCGAGGCATACCTGTCGGAGGTCCGGCTGGAGCCGCTGACGGATCGCACGATCGGTGATGTTCCCAGGCTGCGCGAGGAGCTCGCGGAGATCCGCGAGCGCGGCTGGGCCCAGTCGTTCGCCGAGCGCATGTCGGGCGCGGCCTCCGTGGCCGCACCCGTCTTCGACCACCACGGCAGACCCGTGGTCGTCGTCAGCGTCTGCGGACCGATGGAGCGGTTCCGCGTGGGAGTCGACGCGTGCGTGGAGGCGCTTCTCGATTCCACACAGAAGCTGTCCGCCCAGATGGGGTGGATCGCACCGGAAGGAAACTGACGACCGTCGCCTTCGTCCCGTGACGGTCCGCTGATCCGGACGGCGTCGCCGTCCTTCCCCGCCATCGGGGGATTCGCGTGGATTCGGCCGCCGGCGGCCGGCACGCGTTCCTTGGCCATGGGCGCAGAAGGCGTCCCGGGTCTCCTCCGTCCGGTCGCAGAACGGGCGGCCACGGCTCAGGTCATCGGACCGACTTCGGAAAACCATATCTGGCGAGTGGTGGTGCTGTAAACGTCTGACTATTGACAGCCGGATGCTGGGAGCTTAGATTTCAAACCCTGTTCCGCTATATGGAACGTGGTTACAGATCTTCGTTTCTCAGAGGAGGCGTGCAGATGAGCCCTGAGGCGATCATCGATGGATTGTTCGCCGGTTCCGTGTACGCCCTGGTCGCACTCGCCCTGACCATCGTCTTCCAGCCGACCCGGATCATGAACTTCGCGCAGGGCGAGGCCGTGATCCTCGGCGCCGCGGTCGCGTATCAGATCGTCGCGCTCGAGAAGCTGGGCTGGGCCGCGACCGTCGGCATCACGCTCGTACTGGCCGCGTTCATGGGTCTGCTCATGGAACGCATGATCATGCTGCCGGTCCGCCTGTCCGGTTCGCGTTACGCGTGGATCATCGCGACACTGGCGGCGGCACTGATCTTCCAATCCCTCTTCAACCTCACCTACTTCGATGTGGACGCCCTGCGGCCGAGCCCTGTCATGGACGGCGGCTTCCAGCTGGCGGGGGTCACCGTGGAGTGGCAGGAGGCGCTGGCGATCCTCGTGGCCCTGGCCGTGATGGTCGGCTACGACCTCTTCCTCCGGCGTTCCGTCTACGGACGGGCTATCCGGGCCACCGCCCACAACACCGACACCTCGGTCCTCATGGGGATCCCGGTCCAGCGCATCATCGGCCTCTCCTTCGTGATCGGCGCGGTGATCACCGCGATCGCGGGCATGCTCGCCGCTCCGGTGATCTTCGTGGCGCCCGCGGCCGGACTGCTGTTCACCATCAAGGGCTTCACCGCCGCGGTGATCGGCGGAGTCGGCTCCCCGCGCGGAGCCCTCGCCGGCGGCATGATCGTCGGTCTCCTCGACACCGTCGTCCGGAGCATGGTCGGAGGCTCCGTCGGCAACTTCGCGGTGTTCGCGGCACTCGCCGTGATCCTGGTCGTGTTCCCGTCCGGCCTGTTCGGCAAGCCCATGGAGGCGCACTGATGACAACGGCGGATTCTCGCGCCCCCGGCGCCGGTGACGGCGCGGCGCGGCGGTCGGTGTTCGACTCGCCCGGCTACCACCGCGCCCGGACGGTGGCGCTGGGCGCTCTGGCGGTCATCGCGGTCGCGGTGCTGATCGCCTGGCCGATGATCACCGACTACTACAGCTACAACTCGGCGTACTACAACGGCCTCGTCGCCTCCGCCGCGATCAGCGCCATCCTGACGATCTCCCTGAACCTCTCCATGGGGTACGGCGGAATGCTGTCGATGATGCACTCCGGACTGCAGCTCGCCGGCGGCTACGCCACCGGGTATCTGGTGGTCCAGCTCAGCGGCTCATGGCTGCTCGGCCTCATCGCCTCGGTGGTCGTGGGAACCGTCGTCGCGATGCTGGTGCTGCTGGTCAGCCTCCGGGCGACCTATCTGTACTTCGGCATGATCACCCTCGCCGCCAACCTGATCGTCATCGAGGTCGGAAAGGAGTGGGACCCGGTCACCGGCGGCATCGTCGGCGTCAGCGGCATCGCCCCCGAGCTGGGCGGCGAGATCATGTCCAAGAAGGCGTTCTACTACGTGGTGCTCGCGTGCCTCGCCCTGATGTACCTGCTGCAGCGCAACCTCGTGCGCAGCGGCGTCGGCCGGGCCTCGATGGCGGTGCGCGAGTCCTCCGACACCGCCTCCGCGATGGGCATCTCGCCTTCCCGCGCCAAGCTCCTGCTCTTCGGCATCTGCGGCGGCATGGCGGGCCTGTCCGGCGCGCTGTACGCGCTGCAGCTCGGCTTCATCAACCCCGACGTCGGCCTGCTCGACAACGGCATCATCTTCTTCGTCGGCCTGTTCCTCGGCGGCATCTCCACCCTGATCGGCCCGATCATCGGCGTCGGCATCATCGCGGTGCTCGTCGAGCTGATCAAGGACCAGGCGCGGTACACCACCCTGGTGCTCGGCCTCCTGCTGCTGGTCGCGATGATCGTGATCCCCCAGGGCCTCGTGGGCACCTGGAGGGCCTCCAAGGCGGGCCGGGACAGGCTGCCCGAGCTGAAGGACGAGGAGCTCCCCGACGAGGTGCCGGACGTGGTGCCGGAGGTGCGCGACGTCCCCGAGGGGACGGCCGCGCTCGAAGGCGGCGGCATCGTGAAGCACTTCGGCGGGGTGCACGCCCTCGACGGAGTCGACATCCGGATCATGCCCGGCACCGTCCACGGGATCATCGGTCCCAACGGGTCGGGGAAGTCCACGCTCGTCTCCTGCCTGACGCGCTACCACCGGATCGACGCCGGACAGGTGAAGATCTTCGGCGAGGAGGCGCCGTCCGCCGCCCACGGCGTCGCGCGCGCGGGAGTGACCCGGGTGTTCCAGGTCCCGCACCTCTTCGAACGGGTCAGCGTCCTGGACAACGTGCTCACCGGCATGCGGATGCAGGAGAGCTACTCCTGGCTCGGCGCCGTCCTGCGGTCGCCCGCCTACCGGCGCCAGGACCGCAGGGAACGCGAGGAGGCCAGGGAGCTGCTCGCCTTCGCGGGGCTCGCGGGCCGCGCCGACTGGCTGGCGTCCTCCCTCTCGCACGGCCAGAAGCGGCTTCTGGAAGTGGTGCGCGCGGTGGCCAGCAGGCCGAAGGTGCTCATCCTGGACGAACCGGCCACCGGCCTGACGTCCGATGAGCTTGACGCCCTCGGGAGGCTGTGCCGGGTGCTGCGCGAGCGCGGGCTCGCCGTCGTGCTCATCGAGCACAACGTCGACTTCGTCATGGGGCTCTGTGACGAGCTCACCGTCCTGGAGAGCGGCAAGGTGATCGAGCGCGGCGCTCCCGAGAAGGTGCGCACTTCGGCGGCGGTCCTCGAGGCGTACCTGGGACGGCCCGACCTGGTGGATGAGGAGGCGCTGTGAGCGCGCTGCTGGAACTGTCCGGGCTGACCGCGGGCTACGGGGGCGTGCGCGCCCTCGACGGGCTCGACCTGCATGTGGACGAGGGAGAGTTCGTGGTGCTGCTCGGCCCCAACGGGGCGGGCAAGACGACGACGATGAAGACCGTGTCCGGCCTGCTCAAGCCGGGCTCCGGCCAGGTCAGGTTCGCCGGGAAGGACCTGGCGAAGGTGCCGGGCTGGCGCCGTCCCGGGCTCGGGCTGGGCCACGTGCCCGAAGGCCGGCAGATCTTCCCCGACCACACGGTCCTGGAGAACCTCGCCCTCGGCGGCTTCCCGACCCGGCGCCGCCGCGCCGAGAACGAGCGCAGGCGCGACGAGCTGCTGGAGATCTTCCCGCGGCTCGCCGAGCGGAGCTCCCAGCCCGCCGGCACCCTCTCGGGGGGCGAGGCGCAGATGCTCGCCATCGCCCGAGCCCTGATGGCGGATCCCCGGCTCCTCATGCTGGACGAGCCGTCCCTCGGCCTGGCCCCGCTCAAGGTCGCCGAGCTGTTCGGCTACCTCAAGCGGCTGCACGCCGAGCGTGGCCTGACCATCCTGCTCGTGGAGCAGCAGGCCGGGACCGCGCTCCGGCTCGCGGACCGCGGATACGTGCTGGAGCGGGGGAGGGTTTCCGTGGAGGGGAGCGCCGCGGAGCTACGGGACGACCCCCGGGTCCAGGCCGCCTACCTCGGGCAGCTCCGGCAGGAGAGCGTCTGAGGTTCCCGCGGGGAGAGCACACGAACCCGGCTGAGGCCGGAACCGGCTTGGCGGGCGACAGAGTG
>NZ_BAAATZ010000035.1:75681-99242 GCF_039533685.1 Actinocorallia aurantiaca | reverse complement strand
TCGCGTTCGGGAAGCATCCTGCGGACGCCCCGGCGGATCGGCCCGCCGCGCCATGCGAAACGCGGCCCAGACCAGGTCGCTCTTCGAATCCCGTCTCAAGTGGATCGTCCGGCTTTCTCCTCTTCCTCACGGCGCGAGCGGCAGGCCGGATCTCGGCTGAATCCGCTCTACGAGCACCCGCCGGCTGGAAGGGAGCCACCCTCGTGTTCGCGGAGGTCCGCGGCCGTCTGAGCGGGGCTGCCAGGCCGTGTGGCCGGGGACCGTCCTACGGGCCCATGCCCGGCCGGTCGCGTCCAGCTCCGGTCGACCTCGCACCCGCCCGGGGCCGGGGCGGCGGGACGCCGCCCGTGCGGCCGGGCGGGAAAGCGGAGAGGGGCGGAGGAGCGGGTGTCCGCTCCTCCGCCCCTCCCGGGCGGGCGGGATCAGCCGAAGGCGGTGGTGCCGGGCTTGACGATGCCGAGGAACGCGGCGAGGAGGACCAGGAACCAGATCGAGTAGACGTAGGGCAGGCAGGAGCGCACGGAGTGCTTGATCTGCTGCTCGACCTCGGGGGTGGAGCCCTCGGTCACCAGCTTGCCGAAGGCGGGGCCGAAGGGGCTGAGCCTACGGCGGATCATCACGCCGGACAGGATGCACAGGGCGTACGCGGCGACCTTGGCGGCCAGCCACTTGGGGTTGGTCGTGACGCCGAACGGCTCGGAGCTGAAGAAGACGTACCCGGAGACGGCGAGCAGCACGACGACCAGGCCGTAGCGGACGATCAGGTCGAGCCTCTGCACCACCTTGCCGTACGGGCTGGCGCCCCGGGTGTAGTCGTAGACGGTCAGCGCCAGCCAGACCAGCGAGCCGACCCAGGTCAGGGCGAGCAGCCAGCCGGGGAAGACGTCGTCGCCGAACGGGCTCAGCGCCATGAGCGTCACGCCGCTGGGCAGGAAGAGGACGAGGCAGATCCGCGGCGCGATGTCCACGCCATGCATGATCTTGGTCGAGACCGAGCGGGCCGGGGTGGGCAGCTCGGACTGGAGGATGAACCTGCTGGAGTAGAAGACGCCGAGGTCGCCGCCGAGCCAGTAGACGAAGAGCACGATGTGGAGCAGGATCGCCAGGCTGTAGGAGTTGAGCCCGTGGACGGGCTCCATGGCGGACGCGGCGGACAGGTCGAGGGGCACGTGAAGCTCCGGAGAGACGGCCGTGGCCGGACCCGTAGGGCCCGGCCACGGTGTTCGCATGGTTCTGACAAGAAGGGAAGGGGACGGTTACATGCCGTCGCCGTCCCAGCGCCCGCGCGAGCGGCTGCGGACCGGCAGGGAGGAGATGATGGGCGCCGGGATGGGGTCGCCCGGCTTCCACGCCCGCCCGTGGGCCCAGTTGTGCGCGCCCGCGTCGGTGCGCTCGTCGGCGTGCTCCAGCGACGCCGGGTCCGCGCCCCAGTCGAGGGCGGGCGTCTCGGGCTCGTGGGAGTGGTCGTGCCCGTGGTCGTGGTCATGGTCGTGCGAGTGGTCGTGGTCGTCCGAGTGGCCGCCCTGGAGGCGCGCGGCGTCCATGGCCTTGGCGATGGCCAGGATGCTGCGGTCGACGCCCTGCCCGTGCTGCGTGTACCGCGCGTCGGGCTGTCCCTGGTCGCGCTGGAACTGCCACGCGGCGGTGAGGTCGGCGATGTCCTTCTCGCTGCGCCAGGTGGGGCCGGAGCCGAGGTCGTGGGTGGACTGCGACCAGCGCATGCGCTCGCCGTTCGGGCCGTAGTTGACGGCTTCACCGCCCCAGCGCAGCCACTCGTTCTGGGTGTACCAGTTCTGCAGTTCGCCGTCGGAGCGCAGCAGCCAGGTCGCGCCGCCCTCCTGGGTGGTGAAGTGGCCGTGCTTGACCCGTGCGGGGCGGAAGAAGTAGGTGCCCAGGTCGAGGGTGCCGAAGTTGTACTCCATGTGGCCCTGGGTGGTGTAGGCCTCTTCGTAGCAGGGGTGGTGGGCCAGCCGGTGGTCGGCCCAGCCCTCCTGGGCGTGCACGAGGCGGGTGTAGAAACCGGTCGCCGGGTCCACGTGCAGGTACTTGATGAACAGGCCGGGCATGGGGCCGGGGTTGGGCACCGCGTCCCAGTTCATCGCCTCGCTGTCGATGACGATGACGTCCTCGCGGGCGCCCTCCCGGCGCGGGTGGGCGAGGGAGTCGACGCGGTCGAAGCCGGCGTCCCCGTACTCGCGGTAGTGCAGGATCTTGGTGCCTTCCGCGAAAGTGATCGCGTCGGTCGGCACGCCCTTCGGGGCGTAGACGTAACCGCCCTTGTCGATCTTGCGGCCGCCGTAGGTCATCGAACCCTCGAGCACGTAGTACTCGCTGTCGGCGTGGTGGATGCCGGGCCCGCGGCCCCAGGAGGTGTGGAAGTCGATCCGGAGCGAGGAGGAGCCGTCCTCCTCGTCCACCGAGAGCCGACGTTCGCTGGCGCGTCCCTCACCGTTGATGAGCTCGGCCCCGTGCCACACGTAGTCGTCTTCTTGGATCAGCTCGACATGGGGGCGCACTGTGATGTCCTTCCGCTGGGCTCAAAGCCGTGTTCGCTGCGTTGGAACGCTGTTCCACTGCTCTGAAGGTAATTGTCTGAGGTATTCAGGTCAAGCTCAGGAGGGCTTGGTTTTCGCCTTGAGGTCGCGTTTGACGATTTTCCCCGCCGCGTTTCGGGGGAGGGCGTCGACGATCTCCCAGTGCCTGGGCGTCTTGTAGCCCGCCAGACCGGTGCGGCAGTGCGCCTCCAGATCGGCGATCAGGCCGGAGCCGCCGGGTTCGCCGTCGCGCAGGACGACGTAGGCCATGACCTCCTCGCCCCAGGTCTCGGAGGGGGTGCCGACCACGGCGACCTCGGCGACGGAGGCGTGTCCGGCCAGCGCCTCCTCGACCTCGCGCGGGTACACGTTGACGCCGCCCGAGATGATCATGTCCTTCTTCCGGTCGACGACGTGGACGTAGCCCTCGTCGTCGCGCACCACGATGTCGCCGCAGGTGAGGAAGCCGTCCTCGGTGGTGCACTCCTCCGTCGCGGCCTGGTTCTCGTGATAGCCGTTCATGAGGAACGGGGAGCGGCTGAACAGCTCTCCCGGCTCTCCCGGCCCGGCGGGTTCGCCGTCGGGGCCGAGGACCCGCAGCTCCGTCATGTACCAGGCATGGCCGACCGAGCCGGGCTTGCGGTGCTGGTCCGCCGGGCGGAGGTTGGTGATGATGCCCGCCTCGGTCGAGCCGTACAGCTCGTGCACGCCGCAGGACGGGAACGCCTCCATGACCCACTGCTTGAGCGCCCAGGGGAGTGCCGCGGCGTTGAAGTAGAGAGTGTCGAGGCTGGACAGGTCCCTGTCCGCGAGCTTCGCCCCGTCCAGTGCGCGGAGCATCTGCGCGTGCGTCGGCACCAGGAACGCCGACTGGGCGCGGTCCCGCTCGACGAGGTGGAGCAGCGCCTCCGGATCCCATTTGCGGAGCATCGTCACCGTGCCGCCGGTGTAGACCGGGGCATAGCCGAAGGCGAATCCGGCGCCGTGGTACATCGGCGCCACCGCGACCGACGTCCGGCCGGTGCCGAGCCCCCACTCCATCGCCGAGCAGTAGAACGTGAGGGCCCGGCTCCGGTGGCTGATGAGCACGCCCTTGGGCCGTCCGGTCGTGCCCGAGGTGTAGGTGATGCAGAACGGGTCGAGTTCGTCCACCCGCACCGCCGGGTCCACCGCCCGCGCTCCGGCGAGGGCCTCCTCGTAGGAGTGTCCGGTCTGGACGCCGTCGACGGACAGGGCCGGGAGCCGCAGTTCTTCGATCGAGTCCCCCACGATGGAGGCGTAGGCGTCGTCGAGGACGACCGCCCCGGACCCCGAGTGCTCGAGGATGTAACGCGCTTCGGCCGGGGTGAGCCGGGGGTTGAGCGGCACCATGAGCAGACCCGCCTTGGCGATTCCGGCCGCGATCTCCGGATATTCCAGCCGGTTGCCCAACAGCACCGCGACGCGGTCGCCGGGGGTGAGGCCCCGGGCGAGCAGGGCGGTGGCCAGGCGGTTCGAACGGTCGCCGAGCGCGGCGTAGGTGAGGGCGCGGTCGCCATCGATCACCGCCGTCGCCCCGGGGGTGGCGCGGGCGAATTCGCGCACGCCGCCCGCGATCGACAGAGGTGCACCTCCACGGAGGACGGGCATGCTTGTTCCTTCCAGAAAGCCGTGACCGGCAAGTCGTACGGGACCGGTGTTCCGCTGAATCGGGGTGATGGCGGATCAGTCGCGGGGCTGCCAGAGGGTGACCGAGACTCCGTTGGGGGTGTCCACACTGGCCACGGTGGCGGGGCCGTGCCACGGGTCGTCGGTCTCGACCGGGCCGGCGAGCACCTGCCCGCCGGTGCGGCGCACGCTCTCCAGCGCGGCGGAGAGGTCGCGGGTGCGGACGGACCAGCCGCTGTGGCCCAGCGAGCGGGCCGGGCGCTGGGTCGCCCGCCGGTCCACGCGGTGCTCGGTGTCGGCGGAGGTGACCTCGATCCTGGCGGTCTTCGCCCCGGCCAGGAACGCCAGGCGCATCCGGGTGCCGTCCGGCAGTCCGGCGACCTCGTCGAACCCGGGGGAGGAGAACGTCACGTCGTACCAGACGTCCATGCCCAGCCCCTCGGGTCCCCAGAAGGAGACCTCGGCGTCGGGGTCGGGGACGTGGCAGACGACCGAGGTCAGCTCGGTGTAGGGGCGGTCCGGGTCGGCGTCCCACGCCTCGGTGCCGCGGACCGCGGCGGGCTGGACGAAGACCACGACGGTTCCGTCCGGCGCCGGGCAGATGCCCTGCGTGACCTCGACCTCGCGCTCGCCCACCGCGACGCCGTAGGTGGTGGGGGCGACGGTCCAGGGGTACCCGGCCTCGCCGAGCGCGGTGTGCGCGGTCTCGATGTCGCGGGCGTACATGTCGATCCCGACCAGGCCGACGTCGAGGTTGTGCGGGAATTCGGCCGGCGCGATCGGCTCGGGCACCCGTACGAGGTGGATCCGCCCCGTTCCGGAGCCCGCGGCGGCCAGCGCGACCACCTCGAGGTCCGCCGGGCCCGTACCCCACAGGGCGTCGGCGACCGCCGCCGGGACGGTGCCCTCGGCCGCCACCTCGTAGCCCAGCCGGTCGGTGAAGAGCTTCAGATGGGGCGCGAATTCGATAACTCCGATGATTGCGGCAGTGATGCCCTCGATCAGCGGTTGCTGGTGGTCATCGGTCATGTTGGCTAATCCTCAGAGTTTTTCGTTCCTTATGGCGGAACGCTGTTCCATCAAGATGAGGATCACGCTAAGGTCGCTGCCGCGGCCCTGTCAACGGTGCCGCCTTCGACCCAGCGACCACCTGTGACCAGGGAGGACCCGATGCGCGCAGCCATCGCGAAAATGCCGATCATCGCCAAGCACCTCGGAGAGTGGCGCGGTGAGTACGTCCACCTCGCCGCCGACGGGACCATCGTGGACCGGCACGCGTCCCACCTGTACTGCCGTGTCCCGGAGGACGGAACGTTCGACGTCCTCCAGACCAACACCTACACCTGGGCCGACGGCCGGGAGGAGGCGTTCGACTTCGGCGGCACGCTCGACGAGAACGGCGTCTGCCACTTCGACACCGACAGGATCATCGGTGAGATGAGCCAGGTGGACGACCAGACGATCGTGCTGACCTGGTCGTACAAGAACGACTCGTCGAACTACCTGTACGAGCTGATCCAGCTCTCCCGCGACGGCCTGCACAAGTGCCGCACCTGGCAGTGGATGGACGGCGACCGCCTGGTCAAGCGCACCGTCATCAACGAGACCAAGGTCGCCTGACCGCAGTTCCCCCCGGGGTTTGACCGCCGGCGCCCACAGGATCCTCCTGGGGCGCGGCGCTCCCCGTCCCCGTAACCCCCTCGCGCATCCGCGGTCCCCGACACGGGACACGGGATGCCCATCACGCAAATGAGGACCCGGGATGCTTCGGTATGTCGGACGTCGGGTCGCCGGCCTCGCGCTGGTCCTGCTCATCGTCCTGACCCTCGTCTTCTTCATGCTCAGGGCCGCCCCCGGCGGGCCGGTCGACGCCTACCTGGGGATGAACCCCACTCCGGAGAAGCGCGCGGAGGTCGAGCACCGCTTCGGTCTCGACCAGCCCATCTGGGTGCAGTACGCCAAGTTCATCGGCAACCTCCTCTCCGGAGACCTCGGAAACTCGCTCTTCAGCGACCGGCCGGTGAGCTCCATCATCGGGGAACGGCTGCCCGTCACCCTCGAACTCAGCCTGGCCGCATTCTTCTTCTGGATCGTGGTCGGCCTCGCCGCCGGCGCGCTGGCCGCACGCAAGCGCGACTCTTTCACCGACGGGTTCGTCCGCGTGGTCAGCGTCATCGCGCTCTCCATCCCGAGCTTCTGGCTGGCGCTGGTCCTGGTCGTGGTCTTCGGGCTCCTCATCAAGGGGGTCCTGCCATCGAGCGGCTGGGTGCCGTTCACCGAGGATCCCTGGGAGAATCTGCGCAGCTTGGTGCTGCCGGCGTTCGCCCTGGGACTCGGCTCCGGCGCGATCATCGCCCGAACCCTGCGGGCGTCCATGATCGAGACCGCGCAGGCCGACTACGTCTCCTTCGCCCGCGCCATGGGCATGGCCGAACGCCGCATCCTGCGCAGCATCACGCTGCGCAACGCGATCATCCCCACGGCGACCGTGATCGGGCTCATGCTCGGCGTCTTCGTCAGCGGAACCGTGCTCATCGAGAACGTGTTCAACATCCCGGGGATCGGCCAGACCATCGTTGGAGCGTTCCGCCAGCACGACTATCCGCTGGCCATCGCCTGCACGCTGGTCACCGCCTCGGTGTTCCTCGTCGCCAACCTGGTCGTCGACCTCCTCTACTTCGTGCTCAACCCCCGGATACGCGCCGGGTTCCTGAACGGGACGGCCCGCTAGACATGGTGATGACCCGAGTGCTCCCCCGGCCGCGGGCCATGCGGCTCCGCCTGCCGCGGATGTCCGCGCTGACCTGGACCGGCCTGATCCTCCTGCTGTTGTTCCTCCTGCTGGCACTGGCGGGCCCGCTGGCCGTCGGCGACGCGACGGCCAGGACCGGTGAGACCCTCGCCGGACCGAGTTCGTCGCACCTGTTCGGCACCGACCACCTCCAGCGCGACCTGTTCGCGCGTACGGCGGAAGGTGCACGGGTGTCGCTGCTGGTGGCGGTGGCCGGGGTCGGGTTCGGCCTGGTGGTCGCGGTACCCGCCGGGCTGGTCGCCGGATACTTCGGCGGACGCTGGCCCGACGACGTGATCATGCGGATCCTGGAGGCGCTCCAGGCGCTTCCGCTCTTCGTCTTCGCGCTGTTCGTCATCGGTATCACCGGTACCGGCGACACCGAGCTGGGCTTCCTCACCCTCACCTCGACCACGAAGGTCGTCCTGCTGCTGGGCATCGGGTTCATCCCGTACTTCGCCCGGGTGACCCGGTCGGCGACGCTCGTGGAGGTGCAGGAGGACTACGTGGACTCGCTGCGCGTGGTCGGCGTCCCCCGCCGGCGCATCATCGGCGGCGAGATCCTGCCCAACGTGCTCCCGCCGGTCCTGGTCCAGGCGTTCCTGTGGATAGGGGTCGCCATCTTCGCCGAGAGCGCCCTCAGCTTCCTCGGCCTGGGGATCCAACCGCCCCAGCCCAGCCTGGGCAACGTCCTCGGCGACGCCACGAGCTACATGCTGCTCGGCGCGTGGTGGTACTCGATCATCCCCGGTCTGGTCATCCTCATCGCCACGATCGGCTTCAACCTCCTCGGCGACGGTCTGGGCGACGCCCTCGACGCCGACGCCCGTCGCTGAAACAAATCCCCCCTAAATTAAGGAAAACCCGATGACCGACATCTCCCGTGCCACGATGGACCGCCGCCGCTTCCTCACGATGACCGGCGTGCTCACCGCCGGAGCGCTCGCGCTGGCCGCGTGCGGGACGGACGACGCCCCCGCCGCGAAGAAGGGGCCGACGCCCGAGAAGATCACGTTCGGCGTCCTGTCCATCTCCGACTACATGAACCCGCTCGCCAGCACCACCAAGCGGGCGCACTGGGTCCTCGACCCGGTCGTGGAGTCCCTCTACACCTACGACGCCGAGCTGCGCTCGGTCCCGCTGCTGGCCGACGGCGAGCCGGAGGTCTCCAAGGACGGGCTGACCTGGACGATCAAGATCAAGAAGGGCGTCACCCACCACAACGGCGACCCGCTCACCGCCGACGACGTGGTCGCGACGATCGGCTTCGTCAACGACCCCAAGAGCACGAGTGACTGGACCTCCTTCTTCGTGGGCTACGTCAAGGGCGCGAAGGCCGTCGACGAGCAGACCGTGGAGATCGAGCTGACCACGCCGTTCGGCGTGCTCCGCTCCCACCTCACCAACCTGCCCATCGTGCACAAGGACTTCGTCGAGCGCACGGACACCACCATGGGCACCGGTCCCTTCAAGCTGGAGAAGGTGACCCAGGGCAGCGAGGTCTCGCTGGTGCGCAACGACGCCTACCACGGGACCAAGCCCGCGATCCGCAACCTGGTCTTCCAGGCGATCCCCGACCCGGCGACCCGCATGGTCAACCTGCGCGAAGGCAAGATCCAGATCATGACCGACGTCTCGCCGGAGAGCGTCGAACTGCTCAAGAAGGACAGTGCCGTCCAGGTGCACGAGGTGGACGCGCCCAGCGACCTCATCACCTACTTCGTGACGAACAAGGCGCCGTTCAACGACGTCAAGGTGCGTCAGGCGCTCGCGTACGCCATGGACCGCAAGGGCGTCCGCGACATCGTCTTCGCCGGGAACGCGCAGATCGCCCAGGGCCCGATCGGCCCCTCGGTCGAGGGCCACGACCCCGCGCTGAAGCTCTACGGCGAGGCTCCCGACATCGCGAAGGCCAAGGCGCTGCTGGCCGAGGCGGGAATGCCTTCGCTGAAGTTCACCCTGATGGTCACCAGCGACTCGCTGATGAAGAACATCGGCCAGGTGCTCGCCGAGGGCTGGAAGCAGGCCGGCATCGAATGCACCCTCGAGGTCCTCGACTTCAGCCCGTGGATCAAGAACTGGGCGACCGGCAAGTACGAGATGGCGATGACGTCGTTCGAGAGCGGGTTCGGCGGCGGACGCACCGCCTTCACCCTGCTCACCACGATGAGCTCCAAGTACCCGCTCAACTTCGGCTACAAGAACGAAGAGGTGGACGGGCTGCTCACCCAGGCGTGGGCCACCTCCGACGACGCGGAGCGGACCGAGATCTGCAAGAAGATCAACGGTCTCCTCGCCGCCGACGCGATCATGATGCCGCCGGTCTACCCCAAGCTCGTCGTGGCCCAGCGCAAGGAGATCGAGACCCTCGACAAGAAGATCATGGGAGTCAGCCGCCTCTCGCTTCCCTCGGCGCGGACGTTCTGATGTTCGCGAAGCCGAAGACCGCCGGGGCCGCTTCGTCGGCCCCGGCGGGGGCTCCGCTCCTCTCCGTGCAGGACCTCGCCGTCACGTTCCGCACCCGGAACGGCGGGGTGCCCGCGGTGCGGGAGGTGTCGTTCGACCTGGCCCGGGGCGAGATCCTCGGGCTGGTCGGGGAATCGGGATCGGGCAAGAGCACCCTGCTCACGGCGCTGATGCGCATGCTGCCGCGCAACGCCGAGATCACCGACGGCCGTATCGGCTTCGGGGACGCCGACCTGGCTTCGCTGAAGGAGAACGACATGCGGCGGCTGCGCGGCGGCCGCATCGGGCTGATCCCGCAGCGGCCGATGACCTCGCTGTCCCCGTCCACCTCCGTCGGCCGCCAGCTGCGCTGGCACCTCGACGGAATCGGCGACGGCGAGCTCAAGGAGCTGCTCACCGGCGTCGGTCTGGGCACCGTGCTCGACCGGCTGGACGGCTACCCCTTCGAGTTCTCCGGTGGGCAGCTCCAACGGCTGCTCATCGCCGTGGCGGCCCTCGGCAAGCAGCCCGACCTGCTGCTCGCCGACGAACCGACCACGACGCTCGACGCGACCGTGCAGGCGCAGGTGCTGAAGCTGCTGCTGGAGCTGCGCGACCGCACCGGGCTGTCGATGGTGTTCGTCACCCACGACCTCGGGGTGATCTCGCAGGTCAGCGACCGGATCGGCGTCATGTACGCGGGGCTGCTGGTGGAACTCGCCCCGGCCCGCGCGGTGTTCGAGACCCCCCGGCACCCGTACACGCGGGCGCTGCTGGAGGCCGTTCCGGGACGGGGCCGCAGAGGCGAGCCGCTGCGCACCATCCCCGGGTCGGTCACCGGAGCCAACCGGCTCCCGGGCTGCCCGTTCGCCCCGCGCTGCACCGCCGTCATCGACCGCTGCCGCGAGGAGCTCCCGGAGGTGCGCCGGGTCGGGGACGCGCTGGTGCGCTGCCACCGGGCGGAGGAGGAGATATGAACGCGGTCACGGTAGAGGACCTGGAGAAGCACTACCGGATCAAGTCCGGCCGCGGTGAGGACCGGGTGGTGCACGCCGTCGACGGCGTCTCGTTCGAGGTGCCCGAGGGCCGCACGCTGTCGATCATCGGCGAGTCGGGCTGCGGCAAGTCCACGATCGCCCGGATGCTGGTCCGGCTGGCGGATCCGACCGGGGGCCGGATCCTCATCCAGGGCAACGACGGTGTGGACCGGCGCGCGATCCAGCTCGTGTCGCAGAACCCCTGGTCGGCGCTGAACCGGCGCAAGAGCATCCGCCACGCGCTGGAGCAGCCGCTGGCCGTGCACGGACTGCACCCGGGCCGGGCCGCGCGGGCGGCCCGGGTCCGCGAGCTGCTGGAGCTGGTCGGCCTCACCGAGGAGTACCTCGACCGGCGTCCGGGCGGGGTGAGCGGCGGCGAGCTGCAGCGCGTCACGGTCGCCCGGGCGCTGGCCGTCGAACCGCGGGTCCTCGTCCTGGACGAGCCGACCGCCAGCCTCGACGTCAGTGTCAAGGCGCTGCTGGTCAACCTGCTGCTCGACCTGAAGCAGCGCCTCGGGCTCAGCTACGTGCTCATCACCCACGAGATCGACATAGCCCGGCACCTGGCCGACGACGTCGCGGTCATGTACCTCGGCCGGTTCGTGGAGAAGGGCCCTGCCGAGCAGGTGTTCTCCGACCCTCGCCACCCGTACACGCGGGCGCTGCTCGCCGCCGTGCCCGGACTCGACCGCGAGCCCGGGGTGCCGCTGACGGGAGAGGTCCCCTCCGCGGTCTCCCCGCCGGCCGGCTGCCGCTTCCACACGCGCTGCCCCCTGGCCGTCGACGCCTGCTCGCGCACGGAACCGGAGCTGCGGCGGGAGGAGGACGGCCGCCTGGTGGCCTGCCTCCGCGCGGACGAGCTCCGCTGATCCCCGCCGAACCCACCGACAAGGAGACGTGAACCGATGAATCCCGCCGAGAACGCGGCCCTCACCCAGCGGGCCGACGGCTGCTACGCCACGGCCCCGCTGGCCAAGGACGTCTGGACCCTCGGGGTCGTGCAGTCCCGGGTGCACCCGACCCCGGAGCCGGCCGGCATGAAGGCCAACCTCGACCACATGCTGCACCTGATCGACAACTCGTTCCACATCGGGTTCGGGTACCGCCCCGACCTGCTGCTGTTCCACGAGTTCCCGATCAGCGGCTGGGACCACTGGACCAAGGCCGAAGTGGAGCGCCGGTGCATCGAGATCCCCGGCGAGGAGACCGAGCTGATCTCCGCCAAGGCCCGGGAGCACGGGTGCCACATCGCCTTCGGCGCCTACGTCCGCGACCCCGACTGGCCGGGCCACGTCCTCAGCATCACCACGCTGATCGGCCCTGACGGCGAGATCGTGGCCAAGCACTGGAAGGCGCGCAACGTCAAGGGCATCTTCCATGGGCAGGAGCTGTTCACCACCACCGTCTACGACGTGCTCGACGAATACGTCGAGAAGTACGGCCGGGACGCCGTGGTGCCGGTGGCCCGCACCCCGCTGGGCAACATCTCCATGTCCTCCACCCAGCTGGAGCCCGAGCTGTTCCGGGCCGCCGCGATCAAGGGCGCCGAGGTCTTCCTGCGCACCGCCAGCGGCAGCTTCTCCGAGATCGACGTCCGCGCCTCCGCCCTGCACAACCGGGTGTACTGCGCGATCGTCAACAACTCGGTGCTCGCGGCCGAGTCCCCCTTCTTCGAGGACACCGGCGCGGGCGGCAGCGCCATCTACGGCCCGGACGGCAACGCCATCGCGGTGGCGGACAGCAAGTTCGAGAAGCTCGTCCTCGGCCAGATCCCGATCGCGGGGTTCCGCGCCCGCAACCGCCAGCCGGACATCCACTGGGACCTGTACCGGGACGTCTTCGACGGCTACCGGAGCCGCTTCGAGCCCAACCTGTACACGCCGTACCAGCCGGTGAGCCTGAAGGACGCCGGCGAATACCTGAAGGACCGCTCCCGCTGGGCCTGACCGGGTGACCCGATACCGCGAGGGCCCGTCCGCCGCCACGGACGGACCCTCGCCGTTGGACACCGTTCCTGGCGGCCGGTGCCGTCTGCCTGGTCATCGCACTGCTCACCTCGACGGTGTCGGCCCGGATCGCCCTGCGTGTACGCGCCGTCGAGGCGGTGGGGATCCCCGAGTGATCCCGGCCGCCGTGCGCATCCGGTAGTACCGGTAAAAGTCAGTCTTGACTGTTTGTTTTCCGACGGGCACGCTGAGCCCATGCCATCCACCGCGCCGGGCCGCGTGTCCCAGGGCGAGCGCTCCCAGAGCATGCGGCAGCGGCTTCTCGACGCCACGGTCGAGTGTCTCGTCGACCACGGTTGGAGCGGTACCTCCACCGTGCTGGTCTCCGAGCGGGCCGGGGTCAGCCGCGGCGCCCAGCTGCACCACTTCCCGACCAAGAACCACCTGGTGCTCGCCGCCATCGAGCACCTGTGGAACTGCCGGGACGAGGCGTACCGCGCCGCCATCGCCGAGCTGGGTGAAGGGCCCGATCGGGTGCGCCGGGTCGTGCACATCCTCGGTGAGCAGTTCTCCAGCGATCTCTACGTGGCGGCTCTCGAGTTGTGGGTGGCCGCCCGCAGCGACGAGGCGCTCCACGCCGCCGTCATCCAGCTGGAGCACAAGATCGGCGGCGGCGTCCACCGGCTGACCGTGGAGGCTCTCGGCGTGGACGAGTCGGTGCCCGGCGTGCGTGAACTCGTCCAGGCCACCCTCGACCTCGTCCGGGGACTGGGGCTGGCCGACACCCTGACCGACGACTCCGCCCGTCGGCGCCGCATCCTCGACCGCTGGGCGGACACGCTCGACCAGGCACTGCGCGCCGCCGCGGGCGAGGCGGCACAGGAAGGGAAGGGACGATGACCGGACGCTACCGCGTCGGCAACTGCTCGGGGTTCTACGGCGACCGCCTGTCGGCGATGCGCGAGATGCTGGAGGACGGGCCTCTCGACGCGCTCACCGGCGACTACCTCGCCGAGCTCACCATGCTCATCCTCGGCAGGGACACGCTGAAGTCGTCCGACCTGGGCTACGCCCGCACGTTCGCCCGGCAGACGGAGGACTGCCTCGGCCTGGCGGTCGAGCGGGGCGTGAAGATCGTCAGCAACGCCGGCGGCCTCAACCCCGCGGCCCTCGCCGAGCGGCTGCGCGAGATCGCCAAGGGGCTGGGCCTCGATCCGGCGATCGCGTACGTCGAGGGCGACGACGTCAGGCACCTCGGCTTCGAGGGCGCGCTGACCGCCAACGCCTACCTCGGCGCCTTCGGCATCGCCGCCGCCCTGCGCCAGGGCGCCGACATCGTGGTCACCGGCCGCGTCACCGACGCCTCGCTCGTCGTCGGCCCGGCCGCCGCGCACTTCGGGTGGACGCCGGACTCCCACGACGCGCTCGCCGGCGCGGTCGTCGCGGGCCACATCATCGAGTGCGGCACCCAGGCCACCGGTGGTAACTTCTCCGGCTTCCGCGCGCTCGCCGAGCAAGGCGCGGACCTGCGCAAGCCGCTCGGTTTCCCGATCGCCGAGCTCGCCGCGGACGGTTCGAGCGTCATCACCAAGCACGAGGGCACCGGCGGCGCGGTCACCGTCGACACCGTCACGGCCCAGCTGGTCTACGAGATCCAGTCGGCGCGCTACCTCAACCCCGACGCCACCGCGCTGCTCGACACCGTGCGGCTCACCCGGGAGGGCCGTGACCGGGTGCTCGTCTCGGGGACGCGCGGGACTCCGCCGCCGGAACGGCTCAAGGTCTGTCTCAACGAGCTCGGCGGCTGGCGCAACACCGTGGAGTTCGTGCTCACCGGGCTCGACCTCGACGCCAAGGAGGAATGGGTCCGCGAGCAGCTCACGCCGCGGCTGACCGCCTCCTCGGTCACCTGGACGCGCGGCGGTCTCCCCGCTTTCGACGCCGACACCGAGGAAGGCGCGTCCACCCTGCTGCGCTGCACCGTGATGGACGCCGCGCAGGAGCCGGTGGGCAAGCCGTTCACCGCCGCCGCGGTCGAGCTGGCCCTGGCCTCCTACCCCGGCTTCACCATGACCGGGCCGCCTCCGCCGCCCTCGCCCTACGGCCTCTACCGGCCCGAGTACGTCGACCGCCCGGCCGTCCGGCACACCGTCGTCCACGCCGACGGGACGCGCGAGGCGATCCCCGACCCGACCGTGTTCGGGCCCGCCGACGTGAGTGACGCGGGCCGCCGCCCCTCGACGTCAGCCGCCGAACCGGACGTCCCGACCCGCCGGGTGCCGCTCGGCACCTTCGTGCACGCCCGGTCCGGCGACAAGGGCGGTGACGCCAACCTCGGCCTGTGGGTGGCCGACGACGGCTCCCCCCTGCGCGAGCGGCGGATCGCCTGGCTCGTCGAGCTGATGAGCCCCGACCAGGTCCGCGAGCTCGTCCCCGAGGCCGCGGACAAGACCGTCGACGTGTACGCGCTGCCCGCCCTCGGCGCGGTGAACGTGCTGATCCGAGGCCTGCTCGGCCGGGGCGTCGCGGCGTCGACCCGCTTCGACCCGCAGGCCAAGGCCTTGGGGGAGTGGGTGCGCTCCCGCCTCGTGGACATCAGAGAGGACCTCCTTTGAAACCGGAACGGCAAGCGCTCCTCGAGCTCGGCGCGGAGTTCGTCCGCCGTGAGATCGCGCCCCACCTGCAGCGGTGGGAGGACGCCGGCGAGATCCCCCGCTCGCTGCACCTGGCCGCGGCCGAGCAGGGCCTCCTCGGCGTCGGCTTTCCCGAGGACGTCGGCGGCGAGGGCGGCACGCTCGCGGACAAGGTGGCCCTCGACGAGGGGATGTTCGCCGAAGGCGCGTCCTCGGGGCTGATGGCGGGCCTGTTCACCCACGGCATCGCGCTTCCCCACATCGCCGCCCACGGCTCGCCCGAACTCGTCGACCGCTACGTCCGCCCGACGCTGGCGGGAGAGAAGATCGGCGCGCTCGGCGTCACCGAGCCCGACGGAGGGTCCGACGTCGGCGGCCTGCGCACCACCGCGGTGCGCGACGGCGACCACTACGTCGTCAACGGGGTCAAGACCTTCATCACCTCCGGCGTGCGCGCGGACTTCGTCACCACCGCGGTCCGCACCGGCGGCCCCGGCTCCGGCGGCATCAGCCTGCTGGTCGTCGACAAGGACACTCCCGGCTTCACCGTCGACCGCTCGCTGGCCAAGATGGGCTGGCACTGCTCCGACACCGCCGAACTGTCCTTCGTGGACGTGCGCGTCCCGGCGGCGAACCTGGTCGGCACGGAGAACGCCGGGTTCCTGTACATCGCCGAGCAGTTCGTCGTGGAGCGGATCGGCCTCGCCGTGCACGCCTACGGCATCGCCGCCCGTTCGCTCGCCCTCACCGCGGAGTACTGCCGTCAGCGCCGGACCTTCGGCGAACCGCTGATCAGGCGCCAGGTCGTCCGCCACAAGCTCGTCGAGATGCACCGCCAGGTGGAGGTCGCCAAGGCCTACACCCACGCGGTCGTCGAGAAGTACGCCGCCGATGGCCTCGGCGGCACCGAGGCCATCGCCGAGGCCTGCCTGGCCAAGCAGACCGCCGTCGAGTGCGCGACGCACGTCTGTGACGAGGCCGTCCAGCTGCACGGGGGGATGGGCTACATGCACGGGACCGAGGTGGAGCGGCACTACCGCGACGCCCGCCTTCTCCCGATCGGAGGAGGCGCGACCGAGGTGCTCACCGACCTCGCCGCCAAGCTGCTGGGATACACCTCATGACCGGCACGGCGACCGGGCCGGATCCGAGGACCCGGCGGAAGGCGGAACAGCCGTCGGCCCGGCGCGAGGCGATGCTGGCGAAGCTCGCCGAACTCGACGCCGAGCACGCCAAGGCCGCCGCGGGCGGCGGGGAGAAGTACGCCGCCCGCCACCACGAGCGCGGCAAGCTGCTGCCCCGCGAGCGGATCGAACTGCTGGTCGACGAGGGATCGGCATTCCTGGAGCTCTCCCCGCTGGCCGGATGGGGTTCGGACTTCACAGTCGGCGCCAGCGTGGTCAGCGGCATCGGCGTGGTCGAGGGCGTGGAGTGCATGATCACCGCCAACGACCCGACCGTGAAGGGCGGCGCCTCCAACCCCTGGACGCTGCGCAAGCTCTTCCGGGCCTCGCAGATCGCCGAGGAGAACGGGCTGCCCACGATCTCGCTGGTCGAGTCCGGCGGCGCGGACCTGCCCACGCAGAAGGAGATCTTCATCCCCGGCGGCAGGCTGTTCCGCGACCTGACCCGTGCCAGCGCCCGCAGGCAGCCGACGATCGCGCTGGTCTTCGGCAACTCCACCGCGGGCGGCGCCTACGTGCCGGGCCTGTCGGACTACACCGTGATGGTCAGGGAGCGGGCCAAGGTCTTCCTGGCAGGACCGCCGCTGGTGAAGATGGCCACCGGCGAGGAGTCCGACGACGAGACCCTCGGCGGCGCGGAGATGCACGCCCGCACCTCCGGCCTCGCCGACTACCTCGCCGAGGACGAGCACGACGCGATCCGGATCGGCCGCCGCATCGTGGCGCGGCTCAACCGGCGCAAGGCCCGCCCCGAGCCCGCGGGATACGCCGAACCGGCCGAGGACCCGGAGACCCTGCTCGACCTGATCCCGACCGACCTGAAGGAGCCGTTCGACCCGCGCGACGTCATCGTCCGCATCGCCGACGGCGCGAGCACCGGCAACGAGGTGCCGTTCGACGAGTTCAAACCGCTCTACGGCCCCTCGCTGGTCACCGGCTGGGCGCGGATCCACGGCCGTCCCGTCGGCATCCTCGCCAACGCCCAGGGTGTGCTGTTCAGCGAGGAGGCGCAGAAGGCCGCGCAGTTCATCCAGCTGGCCAACCAGTCCGACACCCCACTGCTGTTCCTCCACAACACCACCGGCTACATGGTCGGAGCCGAGTACGAGCAGGGCGGGATCATCAAGCACGGCGCGGCGATGATCAACGCCGTCTCGAACTCGAAGGTGCCGCACCTCTCGGTGCTGATCGGCGCGTCGTACGGCGCCGGCAACTACGGCATGAACGGCCGCGCCTACGACCCCCGGTTCCTGTTCACCTGGCCGAACGCCAAGTCGGCGGTCATGGGCCCGCAACAGCTGGCGGGCGTGCTCTCGATCGTCTCGCGCGCCGCCGCCGAGGCCAGGGGCCTGCCCTTCGACGAGGAGGCCGACGCCGGGATGCGGGCGATGGTCGAGACGATGGTCGAGGAGCAGAGCCTCCCGTTCGTGCTCTCCGGGATGCTTTACGACGACGGGGTCATCGATCCGCGCGACACCCGCACCGTCCTCGGCATCTGCCTTTCCGCCATCGACTCCACGCCCTACGAGGGCACCACGCGCTACGGCGTCTTCCGGATGTGAGGCCGAGATGACCATCACCCGTCTCCTCGTCGCCAACCGCGGCGAGATCGCCCGCCGCGTCTTCCGCACCTGCCGCACGCTCGGCATCCAGACCGTCGCGGTGCACTCCGACGCCGACACCGCGGCACCGTTCGCCGCCGAGGCCGACCTCGCGGTACTCCTGCCGGGCGACACCCCGGCGGAGACCTACCTCGACATCGACCGCGTTCTGGCCGCGGCCGCCGACAGCGGCGCCGACGCGATCCACCCCGGCTACGGGTTCCTTTCCGAGAACGCCGACTTCGCCCGTGCCGTCATCGAGAACGGCCTCGCCTGGATCGGCCCGACACCCCGGGCGATGGACGCGATGGCCACCAAGGTGGAGGCCAAGCGGCTCATGGAGACCGCCGGCGTCCCCGTGCTGGCCGAGCTCTACCCGTCCGCCCTCACCGACGCCGACCTGCCCGTCCTCGTCAAGGCGAGCAGCGGCGGCGGAGGCCGCGGCATGCGGGTCGTCCGCACGATGGCGGACCTGGCGGAGACCGTACGGCTGGCGTCGAGCGAGGCGGCCGGCGCCTTCGGCGACCCGACCGTCTTCTGCGAGCCGTACGTCGAGCGCGGCCGCCACGTCGAGGTGCAGATTCTCGGCGACGCCCACGGGACGGTGGCGGTCCTCGGTGACCGCGACTGCTCGCTGCAGCGGCGCCACCAGAAGGTCATCGAGGAGGCGCCCGCTCCCGGCATCGCCGACGGCGTCCGCGCGGCGCTGCACGAGGCGGCCCGCACCGCCGGTGAGGCGATCGGATATGTCGGCGCCGGCACGGTCGAGTTCCTCCTCGACGGCGACAGGTTCTTCTTCCTGGAGATGAATACGCGCCTGCAGGTCGAGCATCCCGTGACCGAGTGCGTGACCGGCCTCGACCTCGTCGCGCTGCAGATAGCGGTGGCGGAGGGCGAGGCACTGGCCGATCTGCTCCCCGGGCACCCGCCGGAACCCCGGGGCCACGCAGTCGAGGTGCGGCTCTACGCCGAGGACCCCGCCGAGGGCTACCAGCCGCAGAGCGGGAGGCTCACCGCGTTCGACGTCCCCAGCGCAGTGGTGCACTTCGACAATCCCACGGCATACGGCATCCGCCTGGACAGCGGCGTCGAGGCGGGCACGGAGATCGGCACCTTCTATGACGCCATGGTCGCCAAGGTGATCGCGTGGGCGCCCACCCGGGAGCAGGCCCTGCGCCGTCTGGCCGGGGCGCTCGAACGGGCGACCGTCCACGGTGTCCGCACGAACCGCGACCTGCTGGTGAACCTGCTGCGCGACCCGGTCTTCACCGCCGGGGAGACATACACGACCTACCTCGACGGCGCCGATCTCGCCGCGCTCACCCGCAACGGGTACGACGAGCAGGGGTTGCGGCTGGCCGGTCTGGCCGCCGCGGTGGCCGACGCCGAGGAGCGTAAGCACCGGTCGCCCGTCCAACGCGGCATCCCCGTCGGCTGGCGCAACGTGGTCACGCAGCCGCAGCGCACCGCCTTCGACCGGCTGACCGTCGAGTGGTACGGCGGGCGCGACGGCTACACGTCGGCGGACGGCGCGACCCGCGTGGTCGAGGTGCGGGGTGCCACGGTGGTCCTGGAGCACGGCGGCGTCCGCCGCCCGTTCACCGTGCGCCTCCACGGCGACCGGTGCGAGGTCGACTCCGTCCTCGGCCATCTGGCACTGGTCCGGCAGCCGCGCTTCACCGATCCCGCCGCTCGGGTGGCGGCCGGGTCGCTGCTGGCGCCGATGCCCGGCAGCGTCGTGGCGGTGCGGGCCCGTGTCGGCGACACCGTCGGCGCCGGGCAGGTCATCCTCGTGCTCGAGGCGATGAAGATGCAGCACAACGTCACCGCGCCGGCCGACGGCGTGGTGGTCGCGATCGAAGTACAGGCGGGACGGCAGGTCTCCGCGGGGGACGTGCTGGCACGAGTCGAGGAGGACGCATGACGACGATGTTCACCGAGCCCGAAGAGCGGATCGCGCTGCGCGAGGCGGTGCGCGAACTCGCCTCCTCCTACGGCCGCGAGTACATCGAGGCCAAGTCGAGAGCCGGGGAGAAGACCACCGAACTGTGGCGGGACATGGGCCGCCACGGCTACCTCGGCGTCTCCATCCCCGAGGAGTACGGCGGTGGAGGCGGCGGTATCGCGGACCTGTCGGCCGTTCTGGAGGAGGCCGCCGCGGCCGGGGCCCCGCTGCTGCTCATGGTGGTGTCACCCGCGATCGTCGGCACGATCATCGCGCGCTGCGGCACCGAGGAGCAGAAGCGGCAGTGGCTGCCCGGCATCGCCGACGGCTCCATCACCGCGGCGTTCGCGATCACCGAGCCCGACGCCGGCTCCAACGCCCACCAGATCACCACGACCGCGCGGCGCGACGGCGACAGATGGCTGCTCACCGGCCGCAAGACCTACATCTCCGGCGTCGACGAGGCGGGCACGGTGCTCGTCGTGGCCCGCACCGAGGACGCGCGGACGGGCAGGCTCAAGCCCGCCCTGTTCCTGGTGCCCACCGACGCCCCGGGCCTGGAGTACCAGCACATCCCGATGGACATCGTCTCTCCCGAGAAGCAGTTCAGCCTGTTCCTCGACGACGTGAGCCTGCCCGCCGAGGCCCTCGTCGGCCACGAGGACGCCGGGCTCGGGCAGCTCTTCGCCGGGCTCAACCCCGAGCGCATCATGGGCGCGGCGTTCTCCATCGGCATCGCGCGCTACGCGCTGGACAAGGCCGTCGGGTACGCCAGGACGCGGAAGGTGTGGAAGGACGTCATCGGCACCCACCAGGCCGTCGCGCATCCGCTGGCGAAGATCAAGATCGAGCTGGAGCAGGCCCGGCTGCTGACCCAGAAGGCCGCGGCGCTGTACGACGCGGGCGACGACCTCGCGGCGGGGGAGTACGCCAACATGGCCAAGTACGCCGCCGGAGAACTCGCCTGCAACGCCACCGACGTCGCCGTGCACACCCACGGCGGCAACGGGCTCGCGTCGGAGTACGGCCTCGGCACGCTCCTGCTGGCCGCGCGGCTGGGCCGCATCGCGCCGGTCTCGCGCGAGATGATCCTCAACTTCGTGTCCATGCACACCCTCGGCCTGCCCAAGAGCTACTGACCCGGCCGCCCCGCCCGGAAAGGAACCCATGCCCGACGAACTCGTGCACTACTCCGTCGCAGACGCGGTCGCCACCCTCGTGCTCGACAGCCCTCACAACCGCAACGCCCTCTCCCGGCGGCTCGTGTCGGAGCTGTCCGCGGGTCTGGACCGGGCCGAGGCCGACCCGGATGTCCGCGTCGTGGTCATCCGGCAGGAGGGCCCGGTGTTCTGCTCGGGCGCGGACCTGTCGGAGGCCGCGGGCGGAGGCATGGAGGAGGGCGCTCGCGGCCTGATCGCCCTGCTGCGCCGGATCGCCGCCCTCGACAAACCCGTCGTGGCGAGGGTCGCCGGAGCCGTCCGCGCCGGCGGTATCGGCATCGTGGGCGCCTGCGACATCGCCGTCGCCGCCGACGACGCGACGTTCGCGCTGACCGAGGTCCGCCTGGGCCTGGCCCCGGCGGTCATCTCCCTGGTGCTGCTGCCGCGCATGCGCTCCCGTTCCGCCGCCATGACGTTCCTTTCGGGCTCCGTCTTCAACGGCCTCGAGGCCGCGGACGACGGCCTGGTCACCTGGACGTCCCCGGAGGCCGACCTCGACGCCGAGATCGACGACATCTGCGGCTCTCTCGCGAAGGGCCACCCGCAGGGCCTGCGCGAGACCAAGAAGCTGCTCAACAAGGCCCTCATCGCCCATATCGACGCAGGCGCCGACGAGACGGCCGCCCTCTCGGCCCGCCTGTTCGGTTCCGAGGGTGCCCGCGAGGCCATGCTCGCCTTCCTCGACCGCAAGAAGTCGGGCTGATCCTCCTCTGAACGCGCGGGAGTGGCGCGCGCGTCCTCGCGTTCGCCGGTACCCCGGCACCATTTGACGGTGCTGGAGTACCGGCTTGCCGGGCTCTGGACGGGCCGGTTCCACATCACGGAAATCCTGATCCAACCGGGCTTCGGTGTCGGATTTCCGTGATTCCAAAGCGCTGGTTAGCGCGAAACGAAGGGGTGACGCAGAGTGTCATATAGCTGATCGAATGCGGTGCGCAGCGCCGCGAAGGAGGATTTCCTTGAACATCTCGACTCGGGGGCCGGAGGCCGGGCGCACGAGGAGCGCGATGATCGCGCTGGCCTGCGCGGGGGTCTTCGTGGCCTACCTTCCGGTGGTCACCGTGGTGGTGAGCCTTCCGGCGCTCCAGCGGGCGCTGGGCGCGTCCACCGCGCAGCTCTCGTGGGTTCCCGACGCCTTCGTGCTGCCGGTGGCGGCGCTGATCCTCACCGCGGGGGTCTTCGCGGACGTCCACGGCCGCAAGAAGGTCTACCAGGTCGGCATGGCCCTGTGCGCGGCGGGCGCGCTGGTGGCGCTGTTCGCGCAGTCGATCCGGTTCGTGTGGCTAGGGCAGGCGCTGGCCGGGGCCGGGGCCGCGGCGCTGCTGCCGGTGACGCTGGCGCTGATCAGCCAGGCTGTGCCCGATCCGCGTGAGCGCGGCAAGTACATCGGCCTGTGGACGACCTCCATGATGGCGGCCATGGCGGTGCCGCCGCTGATCGCCGGAGTGATCCTGGAGTTCGCGGACTGGCGGTGGATCTTCCTGCCGCCGATCCCGGTGGCGCTGGCGACCATGGCGGTGGCCGCGCGGCTGCTACCCGAGTCCAAGGGCCCGGGCACGCGCAGGCTCGACTGGCCCGGGCAGTTCACCGCCGCGCTGGCGATCACCGCCCTGATCTACGGGGTGATCGAGGGCGGCGCCGAGTCGTTCACGCACCCGCGGACGATCGCGGCCCTGGTGGTCGCCGTGCTGAGCGGCGTCGCCTTCGTCATGGTGGAGAGGCGCAGCGCCTCCCCGATGCTGGACCTGTCGCTCTTCCGCGTCCCGGCCTTCGTCGCCTCGACCCTGGCCGCCCTGGTCAGCTTCCTGGGGCTGATCGGCTTCTTCTTCGTCCTGAGCCTGTACTTCGGCGTGGTGCAGCAGCTGAGCACCCTGCAGTCCAGCATCCGCATGGTGCTGGTCAACCTGGTGTGCATGGCCCTGGGCTTCGCCATGGGCCACCTGATGCGCCGCCTGTCTCCCAGGGTGCTGATCACGGCCGGCCTGCTGATCGCGGCGGCCGCGCTGCTGAGCCTGACCACGCTCGGCGTGGACACCTCCTTCTGGTCGGCGGGCTGGCGCCTGTGCCTGCTGGGTCTCGGCCTGGGCCTGGCCTTCCCGTGCATCACGGGCATCGCCGTCGCCGCGGTGCCCCCGCACCAGGCGGGCATGGCGGCCGCGGGCAACAACGCCTTCCGGCAGGTCGGCGGCTCGCTGGGCCCGGCCCTGCTGGGCGCCCTGCTGAGCGTGAAGGTGCTGGACGCCCTGCCCGGCCGCCTGTCCGACGCGGGCGTGACCGGCGAGCAGGCGCGGCTGATCACCGAGGCCGCCGACGCGAACGGGGTCGGCGCGGTGGCGCGACTGGACCTGGGCGCCGACACCGGCCTCGCCATGGGAGCCGTGTCCGACGCGTTCCTCGACGGCATGCGGCTGTGCCTGACGGTCTCGGCGGCTCTGCTGGTGTTCGCGGCCCTGGCCTCCGCGGTCCTGCTGCGGCGTCCGAAGCAGATCACGGCCCCCGCCGCGGCTGACCCGGCTCCCCAGGCGACCGCACAGCGGTAGACGGTCGGATCGGACATCCGCCGAACCGAAGCCCGGTG